>DASURP010000001.1:0-31730 GCA_036279975.1 Rhodanobacteraceae bacterium
TGGGTGACCAGGCGCCCGAGACCGAAGCTGCCAACGACCGTTGAGTGACACGCCATGCGCGCACGGCTGATCGCGGTCGGCGAGCGCATGCCGGGTTGGGTTGCCGAAGGCTTCGCCGAGTACGCGAAACGCCTGTCGCGCCAGCTGCCGCTCGAACTCGTCGAAATCAAACCCGGCGCGCACGGCAAGGGCCGCGATGATGCGCGTGCGATGGCTGACGAAGGCGCGGCGCTGTTGGCCGCGCTGCCGCGCGCTGCGCACGTCGTCGCGCTGGATGGCCGCGGCACGGCATGGTCCAGTGAACAACTCGCACGGCAACTCTCAAACTGGCGCATGACCGGCCGCGATCTTGCACTCCTGATAGGCGGTCCCGACGGCCACGCGCGTGAAGTCCTCGACCGTGCCGACCAGCGCTGGTCACTCGGCCCGCTCACCCTCCCGCACATGCTGGTGCGCCTGGTCGTTGCCGAACAGTTGTACCGCGCGGTGACGATCCTTGGCGGGCATCCCTATCACCGAGGCTGACTGCGCTGGTGCCGCACAGTGGCGACAGGGGTTGCGTTGGGGGACATCGGAAAGGCAACCGTCGGCCAAGAGCAGTCAGTCGACGATCACCGTGCGGACGCTGGACGGACCGGTCGCGCGCAGGCGCGCTCCTGCCGAAGCTCGCCGTCCGACGCTTTTGCAGGAGCCGGCCTGCCGGCGATCCATGTTGCCGGCGCTTCACCGATACTTCTGTGCGAAGGTCCGCTGCGGGCCGAATCCCGCCCTGTAAGAGTTTCCCCGGCTTGGGCACTGCGTTCATCCCGGATGATCGATCGAACCGGTCTTGCGTGGGGTAGATCTTGCCGTTGTTGTTCAGCGGTCCGTGACATTGCCGTTACCATCGGCGCAACCCGAAGGACGCGAGGTGGCATGGCGATCGAACTTGGCGTGGTGCTCACGCTGCTGCTGGTGGTCGGCTTTTTCGCCCAGTGGCTGGCGTGGCGGCTGCGGCTGCCGGCAATCCTGTTCCTGCTGCTGATCGGCATCCTGCTGGGCCCGGCGACGGGGCTGTTCGACCCGGACCAGGTGCTGGGCGATTTCCTGTTTCCAACCGTGTCGCTGGCGGTTGCGCTGATCCTGTTCGAAGGCAGCATGACGCTGCGCTTTTCCGAGCTGCACGGCATCGGTCGCGCGGTACGCGGCATGGTCAGTTACGGCGCGGTGCTGGCGCTCTTGATGCTGGCCGCGGCGGCGCACTGGATCGCAGGGGTGCGTTGGGAGATCGCGTTCCTGTTCGGCGCGCTCACCTGCGTCACCGGACCGACCGTGATCACGCCGATGCTGCGCACCCTGCGCCCCAACGCGCGGATCGCCAGTGCGTTGCGCTGGGAAGGCATCGTGCTCGACCCGCTTGGGGCGTTGTTCGCGGTGCTGGCGTTCGAAGCCATCGTGTCGCACCAGCAGGGGCATTCGCTGGCGGTGTTCGGGGCCACCATCGGCATCGGCGCCGGCCTCGGTCTCGCGGTGGCCGCGGCACTGGGTTTCCTGTTGTACCGGCAGATGATCCCGGAGTACCTGCAGGCCTACGGCACGCTGATCGCGGTGCTGGGCGCATTCACCCTGTCCAACCAGCTCGCGCACGAGTCGGGGCTGGTCGCGGTGACCATCATGGGGATCACGCTGGGCAACCTCCGGCACATCCACATCGACCACATCATGGACTTCAAGGAACACCTGTCCACGTTGCTGGTGTCGCTGCTGTTCGTGGTGTTGGCCGCGCGCCTGGACTGGCCGCTGCCGCCGGGCATGCTGATGGCGGGCATCCTGGTGTTCGTGGTGGCGCAATTCGTGATCCGTCCGCTGTCGATCCTGGCGGCGACGTTCGGCAGCAACATGAACTGGCGCGAGCGCGCGCTGCTGGGTTACGTGTCCCCGCGCGGCGTGGTCGCGGCCTCGGTGTCTTCGCTGTTCGCGCTGCGACTCGGCGAGCTCGGCATGCAGGGCGTCGATGCGCTGGTGCCGCTGGTGTTCATCCTCATCATAGCGACGGTGGTGTTGCAGAGTGCCACCGCACGCCCGCTGGCGCGCTGGCTGAAGGTGGCCGCCCCCGATCCGAACGGCTTGCTGATTTTCGGATCCGACGAGGTCGCGCGCGGCATCGGCAAGGCGCTCGCCGAGCAGAAATTCCAGGTGCTGCTGGCCGACGACGACTGGGACGGGATCAGCCAGGCGCGCATGGCCGGACTCGCCACGTTCTACGGCAGCCCGACCTCGCAGCACGCGGCCTTGCACCTCGACCTGACCGGGATCGGGCGCCTGCTGGCGGTATCCACCCGCCGTGAACTGAATTCGCTGGCGTGCATGCACTACCGGCAGGAATTCGGCCGCGAGCGGGTGTATCGCCTGCGCGTACTGGCCCCGGAAGACGCCAGCGACCGTTCCGCGTTCGCCGGCAGCCTGCGCGCCAAGGCGCTGTTCGGCGACGGCATGACCCATACGCGTTTCGCCGAATTGCTGGGTGCGGGCTGGCGGATCAAGTCCAATGCACTCACCGATGCCTTCGGCTGGCAGGATTTCATGGCGCAACATGGTGTCGACAGCGTGTTGCTGTTCGGGATCGAGCCCGGCGGCCGCCTGCGGGTGGTCAGCAACCGCCGCAGGACCGAGCCGAAGCCCGGCTGGACGGTGATCGCGCTGGTGCCGCCGGCCGGGGAGGCGGCGTCGCCGGTCGCCGCGGCATGAGCACACAGGCACGGGCTGGCGCTATGCTTGCGCGATGCTTTACCTGGCTTCGCAATCCCCACGCCGCCGCGAGCTGCTCGCGCAGATCAGCGTCGCCTTCGAAAGCGTGGACGTCGATGTGCCCGAGCGGCGCAATGCCGACGAGTCGCCACGCGCCTACATCGAGCGGGTTGCGCGCGCCAAGGCGCGGGCCGGAATCGCGGCGGTGCAGGCGCGCGACCCGGGCGCGGTGGTGCTGGGCGCCGACACCGAGGTGGTGCTGGCGGGGCGGGTATTCGGCAAGCCGGGCGATGCCGGCGAGGCCGCGGCGATGCTGCGCGCGCTGGCGGGGCGCAGCCATGCCGTCGTCTCGGTGGTGTGCTGTACGACGCCGGCCGGCGAAAACATCGCCGTGTGCGAATCGACGGTGACGTTCGCGGAACTGGACGGGCACGCCATCGACCGTTACGTCGCCACCGGCGAACCGTTCGGCAAGGCCGGCGGCTATGCGATCCAGGGCCGGGCCGCGGGTTTCGTGGTGCACCTGGCGGGCAGCTATTCGGGCGTCATGGGCCTGCCCCTGTTCGAGACCGCCCAGCTCCTGCGCGCCACCGGGTTCCGGGTGTGACGGCGCCTGAACGATCGCGATTCGCGCATCGACAGATACAGACGCGCCGGGATATAAGGGGTGAGTCGGTGCGCGCCGCCGTGCAACCTGCACCGGCGCATGCATGCACATGGATGTGCTGGTGGATACCGTTGCATGGATGACTGCCTGTCGAAAGCCTGCTGCGAGCGCACGACATGACCGAGGAAATCCTGATCAACGTCACACCCCGCGAGGCGCGGGTGGGCGTGGTCGAGAACGGGATGTTGCAGGAGGTGCACATCGAGCGCAGCGGGCACCGCGGCTACGTCGGCAACATCTATTGCGGACGCGTGCGGCGGGTCATGCCGGGCATGCAGGCCGCGTTCGTCGACATCGGGCTGGAGCGCAGCGCCTTCCTGCACGCGGCGGACATGGCGCATCCCTCGCTCAACACCGATTCCGTCGATGGCGTCGCAGCGGCGCCCGCCAGTGTTCCCCCGATCACCGAGCTGGTGCACGAGGGCCAGCGCGTGATCGTGCAGGTCGTCAAGGATCCGATCGGCAGCAAGGGCGCGCGCCTGTCCACCTTGCTGTCGATACCCTCGCGTTACCTGGTGCTGCTGCCCGACAGCACGACCCTGGGGGTGTCGGTGCGCATCGAGGACGAGGCCGAGCGCGAACGCCTGCGCGGCATCCTTGCCGGACTCGCCGGCGATGGTTTCGGCATGATCGCGCGCACCAACGCCGAGGGCCTCGACGCCGCGGCGCTGGCCGAGGACGTCGCCTACGTGACCCGGGTCTGGCAGACGGTCGCGGAAGTGATCGCGCACGCACAGCCCGGCGAGCGGGTGTACGAGGAACCGCCGCTGCCGTTGCGCGTGCTGCGCGACCTGATGCACGACGACATCGAGAAGGTGCGCGTGGATTCGCACGAAACCTTCGAACGCACCATCGGCTTTGCGCGCCAGTTCATGCCGGACCTGACCGGACGCATCGAGCATTACCCCGGCGAACGCCCGATCTTCGACCTGTACGGAGTCGAGGACGAAATCCAGAAAGCGTTGCGCAAGGAAGTGCCGCTGAAATCCGGCGGCTATCTCGTGATCGACCAGACCGAGGCAATGACCACCATCGACGTCAATACCGGCGCCTACCTCGGTTCGCGCAACCTCGAGGAAACCGCGTTCCGCACCAATCTCGAAGCCGCGCAGGCAGGCGCGCGGCAACTCAGGCTGCGCAACCTCGGCGGCATCATCATCATCGACTTCATCGACATGCACGACGACGAGCACAAGCGCCAGGTGCTGCGCACGCTGGAAAAGGCGCTGGCCCACGACCACGCCAAGACCACGGTGTACGAAATGAGCCCGCTCGGGCTGGTCGAGATGACCCGCAAGCGCACCACCGAAAGCCTGGCGCGGCAACTGTGCGAACCATGCCCGGCGTGTTCCGGGCGCGGCAGTCTGAAAACCGCCGAAACGGTCGGCTACGAGATCTTCCGGGAGATCACCCGTGCGGTGCGCCAGTTCCAGGCCGAAAAACTGCTGGTGCTGGCGGCGCCCAAAGTCGTGACGCGCATGCTGGAGGAGGAATCGACCGCGGTGGCCGAGCTGGAAGCCTTCATCGGGAAGTCGATCCGGTTCCAACCCGAGGAGCAGTACGGGCAGGAGCAGTTCGATGTCGTGCTGCTTTGAAAGCTGGTCCCAATTCGGTTTCGGGGCGATCGCATGACGACGTCCTGGCGCCACCACCTGCGCCGCGCGCGGTTCGCCCTCACCATGCTGGTCGCGGCGGTGCTGATCGCGACGGCCGTGGCGATGGGCCTCATGCAGGCGTTGTTGCCGCTGGCGGCGCGGCATCCGGATTTCGTCGCGCGCCAATTGTCGGTGCGCCTGCACCGGTCGGTGAAGTTTGCGGCGATCAGCAGCACGTGGCAGCCTTCCGGCCCGTTGCTGACGGTACGCGGCCTGACCCTGGGGCCGGGGCATCCGGGCGGCGAGTCGATCACCCTGCCGCACGCCGCATTGAAGTTCGATTTCGGTGCGTGGCTGCGGCCCGCGCACCGCTGGATCACGCTGCGCGTCAGCGGGATGGAACTGCGGGTCGAGCATTCGGCGTCGGGATGGCAGGTGCTCGGGTTCGGCAACTCGGCCGGCGAATCGCACGCGTCGTTGCAGTCCTTGCCGGTCGACCTGGACTTGCGCAACCTGCGCGTCGATATCGTCGATGACACGGCGCACCGCTCGTGGCAGTTGCTGGCGCCACGCCTGCGGGTCGTGAACATCGGCGATTCGGTACGCTTCGGCGGCAGCGTGCAGCAGCTTGGCACGAGCCAGGCGGTGACGATCAGCGGACGCATGGATGCGGCCACGCGCGGCTACGAACTGTACCTGGCAACCCGTGGCCTCGACTTGGCGCAAGCCGCGCGCGGCCTGGACCTGGACGGCTACGCGATGCGTGGCGGACAAGCCGACGTCGAACTGTGGGGGCGCTGGCGGCAGGGCAAGCTGGCGTCCGTGACGACGCGCTATGCCTTGCGCAACCTGGCGGCGTCCGGTCCGGATGCCCGCGCCGTCGCACTGGCTTCGTTGGCGGGCGTGTTCCGCGCAACACGCGTCGAGGGTGGCTGGGATTTCGCGTGGCGCGGTCCCGGCAAACCGAGCGCGGACATCGACCAGGCCGGTGGTTGGGTCGCGCACCTGCGCGGCCGGCCAGGCGCCTGGCGTGCCACGGCGGCGGCGCGCGCGGTCGATGCCACGCCGTGGTTGTCGTTGCTGGCGATGCTGCCGCGGGCGCCCAAGGCGTTCGCAAGCTGGGTCGCCAAGGCGCGACCGGACGCGCGGATCGATTCGGCGGCCCTGGCGTGGAGCGGGAATGGCAGCTACGCGGTGAACGCGCGCTTTTCGGGTTTGCACGCCGCGGCGACCGGGGCGGTGCCCGGCCTGGCGTTGTCGCAAGGGGTGATCCGCGCGGACACGCAGGCGTTCATGCTGGAACTGCCGCCGCAGCCTGCGACGCTGGCCTTGACGGATGTGTTCCGCAAACCGTTCGTGTTCACGCAACTCGCCGGTACGTTGGTGGCGTGGCGCGAAGCCGGCCACTGGAACATTGCCACCGATGCGCTGCATTTCGACACCGGTGAACTGGCCGGCAACGCCCGCGCGCGGTTGGCCTGGCAGGGCGACGGGAAACGGCCGTTCCTGTCCGCCTATGCGTCGCTCGCACACGCCAGGGTCACCGATGCCAAGTGGTTCTGGCCGTATCGCAGCATGCCGCCGAAGCTGGTGGCGTGGCTGGATCATGCCCTGGTCGGGGGCGAGGTCACCGCGGGAAGCGTGCTGGTGCGCGGCGATCTCGCTGACTGGCCGTTCCTGGACCACCAGGGGCGATTCGAGGCCACCGGCGTGGTCCATGGCGCCACCTTCGATTTTTCCGACGCGTGGCCGCGCGCGACCGAAGTGGATGCCGCGGTGGATTTCGTGGACAACCACATGGGCATCGTGGCGACGCACGTGAAGGTGCGGGACGTTACCGTGACGCACGCGGTGGCCACGATCCCCGATCTCAAGCACGGGGTGCTGGGACTGGACATACAGGGAGACGGTACCGGCGCGGAGCTGCTGGATTTCGTCCGCAACAGCCCGGTCGGCGCGGGCGCCATCGACGCGCTGCAAGGCATCACGGTCGGCGGTACCGGCAAGTTCGGGGTCAAGCTTTCGATCCCGCTCGCCGCCGCGGAGAACTTCGCGCTGCATGGCAGGGTCGACCTGGCCGACGCCGACGTGACCGCCGCCAAGTGGAAACTGGCGCTGAAGCATCTCGCCGGGCCGTTCCTGATTGACGGCAAGGGGTTTCGCGCGCCGGGCCTGGCCGCAACGTTCCGTGGCGTGCCCGCCACGCTGTCGCTGGCGGTGGGCAGTGGCGTGGCCGATCCCGCCGACATCGTCGAGGCGTCGCTGGATGCCAGGGTGTCGGCGCAGGCCCTGGTGCAGGGCTACCCGGACCTGGACGGGCTGGTTGCGCACGCAACCGGCGTCGCGCCCTTCCACATCGGCGTGAAGGTCGTGGCCGGGCAGGGCGGCGCGCCTGCGACCCCCATCCTCGACGTCAAGTCCAGCCTTGCCGGGATCGCACTGGATTTTCCGGTGCCGCTCGGCAAGCCCGCCGGCGCAACGCTGCCGCTGGACCTGAGCCTGCAACTGCCCCCGGCCGGCGCACCGTTGATGGTGTCGTTGGGCGACGTGCTGCAGGTGCGCGGGCGGCTCGCCGATCCGGCGCGCAACATCACCACGGCGCTGGCGATGGATTTCGGCGACGTGCCGCCCGCGAGCGTTCCCGCACAAGGGCTGGTGGTGGGCGGGCATGCGCCACGCCTGGATGTCAGCGGCTGGATCCAACAGGCGCTGGGCGCGCCACCCGGCGGCGCGTTCCCGCAACTCGCGCGCGCCGATGTCGAGACGGATTCCGCGCAGGTTTTCGGCACCGACCTCGGCCCGTTGCGGTTCTCGTTCCAGGCCGGCGCGCAGGCCGACACCGTCGTGTTCGACGGCACCGCGGTGAAGGGCACGATCGACCTGCCGACCAGCGCCTTGATGACGCGCGGCATCACTGCGCGCCTTGAGCGCCTGTACTGGCCCGAGCCGCCGGAACCGCAGCAACCCGGACCGGCCGCGCCGCCACCCGCGGCCTCGCCGGTGTCGATCCCGCCGCTGCACGTCAGCATCGGCGACCTCAGGCTGGGCAAGGCGCAGCTCGGCGCGACCGAGTTCGAAAGCGTCCCCACCGTGCAGGGCATGCACGTCGACAAGTTCGCGTCGAAAGGCGCGGATTTCACGATCCAGTCGCATGGCGACTGGGATGGCACCAGGGCGGCGAGCCAGTCGCACTTCGTCATCGACATTGCGTCGCACGATTTCGGCAGGACCCTGGCCGCGTTCGGATTCAGCGGCCTGCTGGCCGGCGGCAAGGACTCGCACGTGCACATCGACGGGACCTGGCCCGGGGCACCATCGTCGTTCTCGCTCGCGTGGATGAGCGGGACGCTCGACGTCAAGATCGGCGAGGGGCGCATCCTTGCCGTGAAGCCGGGCCTCGGCCGCCTGTTGGGCCTGCTGTCGTTGCGCGAATTGCCGAGCCGCCTGATGCTGCATTTCGGCGACGTGTTCAAGTCGGGCTTCGGCTTCGACCACGCCTCGGCCACCTTCAGCCTGGTCGATGGCAGCGCCTGGACCCGCGACATGCTGATCACCGCCCCCGCGGCGAAGATTGCGATGCAGGGACGCACCGGTTTCAGAGCCCGCGACTTCGACCTGACCGTCGATGTCACGCCGCACGTCGGGGGCACCTTGCCGGTGGTCGGCGCGGTGATCGGCGGCCCGGTGGGCGCGGCGGCGGGACTGGTGATGCAGGGCCTGCTGGGCAAGGGCATCAACAAGGCCGCGGGCAACGTCTATCGCGTCACCGGCAGTTGGGACAAGCCGAAGATCGTCGGCGTGGAAGCGGTGCCCGCGCCGGCAGCCGGTACGTCCGCCGCGGCGCCTTCGCCCCCGGCCACCGCGTCGTCGTCGCCTCCAGCCACCGCGGTGCTGCCTGCGCGCGCCGCCAGCGCCGCGCCCGCACCCCCGGGTACGGCGTTGCCCCGGCCGGCCACGGGCGCATCGCCCGCGCCTGCGGGTTCCGGCTGATACGATTTCGCGCCTGCCCACCGGAGGAGACGGACGTGTCCTGTTACTTCTGCAAACTCGTGCCGCCCCGTGCGGGTTTCGCATCCGACATCACGCCGGATGAAGCCGCCGTCATGCAACTGCACGCGTTGTACTGGAAGGAACTGATCGACCGGGGCCAGCGGGTGTTCGCGCTGGGATTGGTGCTCGATCCCGCCGGCGCCTTCGGCATCGGGGTGCTGGAGGCGGAGGATGAGGCCGCCATGCTGGCATTGACCGACCATGATCCCGCGATCGAGGCAGGCATCGGCATGCACTATGAAATCCATCCGATGCCGCGCGGCGTGATGCACAACTAGCGGTTGCCGGCGGTCGGGCAGGGCCTTGCGCCGCTTGTGATTCCTCCGCGGTGGCCTTACGTTGTAGGTCTCAGCCCTCCACGGCGCACCGGATCGAGGCTCGATGGATTCCACCCTGGTTCTGGCCGAACGCAACCTGCTTGCGCCGGGCGGCCTTTCGACACACGACCTGGAGCGCGTATTCGCGCGCGTGATGGCGCCGGCGGTCGATGCGGCGGACCTGTATTTCCAGCACTCGCGCAGCGAATCGTGGGTGCTGGAGGATGGCATCGTGCGCGACGGCAGCCACAGCATCGAACAGGGCGTGGGGGTGCGCGCGGTCGCCGGCGAGAAAACCGGTTTCGCGTATTCCGACGACATCGTGCTGCCGCAGTTGCTGGAAGCGGCCGGAGCCGCGCGCGCGATCGCGCGCGACGGCAAAGGTTCGGGCAAACCGCTGGCGCTGCGCGGCACGCGCGCGCTGTATCCGGCCGACGATCCCATCGACGGCCTCGACAACGCCGCCAAGATCGCGCTGCTGCGCGAACTCGATGCACTGGCGCGCAGCCTCGACCCACGCATCAAGCAGGTCATCGTCAGCATCAATGCGACCCATGATTCGATCCTGGTCGCGGCGGCCGACGGCACCCTGGCTGCCGACGTGCGCCCGTTGACGCGCGTCAACGTGCAGGTGATCGCCGAATCCGGCAACCGCCGCGAATCGGGTTATTCCGGCGGCGGCGGGCGTTGCGCCTACCGGGAACTGATCGATTCCGGGCGCGCGCACAGGTGGGCGCGCGAGGCGGTGCGGCAGGCGCTGGTGAACCTCGAGGCCGTCGATGCGCCGGCCGGCAGCATGGACGTGGTGCTGGGGCCGGGCTGGCCGGGCGTGTTGCTGCACGAGGCGATCGGGCACGGCCTCGAGGGCGACTTCAACCGCAAGGGCACTTCGGCGTTCGCGGGCCGGATGGGCGACAAGGTCGCGGCCGGCGAAGTCACCGTGGTGGACGATGGCACCCTGCCGGGCCGGCGCGGTTCGCTCTCGATCGACGACGAGGGAACGCCGACCCACTGCACCACGCTGATCGAGAAGGGGCGCCTGGTCGGCTACATGCAGGACCGGCACAACGCACGCCTGATGGGCATGGCGCCGACCGGCAACGGACGTCGCGAATCCTTCGCGCACCTGCCGATGCCGCGCATGACCAACACCTACATGCTTGCGGGCGAACGCGATCCGGCGGAAATCATCGCTTCGGTCGAGCGCGGCCTGTACGCGGTCAACTTCGGCGGCGGGCAGGTGGACATCACCAACGGCAAGTTCGTGTTCAGCGCCAACGAGGCCTACCTGATCGAGCATGGCAGGGTCACGCGGCCGGTCAAGGGCGCCACCCTGATCGGTTCGGGACCGGACGTGTTGACGCGGGTCGCGATGGTTGGCAATGACCTGCAACTCGACGAAGGCGTGGGCGTGTGCGGCAAGGACGGCCAGAGCGTGCCGGTGGGCGTCGGCATGCCGACCACCAAGGTCACGGCGATGACGGTGGGCGGTACCGCCGCGTGATCAACCCGCGTCGAGTTCGCGCAACACCCGGAACAGCTCGCGTTGTGCGCGCGGCGGCTTGCCCGCCGCGCGCTCGCGCCGTGCCTGCCGGATCAGTGCGTGCAGGCGCTGGCGGTCGCTGCCGGGGTGTGCGGCGATGAGGCTGGTCAGCACGGCGGCGCCGTCCTCGCCGAGCAGTCTTTCGCGCAGGGCCTCGACCTGGTGCAATGCAGCGGCTTCGCGTGCGCCGGCGGCGCGATCGTTGGCCAGCGCGGCGCGCGCCGCGACGAATGCCTCGTCGTCGTGGCCACGCATCAGTTTGGCAAGATGCGCAAGCTGGCGTTTGTGGGCGATGTGCGAAGGCGTGCGTTGCACCTCGGCCAGTTCTTCACGGATGTCGTCGGGCAGCGCCAGCTTGTCCAGGCGTGCGGACGGCAATCCTGACAATTGCTTGGCCAAGGCCAGCACGTCCAGCGCCTCGCGTCGCCGCGCGCTGCGGCTGGGGCGGTCATGATCCGAATCGTCCTCGGTGTCGTGCATGGCGATGCCGGTCGGTCTTTCTTGAACGGGAACAAGGCGTGAACGCGAACATTGTGACAGCCGACGACAGCATCGCGGAACTCGACCGCCTGGCCGGGCTGGCCGGGGACGTGATCCGCCGCGCCCGCGCGGCGGGGGCGTCGCAGGCGGAAGTATCGGCCAGCGTGAACGAGGGCCTGTCGGTCAACGTGAGGCTGGGCGAGGTCGAGACGGTCGAGCGCAACCGCGACCGCGGATTCGGCCTGACGGTATATTTCGGCCAGCGCAAGGGCAGTGCGTCGACGGCCGACCTCAAGCCGGCATCCATCGAGGCCACCCTCGCACAGGCCTGCGCGATCGCGCGTTACACCGAACCCGATCCATGCGCGGGCCTTGCGGATGCGGCCTTGATGCAGCATGAATTTCCCGACCTCGACCTCTGGCATCCGTGGCAACTCGAGGTCGAGCGCGCGGTGGAGATCGGCCGTGAGGTCGAGGCGGCGGGGCGTGCGGACGCGCGGATCGGCAATTCCGAGGGCGCCAGCGTGCAGTGCGGCAGTGCGCTGGGCGTGTACGCGAACTCGCATGGTTTCGTTGGCCGCGAGCGCGGCACCCACCACTCGATCTCGTGTTCGCTGATCGCGGGCAAGGGCGACGCCATGCAGCGCGACGGCTGGTACGAGTACGTGCGCGATGCCGAGGCGTTTCCCGCGTTCGAATCGATCGGCCGACGTGCCGCCGAACGCGCAACCGCACGGCTTGGCGCACGGCGGCTGGCCACGCGCGATTGTCCGGTGCTGTTCGCCCCGGAAGTCGCCCGTTCACTGGTCGGGCACCTGGTCGCCGCGGTCAGCGGCGGGTCGCTGTACCGGCGGGCCAGCTTCCTGCTCGACCACGCGGGCAAGCCGGTACTGCCGTCGTTCATGACCGTTGTCGAGAAGCCACAGTTGCCGCGCGGCCATGCCTCCGCCGCCTTCGACGCCGAAGGCGTGGCGACGCGTGAATCGGCGCTGGTCGAGGGCGGCGTGCTGCGGCGCTACGTGCTGGGCAGCTACTCCGCACGCAAGCTTGGCCTCCAGACCACCGGCAACGCCGGCGGCGTGCACAATCTCGAAGTCGCGCCCGGCTCGGTCGATGGCGCAGCGTCCGGCTTCGACGAGTTGCTGCGGAGGATGGGCGCGGGGCTGGTGGTCACGGAACTGATTGGACATGGCGTGTCGATCGTCACCGGCGACTATTCACGCGGCGCCGCCGGCTTCTGGGTCGAGAACGGCGCGATCGCCTGTCCGGTGCAGGAAATCACCATCGCCGGCAACCTGCGCGACATGTTCATGCAGGTACAGGCCGTCGGCACGGACGTGGATCCGCGCTCATCCGTGCTGACCGGCTCGATCCTGGTCAAGAAGATGACGCTCGCGGGCGAATAGGCACCCGGCCACCCGCAGGCCGGTGTACCGGGCGTCGGCCGGACCGTGCCGGGGCAGGGTGGGATCGAGGCGCGGCCGTACCGCACAGGCGCGCGGTGGTAGCGCTTGACAGGCATCCCCGCGTGGGTGACAGTGGCACGCAATTCGCCGCGTCCATCACTGCTGAGGGAGGTTGATGATGAGCGTCCCACCCGAATCCGCAACACCCACGCCCCCTGCCGCCGCCGGCGGCGCCGAGGACAAGAACCTGGCGATGCTGACGCATCTGTCCGGCATCGTCTTCGGGTTCCTGGTCCCGTTGATCATCTGGCTGATCAACAAGGACAATCCGGCCAAGTCGTACATCACCAGCGAGTCGAAGGAAGCGCTGAACTTCCAGTTGACGATCCTGATCGCGTACGTGATCTGCTGGATCCTCCTCGTGATCCTCATCGGCGGGCTGCTTTGGTTCCTGGTGTGGATCGTGAACCTGGTGTTCTGCATCCTTGCCGCGGTGGAAGTCAGCAACAAGGGCAGTTACCGTTACCCGTTCGCGTTGCGGCTGATCAAATAGCCCGACACGGCGGATTGCTTCCGTTGCTGGCGCCCAGGCTGCCAGCGGACGCGATGACCGGAAGGCTCGCACGACGTGTGCGAGCCTTGCTTGCCGTGCCTGTTGTCGCCCTGACCCAGGGCGTGGCGGAGAGCGCGCGACGCCCTGGGTCAGGACCCGGCGTCCGGCGAAAAGGTGCGTCCCGAGCCGGGATGCTCGGGGTCGAGCAACAGCTTGACCCGGGCTTCGGCCTGTTCGAGCGCCGACTGGCAACCGCGATACAGCGCGATGCCGCGCTCGAAGGAACGCAAGGATTCATCGAGGCTCAATTCGCCGCCTTCCATTTTCGCGACCAGCGCCTCGAGTTCGGTGAGGGATTGCTCGAACTGCGCGACCGGGGACGCATCGTCCGCGGTGGGGGGCAGCGTGGGGGTGGGCTTGGACATGCGTGCAAGCTAGCGCAGCGACGGTGGCGAATCAATCGGAGCCCGTTGCCGCAACGGCCCGGGCGCGAACGGGCCGCGCTTGCAACTTTCGGACGGGTCGATGAAAATTACCGGCTCGCTTCCGGCATTGCAGGAGATTGCGGGCGACCATGGCAGGTTGGCCCAGGGAGCCTCTGATTTTGCTCGTCATACCGGCGTAGGCCGGTATCCAGTAATCAGAAGAATCGCGGCCTGTGACCACGATGCAAATGCGTACTGGGCCCCGGCCTGCGCCGAGGCGACGGTAACGGACGTTTCATCAGGGGCTCCCTGAACGTTTCAGTGGTGGATGTAGCTCGGCTGGTCGAACGTGGAGCGCTGCGACAGTCCGGTGGACTGTCGCGCGACGCGTGAGGAGGAGGCAGGGATGCCGACTGGAGGGCGCACCATGGACGGTTGGTCGAAAAGATTTCAGTGGTGGATGTAGCTCAGCTGGTCGAACGTGGAGCGCTGCGACAGTCCGGTGGACTGTCGCGCGACGCGTGAGGAGGAGGCAGGGATGCCGACTGGAGGGCGCACCATGGACGGTTGGTCGAAAAGATTTCAGTGGTGGATGTAGCTCAGCTGGTTAGAGTCCCGGATTGTGATTCCGGTTGTCGTGGGTTCGAGTCCCATCATCCACCCCAATTTTTGTACAATTCAGGGTTTGCGGGCCGTTAGCTCAGTTGGTAGAGCAGGAGACTCTTAATCTCTTGGTCGTAGGTTCGAGTCCTACACGGCCCACCATTCCACGCGGCGCAACCCAGGAGTCCGGCGGCATCGCGAAAGTGGCGGAACTGGCAGACGCGCTGGATTTAGGTTCCAGTGGGGCAACCCGTGCGGGTTCGAGTCCCGCCTTTCGCACCACGGAGTTTTTTGCATGGATGGCGGCTTGAGCCCCGACGTCCATGGATGGCGGCCCCGGGATGTCCAGCGCCTGGCGTGTCCGGCCAGGCTGTAACACCGGAATCCACCGCGCATCCGGCAGGCTTCGGCAACCAGGCAACAACCGGCTCGATGCGTGACGCGCGCGCCGCCCCCAGGAGCAAGTATGCAAGTTTCACTGGAAAACACCGGCAAGCTCGAGCGCAAGCTGACTGTCCGGTTCCCTGCCGAACAGTTCGAGTCGAAGGTGCGCCAGCGCATCGGCGAACTCGGCCGCAGTGTGCGCCTGAAGGGCTTCCGGCCCGGCAAGGTGCCCGCGAAGGTCATCGAACAGCGTTATGGGGACCAGGTGCGCGGCGAAGCGCTCTCGGACCTGATCGGCAGCACCTTCCGCGAGGCCGTGCAGCAGCAGAACCTGCAGCCGGTCGCCAATCCCAGCATCGATACCGATGGCAAGCCGCAGGATGGCGAGATTGCCTACACCGCCACCTTCGAGGTCATGCCCGAACTGCCCCAGGTCGAGGTGGCGATCCTGAAGATCGACCGTGCGAAGGCCGAAGTGGGCGAGGCCGACGTCGACAGGATGATCGAGACCCTGCGCGTGCAGCGCCGCACCTTCGTCAAGGTCGAGCGCGCCGCCGCCGACGGCGACATGGTGATCGTCGATTATGTTGCACAGGCGGATGATTTCCGGCATCCAGCCGAAGGCCGCGAACGCGCGGCCACGGTCATCGGCGGCAACACGGCGCTGGCGGTATTCGATGGCGCGCTCAAGGGCCACGCGGCCGGCGAGGAACTGGCGTTCGACGCGGAATTCCCGCCGACGTTCCCGATCCCGCAACTCGCATCCAGGCACGCAGGGGTGGAATTGCGCATCGGCGAGGTGCAGGCGCCGCACACTCCCGACGTGGACGAGGCCTTCATCCGCAACTTCGGGATCGCCGACGGCACCGCCGAGACCTTCCGCAAGGAGGTCCGCGCCAACCTCGAGCGGGAACTCGAAAACGCCCTGCGTGCGCGCCTGCGCAACGAGGTCGGCAGCAAGCTCGCGGCGACCTATGCCGACGTCGACGTGCCGAAGGTGCTGGAAACCGCGGAAGCCGAATCACTGGTGCGGGCCGCGATGCCGAATCTTTCCGGTGAGCAGGCGATCCCGCCCGCCGCAATGGAAGCCGCGCAGCCGCTCGCCCACCAGCGCGTGATCGCCGGCCTGCTGCTGCGCCAGATTGCCCAAAGCAACAACCTGCGCGTGGACAATCGCAAGGTCACCGAGCGGATCGCCAAGATCGCCTCGACCTACGAGGAGCCGGAGCAGGTCGTTGAACTCTATCGCGGCAACCCCCAGATGATGGAAAACGTACGCACCGCCGTGCTCGAGGACCAGGTCTCGGAATGGGTGGCCGACCATGCGGACGCCACCGAAGTGAACCTGAGCTTCGACGAGGTCATGCACCCGCAGAACACATCGAATTGAAGCAGCGCGGCCCGAGCTGCCGCCATCTGGAGAACACCATGCAGCGACCTGAAAGCCGCGAAATCCGCAATCTCAACCTGGTGCCGATCGTCGTCGAGCAGACCGCGCGCGGCGAGCGCTCGTTCGACATCTACTCGCGGCTGCTGAAGGAGCGCATCATTTTCCTGGTCGGCCCGATCGACGACAACGTCGCCAACCTGGTGGTTGCCCAGATGCTGTTCCTGGAGTCGGAGAACCCCGAGAAGGACATCCAGTTCTACATCAACAGCCCCGGCGGCGTGGTGTCCTCCGGTCTGGCCATCTACGACACCATGCAGTTCGTGAAGCCCGACATCAGCACCATGTGCATAGGGCAGGCCTGCAGCGCCGCGTCCCTGCTGCTGATGGCGGGCACCAAGGGCAAGCGCTATGCGCTGCCGAACTCGCGGGTGATGATCCACCAGCCCTCGGGCGGCGCCCAGGGCCAGGCCACCGACATCGAGATCCACGCCAAGGAAATCCTGTACCTGCGTGAACGCCTCAACGAAATCTATGCCCGGCACACGGGCAAGACCGTGGAGGAAATCGCCCGCGACATGGAGCGTGACCGCTTCATGAGCGCGACCGAAGCGAAGGACTACGGCCTGATCGACTCGGTATTCGAACGGCGCGCCGACGACTCGGTGAAATCGGCCTGAGGCCTGGATCGCAACCCCGCGTTTTTCCTATTGTTTTCGAAGCGGCGTCCCCCGCCTGGACAGGCCGGACCGAGCGGCTGGCTGTGTTATGCTGCGGCTCGAACCGGGGCTTCACGCATGATTGATTGCACGACTTCCCTACGGAGCACGAAATGAGCGAGGACCGGCCGGGCCGCGGCAACGAAGGCGGCAAGATCCTGTATTGCTCGTTCTGCGGGAAGAGCCAGCACGAGGTCCGCAAGCTGATCGCGGGCCCCAGCGTGTTCATCTGCGATGAATGCGTCGAGCTGTGCAACGACATCATCCGCGAGGAACTGGAGGAAAAGGCCGCGTCCGGCCATACCCAGCTGCCCAAGCCGCGCGAAATCATGGAAACGCTCGACCAGTACGTGATCGGGCAGTCGCGCGCCAAGAAGGCGCTGGCGGTCGCGGTGTACAACCACTACAAGCGGATGGAGTCGCGGGCCAAGAAGGACGACATTGAACTGGCCAAGTCGAACATCCTGCTGATCGGGCCTACCGGTTGCGGCAAGACCCTGCTGGCCGAGACCCTGGCGCGCCTCCTCAACGTGCCGTTCACGATCGCCGATGCCACCACGCTCACCGAAGCGGGCTACGTGGGCGAGGACGTCGAGAATATCATCCAGAAGCTCCTGCAGAAGTGCGACTACGACGTCGAGAAGGCGCAGACCGGCATCGTCTACATCGACGAGATCGACAAGATTTCGCGCAAGAGCGAAAACCCCTCGATCACCCGCGACGTGTCGGGCGAGGGCGTGCAGCAGGCGCTGCTGAAGCTGATCGAAGGCACCATCGCCAGCGTGCCGCCGCAAGGCGGGCGCAAGCATCCGCAGCAGGAATTCCTGCAGGTCGATACCAAGAACATCCTGTTCATCTGCGGTGGTGCGTTCTCGGGGCTGGACAAGGTCATCCAACAGCGTTCGGAAACCACCGGGATCGGTTTCTCGGCCGAGATCCGCAGCAAGCAGCGCAAGCAGAACGTCGGCACGCTGCTGGCCAACGTCGAGCCGGAAGACCTGGTCAAGTACGGCCTGATCCCGGAATTCGTCGGCCGCCTGCCAGTGGTCGCCACGCTGGACGAGCTGGACGAAGACGCGCTGGTGAAGATCCTCACCGAGCCCAAGAACGCGATCACCAAGCAGTTCAGGAAGATGTTCGACATGGAAAACGTCGAGATCGAGTTCCGCCCGGACGCGCTGAATGCGATCGCCAAGCGTGCGATCAAGCGCAAGACCGGCGCGCGCGGCCTGCGCACGATTCTCGAAAGCGTGCTGCTCGATACCATGTACGAACTGCCCTCGCTCGAGCACGTCAGCAAGGTCGTGGTGGACGAAGCCGTGATCAACGGCCAGGCCGAGCCGTACCTCATCTACCGCGGCAACCTGCAACAGCAGCACGCCAAGGCGGAAGGCGACGCGGCCTGAATGGTCCATCCTTGCATGCGAGGGGGTGACCACAGGGCGGATGGGGCAATGGCGAACGAAGGCCCCTCGTCGCGTCAAGAGTTCTGGAGAACCGGGGGTGGGATCTCTTCAGGTGTGGGCTGGATGGCTTTGCGCCACGTCCTGGTTCAATCCGACTAAGGAATGAAATGCTGCTGTGCTCGACTGATCTACCACACGCCTTGAACCGTTTCGATCCACGATCACTGAGCGTCTTCTGTAGCGACAGATGACGCCGCGAATCACCAGTGAACGCTCACGCAAAGGTCTTGCGCGGAAGCCTTCAATCAATGGCCGTCCGGGTGGCTGCACCGTAAAGCGCCGCATGGCACACTGAGCTGCTGCCGGCTTCACAGACACCGAGTTTAGGTGTGATGATGAAGCCGGAGGTGGCCAATGGGAACGAGACGGACGTTCAGTCGGGAGTTCAAGCTTGAGGCGGTGAACCTGGTCAGAGCCCGCGGGGTGAGCGTGGCGCAGGCATCGCGGGATTTGGGGATCCACGTCAACCTCGCCGTGCGCAAGCGGCGCAAGGCCAAGTATCCGTCCGTGCTGCGCCAACCGCTGCAGGCCGCCAGCGTGCCCAATGACGTCTGGAGCATGGACTTCGTATCCGATGCATTGGCCAACGCACGCCGCATCCGTTGTCTGACCGTCGAGGACGACTTTACCCACGAGTGCGTCGACATCGCGGTCGACCACGGCATCAGCGGCCTGTACGTTACGCGGGTGCTCGACCAGGCGGCGTGCTTTCGTGGCTATCCGCGCGCGGTGCGCACCGACAACGGCCCCGAGTTCACCTCACGAGCGTTCATTGCGTGGACGCAGCAGCACGGCATCCAGCACCTCCTGATCGAACCCGGCAAACCCATGCAGAACGGCTACATCGAAAGCTTCAACGGCAAGTTCCGCGACGAATGCCTGAACGACCATTGGTTCACGACGCTGCTTCAAGCCCGTGACGTCATCGCCAACTGGCGACGCGATTACAACGAAGTTCGACCTCACAGCAGTTGCGGCCGGATCCCGCCAGCCAGGTTCGCAGCCAACCACCGACACCAACAGGAGATCGAAGCAAACAGCCAAAGCGAAGCACCGATGCAGTAACCTTCAACCCACGGACTTCCTCCTTATTCGTGGTACGGCGATTGGGGGCAGGTCAGTAGTACGTCGGCTCGCTGATGCCGACCCGGCGACAGGTCTCACCGACCTTCGCGCCGGCTTCGACCTCTTGCAGGATCCGAACGATCTGTTCTTCGGAAAACTTCGACTTCTTCATGCAGAGCTCCTTCGGTGGGAACTCTACTTCCAACTGGCTCGAATCGGCGAGGACGCTTCAAACGCATGTTGTACCGGCCCGATACACGCGGTTGATGCTATTCGAACAATGGTGTAGGGTCGCTGCTCGAGGGGTTGACCCAATACTTTAGGAGTGCACGATCATTCGTGTTTGACACCTGTTCGTGTCACGGACTGACGTTTTGTATCGAAAGGGAGGATGGCAGATGTTTAAAATGATCGTAGGACTATTCGTAGTCAGCGCAGTGTCCTTAACTCCAGTAGTATCGAACGCTGCTACCGACAACGGTACCTTCTGGGCGATGTGCGGCTCGTGCACAACACGCTCCAGCTTCATTGAAGCCGGTCAAGCCTTCTACAGCAGTCGTCCCAGCGCGCCCCATGTCATGAATCTTAGTGTGGGTAATCCCGACACTGGGAAGGTTTACTTTATGCAAATCGTTGGCAACGTGGGTGGTGGGATCGGTACCCCTGTGCCAGCGTCAGTACCATCGCAATCTCCTACTGTCGGGCCCGGAACCGTGCTGGTTACGGCTGAACCGATGTCGACAAACGTCACTCCACAGATGGTGATGAGCTCATATAGCAGTTCAGGTTCACAGGTGGGTGAAGCGTACGAACAAACGGCGGTAGAGCCCACGTTCCAAACCGTGGGCGTCGCTTACAAGAATCAGTTCTTGTTTAACGTATCGTCTCAGGATGCGCAGAATCCGGCGTTCGCTTCGTTCGAGAGTGCCACTGACTCCGGAATGGCACAGCTCAGCAAACTCGTGTGGGCAGCGGAAGAGACCCACAACCCAGGATTTACAGAGGCGTTATCGAAGGCGAGCACTTCCATGCTGGCCGCATGGAATGCGCTCAAGGACCATGGAATCCTAGTGTCAGTGATATTTGCTAATGGTGATGTCGCGACGTTCGAAATCAACGCACTCACGGGCGAAATTATTTACATAAAGGGTACCGCGAAAGATTGGCAGGGCAATCTGCTTCCGGACTATACGCCTAACCTGGGCGGTGGTGGTTACGGCGATGTAGGCGTTCAGCCGACCAGCCCACCTTCAGCTACCTATTCTATCGATGGTACCCAAGGAATACGTTGCGCATTTGTGGATGGCGTTTTGTCCTATTGCATAGTGGTTACCCTATAGAGCGCTTGTATTCGCCACGGTCGTGCATGGTAGATGAGAAGTTACAGAAAGATCCATGCGTAAGCTTTGCGCCCATTAAGATCGTAGTCGGATAATTCCGCGGGCGTCGGTTGCTCGCTTGTTGGGTTATTTGTGCCCGTTAAAGTGGAATATTGATGTTGACCGTACCAAGGAGGCAAGTATGCCTTTGAGATCAGTAATACTTGCTGTCGCGACCAGTATTGTGCTGGCGGCTGGCTGTTTCGTAGCAGGGGTTTACGTAGGAGGGGCCGCGTTGCGCCAGTCAGTTGCGCTATCAGGAGGTCCGTCAGGAAGAATCGCAATGCAACTCGAACGCATGGCTAATCATTTTGGCAGCGTTCACGGCAGCTACACCAAGGATCATGTCGTTGAGGTACAAGTCCAATTGGCCGAAGAACAGTCAACGCTTGCTGCCCTCTTCTACTGTCAAATGACGCCCATGTATCGCGAGCTGGCTCAACGCGCCGCACGCCGTCTATCGGCGAGTCCCTTCATTCAGAGCGCGACTGACAACAAGGCGCGCGCTGCACGTCTATACCTCACCCAAACGGAGCCTAATACAACGGAATGTCCATCATTCAAAGGTAATTTAGCGGTAGTACACAGAGGTTCGATTCCTGCTGGAATCGGGGTAGAACCCGTGAAGCGTCCTCGCTGATTCGAGCCAGTTGGAAGTAGAGTTCCCACCGAAGGAGCTCCGCATGAAGAAGTCGAAGTTCAGCCAGGAACAGATCCCAGATCCTCATAGAGGTCGAGGCCGTGACCTGCCCCCTTGAGCCGTACCTCATCTACCGCGGCAACCTGCAACAGCAGCACGCCAAGGCGGAAGGCGACGCGGCCTGAACCTCGTCGCATGCATGCGCGTGCCGCAATGATGCGGCACAATGCGCGCATGCCCGGGTGGCGGAACCGGTAGACGCAAGGGACTTAAAATCCCCCGGCCGCGAGGCCATGCGGGTTCGATCCCCGCCCCGGGTACCAGTCAGTCCAGGCGCCCGCTAACCCCCGGGTGGCTGGTCGATGTGCCCGCACGCCTTGCAGGTACGCGCCTCGAGCGATCCGTAGTAGCGCTCGAACACGGGCGGAAAATCCTTCTCGAT
The DNA here is from genome assembly GCA_036279975.1 of Rhodanobacteraceae bacterium. Lineage (GTDB taxonomy): Bacteria > Pseudomonadota > Gammaproteobacteria > Xanthomonadales > Rhodanobacteraceae > 66-474. The sequence goes on from DASURP010000001.1 coordinate 21,849, forward strand.
GCTGCCGAGGACGAAGTATTCCTCGAACAGCTTGTGGTTGCACTTTTCACAGAACCACAGCAGGCCGTCCTTTTCGTGCGGCAGCCGCCGACGCTCGATCACCAGCCCGATCGATTCCGGCATCCGCTGGGGCGAATGGGGGGTGCGCGGCGGCAGGTAGAACACCTCGCCGGCGCGGATCGGCAGGTCGCGGCGCTGGCCCTCGTCCTGCACGTGCAGGATCATCTCGCCTTCGAGCTGGTAGAAGAATTCGGGGCCCTCGTCCCAGTGGTAGTCGGTGCGCGCATTCGGGCCGCCGACGATCATCACGATGAAATCGCCGTCGACGATGCACTTGTTGCCGACCGGTGGTTTCAGCAGGTGGCGGTGTTCTTCGATCCAGCGTTGCAGGTTGAAGGCGGGGGCGAGGGACATGAGGGTGCTTTCCGGGATGGATCGTTGTCACGATAGCGCCGCTGCAGCGTGATGGGAATGACGCAACGCAAACCGAACAACGGGCCAGGTCGCTTCGATGCGCCGCCGCAGGTTGCGGACCGTCGGTGGGCGAGAAAGTCCGGACCCCTGCCAACGGCCTCGTGCTTCCGCACCCCGGTTCGCATCACACTTCCAGCGAAGCCAGGTCGCCTTTCTCCTCCAGCCAGTTGCGGCGGTCGGCGGCGCGTTTCCTGGCCAGCAGCATGTCCATCAGTTTCATGGTGGCCTCGCCGTCATCCACGGTCAGTTGCACGACGCGCCGGGTATCGGGGTGGATGGTCGACTCGCGCAATTGGGCGGGGTTCATTTCGCCGAGGCCCTTGAAGCGCGTGACGCTGACGGCGCCCTTGATTTTTTCGCGCTCGATGCGTTTCAGCAGCGCATCGCGTTCGCCCTCGTCGAGGCAGTAGAACACCTGCTTGCCCACGTCCACGCGGAACAGCGGCGGCATCGCGACGCACACGTGGCCTTCGCGCACCAGCGCGGGGAAATGCCTGAGGAACAGCGCCGACAGCAGGGTTGCGATGTGCAGGCCGTCGGAGTCGGCGTCGGCGAGGATGATGATCCTGCCGTAGCGCAGGCCCGAGATGTCGTCCTTGCCGGGGTCGCAGCCGATCGCGACCGCGAGGTTGTGGACTTCTTCGGACGCCAGCACCGCGCCGGATTCGACTTCCCAGGTGTTGAGGATCTTGCCGCGCAGCGGCAGGATCGCCTGGTAGTCCTTGTCGCGCGCCTGCTTGGCCGAGCCACCGGCGGAATCGCCTTCGACCAGGAACAGTTCGGTGCGGTCGGGATCGGACGAGGCGCAATCGGCCAGCTTGCCGGGCAGGGCCGGCCCCTGCGTGATCTTTTTCCGGATGACTTGCTTTGCGGCCTTCATGCGCGCCGCGGCATGTTCGATCGCGAGTTGCGCAATCGCCTCGCCGGCCATGACGTTCTGGTTGAGCCACAGCGAGAACGCATCGTGGATCGCGTTCTCGGTGGAGCTGGCCGCATCGCGCGACGACAGGCGCTCCTTGGTTTGCCCTGCGAACTGCGGGTCGCGCATCTTCACCGACAGCACGAACACCACGCGTTCCCACACATCCTCGGGCGTGAGCTTGACCCCGCGTGGCAGCAGGTTGCGCAAGTCGCAGAATTCGCGCACCGCATTGGTGAGGCCCGAACGCAGGCCGTTGACGTGGGTGCCGCCCTGGATGGTCGGGATCAGGTTGACGTAGCTTTCCTGCACCAGTTCGCCGTCCGGCAGCCACGCGAACGCGGCATCCAGCCCGCCGTCTTCGCGCTGCGCGTGGTGGACGAACAATTCGGGTGGCAGGCACGGCGCACCGCCCAATTCGGATTTCAGGTATTCGGCGAGGCCGTCCTCGTAGCGCCATTCTTCGGTCTCGCCGCTGGCCTCGTCGAACAACCGCATGGTCAGGCCCGCGCACAGGACGGCCTTGGCGCGCAGCAGGTGCTTGAGTTTCTGCAGCGAAATCTTCGGGGAGTCGAAGTACTTCGGATCGGGCAGGAACCGCAGCGTGGTGCCGGTGCGGCGCTTGGGAACCTCGCCCAATGTTTCCAGCTTGCCGACCGGCTCGCCGCCCTTGAAGCGCATCCGGTATTCGGTGCCTTCCCGGCGGATCAGCACCTCCAGGAACGACGACAGCGCGTTCACCACCGACACGCCGACGCCGTGCAGGCCCCCGGAAAAGGTGTAGTTGCGATTGGAAAACTTGGCGCCGGCATGCAGCCGGGTCAGGATCAACTCGACGCCCGGCACGCCTTCCTCGGGGTGGACGTCCACCGGCATGCCGCGGCCGTCGTCGGTGACGGTGACCGAACCGTCCTTGTGCACGGTGACGTCGATGGCGGAGGCGTACCCGGCCAGCGCTTCGTCCACCGAGTTGTCGACCACTTCCTGGATCAGGTGATTGGGCCGGGTCGTGTCGGTATACATGCCGGGGCGGCGACGCACCGGCTCGAGTCCGGACAGCACTTCGATGTCGGCGGCGTTGTAGCGGGTGGATGCGGCCATCTGGCAGTTCCGGAAGAGCGCGGAGTAGACAGCCGGTCAGCATGGCGATAACGGGCGCGACGGTCAATCCCTGTTCCGGCCGGATTGCAAGATGCGGAAGAGGGGTGAGCCGCTTGGCGTTCAGCATCCAGTTCGCCGGACGGGCGGAGGATTCGCGCCGCCGGGCCATCGTGGCCCGTGCATTTCCAGGAGACCATTGCAATGCGTAAGCTGATCCTTGCCGCGCTGGTCGCGGCTGCGTTCTCGATGTCTGCGTTTGCTGCCCAGACCACCCCGGCCAGTTCGGCTCCGACTGCTACCCCGGCGGCTGCACCTGCTGCCGCCCCGGCGGCCGCGCCCGCCGAAAAGGCCGCTGCGAAGCCCGTCGCCAAGGCGGAGCATCATCACGCCAGGAAGCATCACGTCAGGAAGCACCACCACGCGAAGAAGGCCGCGTCCTCGGCCCCGGTGTCCAGCGCCAAGTAAGCGGCATCCGCAAGGTTGCCGTTGAACGCCCCGGGCTCGCCCGGGGCGTTTTTTTCGGGGTACTGGCCGGGCAGCCCCGCGGTGCCGTCGGCCCGGGTGCGCGCTGCTGGCGGGCCTTGTTGCCAACCGCTTGTTGCGGCTAGAATATCCGGCTCACCGACCTGGGCGAATCGGGTCCGGTCCATTCCGGTGGCGGCTTGTGCAACGGCATCCTGGGTGCCGTTGCACAAGCCCCGTGCCGGAACCTGTTCCCAACAAGTTCATTCACCGAGAAGGCTCCCATGCCGCTTTCCACCGAAGCTACCAGCAAGATCATCGCCGACTACCGACGCGCGCCGACGGACACCGGTTCGCCGGAAGTCCAGATCGCGCTGCTGTCCGCGCGCATCCAGCAGTTGTCCGACCATTTCGAGGCTCACAAGAAGGACCACCATTCGCGCCGTGGCCTGTTGAAGATGGTCAACCATCGCCGGCGCCTGCTCGGCTACCTCAAGGGCAAGGACGCCGAGCGCTACCAGGCGCTGATCGGCCGTCTCGGCCTGCGCCGCTGAGCGGCGCGCAACAATCGACCCCTCCCCCTCGCCGGCAGCCGTCGCATCCGAACGCTCGCCGGCTTTCGGCGTTCATCGTGAACGCACTTTGACAGGACAATCCCCGTGGCAAAAGTAACCAAGACCTTCCAGTACGGCCAGCATGCGGTCACCATCGAGACCGGCGAAATTGCACGCCAGGCTTCCGGCGCAGTGCTGGTCAGCATGGCCGGCACCGTGGTGCTGGTCGCGGCGGTCGCCGCCGCCAAGGCGCGCGAAGGGCAGGATTTCTTCCCCCTCACCGTCGATTACCAGGAAAAGTTCTACTCCGCCGGCCGCATCCCCGGCGGTTTCTTCAAGCGTGAAGGCCGGCCGACCGAAAAGGAAACGCTGACCAGCCGCCTGATCGACCGCCCGATCCGCCCGCTGTTCCCGGAAGCCTTCAAGAACGAAGTGCAGGTGGTCGCCACCGTGCTGTCACGGAATCCGGAAGTGGATGGCGACATCCCGGCCCTGCTGGGCGCCTCGGCCGCGTTGACCCTGGCCGGCATCCCGTTCAAGGGTCCGATCGGCGCCGTGCGCGTGGGTTACGTCGCTGGCAAGTACGTGCTGAACCCGACCACGACGGAATTGAAATCCTCCGACCTCGACCTGGTGGTCGCCGGCACTGCCAACGCGGTGCTGATGGTGGAATCCGAGGCCAGGCTGCTGTCCGAGGACGTGATGCTGGGCGCCGTGGTGTTCGGCCACAAGGAAATGCAGGCCGCGATCCGCGCGATCGCCGAGCTCGCCACCGAAGTCGGAAAGCCGTCGTGGAACTGGCAGGCGCCCGAGCGCGACGCGCAGATGGTCGCTGCGGTGCGCGGCGAAGTCGGCGACAAGCTGGCCGCGGCGTTCCGGATCAAGGACAAGCTGCAGCGCCGCGACGCGATCGCCGCGCTCAAGGCCGACGTGATGGAAGCCCTGAAGGCGCAGGCCGAGGAAAAAGCCTGGCCGGCGGCCGACCTCGCGGGCGAGTTCGGGGACCTCGAATACCACACCGTGCGCGACAGCGTGCTCAAGACCAGGCAGCGCATCGATGGCCGCGGCCTCGAGGACATCCGCCCGATCAGCGTGCGCGTGGGCGTGCTGCCACGCACCCACGGCTCGGCGCTGTTCACCCGCGGCGAAACCCAGGCGGTGGTCACGGTCACGCTGGGCACCGGCCGCGACTCACAGATCATCGACGCGCCGGAAGGCGAGTGGAAGGACACCTTCCTGTTCCACTACAACTTCCCGCCGTACTCGGTCGGCGAAACCGGCCGCATGGGTGGCCCGAAGCGCCGCGAGATCGGCCACGGCCGTCTCGCCAAGCGCGGCGTGCAGGCCGTCAAGCCGAGCATGGAAGAGTTCCCGTACGTGATCCGCGTGGTTTCGGAAATCACCGAATCCAACGGCTCGTCGTCGATGGCGTCGGTGTGCGGTTCCTCGCTGGCGATGATGGACGCGGGCGTGCCGCTGAAGGCGCCCGTCGCCGGCATCGCGATGGGCCTGGTGAAGGAAGGCAGCGACTACGTAGTGCTGTCCGACATCATGGGTGACGAGGACCATCTCGGTGACATGGATTTCAAGGTGGCCGGCACCGCCGAAGGCGTCAGCGCCCTGCAGATGGACATCAAGATCGACGGCATCACCGAGGAAATCATGCGCACCGCGCTGGCGCAGGCGCACCGCGGCCGCATGCACATCCTCGGCGAAATGGCCAAGGCGATCTCCACGCCGCGCGGAGAGATGAGCGAATACGCGCCGCGCCTGCTCACCATCAAGATCCATCCGGACAAGATCCGCGAGGTGATCGGCAAGGGCGGTGCGACCATCCGCTCGATCACCGAGGAAACCGGCACTACCATCGACATTTCCGACGATGGCACCGTGGTGATCGCTTCGGTCAACCGCGAAGCCGCGGATGCCGCGAAGCATCGGATCGAGCAGATCGTCGCCGACGTCGAGCCCGGCCGCATCTACGAGGGCAAGGTCGTCAAGCTGATGGACTTTGGCGCGTTCGTCACCATCCTGCCTGGCAAGGACGGCCTGGTGCACGTCTCGCAGATTTCCAACGAGCGCGTCGAGAAGGTTTCCGACAAGCTCAAGGAAGGCGACGTGGTCAAGGTCAAGGTGCTGGAAGTCGACAAGCAGGGTCGCATCCGCCTGTCGATGAAGGCGGTGACGGAAGAGGAAGCTGCGCACGCCTGATACGAAGCCGGTTCGGAATCGCAAAAAAACGGGCCTTCAAGGCCCGTTTTTTTTGTGCCGCTCTCGCCAAGATGCCGTGGCCGGAAGGCCTGCTTTTTCCTTGCGGTGCGCGACACGTTCCTGCAACTGAACAAGCGCCCGGTGCCCCTTTCGCTTTGCGGCGAAACGGTTAGACTCGCCTCGACGGGCGACGCCGGCAGGTCCGGCGCCCCCGCGGAGTCCAGGAGCGCGCGATGCAGCCGACCGATATCCGCAACCCGCAGTATTTCCACAAGGTGGTGGACTGCCAGTGGGCGTGCCCCGCGCATACCCGGGTGCCCGAATACATCCGGCTGATCGCGGCGGGACGCTACGACGATGCCTACCTGCTGAACTGGGATTCCAATGTGTTTCCCGGCATCCTGGGCCGGACCTGCGACCGGCCGTGCGAACCGGCGTGCCGGCGGGGTCGGGTCGAGGAAAACAATGGCGAGAAGCCGGAGCCTGTCGCGATCTGCAGGTTGAAGCGCGTGGCCGCGGACAACCGCAGCGAAGGCATCGAAAAGCGCATGCGCGAGCGGCTGCCCGATCCGGTGCCGGGCGCCGGCCGGTTCCGGATCGCCTGCGTCGGCGCCGGGCCGGCATCGCTCACGGTCGCGCGTGACCTTGCGCCGCTGGGGTACAAGGTCACGATCCTGGAAGCCGATGCCAAGGGCGGCGGCTTCATGCGCACCCAGGTGCCGCGTTTCCGCTTGCCGGAGTCGGTGATCGACGAGGAAGTTGGTTACATCCTCGACTTGGGCGTGGAACTGGTCGGCAACCGCCGGATCGATTCGATGCGCCAGTTGCTCGACGAAAACTTCGACGCGATCTTCGTCGGCTGCGGCGCGCCGCGCGGGCGCGACCTGCACGTCCCTGGTCGTGACGAGAACACCGACAAGATCCACGTCGGCATCGAATGGCTGGCCTCGGTGTATTTCGGGCACGTAAGCCGGGTCGGGAAGCGGGTGATCGTGCTGGGCGGTGGCAACACCGCGATGGATTGCTGCCGCAGTGCGCGGCGGCTCGGAGGCGAGGACGTCAAGGTCATCGTGCGTTCCGGCTACGAGGAAATGAAGGCCAGCCCGTGGGAAAAGGAGGATGCCGAACACGAAGGCGTGGAAATCCTGAACTGGCTGAACCCGAAATCCTTCGTCCACGAAAACGGCAAGCTCACCGGGATGTGGTTCACGCCGATGCACGCCGAGCACGACGCCGGCGGCAAGCGCAAACTGCTGCCGACCGGCGAGGCGGATCGTTTCTTCGAGTGCGACGAAGTACTGGTCGCGATCGGCCAGGAGAATGCCTTTCCGTGGATCGAGCGCGACCTGGGCATCGAGTTCGACGAGTGGGGCATGCCGAAGCTCGACAAGCTCACGATGCAGTCGACGAATCCCAAGGTGTTCTTCGGCGGTGATGCCGCATTCGGGCCCAAGAACATCATCTGGGCGGTCGAACACGGCCACCAGGCTGCGGCATCGATCCACAACCTGCTGCGGGACCAGGACGTGCGCAAGCGGCCGCCGCCGCTGACCAACATCGTCTCGCAGAAGATGGGCATCCACGAGTGGAGTTACGACAACGACATCTCGCTGGACGAGCGCTTTGTCGTGCCGTGGGCGCCGAAGGAAAAGACACTCAAGAACATCAAGCAGGAAGTCGAACTGGGTTTCGACGTCCAAACCGCATGGAAGGAAGCACAACGGTGCCTCAACTGCGACGTGCAGACGGTGTTCACCAAGGACATCTGCATCGAGTGCGATGCCTGCGTCGATGTCTGTCCGATGGATTGCATCACCTTCACCACGAACGGCGACGAAGCCGATCTGCGCACGCGCCTGACCGCATCGGCGGACAACATCGAACAGGATTTGTACGTATCCGGACCGGTCAAGACCGGTCGCGTGATGGTGAAGGACGAGGACGTCTGCCTGCACTGCGGCCTGTGTGCCGAGCGTTGCCCGACCGGCGCATGGGACATGCGGCGATTCCTGTTCGCGGAATCGTATGCGGGCCGTGGCGAGGATTATTCGGCGCTGCCGACAAAGAAGAAGGTGGCGGCGTGAACAAATTGTTGCTCGGCTTGCCAGGATCTGGGCCCCTCTCCCTTCGGGAGAGGGGCAGGGGTGATGGTTCGGTATCCAGCCATCGTATGGAGATACCCGAACCATCACCCGGCGCTGCGCGCTGGTGCTACGCGCGCGTTCGCTTCGCTCCGCCTCTCCCGGGGGGAGAGGGAAACAGCGGGGGGCGCGGATGAATTCAATTTCCGCCACCAACGACTTCGTCGTCAAGTTCGCCAACATCAACGGGTCGGGTTCGGCTTCGGCCAACGAATTGTTCGCGAAATGCATCTTGCGCATGGGGGTGCCGGTCAGCCCGCGCAACATCTTCCCGTCCAACATCCAGGGGCTGCCGACTTGGTACGAAGTGCGCGTCAGCGAAGCCGGCTGGCTGGGCCGCCGCGGCGGCTACGACCTGCTGGTGGCGATGAATCCGCAGACCTGGGACGCGGACGTCGCGGGATTGCCGCCGGGGGGCTACCTGTTCTACGACAGCAGCAAGCCGCTGCCGAAGTCGAAGTTCCGCGACGACATAGGCGTGATCGGCGTGCCGCTGACCGACATCGCCAATCGAACCTGGGACGATCCGCGCCAGCGGCAACTGTTCAAGAACATCATGTACCTCGGCGCGTTGTCGGTGCTGCTTGGCATCGAGCGCGAGGTGATCGTCCAGTTGATCGGCGAACAATACAAGGGCAAGCAGGCGCTGCTGGAACCGAATACACGGGCGCTCGATCTCGGGCGCGACTACGCCTCACGGCAGCTGCAACCGATCGGGCTCAAGATCGAACGCCGCGACAACGTGGGCGACCGCATCTTCGTGGACGGCAACAGCGCGGCCGCGCTGGGCATGGTCTATGGCGGCGCCACGGTTTGCGCGTGGTACCCGATCACGCCTTCGTCGTCGCTGGCCGAAGCCTTCCAGAAATACTGCGCAAAACTGCGGGTCGATCCGGAAACCGGCAAGCATCGTTACGCGATCGTGCAGGCCGAGGACGAGATCGCCTCGATCGGCATCGTCACCGGCGCCGGCTGGAACGGCGCGCGTGCATTCACCGCGACGTCCGGCCCCGGCATCTCGCTGATGAACGAGATCATCGGGCTTGCGTACTTCGCCGAGATTCCGGTAACCCTGGTCGACGTGCAGCGCGGCGGACCGTCCACCGGCATGCCAACCCGTACCCAGCAGTCCGATGTCGCGTTCTGCGCGCATGCCTCGCACGGCGACACCCGCCATGTGCTGCTGTTTCCCGAGGATCCGCACGAGTGTTTCGAGTTCGCGGCCAGGGCGCTGGATCTCGCCGACCGCCTGCAGACACCGGTATTCGTGTTGAGCGACCTCGACATCGGCATGAACCATCGCCTGAGCAGGCCGTTCGAGTGGGATGATGCGCGCCGTTACGACCGCGGCAAGGTGCTGACGACCGAACAACTCGAGGCCAATGTGCCGTTCGGGCGCTACCGCGACGTCGACGGCGACGGCATTCCGTACCGGACTTATCCAGGCACGCATCCGATCCGCGGCAGCTTCTTCACCCGTGGCACCAGCAAGAATGCCGACGCCCGCTATTCCGAGAAGGGCGAGGACTACGTCGAGAACATGCAGCGGCTGCAGCGCAAGCTGGATACCGCGAAAGCGCTGCTGCCGCAACCGGTCCTTCACAGCGCGCCGCACCCGGCCAGGCTCGGTGCAATCCATTTCGGATCGACCGCGCCGTCGATGGCCGAGGCCATCGAGAAACTGGATGCCGACGGCATGCACATCGACGCTTTGCGGGTGCGTGGTTATCCGTTTGCCGATTCGGTGTGCGAGTTCATCGACGCCCATGAGCGGGTGTTCGTGGTCGAGCAGAATCGCGACGGGCAGTTGCGTTCGCTGCTGGTCGAACAATTCGAGATCGATCCCGCCCGGTTGATTCCCATCCTGCACTACGACGGCACACCGATCACGGCGCGCTTCATTGCCAGTGCGATCGGCGAACGCATGGGCAAGGCGGAAGTGACGCCGCTGCGCGGCGGCAAGGTGGCCTAGGAGCAGGGACGACGGATGAGGGACGATGGAAAAAGCATCGCCATTCCG
>DASURP010000002.1:0-3996 GCA_036279975.1 Rhodanobacteraceae bacterium
GGGGCATGTGGAGGATGGCCTCGCTGCGATTCGCGCGGCCGCGCAGCGCTACGATTCGATGGCCTTCGACTTTGGGCCGCCGGTGCCACTGAAGCCACCGCACGAGCTGTTCGGCGAGCAGTTGCTGCAGGCCGGCAAGCCTGCGCTGGCGATCATCGAGTTCCAATCCGCGTTGAAGAAGGCTCCGAATCGCAGCCTGTCCCTGCTCGGCCTAGCACGGGCGCAAGCTGCCGCACACGATGCCACGTCCGCCGCCGCAACGTATCGCAAGCTGCTGGACAACTGGCATGCCGCCGATGTCGACCTGCCGGCACTGGCCGAGGCGCGCAGTTATCTGGCGAAATGACCCCATGCCCGGTTTCCTGCAACGACTGAAGCAACGCAAGCTGGTGCGGTGGGCGCTGGCGTACATCGCCGCGGCGTTTGCCTTGATCCAGGTGATCGACGTGGTGGCGGATAGCTACGGCTGGCCGCACCTGGTGATGCACCTGGTCTTCGGCGTGCTGGTGGTGGGTTTTGTGGTGGTGCTGGTGCTGGCGTGGTACCACGGCGAGAAGGGCGTGCAGCACGTGTCGGGACCGGAGTTGTTGTTGATCGCCTTGGCATTGGCGATCGGCGGCGGGTTGCTGTTGCATTTCGGGAGAACAGGTTCATCGGCAATGCCGAAAGTTGCGGCAGGTGGCGCGAATGCAGCGAAGCGGAATCCGGGAACAACCATCCCGAATTCCGCGACTGCCGCCGCTTCATCCGGGTTGCGTGTCGCGTTGGCGGCAGCAAGCACGCTCGCCGTCCCGATTCCCGCCAAATCCATCGCGGTGCTGCCGTTCGAGAACCTGTCCGACGACAAGAAGAACGGATATTTCGTGGCCGGGATGCAGGACTTGATCCTGACCAAGCTGGCCGACATCGGCGGCCTCAAAGTCATTTCGCGTACAGCCACTGAAAAGTACACCAGCCATCCCGGCGACCTCGGCGCCATTGGACAGCGACTGGGTGTCGCGACCTTCCTCGAAGGCAGCGTGCAGAAAGCCGGCAAACAGGTATTGATCAACGTGCAGCTGATCGATGCGAAGACCGACAACCACATCTGGGCACAGAGTTACACCCGCACGCTGGACAACATCTTCGGCATCGAGGGCGAGGTGGCCGGCAAGGTCGCCGATGCGTTGAACGCCAAACTTACCGCCACGGAAAGTGCTGCCGTGGCACACATGCCGACCACCAATCCGCAGGCTTACGACGATTACCTGCGCGGACTGCATTTCGACAACGAGGCGGAGAAGGGCGACTGGGCGACCTTCCTGCCCCAAGCGATCGCGGCCTACGAGGAAGCCGTTCGCGAGGATCCCGGTTTCGCATTGGCATGGGCGGCTGCGTCGGGTGCGCGCACCATGGCCTATTTCTGGGGGACGGATCGTTCCAGGGCCAACCTGGTAGCGGCGGAGGCTACGGCCAAGCGGGCCCTGCAACTCGATCCGAAACTGCCGGATGCCCACGAAGCCATGGCCGGTGTCGAGCGGTTCCTGTACCACGATCTGGTTGCCGCGCGCGACCAGAACCGGCAGGCGGCGAACCTGCGTCCCAACGATCCGGATGCACTCGATGCGCTGGCCATTTCTTCGGCCAACCTGGGCGATTCCCGTATAGCCAGGGAAGCCATGCGGCGTGCGATTGCCCTGGATCCGACCGACGCCGGGATGCAATACCAATTCGGTCAACTGTTGGCCAGTGGCGGCGACTATGCCGAAGCCCGGCAGGCGGAACATCGTGCGCTGGCGATCAACCCGCAGTTCGCACAGGCCTACGTCGTCCTGAGCCAGATCGACATTTCCCAGAACCTCGATGTCGCGTCGGCAACCCGGGTGATGGAGCAGATGGCCCCCGGTACGCCGGTGAATGTCGTGGTCGTGAAGTGGCGCATCGACCTGTTGCTGTTCGGTCGCCGCTTCGATGCCGCGCGCGTCATGGCCGAGAAGTATTCCCGACAATTCACGACCGGGCCTGCGGCGTTGGACATGGCGTTTGCGCGCGCCAATGTCGAATGGCTGGCCGGCATGACGGAAGATGCGCGCATCCTCTATCACACCGCGATTGGACTGGCCGCGAAATCAAGTGCTGAAACCGAGGTCGGCGCAAGGGAGAACGCGCGATTGGGCATGGCCTACGCGCGGCTCGGGGACGCCGGCGCGGCAAAGAAGGAGGTCGATCAAGCGCAAGCGATCGCGGCGCAGATGCACAAGCCGGACCTGATGCAGGGAATCGAATTCGCCCGGGCCAAGGCCCAGTTTGCGCTGGGCGACAAGTCCGCGGCCATCGACACGTTGGCGCAGGCCCTGGCAATGAAGCCCGACGACATCCGGGCCCCGTGGCTGCTGTTCCTGGCGCGGCTGCAGCTCGACCCGGTTTGGGATCCCGTCCGCGACGATCCGCGCTTCCAGGCGCTGTTGAAGAAGTATTCGCAGTCCGAACCAGCGTCCGCGGCTACTGCTGCGACGGCATCGGTGATGGCAGACGGGGCTGGCAATGGCTGACTTCCTCGCGCGCCTGAAGCAGCGCAAGCGGGTGCAATGGGCGCTGGCAGCGCAGATCGGTCCGGACCGCGCCGCGGCCGATGCCGCGTTGCGGGACCCGATTGCGCATGCCGCTGACACCATGCCGTACCAGATTGCCGAGGTTTATGCGCTGCGCGGGGATCCGGATGCCATGCCCGAATGGCTGGACCGGGTCCGGGTCGATCGTGATTCGGGCGTCGGCTCGTTGCTCTACACCCCCTTCATCCTGCGCTACAAGGACGACGCGCGCTTCGCGGCCTTCTGCAGGAAGGTCGGACTGCCGATTGCAACCGATGCGAAAGCCATGCCCTGAGAAACCCTGACCAATCCGACCGGAAGCGTGCCCATGCTGCGCAGAATCGTCACAAGCCTTCGCCGCCAGGACTGGATGGCCGTCGCCATCGAGCTCGTGGTGGTCATCGCCGGCGTATTCATCGGCCTCCAGGTTGACAACTGGAACCAGGCGCGCGCCGATGCCCGCCTCGGCCGGGATTACGTCCTGCGGCTGATTCGCGACCTCCACGCAGACCGCGCGGCAGTCGATACGGAAGTCGCGTATTACGGCGCCGTACTCCGGAGCGTGCGGAAGACAGACGAACTGTTGCGGGAGGATCGCCCCGACCCCCGCGCGCTCATCGTCAATGCCTATCGAGCCACCGAAAACAACTACACCCCTTCGACGCGCGCGACCTGGAATCAGATCGTCTCGTCCGGGCATCTTGGCCTGTTGCCGCGGAGCGTGATCGAATCCGGCCTGTCGCGGTACTACGCATTCGACAATCCGCGGGATGTGTACAACCTGTCGGTGGCTTCCGTCTATCGCCACACCGTGCGGAACATCATTCCGATCGCCATGCAAGCCGCCATCCGCGAGGGGTGCAGCGACGTGCTCGACAAGCAGGGCAACATAATCGGATTTTCCGCCAGCTGCGCGTTCGACGGCGACCCCGCCGCCCTTGTGGCGGTTGCAGCCAGGCTCCGCGGCAATCCGGGGGTCGCGGGCGAACTCGGTGACCAGTACAGCCTTGTCGCCAACGCGATCGTCACGCTCCGCCGGGACAAGGACAACATTGACAATGCGCTCGACGCGCTTGGCGCCACGCCGGCAGCGATCCGAAAAAGGGGAAAAGAGCAAGAACGAGGTCAGGTTAACTTGTCCATCGCCAAGAAGCGAACCTGACCCCGTTCCTGAGTTCCTGGAGGGGATGACCATGCTGCGCCGAATCGTCACAAGCCTTCGCCGCCAGGACTGGACCGCCGTCGCGATCGAACTGGTCGTGGTCGTCGCCGGCGTGTTCATCGGCGTGCAGGCATCCAACTGGAACGCGCAGCGCGAGACCGACCAGAAAGCCGTGGCTTTCACCGCGCGCCTCAAGGCCGACCTGCGCAAGCAGGCTTGGATGTACGAGGTCGAGACCGGATACCTGGGCCAGGTCCTGGTCAA
>DASURP010000003.1:0-27328 GCA_036279975.1 Rhodanobacteraceae bacterium
GCATCACCGTCCGCACGTCCGCGAAATCGACGTTCACCAGGCCGGTGCGCGAGATCAGCGTCGAGATGCCCTGCGTGGCGTGCAGGAGCACCTCGTCGGCCTTCTTCAGGGCATCCTGGAAGGGAATCCCCTTGCCCACCACCGCCAGCAGGCGTTCGTTAGGCACGACGATCATCGTGTCGACGTGCTGGTGCAGGTCGGCGATGCCCTGCTCCGCCTGGCGCATGCGCTTCCGTCCCTCGAACAGGAACGGCTTGGTGACAATGCCCACGGTGAGCGCACCGGCCTCCTTCCCAAGCTGTGCGATGACCGGGGCGGCGCCGGTGCCGGTGCCGCCACCCATGCCGCAGGTGATGAATACCATGTCGGCGCCGTCCAGCACCTCGACGATGCGGTCGCGATCCTCGAGTGCGGCCTGCCGGCCGATTTCGGGGTTGGCGCCCGCGCCGAGGCCCTTGGTCACCGTTTCACCAAGTTGCAGCGTGGTACGCGCGCCGGAGCTCTTCAGCGCCTGCGCGTCGGTATTGGCGCAGACGAACTCCACGCCGTCGATTGAGGAATTGACCATGTGGCTGACGGCGTTGCCGCCACCGCCGCCGACACCGATCACCTTGATCACCGCATTGGGTGCGAGTTGTTCCACCAGTTCAAACATTGCCCGTCCTCCGTGCTGCTGTTGTGATGCTGCCGTCTTGAACTCCTTCCATTTCGGAAGGTACGGCCCGTGTGGGCCTTGGCGCCGCAGCGCCGTACCGGCGGTGCCTCTTCCCGAGACGCCGCCAGGATCTGCGCGGACCATGCAGGGTCCGCCGCGAACCAGGCCCGTCCAGCGCCTGGTTCGGCGAAGCCGGGTACGGACATGTGCCGGACCCGACGTGTCTGAACAGGCCACGGATGGCCTGTTCCGGACTCAAAAATTCCGGTGCAACCAACCCCTCACCTTGCCGAGCGCGCCGACCACGCTGTCGCCGACCGCCCCGCCGATCACCCGGCCACCGCCCTGCACCCGCGATCCGTGCAGCAACAACCCGACGCCGGCGGCGTTGGCGGGGGTGGCGATGACCTCGGTGGCGCCGGTGACGTGTTGCGGCACGCCCAGGCGCACCATCTTGTGGAACACCTCCTCGGCCAGGTACAGCGCGCCTTCGATGCGGGCCGCGCCGCCGGTCAGCACCACGCCGGCCGCGAGCAGGTTTTCGTAACCCGACTTGCGGATTTCGTCCTGCACCATCTCGAAGATTTCCTCGTAGCGCGCCTGGATCGACTGCGCCAGCGCCTGCCGCTGCAGGCGCCGCGGCGGGCGTTCGCCCACGCTCGGCACCTGGATGGTTTCCTCGCCGCGCGCCAGCTGCGCCAGCGCGCAGCCGTACTTCACCTTGATTTCCTCGGCGTTCGCCGTCGGCGTCTGCACGTACTGGGAAATGTCGGAGGTGACCTGGTCGCCGCCGACCGGCAGCGACTTGGTGTAGCGGATCGAACCGTGGGTGTGGATCGCGATGTTGGTGGTGCCGGCGCCGAGATCGACCACGCACACGCCCAACTCGCGCTCGTCCTCGGTCAGCACCGCCTTGGAGGAAGCGACCGCCGAGGGCACCAGGTCGTCCACCGCCAGCCCGCAGCGCTGGATGCACTTGGTGATGTTCTGGACCGCCGAGGCCGCGCCGGTCACCAGGTGCACGCCGGCCTCCAGCCGCACGCCGCTCATCCCGATCGGGTGGCGGATGCCGTCCTGGCCGTCGATGCGGTATTCCTGCGGTTCCTTGTAAAGCACCTTGCGGTCGGCCGGGATGGCCACCGCGCTGGCCGACTCCAGCACCTGCTCGAGGTCGCCGGTCGCGACCTCGCGGTCGCGGATCGCGGCGGCACCGCGCGAATTGTGGGTTTCCAGATGACTGCCCGAGACCGACGCACACACCGAACGGATGTCGCAGCCGGCCATCTGCTCGGCTTCCTCCACCGCGCGCCGGATCGAATTGACGTTGGATTCGATCTCGACCACCACACCTTTCTTCATCCCGCGCGAGGGGTGGCTGCCGAAACCGATCACCTCGATCGGTTCGCCCGGCACGTATTCGCCGACGATCGCCATCACCTTGGAGGTGCCGATGTCGAGGCCGACGACGAGGTTCTTGTCGCTCTTGCGGGTCATGGGTCTAAACGTTTCCGTCAACAACATGGGAAGTCACCCCACTCTTGGATTGGTTGGGAACGACGCTGGCCGGCGCTTCCGGCCAGCGCACCGCAAAACCGTTGCTGTAGCGAAGATCGGCGTACACGAAACCGCCGCTGCGGCCTCGCATCAGCACCGGCAGCGCCGCGGCGAAGCGCGCCAGGCGCTGGTCGGGTTGCCGGTCGCCGACCGCCACGCGGCCCTGGTTGGAGAGCACCAGCGTCCAGCTTCCGCGCGCGGACAGCTCGACCCCGGCCACGCGCAGGTCGTAGGGCGTGAAATCGACCTGCGCGGTGCGATAGAACGCGATCACGTCGGCTGCGCGGTCGTCGGGGCCGTCGAATTGCGGCAGGCCCTTCACCCTGGCTGCGTCCGGCACCTTGAAGATCCGTCCGTCACGGCCGAGCAACGCGTCGCTGCCCCAGTGCGCGACCGGATCGATTTCGGTGACGCTGATGTCGAGCGCGTCCGGCCAATGCTTGCTCACCTCGACCTGCGCGACCCATGGCAGCGCCGCGACCGCATCGCGCACCTTGCCGAGGTCGATCGCGAAGAACCCCGCGTCCAGGCTCGGCGCCACCGCGGCGCGCACCTGGGCCGCGCTGACGTGGCGGAAGGTCGCGTGCACCTGCAGTTCGCGCACCGGCCAGCGCCCGGACGCAAACCAGCCCTGCAACACGCCCACCACCGGCAGCGCGACCAGGGTGAGCGCGATCGCCCAGGCGGCAAGACGCAGGGAGACGATGCCCTTCACGGGGCGTCTCCCTCAGAACCGCGGGACCAGGGACCGGGGACCGGGGACCGGTCATCTGCGGGCTGTTGGTCCCGGGTCCCGGGTCCCGAGTCCCGGCCAAAACTGGTTTCCAGTACCCGCCAGCACAGTTCGGCGTAATCGATGCCTGCCGCGGCCGCGGCCTTGGGCACCAGCGAGTGGCTGGTCATGCCGGGCGCGGTGTTCACTTCCAGCAACCAGTTGCGGCCGTCGCGATCACGCATCACGTCGACCCGGCCCCAGCCCGAACACCCCAGCGCATCGAACGCGCGCCGCGCCAGCACGCGCAGTTCGTTTTCGGCGTCGCCGGCGAGGCCGGGACAGATGTATTGGGTGTCCTCCGCAAGGTACTTGGCGTTGTAGTCGTAGTACTCGCCCCTGGGCACGATCCGGATGCTGGGCAACACGTCGTTCTGCAAGATCGAGACCGTGAACTCCTCTCCCTGGATCAGGGTTTCCATCAACAGGGCGCCGGGGTAGCGCAGGGCCAGCGTCACCGCGTCGTCGATGTGTTGTCCGTCGAACACCCGCGACACGCCGACGCTGGAACCCTCCGAGGCCGGCTTCACGATCAACGGGAAGCCGAGTTCGCATGCTGCCGCATGCACGTCGGCGCCGCGCGGCAGCGGCACGAACCGGGGCGTCGGCAGGCCGAGCGCGTTCCACACCCACTTGCTGCGGATCTTGTCCATCGACAACGCCGAGCCCAGCACGCCCGAACCCGTGTACGGGATGTGCAGCGAATCCAGGGCGCCCTGCAGCACGCCGTCCTCGCCGCCGCCGTGCTGGCCGTGCAGGATGTTGAAGACCCGCGCGAAGTGGCCCGCGCGCACCGCGTCCAGCAACGCCGGGATACCGTCGATCGCGTGCGCGTCGACGCCGCGCGACTTCAGGGCTTCAAGCACGCCGCGGCCGGAATCCAGCGAGACTTCGCGCTCGGAGGAACTGCCGCCCATCACCACCGCAATGCGACCGAAGTCGCGGGCGTCGGTGATGCGCCGGTTGGCCGATCCGATACTCATGCGACGCCCTCCGATTTCAGTTGCCCGCGTCGTGCAAGCTCGTTGGCCGCCGCGCCGATGTCGCCGGCGCCGAGCAGCAGCACCAGGTCGCCGTCATGCAGCAACGCAGGCAGCGTCGCGCGCAATTCGCGCGGATGATCGATGAAGACCGGCGCGACCTTGCCGCGCGCACGCACGGCGCGTGCCAGCGCACGTCCGTCGGCGCCCGTGATCGGCGCTTCACCCGCGGGATAGACGTCGGTCAGCACCAGCGCATCGGCTTCACTCAGTACCGCGGCGAAGTCGTCCAGCAGGTCGCGGGTGCGGGTGTAGCGGTGCGGCTGGAACACGATCACCAGGCGCCGTTCGGGCCAGCCGTCGCGCGCGGCCTGCATCACCGCGGCGAGCTCGCGTGGGTGGTGGCCATAGTCATCGACCAGCAGCACCTTGCCGTGGTCGATCGGCAACTCGCCGTCGATGTGGAAGCGCCGGCCCACACCCTGGAACCGCTCCAGCGCGCGCGCGATCTTGAAAGGCTCGACACCGAGGTGCCAGCCGATCGTGGCCGCGGCCAGCGCATTCAGCACGTTGTGCCGCCCCGGCAGGTTCAGGGTGACCGGCAGGCTCGGCTGGTCCGGCAGCAACAGGTCGAAATGCGTGCGTGCGCCTTCCGCGCGCACGTTCGTGCCCCGCACGTCGGCCGCACGGTCGATCGCGTAGGTGAGCGTGGAGCGCGGCGTGGCTTGCGCCAGCTCGGCGACCTCGGGATTGTCCACGCACAACACCGCGAGGCCGTAGAACGGCAAGCGGTGCAGGAAATCCGCGAAAGCCTGCTTCAATTCCGCGAAATCGCCGTGGTAATGATCAAGGTGGTCGGCGTCGATGTTGGTGACCACCGCGATCACCGGCGACAGTTTAAGGAACGACCCATCCGATTCGTCCGCCTCGGCCACCAGGTAGGTGCCGGCACCGAGGCGCGCGTTGGCGCCGGCCGACAACAGTTGCCCGCCGATCACGAAGGTCGGGTCGTAGCCGGCCTCGGCCAGCACGCTGGCGGTGAGGCTGGTGGTGGTGGTCTTGCCGTGGGAACCCGCGACGGCGATGCCGCGCCGGAAGCGCATCAGTTCCCCCAGCATCTCGGCGCGCGGCACCACCGGGATGCGGCGCGCCTGCGCGGCCACCAGTTCGGGGTTGTCGGGCCTGATCGCGCTGGACACCACCACCGCATCGACGTTCGCGACGTGCGTGGCGGCGTGCCCGATCGCGACGTGCACACCCATCCCGGCCAGCCGTTCGGTGACCGGCGAGGCCGCGCGATCGGACCCCGACACATCGTAACCCAGCGTGTGCAGCACCTCCGCGATGCCGCTCATCCCGGCGCCGCCGATGCCGACGAAGTGCACGCGCCGGAAGGTTTGCATGATGTCGCCGTGCGGCGGCAGGCGGTGCGGTGTCATGCGGCCACCTCCATGCAACGTTGCGCGATCAGGTCCGCCGCGTCGGGTTTCGCCAGCGTGCGTGCGGCGTTGGCCATCGCCAGGCGCTGGCCTGCATCGCGTGCAAGCCGCTCCAGCCGCCCGGCAAAACGCGAGGCGTCGAAATCGCGATCCTGCACCAGTTCCGCCGCGCCCACGGCGACGAAACCCTCCGCGTTCCTGGTCTGGTGGTCGTCCACCGCATGCGGGAACGGCATCAGGATCGCGCCAAGCCCCGCGGCGGCGAGTTCGGCCAGCGTCAGCGCGCCGGCACGGCAAACCACGAAATCGGCCCACGCATATGCCGCCGCCATGTCGGCCAGGAACGGCTCGACCTTCGCCGCCACGTCGACGCGCGCATACGCCGCGCGGGTATCCTCGAGGTGCGCCGCGCCGCACTGGTGCAGGACTTCCGGCCGGCGCTCCGCAGGGATCAACGACAACGCGTTCGGCAAGCCGAAGTTCAAGCTGCGCGCCCCGAGGCTGCCGCCCAGCACCAGCAGGCGCGCTGCGCCGGTGCGGCCGGCGAAACGTTCGGGCGGCGCCGGCAGCGCGGCGATTTCCGCACGTACCGGGTTGCCCGTCCATTCCGCGCGCCGCCCGGCCGGGAATGCGTCGGGGAAGCCACTCATCACGCGTTGCGCGAGCTTCGCGAGCACGCGATTGGTGAAGCCCGCGACGCGGTTCTGCTCGTGCACCAGCAACGGACGGCGTTGCAGCCACGCTACGAGGCCGCCCGGCCCGGCGACATAACCGCCCAGCGACAACACGCTGCGCGGCCGCGCCTCGCGCAGGACCCGCCAGGCGGCGAACAGCGCGCGCGCGAGCATCCACGGCGCCAGCACGCGCCGGCCCAGCCCCTTGCCACGCAGGCCCCTCACCGGCAGCGTGCGCAGGTCAAGGCGATGCTCGGGCACGATCCGGTTTTCCATCCCGCCCTGCGCGCCCAGCCACAGCACCGGGACGTCGCGCGCGCGCAGCGCAGCGGCGACCGCGAGGCCGGGGAAGATGTGCCCGCCGGTACCACCGGCCATGATCAACACGGGTGCCTGCACGCCGTTCATGCGTGCGCCTCCTCGCGGATGGATGCGGCGCGCGTGCGTGCCGCGAGCGGCAGTTGCGCCGCGGCGGGATCGCCCGTCGCGTAGCGGGACGGGGCAGCGGCGCGACGCGTCGCCATCCGGCGCGCGTCCTCGGCGCGATGGATCTCGTAGCCCGCGCGCACCAGCACGCCCAGCATCACGCAGGTCATCAGCGTGCTCGACCCGCCCGAACTGATCAGCGGCAGGGTCAGGCCCTTGGTCGGCAACACGCCGAGGTTCACCCCCACCGACACCAGCGATTGCAAGCCGATCATCAGCGAGATGCCGAACGCGACGTAGCCCGCGCGCTGCTGGCCGACCTCGACGCCGCGCAGGCCGAGCTGCAGGCCGCGAGCGACCAGCATGGTGAACAGCGCCAACACGAACAGCACGCCGACGAAACCGAGTTCCTCGGCGATCACCGCCAGGATGAAATCGGTATGCGCCTCGGGCAGGTAGAACAGCTTCTGCACGCTGCCGCCCAGGCCCACGCCGAACCACTTGCCGCGCCCCACGGCAATCAAGGCCTGGGTCAACTGGAAGCCGTTGTCGAACGGATCCTTCCAGGGATCGAGGAAGGAAGTGAGGCGCTTGACGCGGTAGTCGGTCGAGAGCGCCAGCCACGCGCCCAGCGGAATCATCGGCAGGCCCATGATCACCAGGTTGCGCATGCGCGCGCCGCCCAGCCACAACATGCCGATCGTGGCCACCCCGATCAACGCGGCTGAACCGAAATCCGGTTGCGCCAGCAGCAG
Organism: Rhodanobacteraceae bacterium; assembly: GCA_036279975.1. Classification (GTDB taxonomy): domain Bacteria; phylum Pseudomonadota; class Gammaproteobacteria; order Xanthomonadales; family Rhodanobacteraceae; genus 66-474. The sequence continues at coordinate 7,256 of DASURP010000003.1, forward strand.
CACCGCGGTGAACCCGGCCACCAGCACCGGCTTGACCGCGCCCAGGAACCTGGTTTCGACCGCGTCGCGGTGGCGCACCAGGTAGCTCGCGATGTAAAGCACCACCGTCAGCTTCGCCAGTTCGACCGGCTGGAACCCGGACACCCCGAAATTGAGCCAGCGTCGCGCGCCGTTGACGCGCATGCCGATGTGCGGGATGAACACCAGCACCAGCAGGCAGAGCGTGCCCACCATCAGCCAGCCGGAATACCGCTCGAGCAGGTCCAGCTCGACGCGGGTGGCGATCACCAACGCGAGCGCCGCGCCCAGCCCCAGGAATACGAGGTGCCGGGTCAGGTAATGGAATTCGCCGATGTGCTGGCCGTCGGCCACCGCGATCGAGCTCGATGCCACCATCACGATCCCGAACCCGACCAACCCGGTGATCGCCAGCAGCAACCACGGGTCGTAGCGGCCTTCGGGACCGAGTTTGCGGACCGCTTGCGATGAACCCAACCAGGCCATGTTTCAGCGCACCTTCAACGTAGCGAGACCGACCAGCACCAGCACCACCGACACGATCCAGAAACGCACGATCACGCGCGGCTCGGGCCAACCCTTGAGTTCAAAGTGGTGGTGGATCGGCGCCATCCGGAACACGCGCTTGCCACGCAACTTGAAACTGCCGACCTGCAGCATCACCGACGCGGTTTCGACGACGAACAGGCCACCCATCACCAGCAGGATGATTTCCTGGCGCACGATCACCGCGACGCAGCCGATCGCCGCGCCGATCGCCAGCGCGCCGACGTCGCCCATGAACACCTGCGCGGGATAGGTGTTGAACCACAGGAACCCGAGTCCCGCGCCGGTCAACGCGCCACAGAACACCGCGAGTTCGCCCGCGCCGGGAATCGAGGGAATCCCGAGGTAGGCCGAGAACACCGCGTTGCCGGCGAGATATGCGAACGCGCCCAGCGCCGCCGTCACCAGCACCGCGGGCATGATCGCGAGTCCATCCAGGCCGTCGGTGAGGTTCACCGCATTGGAGAACCCCACGATCCAGAGATAGGCGACCACCACGAAACCACCGCCGAGCGGAATCGCGACGTGCTTGAACAGTGGCACGTACAACGCCGTCGCGGCCGGCACGTTGGCGGTGTGGAACAGGAACAGCGCCGCGGCCAGGCCCACCATCGATTGCGCGAGGTACTTCCAGCGCGCGGGCAACCCGTGTGGATCCTTCAGGACCAGCTTGCGGTAGTCGTCGTAGAAGCCGATCACCCCGGCGGCCAGCGTCACCAGCAGCACCACCCACAGGTAACGGCTGCCGAGGTCGCCCCACAGCAGCGTCGCCACTGTGATCGCCGCGAGGATCAGGGTGCCGCCCATCGTGGGCGTGCCGGCCTTCGACAAATGCGTCTTCGGGCCGTCGTCGCGCACCACCTGCCCCGCCTTGAGCGCGGTCAGGCGGCGGATCACCATCGGCCCGCACAGCAACGATACGAACAGGCCGGTCAGCGCCGCCATGATCGTGCGGAAGGTGATGTAGTCGAACAGCCGGAACGCACTGAAGTAACGTTCGAGCCAGCGCGCCAACTCAAGCAACATCGCGGTCACCCCCCTTGTCGTCGTCCAGCAAAGCGGCGACCACGTGTTCCATGTGCGACGCGTGCGAGCCCTTGACCAACGCATTGACGCCGGGGTGCAAATCCCGCCGCAAGGCGGCGACCAGCGCCACCTGGTCGGCAAACCCGCGGGCACCTTCGCCGAACGCCTCGGCCGCGCGCGCAGCCAGCGTGCCGACGGAATACAGCCGCTCGATGCCGCACCCGCGCGCCGAGCGTCCAACCCGCGCATGCAGCACCTCCGCATCCGGGCCAAGTTCGCCCATGTCGCCCAGCACCAGCCAGCGTTCGCCCGGCTGCAGGGCCAGCGTCGCCAGCGCCGCCTGCGTCGAACCCGGATTGGCGTTGTAGCTGTCGTCGAACACCACCCAGCCGCGCGTCGACTCCCGCCGCAGCAAGCGTCCGCCCACCGCTTCGGCGGATTGCAAACCCGCAACGATGTCATCCAGCGGCACGTCCACCGCCAGCGCCAGCGCCGCCGCCGCGGCCGCGTTGGCGATGTTGTGGCGACCCGGCAGCGGCAGCCGCACCGGGGCGTCGCCGGCCGGCGTGCGCAGCGTGAACCGGCTGGATCCGGCCTCCAGCGCAAGGTCTGCCGCCGCCACGTCCGCGGACGCATCGAGCCCGAAGCGCAGGCAGCGTCGCGCACCCGCCAGGCCCGCGAAATACATCGCGAACGCATCGTCCGCGTTGATCACCGCCACGCCATCGGGTGGCAACGCCTGGTACATCGCGCCCTTGGTTTCGGCGATGCCTTCCAGGGTGTGCATGCGCTCGAGGTGCGCGGGCGCGACATTGTTGACGAGTCCGATCCGCGGGCGCGCGATCGCCGCGAGGTAGGCGATGTCGCCGGGCTTGCCCGCGCCCATTTCCAGCACCGCGTAACGCGTGTCTTCGGGCATCGCCAGCAGGGTCAGCGGCACGCCGATCTCGTTGTTGAAGCTGCCGCTGTTGGCGTGGGTGCGGCCGTGGCGCGAGAGGATGCGCGCGGCCAGCGCCTTGACGCTGGTCTTGCCGTTGGAACCGGTGATGCCGAGCACCGTGACGTCGCGTTGCGCGCGCACCGCGCTGGCGAGATCTCCGAGCGCGTGCAGGGTATCCGCCACCACGATCTGGGGAAGGTCGACCTCGACGTGGCGCGTCACGATCGCACCGACCGCGCCGCGGGCGGCGGCCTGCGCGGCGTGGTCGTGGCCATCGTGCCGTTCGCCGACCAGCGCCACGAACACTTCGCCGGGCTTGAGCGTGCGCGAATCAGTGGACACCCCGCACACGCCCGCATCGGGCCCCTGCAACAACCCGCGTGTCCACACCGCGATTTCCTTGAGGCGCAGGCTCAGCATCGACGCGCCTCCAGGGCGGCGCGCGCCACCTCGAGATCGTCGAACGGACGCTTCGCGCCGGCGACTTCCTGGTACGCCTCGTGCCCCTTGCCGGCGATCAGCACCACGTCGCCGGGCCGCGCCTGCGCGATCGCAAGGCCGATCGCGCGCGCGCGATCGCGCTCCACGATCGCGCTGTCCGGCGCGCGCATGCCGGCGACGATTTGCGCAACGATCGCGCCGCCATCTTCGCCGCGTGGGTTGTCGTCGGCGACGATCGCGACATCCGCGAGGCGCTCCGCGATCGCGCCCATCTCGGGGCGCTTGCCCGCATCGCGCTCGCCGCCGCAGCCGAACACGCAGATCAACTTCCCGTCGCAATGCGCGCGCAGGGTCGTGAGCGCCTGCTCGAGGGCGTCCGGCGTGTGCGAGTAATCGACCACCACCAGCGGCAGTGCGCCGCCACCGGCGCGGCTCATGCGGCCCGGCACGGGTCGCAGCACCCGCAGGGCCGCCGCGATGTCTTCGAACGACACCCCGAGCGCTCCCAGCACGCCTGTCACAGCCAGCAGGTTGGCGACGTTGAAGCGGCCCAGCAGGCGGCTCTCCACGTGGCCCCGGCCCCACGACGTCGCGAGGTCGAAGGCGATGCCGTCGGTGTGGGTACGCACGTTGTCCGCGCGCACCTCGGCAGCGGCGGAGGCCATGCCGTAACGCACTGCGCGCACGCCGTCCGGCAACTGCGCGACGAGTTTGCGGCCCCATGGGTCGTCGACATCGATCACGGCAGTTGCCAGGCCGGGCCATGCGAACAGCCTGGCCTTGGCCGCGAAGTACGCCTCCATCGTGCCGTGGTAATCGAGGTGGTCGCGGGTCAGGTTGGCGAACACCGCGACGTCGAAGTGCACGCCGTCCACGCGCTGCTGGTCGAGCGCATGCGAAGACACTTCCATCGCGACGTGGCTCGCGCCGGCGTCGCGGAACTCCGCCAGCAGCCCGTGCACGCGGATCACGTCCGGGGTGGTGCGTTCGCCGGCATGCAGCGCACCTTGCAGGCCCGCGCCCAGCGTGCCGATGGTCGCGGCGCGATGCCCGAGGTGGGTGAAGGCTTGCGCCAGCATCTGCACGATCGAGGTCTTGCCGTTGGTGCCGGTCACGCCGACCATGGTCAGCGCCGCGGAGGGGTCGCCGAAGAAACGCGACGCGATTTCGCCGAGGTGGCCGCGGAGATCGTCGATCCAGACCACCCCGGGACTCGGGACTCGGGACTCGGGACTCGAAAGAGTGGCCACTCGCGAGGCCAAGGCTCCTTCTCCACGCGCGCGTGCAGGCATTGCGCGTTCATCAGGCACCGCTTCTGCTTCGCCGAGTCCCGGGTGCCGAGTCCCGAGTCCCGGCTTCTCGGCCAGCACCACCACCGCACCCCGCTCGATTGCCTGCGGCGCGAATTCGATCCCGTGCTGTTGCGCGCCGGCCAGCGCCACGAAGGCATCGCCCGCGCGCACGCCACGCGAGTCCAGCGTCAAGCCTGACACGCGGATGTCGCCCGGCACGGGAGCGGCGACACCTTGCAGCAGTTCGTCGAGCCGCATCGCGCTCATGGCGTGGCCCCCTGCGCGGGGCGCGTGGCGGCAACCGCCGTCACCGGCTGCGCAGGCGCGGGCGCCGGGGCGACCGGCCCGCCCGCGTACCACTGACGCACGTTGTCGGGCGGGATGTCGAGCAGGCGCAACGCGCCGGTCATCACCTCGCGGAATACCGGCGCGGACACCAGGCCACCGAAATATTCGCCGCCTTGCCCGCCCGCGTCACGGATGACCACGACACCGACCAGGCGCGGAGCGCTGGCCGGCACGATCCCGCAAAACAACGCCGCGTAGCGGTTGTCCGAATAGCCTCCGGCGACCGCAAGGTGCGCGGTGCCGGTCTTGCCGGCCACGCTGTAGTCGGCGATCGCGGCCTGCGGCGCGGTGCCCTCGGGGCTGACGACCGTGCGCAGCATCGCCATCACCTCGCCGGCGATGTCCGCGGGTTCGACCCGCGCCCCCGGATTGTCACCACCCTTGACGAAGGTGGGCGTGTGCCGGATGCCGCCGTCGGCGATCGCCGCGTACGCCTGCGCGAGTTGCAACGCGGTGACGTTGAGGCCGTAGCCGAACGCGATCGTGGCCTTGACGAAATCGCCCCAGGTGCGCGGCGGCGGGATGTAGCCGCCGACCTCGCCCGGGAAACCGCTGCCGGTGCTCGCCCCGAAGCCGAACCGGTGCAACACGCCGTCCATCTGCTGCGGGGTGAGCGTCAACGAAATCTTCGACGCGCCGACGTTGCTGGAGTAGGTGATCACCTGGCTGACGTCGATGCGGCCATTCCCGCTCAACCGCATGACGTTGCCGTCATCGCGTACCGTATGCCCGTCGATCATGAACCAACCCGGGCTGGTGTCGAGCATCGTGGTCGGCGTCCACTCACCCGACTCCAGCGCGGTGGTGATGGTGAACGGCTTCATGGTCGAGCCCGGTTCGGTCACGTCGGTGACCGCGCGGTTGCGGCGCTGCGCCGGTTTGCTGCCGTCGATGTCGTTGGGGTTGTACGACGGCACGTTCACCATCGCGATGATTTCGCCGTTGCGCGGGTCGAGGATCACCATCGAGCCAGAGCCGGCATGGCGCCTGGCGACCGCCGCCGACAGCGCCGAATAGGCAAGGTACTGGATGCGGCTGTCGATGCTCAGGGTCAGGTCGTGGCCCGGCACCGGCGCGCGGATCTGCTCGACGTTCTCGACGATGCGGCCGAGGCGGTCGCGGATCACGCGCTTCTCGCCGGGCTTGCCGGCCAGCCAGCCGTCATAGGCCAGTTCCAGGCCCTCCTGTCCGCGATCGTCGATGTTGGTGAAACCCAGCACGTGCGCCGTCGCGGCGCCATCGGGATAAAAGCGCTTGTACTCACGCTGCGCATTCACGCCCGGGATGTCGAGCGCAAGGATCGCCTTGGCCGCCTCGGGCTGCATCAGGCGGCGCAGGTACACGAACTCGCGCTCGTTGTGCTTCTGCAGCTTGCGGTTCAATTCGACCGCGTTCACGCCCAGCGCCCGGGCCAGCTCCGGGATACGCTCGGGGTGCTGCAGCAATTCGTCCGGGTTGGCCCACAACGACAGCATCGGCGTGGACACTGCCAGCGGCACGCCGTTGCGGTCGTAGATCGTGCCGCGCGATACCGGGATCTCGACCTCGCGCAGGAAGCGCGCGTCGCCCTGCTTCTGCAGGAATGCCTGGTGCACGACCTGCAGGTCCACGGCACGCGCGACCAGGCCGAGCGTGGCGATCGCCAGCACGCCTCCCACCAGCAGCAGTCGCTTGCGGGTATCCGGGCGCCGCCTGCGCGCAGGTTGCGAGACCGATTCCGGGGGCCGACGCGGTTTCATTCGCGGATCATCTCCACGCTGGTCGCCGGCGGGCTGATCATGCCGAGTTGTCCGCGCGCGACCTGTTCGATCCGCGACGGGCTGGCCCAGGTGGCCTGCTCGAGTTCCAGGCGCCCGAACTCCACGTTCAGCGCGTCGCGCTGGTTTTGCAGCCTGGACAATTCGACGAACGCGGTGCGGTCCTGGTGGCGCGCCCACACCACCGCGATGCCGCTGGCCACCACCGCCAGCAGCAGGATGCCCACCGCGAGGATGCCGACCGCCTTCATGCGGCCTTCTCCGCGACGCGCAACACCGCCGAACGCGCGCGCGGGTTGCGCGCGACCTCGTCGGCGTCGGGCTTGCGCGCATGGCCGACGGCACGCAGCGGCGGCGGCGCGACGGCCGGAACCGGCAGGCCATGCCGCACCGGCGCCGGCTGCGGGCCGCGGATGAATTGCTTGACGATGCGATCCTCCAGCGAGTGGAAGCTGATCACCGCGAGCCGCCCGCCCGGCTGCAATGCCGCGGCCGCGGCTGGCAACGCGCGCTCCAGCGAGGCCAGCTCGTCGTTGACCGCGAGGCGCAGCGCCTGGAACGTGCGCGTAGCCGGGTGCTTGTTGCGCTCGCGCCGGCCCAGCGTGCGCTCGACCAGCTCGGCAAGCTCACGGGTGGTGCGAATCGGCGCCTCGGCGCGACGCGCGACGATCGCGCGCGCAATGCGCCGGCTCATGCGCTCTTCGCCGAGGCGGAACAGCACGTCGGCGATTTCGCGTTCGTCCGCACGCGCGAGAAAGTCCGCGGCGCTCTCGCCCGCACCCGGGTCCATGCGCATGTCCAGGAGCGCATCGGCCTGGAACGAAAAACCGCGCGCGGCGTCATCGAGCTGCGGCGAGGACACGCCAAGGTCCAGCAGCACGCCATCGAGTCCCGTGCGCGCCGCGTCCCATTCGCCGAGCTCGGAGAAATTGGCGTGCCGGATCGATACCCGCGCGTCGCCTCCGAATGCGTGCTGCGCGTGCGCGATCGCCACGGGGTCGCGGTCCATCACCAGCAACCGGCCATCCGGCCCGAGGCGTTCGAGGATTGCGCGCGCATGGCCGCCGCGCCCGAAGGTGGCGTCGAGATAGTGGCCGTCCGGTCGTGGCTGAAGCCCCGCCAGCACGGCGTCCCGCATCACCGGGATGTGCTGCAACTCCCGATCGGCCGACATCGCTCGCGTCCCGTCCATCCGTCGTATCCGCGCACGCCGCGTGCGCCGCCCGTGTCCTGCTTCAGTCGCCCGGCCCGGCGCGGTCCGCCGTTTGCCGAAGCCCGGCGTCACAACTTCAATCCCGCCATTTCCTCGCTGACCTCCTCCTCGCCGATCGTCATGTGGATCTTCGCGAGGTGCGCCTGCTCACTCCAAAGCTCGAACCGGGAACCCATGCCCAGCAACACCGCCTTCTTCTCGATCCCGGAAGCGGCGCGCTGGCTTGCGGGCAACAGCACGCGCGCCGCGCCATCGAGTTCCACCTGCGCGGCTGCACCCACCAGCTTCAGTTGCAGATCGCGGTGCACGCGCTTGACACTGGACAGCGCGTTCACCTGGTCGCGCACGCGTTCCCAGTCCGGCTGCGGGAAAACCCACAGGCAGCCCTGTTCGAACGGGTTGTAGGTGATGACCAGGCGGTTGTTGCAGACGCGCGCGATCAGCTCGCGGTAAGCGGTGGGAACCGCCAACCGACCCTTGTCGTCCACGCTGATCGCGGTCTCGCCCTGGAACATGCGACTGGATTTCCCACGTTTTCCCACAAAACCACACGTGGAGCCACCTTAGTCGCAGGCGGTGAGACTGTCAAGAAATTTTCGCTTTTAGATCAATAGGAAAGGCGTACTTGTGACCGCATTTCAGGTGTTATCTCAGCTATAAACGGAAGGTCATTGAATACAAAAGCTTTCGTATAATCCAGAATGATCGAAAGACGCCGAAACCTGGGGAAATGGCGCCCACCCAAGCCGGCCAGTTCAGCCACGAGCAGGTTTCAGGGGCTTTCCTGCACAGCCGGCGAAGGATGACGGCTCTGCTGGCCGTTCCGGCACACCAAACGCCTGACCGTTGCATATTCGCCCCGAGGGAACGCCAGTTCGAAGCGGCTGTTGTGGAAAGTCAGGCCACGGATGGCCGTGCTGGCGTTGATGGCCTGCAGATCGACAAACGCGGTGAAACCACAACGAAGCAGCGATCAGGGACGATCGCACGAAAATGGAGTCGGCCTGTAAGCCGGGTCCTGTGCGCCTTGCGGCGTGACAGTCATTCCTCTCGGCCAGGCGTCGCCGCCTGGCTCCAGCAACCAACCCGGGAACGGCGCGGGCCACGCCATCGTTCCCCTATTTGGTCTTGCTTCGGGTGGGGTTTGCCGTGCCGGTCGGTTGCCCGACTCGCGGTGCGCTCTTGCCGCACCGTTTCACCCTTGCCTGATCCCCTTGCGGGGCCATCGGCGGTCTGCTCTCTGTTGCACTTTCCGTCGGCTCACGCCGCCCAGGCGTTACCTGGCACCCTGCCCTGCGAAGCCCGGACTTTCCTCGGCGTTCTGCGAACGACGCGACTGTCCGGCCGACTCCATGGATGATTTTATCAGGCTTCGTACAAGTCTTTGCGTGACGCGCCACTGATCGCGGCAGCGAGCCTCGCGGCCTGCGCCGGCGCCAGCTCCCCGCGCAGCAGGGCGTACACGCGGCGCCCCTCTGCCAGCTTCGCATCGGCTGCTTCGGCGCGCCCCGCCACCACCAGCACGCACTCGCCGAGGCGCTGTTCGGGATCGGATTCCACGCGCGCCGCGATTTCGCCCAGCGTCGCGCCGATGCAGGTTTCGTGCAGCTTGGTGAGCTCGCGCAGCAGCCGCGCTTCGCGCCCGGCGCCGAATGCGTCGCGCAGGTCCGCGCTGCACTCGGCGATGCGGTGCGACGATTCGTAGATCACCAGCGTGCGCGGCTCGGCCGCAAGCTCGCGCAAACGCGCGCGCCGCGCCGACGCCTTCGACGGCAGGAAACCCTCGAACACGAAGCGGTCGCTGGGCAGGCCCGCCACCGACAACGCCGCGATCGCGGCGCATGCCCCGGGTATCGGCGCCACCTCGATGCCGGCATCGCGTGCCGCGCGCACAAGGCGAAAACCCGGGTCGCTGATGAGCGGCGTGCCGGCATCGGAAACCAGCGCGACGTTCGCGCCCGCCTGCAGTCTCGCGACCAGTGCCGCCACCGCGGTGCGCTCGTTGTGCTCGTGCAGCGCGGTGAGCGGCGTGGCGATACCGAAGTGTTGCAGCAACGGTCGGCTGTGCCGCGTGTCTTCCGCGGCAATCAGGTCGGCGCCACGCAAGGTCTCGACCGCGCGCGGCGACAGGTCACCCAGATTGCCGATCGGCGTGGCGAGCACCGACAGGATTCCCGACTTGCCGACATTCATGTTGCCGATCCTGACTCGTCCAATCGATCCGCTATCATCGCCCAAAACAAGGCGCGCAACCGTCGCGCACGGAATCCGCATGGCCAAAGCCAGGTTTTTCCCGCAATTTGCACTCGCGTTCCTGTTGCTGCTGTCGCTGGCGGGTTGCGCCACGTTCGGTTCCGGCCTGCAATCCGCCAGCCCCGAAGCCCAGGCACAGGCGGCGCGCGAACGCGTGCAAAGCGCGAACACCGCGCTGCAGCGGGGCCATGCCGACGCCGCCCTGAAGCAACTGGCAGGACTGCCGGCAAGCCTGCCACCGGACGTGCAGCAACAGGTGCTGGACGTGGAAGCGCGCGCATGGCTTGCCGCGGGCGACCGCCTGGCGGCGGCCCGTGCGCTGGTCAGGCGTGCGCCGCTGCTCGCACCCACCGCGATGGCCGCGGAGCACCAGCGCACCGTCACGATCCTGGCCGGTATGGGCAACGCCGCGCTGACGTCGCTGTATCCGACGCTGGCCGACAACGACCCGGTCAAGCCCTACGTCAGGCAGGCCCTCGCGCGCGCCGGGGTGGCGGTGCCACGTCCCCTGCCGCAATTGAACGAGCCGGTCGGCACACTGACCGGGGCGGCCACGCCGCAGGGGTTCGCGATGCCGCAGCGCGTCGCGGTGCTGCTGCCCGCGACCGGGCCGGTGGCGGTGGCGGGCGCAGCCGTGCGCGATGGCTTCTTTGCCGCCTATTTCCACACGCCGGTAACCCGGGAACAGCGCCCCTCGATCAAGGTGTACGACACCGGCGGCACCCCGGACGGCGCGCTTTCCGCGTACCAACAGGCCGTCGCGAACGGCGCGACGCTGGTAGTCGGACCACTGGGGCGTGCCGCCGTGGGCGCGCTGTTCTCGCAACCCGCGCTGCCGGTCCCGGTGCTTGCCCTGAACCACGCACAAGGCAACCAGCCGGTGCCGCCGGGCAGCGCCGAATTCGCCTTGCTGCCGGAAGCCGAGGGTGCGCAACTTGCCGCGCGCATGATCATGGCGGGCCTGCATGCGGCCATCGTGTTCCGCGGTGACGACGGTACCACGGCGCGCTCCTTCGCTGCGTTCAAACTGCAATTCGAAAGCCTCGGCGGACAAATCGCGGACGACATCGTGCTGCCGCCGGACGCGGTGGATTTCCAGGACCAGGTCCAGGCCGCGTTGGCAGGATCGGGCTCCGAAACGGGCGTGGTGGCGTTGCTGCGGCCACTCCAGGCGCGCCTGCTGCTGCCCCAGTTGCGATTGGCGCGTTCGACCCTGCCGGTGTTCGCGACCTCGATGGTGTATTCGGGCGACGAGGACGCCACCGCCGACAGCGACCTCGACGGCGTCCAGTTTTGCGACGAACCGTGGCTGTACGACGCCCAGGCGGGCCTGCCCGACCACGCGACGTTGGCGGCGAGCCTGTCCACCGCGGACGGACCCGCTGCGCGCCTGTTCGCATTCGGCATGGACGCGTATGCGCTGATGCCCTACCTCGGCTGGCTGCGCAGCCATCCGGGCAGTTACCTCGCCGGCGCCACCGGACAACTCACGATGGATGCTTTCGGGCACGTGCAACGCACGCCGGTCTGGCTGCAATTCCAGGGCGGCGTGGCACGCCCGATCGCCGCGGGACTCGAACCACCGCAACCCGTACCCGCTGCGCCCGCGACCGGCCCATGACGGCATGCCAATCACGTCATGCCCATGACAACTGGCGCGGTCGGCGCCCGCTTCGAACAACTCGCGCTGGAATGCCTGGAACGCGCCGGCCTGAAACTTGTCGAACGCAACTTCAGGACCCGGTTCGGAGAACTCGACCTGATCATGCGCGACCGCGGGACGCTGGTGTTCGTGGAGGTGCGCTATCGCGGCAACCCCCGCTTCGGCGGCGGCGCGGCTTCGGTGGGCAGCAGCAAGCGCGCGAAGCTCGCACGCGCGGCACAAGGATTCCTGCAGGCGCATCCACGCTTTGCTTCGCTGCCGTGCAGGTTCGATGTGGTAGCGTTCGACGGTGATGCGGCCGCACCCGCCTGCGACTGGATGCGCGCCGCCTTCGAGCCCTGATTCCGGAACCGACCCATGCGCAAGACAATCCCCGCCTCCGTTGCCCTGGTCCTGTGCGTGGCGCTCGCTGCCTGCAGCGTGTTCACGCCGCGCCGCAGCCTCAACCGGACCCTCAACGACCGCAACGTGCAGATCACGGCGCAACGCGCGCTGGACAACGACCCCCAACTCAACGGCCGCGCCCACATCGGCACCAATGTCTACAACGGCGTGCTGCTGCTGATCGGCGAGGCCAGCACCGAAGAGGTCAAGCAGCGCGCCGAGGCCGATGTCACCGGCTACCAGAGCGTGCAGCGCGTGGTGAACCTGATCGACGTGATGCCGCTGCAGTCGGTCGGCCGCACGGCGCTCGACGCCGCGCTCACGGCACGGGTGAAAACCTCGCTGCTGCACGTCGATCTGCCGGGCTTCGACCCGGGCCGGGTCCAGGTGAGCACCGCGCACGGCCAGGTGTACCTGATGGGGCTGGTCAGCCACCAGGAAGCCGACGCCGTGGTCAACGTCGTACGCAACGTGGTGGGGGTGGACAAGGTGGTGCAAGTCTTCGAATACACGGACTGACTCGGCGAAGTCGGAAGCCAGCCAGTCCGCAAACGAACGCGAACAAACGCAAACGAGTGTAATCTTCAAGGCCTGCGTCACCGCTTGTGTGTCCGACTCCGCCACCGCTGACGGAATCGACGTAACCAGCTTATCCCGACGCAGAACGACGCGGCCTGCAGGCGCAATCCGGGACCCGCCTCTTGCAGAAGCCGCATTCGTTCGCGGATGGTTCCCCGGCACTTGATTTGGCACAATGATCGCGGCGCACGGATGTCCTAGGCTGGGCGGATGGATCTGCCGGCCACGCTCCATGTTCGCCAGTGCAAGGTTTTGCTGTCCGACGCGCTGGCGCTGGATGCTACCTGGCCCGCCGTCTGCGGCCGCGACAACGCGTGCCGTAATCCCTTGCCCGACTCGGTTCCCGCCCTGGGTCCGGGAAAGCCGTGGCCGGGAATTGGCGGGACCCGGGGTTGTCTGATCAATCGTCCTTCACCGTCGCCCCGGCGCAGGCCGGGGCCCAGTGTGGATTTTCACCACGGTCGCAGGCTACGCTTCCTTCGACTGCTGGATACCGGCCTGCGCCGGTATGACGAGCAATATCGGCGCTGCCCGCGGCGCCAGGGCCCCACGCCGCAACCAGCGACCAACCGACGAACCTGAGCTCGACGATGCGGCAGGAATCCTTCCCGCACCTGATGATGCGCATCCGGCACTGCCGGGTTTGCGCGGACCACTTTCCGCATGGCTGCCGCCCCGTGTTGCAGGCCCATCCCGATGCGCGGCTGCTGATCGTGAGCCAGGCGCCGGGTCGCAAGGTCCACGAAACCGGCATCCCGTTCAACGACAAGAGCGGCGACAAACTGCGTGACTGGCTGGGCATCGACAAGGCCACGTTCTATGACGAACACCGCGTCGCGATCGTGCCGATGGGCTTCTGCTATCCGGGCAAGGGGCCATCGGGGGACCTGCCGCCGGATCCGGCCTGCGCGCCGCTGTGGCACCCGCAACTGCTGCCGCGGCTGCTGAACGTGAAACTGACCCTCGCGATTGGACAATATGCAATCAAGGGCATCCTGGGCGCTGCCCGCAAGGCCACGCTCACCGCAACCTGCGAGGCGTGGCGCGAATACCTGCGCGACGGCAAGCTGCCGCTGCCGCATCCCAGCCCGCGCAACACCGCATGGTTCCAGCGCCACCCGTGGTTCGAAGCCGAAGTGCTGCCCGCTCTGCGGCGGCGCGTGCGGCGCGCGCTGCGCGATTGAGCGGTCAGGCGTAGTGCCGGATGGCCAGTGCGGCGACCTGCAACACGACCAGCGCGTACGCGCCGGCGACCACGTCGTCCAGCATCACGCCGAGACCGCCATGTACGCGCCGGTCGGCCCAGCGCACCGGCCACGGTTTCCAGATGTCGAACAGGCGGAACAGCAGGAAGCCCGCCAGCATCCATGTCCATCCCGGCGGAATGGCCAGCAACGCGACCCACATCCCGATCACCTCGTCCCACACCAGCGCGCCTTGATCGTGCCGGCCGAGCCGCCGGTCGCACACGCCACAGGCCCACGCGCCCAGGGCGAAGCCCGCCACCAGCACCGCGAGGTACGCCCCGATCGGCAACTGGCGCAGCAGGAACCACCACGGCAACAGCGCCAGCAGCGAACCGGCCGTCCCCGGCGCCACCGGTGACAGGCCCGCGCCCAGCGCCGTCGCGATCCATCCAGCTGGGTGCGACAGCAACTTGCGGCGTTGCACGGGGGTCAGCGCGCTCATTGCGCGAAGTGTTCCCAACCCGCGCGCGGCAGCGCCATGACATTGCCGCGCGCATCCAGCACCCGCACGCCCGATCCCGCCACGATGCGCCCGATCTTCGTGGCGCCGCATCCCGCGGCATCGAGCTTGTCCACGATCTCCTGCCCGCGCGCGGCCGGCGCGGTGAAGCAAAGCTCGTAATCGTCGCCACCGGCCAGCGCCAATTCGAGGCAGGTCGCCGGATCGAAGCCCGCGGCCAGTGCCGCCGACAGGGGCACCGCCTCCGCATCCAGTTCGGCGCCCAGCTCGCGGGCGGCGCACACGTGTCCCAGGTCGGCCAGCAGGCCATCCGACACGTCGATGCAGGCACTGGCGATGCCGCGCAATGCAATGCCCGCCGCGATGCGCGGCTGCGGGCGCAGCATCCGCGCATGCAATGCGGCCGGCACCCGGTCTGCGCGCCGCAACAGCCGCAGCGCGCCCGCCGCATCGCCCAGCGTGCCGGTGACGAACACCGCATCGCCCGGGCGTGCGCCTCCGCGCGTCAACGCCTGCCCGGTGGGCACGCTGCCCAGCGCCGTGGGCGTGACCGACAGCGGCCCCTGGGTGGTGTCGCCGCCGACCAGGGCAACGCCGTGGGCGCGCGCAAGTTCCGCGAAGCCATCCGCGAAGCGCTCGACAAAACGCGCATCGCCACCCGGCAGCGTCAACGCGAGCAGGACCCACGCGGGTTCCGCGCCCATGGCCGCAAGATCGGAGAGGTTCACCGCCAGCGCCTTCCAGCCGATGTCGCCGGGCGCGGTGCCGGGCAGGAAATGCACGCCGGCGACCAGCGTGTCGGTGCAGGCGACGAGCTGCCGCCCCGCCGGCACGTCCAGCAACGCCGCATCGTCGCCGATCCCGAGCGCGACGTCGCCACGCGGCTGCGCGCAGCGCGCATGAAGCACATCGATCAATGCGAACTCGTTCAAGGCAGCGCCGTGGATTCGCCCGTGCGCCACTGCCGCGCAAGCTTGTCGAGCACGCCGTTGACGTAGGTGTGGCCCTGCTCGGAGCCGAAGCGCTTGCAGACTTCCACCGCTTCGTTCAACACTACGCGATACGGCACGTCGAGGCGTTGTTTCAATTCGTACGCGGCCAACCGCAACACCGCGCGCTCGATCGGATCGACGCGTTCGATGTCGCGATCGAGGAACGGCGCCAGCCCGGCATCGAGTTCCGCGCACTGCGACTCCACGCCACGCAGCAAGTCTTCGAAGTATTCGAGGTCGGCGATCTGCATGTCCTGTTCGGAGCGGAAATCGTCGATGACCTTGCGCATCGGGTTGCCGCCGAGTTCCCACGCGTACAACGCCTGCACCGCACGGCGGCGCGCGCGGCTACGCGCGACCGGATCGATGCCGTCGCCGCGGCGCGGCGCGCTCATGCCGGCAAGCCCCGCAACAGCGCGGCCATCTCGATCGCCGACTGCGCCACGTCTCCGCCCTTGTTGCCGCGCGCGCCGCCGGCACGCGCCCAGGCATCCGCCTCGTCCTCGACGGCGAGCACGCCGTTCAGCACCGGCACCCCGCTGTCCAGCGCCACCCGCATCAGGCCGCGCGCGCATTCGTCGGCGACGTGTTCGAAATGGCGCGTCTCGCCGCGTACCACGCAGCCCAGAGCCACGATCGCCGCGTAACGGCCGGTGCCCGCAAGATGCCGTGCCAGCACCGGCAATTCCCAGGCGCCGGGCACGCGCAGCACATCCAGCGCAACGCCGGCCACGCCGTGCGCCGCGAATGCAGCGCGCGCACCCTCGACCAGGGCATCGACGATTTCGACGTTCCAGCGGCTGGCGACCAGGGCGTAACGCGCCCCGGAAGGCGAGTGCAGGTCGGCTGGTGACATGGCAGATGGATCGGACATGGCTGTGTTCTGGACCAGGGAACGGGGAACAGGAACGAGAGACGAGAGACGAGCGAAAAGCGTAACAGCGGCGCGCCCACGCTACCCCGCCACAATCCCTCGCTCCTCGACATACTCGACGACTTCCAGCCCGAATCCCGACAGGCCGACCAGCTTGCGCGGCGTGCCCAGCACGCGCAGGCGGCGCACCCCGAGGTCCGCCAGGATCTGGGCGCCGAGGCCCAACTGCCGCCACTCGCGCTGGACGCCGCGATTGCGCCCGGCGCGCGGCGCAGCGGGCGTCTCGCGGTTCAGGCGCGCCAGCAACGCCGCGGAATCCTCGCCCTGGGCCAGCACCACCACCACGCCGTGGCCTTCGCCCGCGATCCGGCGCAGCGCGGCGGTCATCGTCATGCCGAGATCGTCGCGCTCGAGGTGCAGCACGTCGGACAAGGTGTTGCGCACGTGCACCCGGGTCAGCACCGGCTTGCCGTCGTCGATCGCGCCGCGTGCCAGCGCGAAGTGCACGTCGCCCTGCAGGCGATCGCGCCATGCGACCAGCCGGAACGTGCCGAACTCGGTCGCGACGTCCGATTCGTGCACGCGCTCGATGGTCTTCTCGGTGGCGAGGCGGTGCCGGATCAGGTCGGCGACGCTGCCCAGCTTGAGGCCATGCCTCGTCGCAAAAGCTTCGAGGTCGGGACGCCGCGCCATCGAGCCGTCCTCGCGCAGGATCTCGACCAGCACGCCCGCCGGATCGCAGCCCGCCAGTTGCGCCAGGTCCACCGCGGCTTCGGTGTGGCCGGCGCGGGACAGCACCCCGCCCGGCTGCGCCAGCAACGGAAACACATGGCCGGGCTGTACGAGATCGGACGGCTTCGCATCCGGTGCCACGGCAACCTGGATCGTGCGCGCGCGATCGTGCGCGGAGATGCCGGTGGTAACGCCGTGCGCGGCCTCGATGGAAACCGTGAAGTTGGTGTGGTAAGCCGAGGCGTTGTCGCGCACCATCGGCTGCAAGCCGAGTTGCCGGCAATGCGCCTGGTCCAGCGCGAGGCAGATCAATCCGCGCCCCTCGCGTGCCATGAAGTTGATGTCTTCGGGCCGCACCTTGCCGGCCGCCATGATCAGGTCGCCCTCGTTCTCGCGATCCTCGTCATCCAGCATCACCACCATGCGCCCGGCGGCGATTTCGTCCAGCAGTTCCGGAATGGGAGAGAAACTCATCGGAGCGGGCTTTTGTTGAAAGTGCGGACATGGGTGCCCGCTCTTGGTTTACGCAATCATGGATGATCGCAGGAATACAGCCGTTCGAGGTAACGCGCCAACAGGTCGACTTCAAGGTTGAGGCGGTCGCCCACGCGACGGTCGCCGAAATTGGTTTGTGCCAGCGTGTGGGGAATCAGGTTCATGCTGAAGCGGGCGCCATCGACCCCATTGACGGTGAGACTGGCGCCGTCCACGCAGACCGAACCCTTGGCCGCGATGTAACGTGCGAGCGATGGCGGCGCCTCGACGGTCCAGCGTTGCGAGCGTGCGTCCGGCTGGACGGCCACGAGCGTGCCGACGCCATCGACATGGCCCGATACCAGGTGCCCGCCGAGGCGATCGGACAACCGCAACGCCTTTTCGAGGTTCACCCGCGCGCCTTCCCGCAAGCCGCCAAGCGTGGTCAGCGACAGCGTTTCGTTGGAAACATCGAACGCCAACGTGTCGCCCTCGCACGCGACCATGGTCAGGCAGCAACCCGATACCGCGATGCTGTCGCCCAGCACGACGTCGGCCAGGCCGAGCCCCGGCGCAGCCACCACCAACCGCGCGTCGCCGCTGCGCGGCTCGACGCCGCGCACCCGCCCAACGGCTGCCACGATGCCGGTGAACATCAGGGTGTCCCCGGGAACGGGGCGGCGACCATGCAGGCGATGGACATGAACGTTCTCCGCAACGCAACGACGGGAACGGCTCCAAGGCGCGGGGCCGGCGCGGCGTGAAGGCGCGCGTCGGACCGTCTTCTTTCATCCGGACTGTCACCGTCGGCCCCGGCATTCGACCGGATCTGCTGACCTCGCGACTGGCATCGCGAGCGCTCGCGGGCTCGTGTCCATCGGACACCTACCGCCGGTGGGGAATTGCACCCCGCCCTGAAGACGTACTGATTGCCGGCGCAAGCCGGCAACCGGATTATAGCGCCGCCGGCTCAGCCACCGGAATCCACTGGCCGCAGCAGCAGGCGCTGGTCGGGGCCGAACATTCGTCGATCCACGCTGCGCCAGTCGCGCCGGTCCGCCAGCGATGCCAGTGCCGGCAATTGCAGCAGCGGGCGTGCCGCATCGCCCAGCAGGGTTGGCGCGGTGTACACCAGCAGTTCATCGACCAGGCCCTGCTCGAACAATGCGCCGCACAAGGTCGGCCCGGCTTCCACCTGCAACTCGTTGCCCCCCCGCGCCGCCAGCAGGCGCAACGCCGCGCCAAGGTCGAGACGCCGGCCGTGCGCGTCCAGCGGCACCTCGGCGAGTTCGACCCTGGCGTGGCGATCGTCCCGCACGCGTGTGCCGGGCGCATGCAGCACCAGCGTGGGCGCGCTGCCATCGAGCAGGTTCGCATGCAGGGCCAGGGCATCGAGGCGTGCATCCAGCACCACGCGCAATGGTCGAAACGGCTGCGCCTGTGAAAGGGGGTCAGAGTCATTTTTCGCCGGTTCGCCACCACTTCCGCGAATTTGCCGTAAAAAACGACTCTGACCCCGGTTTCCTTCAAGAGCGGGCAGCCGCACCGTCAATCGCGGATCGTCCGCACGCGCGGTGCCGGCCCCGGCGAGGATGGCCGAGCTGCGTGCGCGCCAGCGCTGCACGTCGGCGCGCGCGGCTTCGCCGGTAATCCATTTCGATTCGCCATTGGCAAGCGCGGTGCGCCCATCCAGGCTCATCGCGAGTTTTATCCGCACCCACGGCCGGCCAAGCTCGAAGCGCGCGAAGAAGCCGCGGTTCAGATCGCGCGCGGCATCGCACATCAAGCCGGTTTCGACGGCAATGCCCGCCGTGCCCAACCGCCGGACGCCATCGCCGGCGACCTTTGGATTCGGATCCCCGGATGCCATCACGACGCGTGCAACGCCGGCTTGGAGCAGCGCGTCCGCGCAGGGCGGCGTGCGACCCTGGTGCGAGCACGGTTCCAGCGTCGTGTACACGGTCGCGCCGCGCGCACGCAAGCCCGCCTCGCGCAAGGCAAACACTTCCGCGTGCGGTCCGCCGGCCTGCCGATGCCAACCCTCGCCCACGACCTCGCCGCCATGCGCGATCACGCAACCCACGCGCGGGTTGGGCTGGGTCGTGAACAGGCCGCGTTCGGCGAGCCGCAGCGCGCGGGCCATCATTGCGTGGTCGGTCGCGGAAAAACCGGGGTCAGAGTCATTTTGCATGTGTAATGCCCCTCGCCCGATGGGTCGGCTGAAAAATGACTCTGACCCCTCTCAGCGGGCCCCTCTCAGCGCTTCTTGTTCTTGTCGATCGGCACCACCGCGCCACCGATCAGCGGCAACTGGCCCTCGCCGGCGGGCAGCTCGTGTTCCAGCCGGTCGAGCTCCTCGCGGAAATCGGCGACATCCTCGAACGAGCGGTACACCGACGCATAACGCACGTAGCCGACGTGGTCGAGCTTGCGCAACTCGGCCATCACCAGCTCACCGATCCGGCGTGATGGCAACTCGCGTTCGGTACTGACCCGCAGCTGCCGTACCACCGCGCGCACCGCGGCCTCGATGCGATCCTCGGTCACCGGCCGCTTGTGCAACGCGCGATCGAAACCGGTGCGCAGCTTGCGCGCGTCGAACGCCTCGCGCCGGCCGTCGCCCTTGATGATCGCAGGCAGTTTCAGCTCCACCGTCTCGATCGTCGAGAACCGCTCGCCGCACGACGGACATTCGCGGCGCCGGCGGATGGTCGAACCTTCCTCCGAAACGCGCGAATCGATCACGCGGGTGTCGATGTTCTGGCAGAAGGGGCAGTGCATTGCCGGAACTCGGGACCCGCCTAGCCGTAAACCGGAAATTTCGCGCACTGCGC
>DASURP010000004.1:0-20013 GCA_036279975.1 Rhodanobacteraceae bacterium
GATGGACGGTTGGATCAAGGTATGCGAAGAAGCGGAATTGCTACCCGGCGAGTTCAAGGTCGTCTGGGACGATGACACCGCGATCGCCGTGTACAACCTGGAAGGCAACCTGTACGCGATCGAGGACGTCTGCACCCACGACGGCGGCGATCTGGCTGGCGGCGGGATCTGCGGCTTCGAGGTCGAGTGCCCGCGCCACGGCGGACGCTTCGACATCCGCACCGGCAAGGCCACGCGCCTGCCGCCCACCGAACCCGTCGCGAGTTTTCCCGTGCGCGTCGAAGACGGCGTCATCTATACGCGCGATGATCGCTGACACTGGCGTTGCGCGAGAACGCAGTTGAAACGATCAGTCAAACTGACTCGGGCTGAGTCGCGGCTCGCCCTACGCTGTCATTAATCACCGCGTTCCCAAGCGCCCACTTAAGCAATCTGGTTGCAATTTCACTGGGTTCGGGTTAGGTGCAGCAGAGCGTGTTTGTAGTGACGAGAGGCGCTGAAAGATACGCGTTATGGAATTCATCCGGAAGTGCATGCTCACTTACGGCGGGAGGCGTTATTGGATCGGCTTGTACCCATGCTGACCATGGTAGTAGAGTTCAAAACACCGGCGGCGGGCGGCCGACGGTATGTGTAACCACAAGGAGGGTTTCAGGATGAAATTCGAAAATCGCTTTTGGAAAAAAAAGGGGGGGTAGTTGCATTCAGCTTGTTGATGATCGCGTCGTCAATGGTTTGCAACGGTCAGGCTGCTGTTAGCCAACAGGTGTCGTCACGGGCGTCAGCTGCGTCCGTTACGCAAACACAGGGCATCTGGTCAAGCTCGAATCAATTCGGTAGCGCGCAAACTTGGACTCTTCATCGGGGCGGCGCCATAGAGTCTACGCGCTTCGTTTTCACGGCCCTGAATGGGGAAACGGTTGAAGCCACGACGTCTGGTAGATCCATTCAGATCGCATATCCGTCTGGCACAATCAAAACGCAAGTGCTTCCCAACGGGAGCATTGTAGAAACCGTGTCGGTCAAACCCGGGGAATGTTTCGCCATCCCCGGTGATATCACGGCGGTCGCTGGTGGAACGGCCAAGGCGCGCTTCAATGCAAAGGGTCAGCCACTGGATCCGGCGCAGATGGCGTCTTTCTCCGCTGTTGCCAAAGCATTATCGTGCAAGACGTCTGCACTTCGCAGCGATCTTCGCTCTTTTTGGGATGAATCGGGGCTGCCGGGTGAGCCGCTTATGAACGGGCAATCGGTTGTCGCGCTTGGCACAATCAACGACGGGCAAGTGCATACTAATGTCTCGGATGCTTGCAAGGAAGCAACAGAAGCCGCCGCGATAGCGTTGGCCGTTTGGGTGGCCACTGGACCGAGGATCTCGTGGCCGCAGCCGTTGCGGCTGCGGCAGTACTGCATCAGCATCAAGTGTGCGAAGACAATCCCTAGCACTGCTTGATCACGTCGACAGGAAAGAGGCTATGAACACAGCCCTGATGGCACTTGCCGTTATCATTGCTGGCTTCTCGATACGTGAATGGTTTGTGGACAACCGCAGCAAGGACGGCACAGCACACAAAGTCGTTTCCCGACTGCTTGTGACCGGCGTCGTCGTTTACCTGGCTGTTTCTTACGGCAACAGCTGGTACGGTGACGTCGGAGATCAGACAAGCTACGCGAACCTGATGCAGCGGATTGCATTCGTTTGCTTTTGCATTGCCGTGGTTGCTTCGTCCGTAACGGTTGTCAGGAGAGCTCGTTGGTGGCTCGATAATCGGCATCACGGAACCTGAGCCGAGCAGAAGCATGTGGTGACGCCTTGATTGGTGCCACCGCGTGCGTAGTGATAGCGGGTCGAGATCCCTCATTCACCCGCGACGGCGGGCTGCGGCGGAAACCGGATTTCCACGCGCAGTCCGTGCGGGTCGGAGTGGTTGGCGATGGACAGTTCCGCGCCGTGGCGTTCGGCGATTTCGCGCACGATCGCGAGTCCGAGTCCGCTGCCTTCGTGGCCGTTGCCGACCGCGCGGAAGAAGCGTTCGCCGAGGCGCGGGACCAGTTCGGGCGCGACGCCGGGGCCGTTGTCCTGCACGCTCAGCACGCAACCGGATTCCTCGCCGGGTTGCAGCGCGACGGTGATGACCGGATCGGTGCGGCTGCCGTAACGCGCTGCGTTGTCGATGAGGTTGCCGAGCAGTTCGCGCAGCAGGACGGCGTCCCCGATCACGCGGATGCCGTGCCCGGGGCCCTGGTAGCCGAGGTCGATGCCGTGGGCGATGGCCTCCGGGACCCGCGCGGAGACTTCCGCGCGCACCAGTTCCGCGAGGTCGAGCGGAACCGCGACGCCCAGTGAATCGTCCGGGGCCTGGGCGCGTGCCAGCGCCAGCAACTGGCCGGCCGCGCGCGCGGTGCCCGCCGACAATCGCTCGACGTGCGACAGCGCTTCGCGTACGGTGTCCGGGCGCGGATCGGCCAGCGCGCGTTCGGCCTGCAGGCGCAGGCCCGCCAGCGGCGTGCGCAACTGGTGCGCCGCGTCGGCAATGAAACGTTGTTGCTGGCGCAACATGCGGTCGAGGCGCCCGAGCAACGCATCGATGGTCGCTACCAGCGGTTGCACTTCCAGCGGTGCATCGATCGTGCGCAACGGCGACAGGTCGCCGGCCTCGCGCATCCTGATTTCGTGCGCGAGGGGGTCGAGCACGCGCAGGCCGCGGTTGATGCCCAGCCATACCAGCGCCATCGCGACGCCGATCAACAGCAGTTCGATGGGCACCGTGGAAACCAGCAACTCGCGCGCGAGTGCGTGGCGCTTGGTGACCGCCTCCGCGGTGGAGATCACCAGCACGTCGCCGGGATCGGCCTTGTTGGCCAGGAACACCGAGGCCATGCGCATGGGTTCGCCCCGATCCATGAAGTTGGTGAACACGGGGCCGGCGTGGCGCGATTGCGGATTGGGCTGGGGCAGGTCCTGGTCGCCCGCCAGCACGCCGTAGCGCAGGCTGCGCACCGCGAATTCGTTGCGTTCCTTGACCGAAAACTGCAGCAGGATCCGGGCCTGGTCGCTGAGTTCGTTGCGCCCCGCGTCGCTGTTGACCAGGTCGCCGATCGCCTCGGCGCTGTCCAGCAGCCAGCGGTCGTACACCTTGTTGGCGTAGTACAGGCCGGTCGCGTAATTGACGACGCCGCCACACACCAGCACCGCCAGCAGCGGCACCGCGACGAACAGCAGCAGGCGCCGGCGCAGGCTGGGGTTACGGATCATCGTCGGCCTCGAGCAGGTAACCGAGGCCGCGCACCGTGCGCAGGTTGACGCCGCTGTCGGCCAGCTTGCGGCGCAGGCGATGCACCGCGATGTCGAGGCCGTTGTCGGTGAGTGCGTCGTTCCAGGTGCACAGTGCTTCGATCACGTGTTCGCGCGGGATGACCCGGTTGTGGCGGGACGCCAGCACTTCCAGCAAGGCGAACTCGCGCGCGGTGAGTTCCAGTGCCTGTCCGTCCAGCAGCACGCGGCGCCCGGCCAGGTCGATGGCAAGCCTGCCAAGCCGCAGAATGGGTACGCCGCGGTTGTCGTGGCGGCGCAACAGCGCGCGCACCCTGGCGTCGAACTCGGCGAGACTGAAGGGTTTCACCAGGTAATCGTCGGCGCCGAGGTCGAGGGTGCGCACGCGCAGGTCCACTTCCTCGCGCGCGGTGATCACCAGCACGGGAATGCCGTCGTGCGCGCTGCGCAGCCGGCGCAGGATTTCGCTGCCGTCCTCGCCGGGCAGGCCGAGGTCCAGCACCACCAGCGCGAACGGGTGTTCCTGCAACGCGGCGCTGGCCGCCTTGCCGTCGGCGAGGTGGTCCACCGCGTGGCCGGCGCGCTCCAGCGACGCGCACACGGCATCCGCGATGGCGGCATCGTCTTCGACTACCAGCATCCGCATGGCGCGGCCCCGTCCGGCTGGAATGGAGTGGATCTCAAGCGTACAACCTGGCGAGCACGATTTCGCCGGCGCCCTCGATGATCACGCGGGTGGCAGCGGCGTCCGGCGTGACCAGCACGGCGTCGCGCGGCCGCAAGACAAGGCCGGGGTCGCGGCCGATCCGCAAGGCGGCGTGCCCGGAATCCAGGTAAACCAGCCAGCGCACGCCGGCTTCGGGCAGCAGCACCATCGAATCGACCAGGGTGCGCGCCATCACCTCGCCTTGTGCGGGATCGCGCAGCATCAGGTTGAAATCGCGGGTCGGGCCTTCCGGCAGCACGCCGAACGGCGCCGGCGCGCCATCGAAACGCAGGCTTTCGAAACGTGCGGCGGTCAGTTCATGGCCGTCCGGAAAGCGCAATGTCATCGGCGCGTCCAGCGGCACCAGTGCGCGCCGCGTGCCGGGCAATTCCGAAAAAGGCCCGTCCCGCTCGACTCTGGCGATGCTGACCCTGATCCGCCATTCCGCGGAGTCCGGTTCGCGCAGGATCACGCGGGTACTGCCGGCGCCGTTGGCCCAGGGCTCGTCGCGTTGGCTGGCGTGCGGGATGGCATCGAGTGCGGGCATCGCGTGATGATAGTGCCCCGCACGCGGGTTCAGCCCAGGGAACCCCTGATCAAACCTCCTTCCGTCGCCGGGCGCGTAGCGCCGTCTTGTCTTTCGCGCAGGCCGGGCCCGGTATGGGTTTTGAACCGCGGACACGGGCCGCGATTCTTTGATTACTGGATACCGGCCTATGCCGGTATGTCGAGGAATGTCAGAGGTTCCCCAGCAATCCGCGCAGCGCGTCGATGCCGATCCGCAGGCTGTCCTTCCATTCGAAGCCGACGATGGGTCCGCCGGTCAGCGCATCGCGGAAGCTTTCTTCCTGTCCCGGCGCCAGCAGGTGCCGGTAATCCACGGTCAGCTCCTCGCCGGCGACGAGGTCGCGGGTCGCGAAGATGAAGCCCAGCAGCCACAGCCCGGTGGGTTCGAAGCCGTGGTTGACGTAGCACTCGTCCGGCCAATCCGGTGACAGGGTGTAGCGGTCCTCGAACCAGCGTGCCGACGCGTGCAGTTGCGCCGCGCAGTCCGGGTCGGAAAGGATCTCCGCGAACGTCCAGGTGCGGTCGATCGCGTCCGGTGCGATCGCGATGCGGCCCGCTGCCAGTGGTTCTTCCAGGAACACGCCCTGGCCGGCGCCGGGGATGCCGGATGGGGCGATGCGATAGCGGGGCAGGATCACGGATGCGCTGCTCGTGGGGAGCGCGCGAGTGTAGCGGAACCCGGCGCGGCTTCCGCCAGTCTGGCGACGTGCACCGGCGGCGCGGGGGCAACGCCCGCGCCGCCGCTGCGATTGCGGAACTCAGTGCTTGCGCGAGCGGCGCGTGGCCTTGGGCGCGGTGGCCGGCGGGCTGCCCACGAACCTGATCGCGTCGTGGTTGCGCGAAAGGGTCTTGGCGCCGATACCCTTGACGTTGCCGAGTTCGGCGACGCTCTTGAACGGCCCGTGCGCGTTGCGATAGGCCACGATCGCCTGGGCCTTGGCCAGGCCGATGCCGTCGAGCGAAGTCGCGATCGTCTGCGCGTCGGCCTTGTTCACGTTGACGGGCGACGCGGCGAAGGCCGGCAGCGCGATGGCGAGGCACAGCGCGAGCGCGGCGAGGGTGTGCTTGATCATGTCGGTTCTCCCTGATGGATGGTCCACGCCGGCGGATGCGGCGGGTGGAACCAGCATGCCGCCGGGCAGGCTGCACCGCAGTCGGCCGGCGTTGCGCCGGCGTGTCGGCGTGTTCGGGCGTCCGCTGTGGGGATTGTCCGACGGTGTAGTGGTCTTTGCCCGGCTGTTACACTTGAGTATTCATGTGTTGCAGGAGTGGTTCATGGATGCCAGCAAGGCCAGCGCTTTCATCGGCAAGCTTTGGGACGATGAAGTCGTCCCGCAGCTCACCGAATACATCAGGATTCCCAACAAGTCGCCGATGTTCGACAAGAACTGGGCCGCGCACGGTTACATGGATGCCGCAGTCGCGCTGATGGAGAAGTGGGCGCGCGCCAAGCTGGAAGCGCTGCCCGGCGCAACCCTCGAAGTGGTGCGGCTGCCCCGGCGCACGCCGCTGATCTTCATCGACGTGCCGGCATCCGGCAGCGCGGCGCGCGTCGACGACTGCGTGCTGCTGTACGGACATCTCGACAAGCAGCCGGAGATGACCGGTTGGAGCCAGGGCCTCGGTCCCTGGACGCCGGTGCTCAAGGGCGATCGCCTGTACGGACGCGGTGGTGCGGACGACGGCTACGCGATCTTCGGCTCGCTGTCGGCGTTGCTGGCGCTGCATGAACAGGGCCTGCCGCACGCGCATTGCGTGGTGATGATCGAGGCCTGCGAGGAATCCGGCAGCTACGACCTGCCGCACTACGTCGATCATCTTGCGGCGCGGATCGGCCAGCCTTCGCTGGTGGTATGCCTGGATTCCGGCTGCGCCAACTACGACCAGTTGTGGCTGACCACTTCCTTGCGCGGCATGACCGGTGGCGAGCTCTCGGTCGAGGTGCTGACCGAGGGGGTGCATTCGGGGGACGCGTCGGGGGTGGTGCCGGACAGCTTCCGGATCATCCGCCAGTTGCTGTCGCGGCTGGAAGACCCGGCCACCGGCACGATCTTGCCGAAAGAACTGTATGTGGAGGTGCCCGCCGAGCGCATCGAGCAGGCCAGGCAGTGCGCGGAGATCCTGGGCGACGAGGTGTTCGACAAGTTTCCGTGGGTCGAAGGGATGCGGCCGGTCAGCGATGACCGGGTCGAGCTGATCCTCAATCGCACCTGGCGGCCGCAACTTGCGATCACCGGCGCGGACGGGCTGCCGCCACTGGACAGCGCCGGCAACGTGCTGCGTCCGTCCACTGCGCTCAAGCTGAGCCTGCGGATGCCACCGACCGCGAACGGCAACAAGGCCGGCGAGTTCGTGAAGCGTCTGCTGGAGGCCGACCCGCCGAATGGCGCGAAGGTTGCCTTCAAGCTGGAGAAGGACGGCAGCGGCTGGAACGCGCCGCAACTCTCCGAATGGTTGAACACCGCCGTGGACGGCGCCTCACGGGACGCCTTCGGGCAACCGGCGGCGTTCATGGGCGAGGGCGGCAGCATTCCGTTCATGGGCATGCTGGGCGAGAAGTTCCCCAAGGCGCAGTTCCTGATCACCGGGGTGCTGGGCCCGCATTCCAATGCGCACGGCCCCAACGAGTTCCTGCACATCCCGACCGGCAAGAAGGTCTCGCAGGTGGTCGCGGGTGTGGTCGCGGCGCACGCGCAGGCCAGTGCCGCGAACTTGACCTGAGCCCGAAAGGCTTGCATGAATCGAAACGCCATCCCCCTCGATCCCCCTTCGCAAGCGAAGGGGGAAGAGAAGCTTGCCCCCTGCCGCAGAAGGGCGGAGCGGAGCGGACGCGCGCACAGCGCGAGCGCGCAGCGCCGGGGGATGTCGCGGCAGCCAAACGCCTTCCCTGTACCTCGTCAAGGTTGATTCGCGAAGCGACCGTTGACGATGCGCCTGCCTTGGCGGTGTTGTCCGGCGAGCTCGGCTATCCGGCGGATGCGCAAACGATTGCGCGGCGGCTGCGCGAGACCCACGGGCGCGCCGCTGCCGCGCTGCTGGTCGCGGTGGATGCGCAAGGCAAGGTATGCGGATTCGCGCACGCCGAGCCACGACGCTTGCTGACCGCCGAGCCATTCGTCGAGCTCGCCGCGCTGGTGGTCGGCGCGAGTGCGCGCGGGCAGGGCGTAGGCACCGCGTTGCTCCGCGCAGTCGAAGCCTGGGCGCGAGAACAGGGCTTCGCGTGCGTGCGCGTCCGCTCGAACATCGTCCGTGTGCGCGCGCACGACTTCTATCTGCATGAAGGCTATGCGGAGAGAAAACGCCAGGCGGTTTTCTTCAAGGATCTGCATGCGCGGAGCGGGGCCTGACGCCGGCGGCGTGCCACGTTACCCTTGGCGATCCGCGGCCCATTCGACCAGCATGCTCTACGACCTGCCCCCCGTGACCCGTGCGCTGTTGATCGCCAACGTGGCGATCTTCCTGCTCGAACAGGTGCCGTCGCTGCAGCCGCTGTTCTTCGCCTACGGCGCGCTGTGGCCGGTCGGACCCGCCCATCTCGTGCAATATCCAAACGGCGAGGTCGTCATGTCGGGCTTCCATTTCTGGCAGGTCCTCACCTACGCGTTCCTGCACGGCGGCTGGAGCCACATCTTCTTCAACATGTTCGCGTTGTGGATGTTCGGCGGTCCCATCGAGCATCTGCTGGGCGCGAAGCACTACATCTTCTACTACGTCTTCTGCGCCCTGACTGCGGCGGCCGCGCACCTGCTGGTCGCGCAGTATTTCACCCACGGGTTCTACCCGACCCTGGGCGCGTCGGGGGCGATCTTCGGCCTTCTGGTCGCGTTCGGCGTGATGTACCCGCACATGAAGATGTTCCTGATCTTCCTGCCGATCCCGATGCCGGCGTGGGTGTTCGTGGTCGGCTACATCGTGCTGGAGCTGTTCTTCGGCGTCAGTGGCTACGAATCCGGCGTCGCGCACTTCGCGCACCTCGGCGGCGCGGTGGGCGGCTTCCTGCTGCTGCAGTACTGGCGCGGCAAGCTGCCGATCAAGCCAAGACGCATCCTGACGCACTGAGCAGTGGCAACCTTTTCAGCGTGGTCCAATGCCGAGTTCCTGCACGTAAACGACCTCGCAGGCGCCGTCGCCGGTGTCGTCGCGGGTCATCGAGCTGCGCCAGTGCCAACCGTTCGGCTTGCCAGCCTCGACCAGGTAACCTGCGAGCGTGACCACGTCGCCCACCCGTACGCGCTGCAACGCGCGGGCAGCCAGTGCATTCGCCGGGAGCAGGTGCATGTTGGCGCTGTGCGTTTCGATCTCGCGCCGCGGGATGGGGTAGTCGCGCACCTGCCAGCGGTAGTAGCGCCCGCCCTGGCTGATGTCGATCCGGCGCAGTACCGCGCTGTCGGACATGCGGCCCCAGCCGAGCGCGAGATCGGTGGGCGAGAGGTCCGACTCCGCATCGAAATGGTAGTCGTCGCGCGCCAGCACCCGCGCGGTCAGCGAGAACTTCGCCAGGGGGTGCAGGGTTGCGCCCTTGAACGCGATCGGAGGCCGCGGCGAGTCGACATCGACTTGCACCGGTGCGTCCGGCGCCAGCACACCGTCCGCGCGCGCGACGGGGCGTACGCTCCACCACCACCAGCCCGCCCAGAGCGCGAGCGCGCAAAGCAGCCATGCCGGCCAGTGTCGCATCGGATTTCCCGGTTCGGTTCCGGTCCGCGGGTCAATAGTTTGAATCTATCGGTTTTATATAAACAATCAATTGGTCATTTGGCAAGGAAGCGATTAGGGTGGAGGCTCCTGTAACTGTGCGAGGAGAGTTTCCATGGCAGAGATATTGGGTCCCCAGAAACTTGGGCCACTGACCCCGCTGGTCGGGGAGTGGGAAGGCGACGTCGGCGTCGACCTTTCCTATCACAACAAGGACGACGATACCGGGGAAACCTCCAGCTTCGAAAAGGCCTGGTTCAAGCCCATCCCGCTCCAGGAAAACGGCCAGCAGCAGTTGGAGGGCCTGGCCTACAAGATGACCAACTGGCGCCACGGCGAGGAGGGCATGGACCCCTTCCACGACGAATCCGGTTACCTGTTGTGGGACAAGGCCAATGGCCAGGTCATGCAGGCCGTGGTGTTCGGCCGCGGCATTGCCATTCTCGCCGGTTCCAGTGCGAAGCCGCGCGACAAGGAACTGCATTTCAAGGCGACGCCGGGCGACCCCTCCTACGGGATCCTGCAGAACAAGTACCTGATGCAGCGTGCCGAGCTGAAGAGCTACGACCACGTCTTCACCTTCAACGACGACGGCACGTTCACGCACACCTCCGACATCGTGCTGAAACTTGCCGCCCAGGGTGGCAAGGAAATGCACCACACCGACCGCAATACGCTGCATTGCGTCAAGCGTTACCACCCGGGCGTCGAATTCGCCTGAGGAACGTCGGATCAACGTTCGTCATCGTCGCCCGGCGCAGGCCGGGGCCCAGGTTGGCTTTGTATCGCGACCACTGCCGCGATCTCCTTCTCTACTGGATACCGGCCTACGCCGGCATGACGAGCAAAATCAGAGCTTCCCTGAGGACTTGTGTGGCCCCAGGCATGCAACCGGCCCCGCGCTGCGGGGCCGTCTTGTTTGGCGCGGAGCATGCAGGGATCGCCCGGCAGGCCCCGCATCCTTCGCGCCGACTCGCGCGCCCGGCCGCCGACCGCGGCGCCTCAGCGGTGCAGGTCGCCCGCGGCTTCCGGCTGGTAGTGGATCGCGGTGACCTTCAGCCGGTGCGTCTTGCCGGCGTGGCCGGGCCAGTCGATGCCCTGGCCCACGCGCAGGCCGAGCAGCGCGCTGCCGACCGGCGCCAACACCGAAATCCGTCCCGTATCGGCATCGGCATCCTTCGGGTACACCAGCGTCAGGGTGTAATGCTTGCCGTTGGATTCGTCCACGCAATCGGCCGACGAATTCATGCTGACCACGTCGTGCGGCATGGCCACCGGTTCCAGGATGTCCGCGCGATCGAACTCGTCGCGCAGTTTTTCCGCCGTCGGCGAGTCGCGCAGTTCGGGTGTGTCCAGCAGCTTCTCGATGCGTTCCACATCGAGCCTGGAAAGGATGATCGCTTGCTTTTCCATGTCAGTCTTTGGCGTGGTTTTTGCCACCAACATAGCGAGGGTGGCGGGATTTAACAATGGGTGCGGGCTGCGACACGCCCGGCAGCGTGGCGGGGTCGAGCAATCCACGGGGCAGGCCCTTGAACACCTCCGACAGTTGCAGCAGGAACCCGTGCATGGCCGAGCTCCTGCGCCAGAACATCGCCAGCTTGCGGCTGGGCGGATGGCCGCGGAACGGGGTCAGGTGCACGTTGCCCGCCTGCGCGATCGGCGGCTGCACGGCCAACACCGGCAGCAGCGTGATCCCGACGTTGGCCGCGACCATTTGCCGCAGCGTTTCCAGGCTGGTCGCGCGGAAACCCTGTTTCTCGGCGGCTCCGGACATCCGGCATACCTCCAGCGCCTGGTCGCGCAGGCAGTGGCCGTCTTCCAGCAGCAACAAATGCTCATCTTCGAGGTCGGCCAACTTCAGCAACTTGCGTCCGGCCAGCGGGTGCGTGTCCGGTGCGGCCAGCAGGAACGGTTCCTCGAACAGGAATTCGGCGTGCAGGGTGTCGTCGTGCACGGGCAGGGCGAGGATCGCGCAATCCAGCTTGCCCTCGCGCAGGCGCTGCAGCAGCTCGGGGGTTTTCTCCTCGACCAGCAGCAATTCCAGCCTTGGATAGCGTTCGCGAAGCGTGCCCAGTACGTGCGGAAGGAGGTACGGGCCCAGGGTCGGGAAAATGCCCAGCCGCAGGGTGCCCGCCTCGGGGTCCTGGTCGCGGTGCGCGATGCGCCGGATCTGTTCGACCTCGTTCAACACCTCGCGGGCGCGCGCGACGATCTGCTTGCCCACTTCGGTCAGCAGCACCTTGCGCGGGTTGCGCTCGACCAGGGTGACGCCCAGTTCCTCTTCCAGCTTGCGGATCTGGGTGGACAGCGTCGGCTGGCTCACGAAACTCGCCTCGGCGGCCCGTCCGAAATGCTTGTGGTCGGCAAGGGCGACGAGGTAGTGCAGATCGCGCAGGTTCATGCTGACCCGCTGAATAGCCCGCCGCGCGTGACAGCTTGCGACGGTCCTTCAGCAGCTCCGTCCAGTGGTTGGGGTTGGGTCTGTAATATACAACATCTATCAATTGCATTCCAATAATCGATTGGATTAATCAATGGCTGATCGGTATCGTGGGCTTTGAACGGCGGTAGCAGCCGCCTGTCCAACCATTTCAACCACAACAAGGAGCTTCGCATGCTTACTGTCGGCAACAACTTCCCGCGCTTCAACCTCAAGGCCACCGTCTCGATCGAGAACCTCGACAAGGCCTTCACGGACATCGACAACCGCAGCTACGAGGGCAAGTGGTTGTGCGTGTTCTTCTACCCGAAGGATTTCACCTTCGTGTGCCCGACCGAGATCAAGGGCTTTGCCGATCTCGACGCGCAGTTCAAGGATCGTGACTGCCAGATCCTTGCCGCCAGCACCGACTCCGAGTTCGTGCACCTGGCGTGGCGAAAGGACCACAAGGACTTGCGCAACCTGCCGTTCCCGATGCTGGCCGACATCAACAAGGACCTGACCCGCGAGCTCGGCATCCTCGACGGGGAGGGCGTGGCCAGGCGCGCCACGTTCCTGGTCGATCCGGAAGGCATGATCCGCTTCGTGTACGTCACCGAGGGTTCGGTCGGCCGCAACCCGGCCGAGGTGCTGCGTGTGCTCGACGCGCTGCAGACCGATGAGCTGTGCCCGTGCAACTGGAACCAGGGCGAAGAAACCCTCAAGGCCGCGTAATCGACGCACGCTGGTCGCCGGCAAGCCGGCTCCTGCCAAGCGCTTTCGTAGGAGCCCGCCTGCGGGCGACCGTCACATTGGGACTGCCATGACACTCGAACACGTCAAATCCTTGTTGCCCGACTACGCCAAGGACCTGCGCCTCAACCTCGAATCGGTATTGTCCGAGGGCGGCGCGCCGGGACTTTCGCAAAAACAGATCGCGATGGTTGCGCTGGCTTCGGCCATTGCATCGCGCCACGCGCCCCTCACGGAAGCCATCTCGCAATTCGCCGCGCAACACGCCGACGAAAGGGATCTCGACGGCGCCCGCACCGCCGCCGCGCTGATGGGCATGACCAACATCTACTACCGCTTCGTGCATCTGGTCGATGACGACGAGTACGGCACCTTGCGCGCCGGGCTGCGCATGAACGCGCTGGCCAACCCCGGCGGCGACAAGATCGATTTCGATCTCGCCGCCGTCGCGGTGTCGGCGATCAACGGCTGCGGCAGTTGCGTGGCCTCGCACGAGCGCACCCTGCGCAAGCACGGCATTTCGGCGCAAGCCGTGCAGAGCGCCGCGCGCATCGCGGCGGTGGTCCACGCCGCGGCGGTGGCGCTGGAAGGCGCCGCGGCCGAGGCTGTCCAACCCGAAGCCAAGGCTGCGTAATTCGAGCTGTCCCGTCGCGCGCGGGGACTTTCGTCACTTGCGATGTGCGCGCAAGCGTGCTGCACTTCCCGGGATATCTTGTCGACGCGGAGTGCAACCGATGCGGATCATCCTCAAGGCGGCGGTCGCGGGCCTGCTGGCATTGACCTGCGTGGCGTGCGCGCAGCATTCGCCGCAGGCGGCGGAGGCAAGCAGCGCGGCGGGTGGTGTCGCGGCAGCGAAGTCCAGCGCGACACCGCCGCTCACGCGCTTGCCGGACTGGGCCGTGCCCGAGTCCTATGACCTCTCGCTCAAGACCGATCCGGACCGGTCCGGCTACAGCGGCACGGTCGCCATCAAGCTGGACCTGAAGCAGGCCTCGAGTTACGTCTGGCTGCACGGCAAGAACCTGAAGGTCTCTGCGGTCACGGTGGTCGATGCGAAGGGCAAGTCGCACGCCGGCAACTACGACGGCGCTGTCAGCGAGGCCGCAGGGCAGGCGGGCGTTGCGCGGATCGATTTCGGCGGCACGCTGCAGCCGCAGCAGCTCACGCTCAAGCTCGATTTCACGGCACCCTACAACCAGACCCTGCAGGGCTACTACAAGGTCGTGTTCGCGGGCAACGCGTACGCGATGACGCAGATGGAGCCGATCAGCGCGCGGCTCGCGTTCCCGTGTTTCGACGAGCCCGGCTTCAAGGCGCCGTTGCACCTGTCGCTGACGATTCCCGTTGCCGACAAGGCGGTGGCGAATGCGGCGGAGACCGGCGACAAGCCGGCCGGGGCGGGCTGGAAGACGATTACCTTCGCCCGGACCAAACCGCTGCCGACCTACCTGTACGCATGGGCGGTCGGTCCGTGGGACATCGTCGACGGCCCGACCATTCCGCCCAACCCGTGGCGCTCGCAACCGGTGCCGGTGCGCGGCATCGCGACCAGGGGCAACGGCCCGAAGATGCAGCGCGCGCTGGCGATGGTGCCCGGCATCATCGAACACGAGGAAGCCTATTACGGGTTCGGTTACCCGTTCGGCAAGCTCGACCTGGCTGCACTGCCGGACTTCTCCGCCGGCGCGATGGAGAACGCCGGCCTCGTGACCTTCCGCGACTGGTTGCTGCTGCTGGACAAGGATTCCGCGTCCAGCGCGGTGCGCAGCAGTTTCAACGTGATCGCGCATGAACTTGCGCACCAGTGGACCGGCGACACGGTCACGCTGGACTGGTGGAACGACATCTGGCTCAACGAGGCCTTCGCCACCTGGATGCAGCAGAAGATCGAGGGCGAGATCCACCCCGACTGGAACGCGCACCTCGACCACATCGGCGCCGGGCAGTACGCGATGCGGAGCGACAGCCTGGCCAGCGCGCGCATGATCCGCCAGCCGATCACCGGCAACGGCGACATCGAAACCGCGTTCGACGGCATCACCTACCAGAAGGGCGCCGCGGTGATCGGCATGTTCGAGGATTTCGTCGGCCCGCAGGTGTTCCAGCAGGGCATGCACGCCTACATCGAGACGCACAAGTTCGGCAATGCCGATGCCGACGACCTCGTGGACGCGATCGCCAAGGCCGCCGGCAAGGGCGAGGCGTTCAAGCACGCCTTCAAGAGTTTCCTCGACCAGAACGGCGTGCCGCTGGTTGCGACGAAACTCGACTGCGGCCACAAGGGCGGCGCCGTGCTCGACCTCACGCAGGGCCGCTTCCTGCCGCTGGGTTCCACCGCCGATCCCGACCGCTCGTGGGGCATCCCCGTCTGCGTGCGCTTTCCGGGCGGCGTGCAGTGCCGGATGCTCGACAAACAGGCCGGCGTGATGAAGATCGACGGCGGCCAGTGTCCCGCATGGTACATGCCGAACGCCGATGGCGACGGCTATTACCGCTTCGAGATGGCCAAGGCCGATCGCGCGGCGCTCGACAAGGTCATCGCGCAGCGCAACGATGGCGAACAGCTGGCCTGGGCCGATTCGATCGGCGCCTCGTTCCGACGCGGCGGAATGGACACCGGCGAGGTGCTCACTGCCATGCGCGCGCTGTCGCAGTCGCAGGTGCGCCAGATCGCGCTGGCGCCGCTCGACACCGTCGGCTGGATCTACGACCACGAAGCGAAGACCGACGCGCAGAAGGCGTCGATCCGCGCGGCCGTCGCCAGGGCGTATTTGCCACGCCTCGAAGCACTCGGCTACCAGCGCCGTGCCGGCGAATCGGCCAACGACGTGCTGATGCGCAATTCGCTCGCCAGTGAACTGGGACTGGAGTTCAAGCTTCCGCAGGTGCGCGCGGCCTTGTTGGAACAAGGCGAAGCGGCCTTGCGGCCTGGCAAGGATGGCCTGCCCGACCTGATGGCCGCCAATCCCGACCTGCTGCGCACGGCGCTGTCGGTGGCGGTGGAAGAAAACGGCAAGCCCGCGGTGGACGAATTGATCGCGGCGATTCCGAAGACCATCGATCCGGTCAAGCGCAACGCGATGCTGGGCGCGCTCAGCCGTGCACGAGGCACCGAAGCCGACGTCGTGCGCAGCTTCGCGTTGTCGCCGCAGGTGAAGGTGGGCGAGATGGGCATGTTGCTGCGCGACGGCCGCGATACGCGGGCGGAGCGTGACGAGTTGTGGAGCTGGTTTACCGCGCATTACAAGCAGATCGTCGCGCGTACCGGGGTGTTCTCCGGCGGCTATTTGCCCAGGCTGGCCGCGGGCGGCGGCTGTTCGGACGCCGAGGCCCAGCGCGTGCAGGCCTTCTTCGAACCCAGGCTCGGCCAGGTGCCGGGCATGTGGCGCGGCCTGGCCCAGACGCACGAATCGATCATGCTGTGCAGCGCGCTGGAAGCGCACCAGAACCCGGCCGCGATCACGCAATGACCCCGGCGCGCATCCGTTCGTGGCGCATTCCCCACGAACGGATACGCGGTCCCGCGTCACGCTCCGGTCAGGGCACGTCCGCTACACTCGGCCGCGACCATGCCGATGGGGACGACGATGCGCCGTGCACCTTGGTGGTTGCTGTGTCTGCTGGTTCCGGTCTGCGCCAGCGCGCTGGGCGCCGCGACGCAGCCGATTCCTTCCGCCCTGCAGGATTGGCAAGCATGGGTGCTGCACGGCCACGAGCAGCGGACCTGCCCGTTGCTGTCCACCCAGTCAGGGACTGACGACAACGCCTATCAATGTGCCTGGCCGGGACGCCTGCAGCTCACGCTGGACAAGGCCGGTGCGCGCTTCCGGCTCGACGTGCACGTGGATGCTGAAAGCTGGATCGACCTGCCCGGCGGCCGCGATGCCTGGCCGCAGCAGGTGCGGCTCGACAACGCGCCGGCGGTGGTGCTCGACCACGGTGGCACGCCGGCGCTGCGCTTGGCGGCGGGCGACTACATGGTGCGCGGCGAGTTCGCCTGGGACGAGCGCCCGGCGCGCTTGCAGGTGCCGGCCGCGATCGCGCTGGTCGATCTCGACGTGGATGGCGCGCGGATCGCGCAGCCCGAACGCGACGGCGGTTGGCTGGTGCTGGGCAAGGCGGCCGTGCAACAGCGCCAGGCCGATGCCTTGAGCGTGCGCGTGTTCCGTCGGCTTGCCGACGGCGCGCCACCGATGCTGGACACGCGAATCCAGTTGCACGTCGCCGGCAGCGCGCGCGAACAGTTGCTGGGCCCGGCCTTGCCGCACGGCTTCGTGGCCACCGCGCTGGACGGCGACCTGCCGGTGCGGCTCGATCCCGACGGGCGCCTGCAGGTGCAGTTGCGCCCCGGCGACTGGACGCTGATGCTGAACGCCCGCGGCACCGCCCCGCTCGGCAAACTCCAGTTCCAGGCGCCGCAGCCGCCGTGGCCCGGACAGGAGATCTGGAGTTACGCCGACGCACCGGCGTTGCGCACCACGCGTGCCACCGGTGCGCAGCCGATCGATCCGGCGCAGGCACGGGTACCCGACCAATGGCACGGCCTGCCGGCGTTCGTGATGGGTCGCGGCGCGACGCTTGCGGTTGAACAGCGCGCGCGCGGCCGCGACAGCAATGCCGACGACCACTTGAAGCTGGCGCGCGAGCTGTGGCTGGATTTCGATGGCCATGGCTTGACCGCGGAGGACCGCCTCACCGGCAGCCTGCGCAGCAAGGATCGTCTCGACGTGGCCGCGCCGTGGACCCTGGAACACGCGGGTTC
Source organism: Rhodanobacteraceae bacterium (assembly GCA_036279975.1). Classification (GTDB taxonomy): domain Bacteria; phylum Pseudomonadota; class Gammaproteobacteria; order Xanthomonadales; family Rhodanobacteraceae; genus 66-474. The sequence continues at coordinate 17,180 of DASURP010000004.1, forward strand.
GAGCGCGGATGGCACCCAGCCGTTGCTGGTGACGCGCGGCGGCAGTCCGGCGTTCAGCGGCGTCGAGGTGCGCGCGCGCAATCTGGACCTGCAGGCGGGCCTGCGCCGGGATTCGCGAGGCGGCGCCCAATCCGCCACCGGCGGCTGGCAGCAGACCCTGGACGGCGTCGAGATGGGCGTGCACCTTCCCTATGGTTACCGCCTGCTGGGTGCGCCCGGCGCCGATCGATCGCCGGACAGTTGGGTTGCGCAATGGAACCTGCTGGACCTGTTCGTGGCCGCGGTGATCGCGTTGCTGGCCTGGCGGCTGCTCGGCTGGCAATGGGGCCTGGTCGCGTTGGCATTCGTGGTGTTGTCGCAGGGCGAACCCGGCGCGCCGCGCTGGACCGCGGGGCTGGCGGTGGCGCTGGCGCTGGTCGCGCGCGCGTTGCCGGCCGGCAAGTTGCGCGCGTTCGCACGCTGGGCTGGCATGGCGATGCTGGCGCTGGCGGTACTGGCGACGTTGCCGTTCGGCGCGGAACAGGTGCGCACCGCGCTGCATCCGCAGTTGGAGCACTCCGGGTACCTGGCGCGCATCGTCGGCGACCGCTTTGCATCGACGGAAGCCAGCAAGGCGTCGAAGCCGGGCTTTCGCGAAGCGCGGACCGAGTTCATTCCACCACCACCTGCGTCACCCGTGGCGGCACCGGCGAAAGTCATGGGCGCACCCGCGCCTCTCCCTCCACCGCCACCCGCCGACATGACGCTGCAAAGCATCGTGGTCTCCGGCTCGCGGATTCCGGCGATCGACAGCGTGGCCGGGCAGGGCTACCCATCGGACCTGGTCGTGCAATCCGGCCGCGGCGTGCCGGCCTGGGGCGACATCGGCAACACCTATCGGCTGGGCTGGAGCGGGCCGGTCACGCCGGATGGGCACTGGCGGCTGGTGATCCTGCCGGCCTGGGCCACCCGCATCCTGCGCATCGTGATGCTGGGCCTGCTGCTGGTGTGGCTGGCCGCGATCGCGCGTTCCTTCGACCTGCCCGTGCGCATCCCGCGCTGGCCGCCCCGCGCCGGCACCGGAGGCGCATTGCTCCTGCTGCTAGCATTGATCGCGCCGCATGTCCGTGCGCAGTCGATGCCATCGCCGGAACTGCTTTCGCAGTTGCGCGCACGCCTGCTGGAAGCGCCGGCCTGCGCCCCGCGATGCGCAGCGTCGCCGATGGCGCAGGTCGCCATCCAGAAGGATGGCGCGCAGGTCAGCCTGGCCGTCACGGCCGGCTCGCGGGTGGCGGTACCGTTGCCCTGGATGGATGCACCGTCCAGGCTCGATGGCGTGGCGGTGGACGGCAAGCCCACCACTGATCTGGTGCGACGCGATGGCCACACCTGGGTCAAGCTCGAGCGCGGCGTGCACCGCGTGGCGCTGGATTTCCACGTCGGCGATGCGGACGCCGTGGCGCTGCATTTCCCGCTGGCGCCGCCGCGCGTGCAGGTAAGCGCGCCGGGCTGGCAGGCATCCGGCACAGACGGCACGCGCCTGTTGTCGGATACGCTGACCTTCGCGCGCGAGCGGGTGCAGGCGACGGCCACGTCCGCGCCCGGGGTCGCGCGGCAGGCGTTCCCGCCGTACGTGGCGTTGACCCGCAGCATCGCGTTGGGCCTGGACTCACGTGTCGACAACACGGTCACCCGCATCTCGCCGGCCGAGGGCGGTTTCACCGTCGGCCTGCCGTTGCTGCCGGGCGAACACGTCAGCGATGCCGGGCTGAAGGTGCGGGACGGCCGTGTCCAGATCACCTTCGCCTCCGGGCAGGACGAGGCACGCTGGTCGAGCACGCTGGATGCCACGAGCGCACTGGCGTTGCAGGCACCGTCCTTCGATGAGCGCGCGGAAACCTGGCGGATCGCCGCCGCGCCGCTGCTGCACCCCGCGTTCACCGGCGTCCCGGAAGCGAGCGATGATGGTGGCCCCGATGGCGTGCACGTGTTTCTCCCGCTGCCGGGCGAGAGCTTGCGGGTCGCGGTCACCCGCCCGCAGGCGCTGCAGGGTGCGAGCGTCGCGTTCGACCGGGTCTCGCTGGATGCTTCGCGTGGCGAGCGTGCCTTGGAAAGCACGCTGACGCTGGTGGCGCGCTCGACCCGCGGTGGCGAGCACACCATCGACCTGCCACCCAAGGCGCAATTGATCGGCGCGCAGCGCGACGGCCAGGCAATCGAACTGAATCCGCGCGATGGCCATGTCGCGCTGCCGCTGCGGCCGGGCGTGCAGACCTTCAAGTTGCGCTTCCGCGGAGCCTCGGATCTCGGCATGTTGGCGGGCACGCCGGCGGCGGCGCTGCACGCCGGCAGCGCCAACATCGACCTTTCGCTGGCCTTGCCGCAGGATCGCTGGGTGCTGTGGGCCTGGGGCCCGCCGGTCGGTCCCGCGGTGCTGGTGTGGGCGCAACTGGTGGTGCTGCTGATCGTCGCGATCGCGCTGGCGCGCTTCGCGCCGACGCCGCTGCGTTGGTGGCAGTGGCTGCTGCTGGGCGTGGGTTTTTCGACCTTCGCGTGGAGCGCGTTTGCGCTGGTCGCGGTCTGGCTGATCGTGCTGGGCCTGCGCGCGCGCAGCAAACGTCCGCTCGCGTGGCAGGCGGTGCCGTTCAACCTGATGCAGATCGGGCTTGCGTTCCTCACCCTGGTCGCATTGCTGTGCCTGATCTCCGTGGTGCCGCAAGGTTTGCTGGGGCAACCCGACATGCGCGTCGCCGGCAATGGGTCCACGGCGTGGTCGCTGCATTGGTTCCACGACCAGAGTACGGGCGTGCTGCCGCAAGCCGGCGCCTTCAGCCTGCCGTTGTGGGCGTACAAGG
>DASURP010000005.1:0-25508 GCA_036279975.1 Rhodanobacteraceae bacterium
GCGCGCCATTCAAATATTTTGCGGCGTCTACGGGCTCGTGCCTGATAGGTACCAGGTGCCCCCCGCTTTTTGGTCGTCGGGCGCTTGCGAGTGGCGCCCTCGATTAGCCGCCTCGCCGCAATTCGACCAGCGCCTTGAATACAGCATCGGCAGTGTCGACTCGAAGCTGATGGGCGTCCAGAGTTCGTCTGGCAATTCATTGAGGTGACGACGCGCCGAAACTTGGCATAGTCCCGAGGCGAGCCGGGTGGAAATTTGACGTTCGACCTCGGCTGGAAGGCAATCCAAAATTAACTTGCATTTCCGGCTGGGAATTGTAAGTTAATTTGGTATGGCAAAGCGGATCCCTCCAACCCATCCCCGCGCACGGCGCCAGATCGAGGCGTTGGGTCAGCGTCTGCGCGCGGCGCGGATGCGCAGGTCGATGACCCAGGAAGTGATGGCGGAACGGGTGGGGGTCAGCGTCCCGACCATTGCCAAGCTCGAGAATGGCGACCCCTCAACCAGTCTGGCTACCGTGCTGAGGGTTCTGACTGCGCTGGGATTGGCCGACGACATTGACTCGCTGGCCGCCGGGGACACGCTGGGTCGCGAATTGCAGGACAACGCGCTGCGGCGTACCAACGCCCAGCCCCGCAGCACGCGGAAGCCCAGGCCGTGAACAGTCTTGAGGTCTGGATCGAGGACGAGTCGCTCGGCGGCTCGGCGCTTGTCGGCCGGCTTGCGAAGACGCCGAGCAGGACCGGAGACACGATCGGTTTCGAGTACGACCCCGGCTGGCTCGCCGGCGCCGGGTCGGTGGCGGCGTTCCCGCTCGATCACGAGTTGTACCTGGGTGCGGGCCAGCAGTACGCGAGGGCCGGGGCAGATCAATTGTCGGGTGCTTTTCAGGACTGCTCCCCTCACCGCTGGGGCAAGCAACTGATGGACCGCCGCGAGGCGATCGAGGCACGCGAGGAAGGACGCAGGCCGCGCAATCTTCGCGGCTGGGATTACCTGGTCGGCGTGCATGATGAATCCCGCATGGGCGCGCTGCGCCTGGTGGATCAGGAGTCCCGGCGTTACGTGGACGATCGCGCGCTCAGCGCGCCGCCCGCCACCGAACTGCCCCGGCTCGAGGGCATCGCCGCGCAAGTGGAGCGCGATGATGACGACCTGTCTGACGAGACGGTTCGTTGGATCAAGCAACTCGTGGCGCCCGGAGCTTCACTCGGCGGAGCCCGGCCGAAAGCCGGCTTCCGTGACAGGACTGGGCAGTTATGGTTCGCCAAGTTTCCGTCCAGCGACGACCGTATCGACGTGGGCCTTTGGGAATTCCTGGCCTACCAGATCTCCCTCGACGCGGGCATCGACATGCCCGAGGCACGATTGATGCGGTTGTCGGATCGGGGCCACACCTACGCGGTGCAACGCTTCGATCGCACCCCGACCTCGCGCCGCATGTTCTCCTCGGCAATGACCCAGCTGGACGCCAGCGCGAGCGAGGGGCACAGTTACCTGGATCTGGTGCAGGTCATCGAGACCCATGGCACCTCCATGCAGATTGCGCAAAATCTTGAACAGCTCTTCCGGCGAGTCCTGTTCAATATCCTGATCGGCAATCGAGACGACCATCTGCGCAATCACGGCTTCCTGCGGGCAGGCGATGGGTGGCAGTTGGCGCCTGCGTTCGATGTCAATCCGAACCCCGGCAAGGATCACCACGTGCTCGCCATGGACGACCGCGACCCATCACCCGATTCGGGCCTGCTGCTCGCCACTGCCGACTTCTACCGGCTCTCCGGAAAGGCTGTCGGCACCGTGATCGAGGAGGTGCGCGCGGCGGTGCGAGGCTGGGAAAAGCGCGCGCGGGCACTGGGTGCGCTTCCGGCCGAGATCGCGCTGATGCAGGCGGTCATCGATCCGGATCGATAGGCCGCGCGTTTCGGCATCACGGACCATGCGCGAAAAAATCAGTGCCTGCGCCGGATTTGAAGCCTGGCGGATTATGGCCGGGACGAGTTCGCGGTTTGCAAACGGCCTGCTCCGGGCGAGGGGACCGGTCTCCGACGATTACGCTGAGGCGGGCGCGGCCGCACGACTCCGGTGGCGGTGCGCCCATCAGGCTGCTCCGCCTCGAACCGTTCGTGTGCTATCTGACCACCGCGCGATCCCGCGCGTGTTCGTCCCATAGCGGCGCGTTTGCGATCGCGGGCAACACGTCTTCCGGCGTGGCCGCCAAGCTCCACATCTTCGCGTGTTCGGGGTTCATGAAGCGCTGCTCGATCACCTGGTGCAGGAAGGCGTCGAGCGGCTGCCAGTAATTCAGCGTATCCAGCAGCACGATCGGGTTGAAGTAGAGTCCGAGCCGTTTCAGTGTGATCGCTTCGAACAGCTCTTCCAGCGTGCCGCAGCCGCCGGGCAACGCAACCACCGCGTCGGACCCGGTGAGCAGGCGCTGCTTGCGCTCGCGCATGTCCTCGACCACCTGCATGTCGCCGATCCCCGGATGCTGCCATTCCAGGTCGGCCATGAAACGCGGGATCACGCCGATCACCTCGCCGCCTTTCGACAGCGCGCCGTCGGCGAGTGCACCCATGGAACCGGCCAGGCCACCGCCATAGACGATGGCGTGGTCCCCTTCGGCAAGGATTTCGCCGAGCCGGAACGCGGCGGCGCGATAGCGAGAGTCGGCCTTGTTGCTGGAAGCGCAGTAGACGCAGATACGCATGGACGACGGCAATAGGGAATTGGGGAACCGGAAAAGCAGGAAAGCGAGAAAAGCCAGATCGTCATTCCGGCGCAGGCCGGAATCCAGAACGCGCAACAGCAAGATCAAGATGGATTCCGGGTTCCGTTCGCGATGGAGCTGCGACCGGCCCGGAATGACGACCAGGTTCATGCTCTTGCCGAGTCCGGGTCCCGGCTTCCCTCAACGCTTCATCGCGTTGAAGAACTCTTCGTTGGTCTTGGTGTTCTTCATCTTGTCGAGCATGAATTCCATCGCGGCCAACTCGTCCATCGGGTGCAGCAACTTCCGCAGGATCCAGATCTTCTGCAGCATGTCCGGCGGGATCAGCAGTTCCTCGCGGCGGGTGCCGGAGCGGTTGATGTTGATGGAGGGATACACGCGTTTCTCGGAGATGCGGCGGTCGAGGTGCACTTCCATGTTGCCGGTGCCCTTGAATTCCTCGTAGATCACTTCGTCCATCTTGGAGCCGGTGTCGATCAGCGCGGTGGCGAGGATGGTGAGCGAGCCGCCTTCCTCCACGTTGCGCGCGGCGCCGAAGAAACGCTTCGGGCGCTGCAACGCGTTGGCGTCGACGCCGCCGGTCAGCACCTTGCCGGACGATGGCACCACGGTGTTGTAGGCGCGGGCGAGGCGGGTGATGGAGTCGAGCAGGATCACCACGTCCTTCTTGTGCTCCACGAGGCGCTTGGCGCGCTCGATCACCATTTCGGCGACCTGCACGTGGCGCACCGCGGGCTCGTCGAAGGTGGACGACACGACTTCCGCCTTGACGCTGCGCTGCATCTCGGTGACTTCTTCCGGACGCTCGTCGATCAGCAGGATGATCAGGTGCACGTCCGGGTGGTTGTGCACGATCGCCTGCGCGACGTTCTGCAGCATCATGGTCTTGCCGGCCTTGGGCTGGCTGACGATCAGGCCGCGCTGGCCCTTGCCGACGGGCGCGATCAGATCGAGGATGCGGCCGGTGATGTCTTCGGTGGAGCCGTTGCCGCGCTCCAGATGGAACGCCTTGCGCGGGAACAGCGGGGTGAGGTTCTCGAACAGCAGCTTGTTCTTGGACGCTTCCGGCGGATCGCCGTTGATGTCGTCCACCTTGAGCAGCGCGAAATAGCGCTCGCCTTCCTTCGGGTGCCTGACGCGGCCGGTGAGGTAGTCGCCGGTGCGCAGGTTGAAGCGGCGGATCTGGCTGGGCGACACGTAGATGTCGTCGGGACCGGCCAGGTAGGACTCGTCGTGCGAGCGCAGGAAGCCGAAGCCGTCCTGCAGGATTTCCAGCACGCCCTCGGCCCAGATGCTGCCGCCGGACTTGGCGTGGGCACGCAGGATGTGGAAGATCACGTCCTGCTTGCGGGCGCGGGCGACGCCTTCCTGGATGCCGAGTTCCTCGGCCATCTCCAGCAGCTTCACCGAGTTCTTGCGCTTGAGCTCGGTGAGGTTGATCAGGCGGTTCGGGTCGCCGGCGTCGGCTTCTTCACCCGCAACATCCATCGGCAGGCCATTCGGGTTGGGCCCGCCATTGCCGCCGCGCGAGTGGCGGCCACGGCGGCGGCGGCCACGTTCGGGCCGGTTGCCGCGTTGTTGCTGGGATTGATTGTCGCCGCCTTCATCGCCGGAGGCGCTGGATTCGGGAGCAGGGGCGGACGCGCGGGCGTCTTCGCCCTGTACGGAATTTTCGGTATCGGACACGGGTAAGCCTCGTCGGCGCTCGGAGCGCGGGGAGGAAACAGAAGGGAAGAGAGCCGGGCAAAAGCACCACCGGCCGGATATCAATCTAGCAGCACGCGGTACCGCCGACAAGCGGGGCATCGCACGCGGTCAAGTTGGCGCTGGCGCCGATGCCGGGTCAGGCCGGCTCGGCCGGAGCGGCTTTTGGTGGAATGCCGGGGACGGAGCTCCCGGCCATGGATGGCGGCCTGCAAGCCCGTTCCGTGTTTGCGGAAACCGGAACGGTCTGGGTTGCCAAACCGCCCCGGGATGCAGCCATCAGGGATGATGGCAGGTTTTCGTGGAAAGTCAGGGCAGGAAGCCCGTTCTGGCGACTGCGGAAACCGGAACGGTCTGGGTTGCCAAACCGCCCCGGGATGCAGCCATCAGGGATGATGGCACTAAATCGCCTTGTCGATAAGCTGCGTGAGCTGCCCCTTGCCCACGGCGCCGATCTGGGTGGCCTCGACCTTGCCGCCCTTGAACACCATCAGGGTCGGGATGCCGCGGATGCCGTAGGTCATCGGCGTCTTCTGGTTCTCGTCGATGTTGATCTTCGCGACCTTGAGGCGGCCTGCGTATTCCTTGGCGATATCATCCAGCATCGGTGCGATCGACTTGCACGGCCCGCACCACTCCGCCCAGAAATCCAGCAGCACCGGGGTGTCGGATTGCAACACTTCGGATTCGAAATCGGCGTCTTTGACGTGGGTGATGTTGTCGCTCATGGGCTGGCCTGCACCGGGAAGATGATCCAACAAGGTGGGGGAGAAGCCGCACGATTGCAAGCGCGTCCGGGCGATCGTCCTGCTACAATGGAAACAGATACTTGGACGCAGCGCCCGTGCCTTGCCATGGCGCAGCGGTATCCAGACGCCGCGCGGCAAACCACGCAACCCGCCGCGCTTGCACCCGTTCAACCCACCAAGCCACGCGGGGCGGAGTTGCCGTCCCAGGCCTGAGCGCCACGTGGCCGAGAACCTTCATGGCCGACCAAGTCCTCACCGATACCTTCTTCGAACAATTCGACCTGCATCCGCACCTTGCCGCCGGCCTCGCCGACTGCGGCTTCACGCGTTGCACGCCGATCCAGGCGCTGGCCCTGCCGGTGGCGCTGGCCGGACGCGACGTGGCGGGCCAGGCCCAGACCGGCACCGGCAAGACCTGCGCGTTCCTGGTCACGGTGATGAACCGGCTGCTGGCCCGCCCCGCGATCCCCGAGCGCAAGGACAACGACCCGCGCGCGGTCATCATCGCGCCCACCCGCGAGCTCGCGATCCAGATCGACAAGGACGCGCAGGCGATCGGCCGCCACACCGGGCTGCGCTTCGCGCTGATCTACGGTGGCGTCGATTACGACAAGCAGCGCCAGCAGTTGCGCGACGGCTGCGACGTGATCATCGCGACGCCCGGACGTTTGATCGACTACTTCAAGCAGCACGTGTTCAGCTTCCGCGCGGTCGAGGCCACCGTGATCGACGAGGCCGACCGCATGTTCGACCTCGGCTTCATCAAGGACATCCGCTACCTGTTGCGCCGGATGCCGGCACGCGAGGAGCGCCAGAACATGCTGTTCTCGGCGACGCTGTCGTTCCGGGTGCTGGAACTCGCCTACGAGCACATGAACCAGCCCGAGAAGCTGGTGGTGGAAACCGAACACATCACCGCCGACCGCGTGCGCCAGTCGGTGTACTTCCCGGCCAAGGAAGAAAAACAGCCGCTGTTGCTGAACCTGTTCGAGCAGCTCAAGCCGCACCGCAGCATCGTGTTCGTCAACACCCGCGCTGCCGCCGAGCGCGTCACCGAACGCCTGCGCCGCCACGGCTTCCGGGTGGGGGCGTTGTCGGGCGACGTGCCGCAGGCCAAGCGCCAGAAACTGCTGGAACGCTTCAAGAAGGGCGACGCCGACGTGCTGGTGGCCACCGACGTCGCCGCGCGCGGCCTCGACATCAAGGGCGTCACCCACGTCTTCAATTACGACCTGCCGCAGGACGGCGAGGACTACGTGCACCGCATCGGCCGTACCGCACGGCTCGGCGCCGAGGGTGACGCGATCAGCTTCGCCTGCGATTTGTACGCGATGAACCTGCCCGACATCGAGCGCTACATCGGCATGAAGATCCCGGTGCGGGCGGTCGAACCCGGCTGGCTGGTGGCGCCGCCGCCGCGTGCGATTGCGCCACATCCCCATCACGAACACGCGCAGTCGCCGGATGCCTCGCCAGCCGCCAAGACGGGGGAAGCCGGCAAGCGCCGCCGGCGCCGCCGCAAGCCGAACGGCCACGCCGCGTCGCCGGTCGCCAACGCCTGATGCGGGCTTGCTTCCCCTTGCCACGGGAAGGGGGATCGAGGGAGATGGTTTTCGCGCGGCGAGGCATCGCCCCGATCTGACGTGCGCTACGCGCGCCGCATCGACCCCCTTCCCTTGGAAGGGGGTGAAAGCGTTTATGCTTTCCCGGGTCCCGCCCACTCAGCGAGTCGCGCCCGTCCCGCCGTGATCCATTTCGATTCCGTCAGCAAACGCTATCCCGAGGGCCGCGAGGCGCTGATCGACGTGTCGTTCCGGGTCGGGGCCGGCGAAATGGTGTTCGTGACCGGCCACTCCGGCGCGGGCAAGACCACCTTGCTGCGGCTCATCGCCCTGATCGAGCGTCCGACGCGCGGCGCGATCGAGGTGCATGGCCGCAAGCTCGCGCGACTCCGGCGGCGTGATGTGCCGCGCCTGCGCCGCGACATCGGCATGGTGTTCCAGGACCATCGCCTGCTGATGGACCGCAGCGTGGCCGACAACGTCGCCCTGCCGCTGGTGATCGCCGGCGTTGCACGCGAGGAACGCGCAAAGCGCGTGCGCGGCGCGCTGGAAAAGGTGGGGCTCGCGGGCCGCGGCAAGGATGCGCCCGCGGCACTTTCCACCGGCGAGCAGCAGCGGGTCGGCATTGCGCGCGCGATCGTGGCGCGCCCCGCGCTGATCATCGCCGACGAGCCCACCGGCAATCTCGATCCGCAACTGTCCGAGGAAATCATGCAGCTGTTCGTGGGCCTGCACCAGAGCGGGATCACCCTCCTCGTCGCCAGCCACGACCTGGCGTTGCTGAAACGCATGCGGCAACGCGTGGTGGTGCTCGACCACGGGCACCTGATCGACGACGTGCCGGCCAGCGAGGTCGCATGAACGCGCGCGCGGCGATGGCCGGTCCGGTGCGCCACACGCGCTTTGCGACGTGGCGCCGGCAACATGCCTGGTGCCTGCGCGACAGTCTGCGCCAGTTGGCGCGTCGGCCGCTCGGCAGCGCGCTGACGATCGCGGTGATGGGCCTGGCCCTGGCCTTGCCGCTGGCATTCGGCCTGCTGCTGGTCAACATGCAGCACTTCGCGGTGGCGCTGGGCAATTCGCAATCGGTCAACGTGTTCCTGAAGACGGACGTCACGGCGGACGGCGCGGCGCGCCTGGCCGCCAGCTTGCGCGCGCGACCCGATGTCGGCGCGGTGGCCGTGCGGACGCCACAACAGGGGCTCGCCGAACTGGCCGCGCTGCAGGGCTTCGGTGATGCCATCGGGTCGCTGCCCGACAACCCGTTGCCGTACGTGTTGCTGGTCGAGCCGCGCGCGGGCGCCGCGCGCGCCGGGGTCGAGGACATGGTCGCGGCCGTGCGTGCGCTGTCCGGCGTGGATCTGGTGCAGGACAGCGGCCAGTGGCGGGCGCGGCTGGACGCGTTGATCGCGCTGGGACGACGCGTCGCGTTGTTGCTTGCGGTGTTGCTGGCCGCAGCCGCGGTATTGGTGATCGGCAACAGCGTGCGGCTCGACCTCCGCAGCCGCGCCGACGAGATTGCGGTGCAGCAACTGGTCGGCGCCAGCGCCGGCTTCGTGCGCAGGCCGTACCTGTACGAAGGTGCGTGGTACGGGTTGGCCGCGGGCCTCGTTGCGGTGTTGCTGGTGTTGCTGCTGGAAGCCGTGCTGGCCGCACCGGTGCGTGAACTGGTCGCCAGTTACGCCGGGCGCCTGCACTTCGGCGGGCTGCCCTGGGCTACGCTTGGGTTGGTGTTGGCGATCGCGGTCGCATTGGGCTGGCTTGGCGCGTGGGTGGCTTGCAGCCGGCAGTTGGCGCGGCTGCGCCCGTAAGGGAAGATCCGGGATCCATGAACGACGTCCTCCGCCATATCACCAGCGACAACCCACGGGTCATGGTGGTGGATGGCTCGAAGGTGGCGCGCACCCTGATCACGCGGGTGCTGGAAAAGAACCTGCCGGGTGCGACCGTGATCGCATGCGAAAACGGCGCCGCGGCGCAGCGCGCGCTGCATGACGGCGTGGTGGACCTGATGACGACGGCCCTGCGCCTGCCCGACATGGATGGCGCGACGCTGGCGAAGTACGTGCGCGAGCATGCGCCGCAGGCCTACATCCCGATCGTCGCCGTTTCCGGCGACGTCGAGGAGCGCCTGCAGAACCGCCAGCTCGGCGACGACATCACCGATTACTTCGACAAGGCCGCGGGTTACGCCGCGCTCGTGGATTTCATCCGCGGTTACGTGCAGCCGAGCGACCATGCCGAGGGCACCGTGTTGTATGTCGAGGACAGCCGCGTGGTCGCGTTGGCCACCAGTCGCATGCTGCAACGCTACGGACTCACGGTGCACCTTGCCGGCAGCGCCGAGGAAGCCGTGGAGTTCATCGGCGCCGCGCAGGACCGTGGCGAAATCGGCGCGGACTTGCTGCTCACCGACGTCAGCCTGAAGGGCGAGATGTCCGGCGGCGACCTGCTGGAGTGGATCCGCTTCGACCTCGGACTCGGCAAGGGCCGCTTGCCGGTGCTGGTGATGACCGGTGACGAAGACCCCGTCAACCAGGCCGCGCTGCTGAAGGCCGGCGCCAACGACCTGGTCGAAAAACCGGTCGAGGAACGCTTGCTGATGACCAAGTTGATGTTCCAGCTTCGTGTCGCGCAGCGGGTGCGCCAGTCGCGGGTCTGAAAAAATCGGTCCGCGAAGAACGCGAAAAACGCAAAGGAAAGCGAATATCGAAGGAAGTCCTGGTTTTGCCCGTCATTCCGGCGAACGCCGGAATCCATCTTGAGTTCAGTCCGATGAAATCAAGATCAGGATGGGCCCCGGCTTGCGCGAAAGCCAAAACGGCGCTACGCGCCGGGTGACGAAATCCGGAATCAATCAGAATTTCTCCAACAGCCTTTGCCTTTCCTGACGGACTTTGCGTCTTTTTGCGGATAGATCATGAGGTGATTCACGCGATTGATACGATGACTGATGAACGTTTGAAACTCGAACCGTCGTGGAAGGCGCGGGTGGGCGATCACTTCGATCGCCCCGAGATGCAGGACTTGAGCGGGTTCCTGCGCGCCGAGAAACACGCCGGCAAGCGCATCTATCCGCCCGGGCCGCAGATCTTCGCGGCGCTGGACGCGACGCCGTTCGATGCGGTCGAGGTCGTGATCCTGGGCCAGGATCCGTACCACGGTCCGGGCCAGGCGCACGGCCTGTGTTTTTCGGTGCGCCCGGGCGTGCCGGTGCCGCCTTCGCTGCAGAACATCTTTGCCGAGATCGAAACCGACCTGGGCATCGCGCGCCCGGATCACGGCTGCCTCACGCCGTGGGCGTGCCGCGGCGTGCTGCTGCTGAACGCGGTGTTGACCGTGCAAGCCGGGCTGGCGGGTTCGCACCAGGGCAAGGGCTGGGAAGGCTTCACCGATCGGGTGGTCGACGAGTTGAATCGCGGCCGCGAGGGGCTGGTGTTCCTGCTGTGGGGGTCCTACGCGCAGGCCAAGGGCAAGCTCATCGACCGGGGCCGCCACCTGGTCCTGAAAGCGCCGCACCCCTCGCCCCTGTCGGCCCACCGCGGATTCCTGGGTTGCCGGCATTTTTCCAAGACAAATCGGTATCTTGAAGCGAACGGCCAGGCGCCTGTGGATTGGTCCTTGCCGCCCCGCGCCGGCCTGCCGCAAGACGATTGAGCGGCCTCCCGGCCAGGGGTTTCGTGGTCGTTGCCACCCCCGGGCCGCGCCGGCAGCATGACTTCCGGCGGGTTGCCTTTCCTATACCGGTGAGTATAATTTGTAGTATCACCCTCACGGCGAAGTGGACTCCGCTTCCGGCGTCCATGGGAACCTTCACGAGGGCTTGGCACTCTCATGGTTAGAGTGCCAATACAGACGAGGGTACAACCAATGAGCGAAGCCTTGGTCGCCAACAACCTGCCGATCCCGAGCGTGGTCGGCAGCCTCGACGCCTACATCGGTGCGGTGCATCGCATTCCGGTGCTGGACGTGGAAGAGGAACAGCGACTCGCGCACCGCTACCGCGACGACGAGGACCTGGATGCGGCGCGCAAGCTGGTGATGTCGCACCTGCGTTTCGTGGTGCACGTGGCGCGCGGCTATTCCGGTTACGGCCTGCAGATGGCCGACCTGATCCAGGAAGGCAACATCGGCCTGATGAAGGCGGTCAAGCGTTTCGATCCCGACCACGGCGTGCGCCTGGTCAGTTTCGCGGTGCACTGGATCCGTGCCGAGATGCACGAGTTCATCCTGCGCAACTGGCGCATCGTGAAGGTCGCCACCACCAAGGCCCAGCGCAAACTGTTCTTCAACCTGCGCAAGTCGAAGAAACGCCTCGGCTGGATGAACATGACCGAAGTGCGCCAGGTCGCCAGCGACCTCGGCGTGCCCGAGGCCACCGTGCTGGAAATGGAATCACGGCTGTCCGGTCGCGACATCGGGTTCGATGCGCCGGTGGACACCGATGACGATGCGCCGCCCGCGCCGGTCGCGTATCTGCAGGACCACGACGCCGACCCCTACCTGCAACTGGCCGCGGCCGATCAGGAAGAGCATCAGCTCGACACCTTGCAGCACGCGTTGGCGAAACTGGATGACCGTACCCGCGACATCATCCGGCGCCGCTGGCTGGCCGAAGACAAAGCCACCCTGCAGGATCTCGCCGACGACTATGGCGTGTCGGCCGAACGCATCCGCCAGCTCGAGGCGAACGCGATGAAGAAGATGCGGGGCGTGTTCGCGGCGTAAGCAGGATGTTGCCGCAGCAACGTTGCAAACGGCCCTTTACCGGGCCGTTTTTTCAATCAATGCGAAATGGGTGGGCGTGGTCCGGCATTGGCTTCAAGCAGGAGCCGGCCTGCTGGCGACCGGCGTGGTGTGCATTTGCCCCCCGACGCGGGAACACGGACCATCGCGCGCAGGCGCGCTCCTGCGCATTGGCGGCCTCAATACAAATCCACCGGATCGATGTCCAGCGACCAGCGCAGGCCGTGCGGTTGCGGCAGCGCATGCAGGGCCGGAAGCCAGGCGGCGAGGGCTTGTCGCAGCGGCGGGCGTTGCGGCGATTCCAGCAACAGTTGCGCGCGGTGGCGGCCTGCCCGCAACGGCATCGGCGCGGCGAGGGGGCCGTGTACTTGGACGACATCCCCCCGGCGCTGCGCGCCGACCCCCTTCAAATGAAGGGGGTGTGCAATGGCGTCGCTCGCGGCGTCCATGAAACCTTCGAGCGCCTCGCGCTGCCGGGCTTCGACGCGCAGCAACGCGATATGCGCGAACGGCGGCAGGCCGGAGGCGCGCCGTTCGCCGAGTTGCAGCGCCGCCGCGGCGTCGTAGCCGCCACGCAGCAACGTGACCAGCAGCGGGTGGTCCGGTTCGTGGGTTTGCAGCCAGACCTGGCCGGGTTTGTCGGCGCGTCCGGCGCGGCCCGCCACCTGCACGATCAGTTGGGCCAGGTGTTCGCCGGCGTGGAAATCGACGCTGCGCAGACCTTCATCCACGCCCACGATCGCGACGGTGGTGAGGTTGGGCAGGTCATGGCCCTTGGCCAGCATCTGGGTGCCGACCAGGATCGCGGGGCGGCCGTCGGCGAGCTTGTCGAGCAGCTTTTCGAATGCGTTGCGCCGGCGCGTGCTGTCGCGGTCCACGCGCAGCACCGGCAAGCCGGGGTAGCGTGCGACCAGCGCTTCTTCCAGCCGCTCGGTGCCATGGCCCTGCGGAATCAACGCATCGGCATGGCAATCCGGACAGGCGCCTGGCGCGCGTTCGGTGTGGCCGCAATGGTGGCAGAGCAGTTGCCGCCGGCCGCGGTACAGGGTCAGTGGTTTTTCGCAGCGCGAACACGCCGCGTGCCAGCCGCAGGCGTGGCACATCAGTACGGGTGAATAACCACGCCGGTTCTTGAACACCAGGGCCTGCTCGCCGCGTGCGATGCAGGCATCCAGCGCGTCCAGCAGTGCCGGCGAGAGGCCGTGCGCGAGCTTGAGCCCGCGCAGATCCAGCACGTGCACCGGTGACGACGGGCGCGCCTGCACGCGATGGTGCAGGCGCAATCGCGTGAAACGCCCGGCCTCGACATTCGCCAGCGTTTCCAGCGAGGGCGTGGCGCTGCCCAGCACGACCGGAACCTGCAGGGCCTGAGCACGCATCAGGGCGAAGTCGCGCGCGTGGTAGCGGAATCCTTCCTGCTGCTTGTACGAAGCGTCGTGTTCTTCGTCCACCACGATCAAGCCGGCCTTCGGCAACGGCGCGAACACCGCCGAGCGCGTGCCCAGCACGATCACGGCGGCGCCCGCGCGCGCATCCAGCCAGGCGCGCGCGCGTTCGCCCTCGGCGAGGTTGGAGTGCAGCACCGCGATGCGCGCGTCGAAACGCGCACGCAGGCGGCGCAACGCCTGTGGCACGAGGCCGATCTCCGGGACCAGCCACAGGGCCTGGCGCCCCTGCCGCAGCACGTGTTCGGTGAGGCGCAGGTACACCTCGGTCTTGCCGCTGCCGGTCACGCCTTGCAACAGGAACGGATGGAAACCCTCGCTGGCCGACAGCAGCGTCGCCAGCGCGTCGGCCTGCTCGTCGTTGAGGATCGGCGCGGCCCCATCGCGCGCGTGCGGCGCGTCGCGCGTGGGCTGCGTGCGTTCGATCAAGGCCGCCTCGGCCAGCCGGCGGGCCGCACCGCGCCAGCCGGGCAGCAGGGTGTCGAGTTCGCTTGCCGACAAGGCGGAATTCCCGAGTGCTTCCAGCAGGGCGGCCGAACCGCCACGGCGCGTGCGCGCGGCGCGGGCCGCGGCGCCCCCGGCGGTCGCGCGCCAGATTTCCTCGACGAACTCGTCGGGCGAACGGCCTTCGCGCAGGGCCAGTGGCAGGGCCCCGGCCAATACTTCGCCGATGGCGCCGCACCAGTACTCCGCGGCGCGGCGCAGGTTCGCCAACAAGCCGGCATCGAACAGGGGCTCGTCGTCGAGCACCGCCTGGATGGGCTTGAGGCGGTCGACGTCGACGGCAGGCATGGAGGCGGTTTCGACCACGATGCCGATGCGGTGGCTGCGGCCGAACGGCACCCGCACCCGGCAGCCGGGTTGCAGCGGCATGCCACCGGAGAGGTAATCGAAGGTTTGCGGCAAGGGCAGCGGCAGGGCGACCCGCGCGATCGCGGGGGAGCCAGCGGATTGCGGCAACGGGGCCATCAGTTAGCCAAGATTGTTGTCGCGGTTTGCAGGAATACCCGATAAGCCGATGACCCGCTGATGCTTTTGCGCTTATCCACAAACGTTGTGGATAAGGTTGTGGAAGGGCGGCGAGCAAGCGCTATCCGGGGCTCACGGGATCGGGCCGATGCACGGATTGGTGAAATTTTCATCACCGCTGTTTTATGTATTGAATTCAAGATGATGGATATTCGTTTTGGGTTGACGCGGGCCGTTTGACGGGATCACTGGCGGTCCCGGGGCCAGCCGTTTGCGGCTGTGCACAACGGTACCGGCGGAGATCGCTCAAGGCGTCTCCAGGACCTGCCGCGAGGCCCGCACGCGTTCGCCGAAACGGGCCAGGCCGGCCGCACGCATGCGTGGCGCGTGGACGCCGAAATAGTCCTCCAGCGCTGCCCGGTCGCGCAGCCGGTAATGGACGCTGAGGTTGCAGCGCCCCGCGGGCGGCGGCGGATCCGTGCGTACCAGGATCCCGGCGCCGGTGAAACCCGGCAGCGCCAGCATCTCGCGCACGTGCTCCCGCAACCATGCGAGGTATTCGTCGCGCAGCGCGGCATCCATTTCGAGCTCGACCACGTAGACGATCATGCGCCGGTCAGGCTGAGCAGCACCACGAATACCCATCCCAGACTGGCCATGATCAGGTAGCAGAAACCGAGGCTCCAGTACTTGGCGTTGGTCATGAACCAGCCCTGCCGGTACACCCGCTTCTGCATCAGCCACAGGTACACGAAGATCCAGATCCAGACCGCGGCGACCAGCAGGGCCAGCGGCACACCGACCCAGGCCGTGCGGGGAAGCAGTTGGCGCAACACGCCGAGCGCCACCAGCACCAGCATCGACAGCATCAGGAAGGCGTGGCTGTGCATGGCCACGATCAGGTGCTCCATGTACAGCCGCTTCTTGAAGATGTAGAAGATTTTCAGCAGCAGCGCGAACAACGGCAACAGCACGAACAACACGGTGGGTGCGGCCGAGAACATGCCCAGGGTGAAGCGCCGGCGCGCCTGTTGCTGGTCGGCCCAGGAGCCGGCGTTCATCTGGTGCAATTGCTGCTGGGCGTTGCCGATCAGGTCGTTGAGCCAGTCGTTGACGGAGCCGGGCAGCCAGGGCAGGTCGAGCGGTTTGTTGTCGCGGTTCCAGAGGACCTTGTTGTTGAGCGAAAGGTTGCCGTTCGCGAACGCCCCGCTGTCGGTCGAAACCGGGGCCGGCGCCGTCTTCGGCGTGGACAGCACGGAAACGCCGGGCGCGCCCGCACCGGCCGGGATGGAGATCGATTGCTCCGGCAAACGGTCGTAGCCGGTGCGCACCGTCAACTGCACCGCGAAGAACGCGATGATGGCGAGGAAGAACACCAGCCGGAACGGCGTCACGTAGCGCGCGCGCTTGCCTTCGAAATAATCCAGCGTGAGCCGGCCCGGCCGGAAGTACAATGGCCCGATGGTGCGGAACAGCCGCTCGTCGATGTTGAACAGGCTGTCGGCGACGTCGGAAAGGATGCTGCTGAAATGCCGCACCAGCCCGTGGACCGGTTGACCGCAGGCATAGCAGTATTTGCCGTACAGCGGGGCGCCGCAGTTGCCGCAATGGCCGGATGACGACGGCAATGCGGGCGTGGATCCGGCGGCCGGCTTTGACGTTTCTTGCATGACTGGGCCTTCCAGCGATGTCTTCGATTCTAACCTTGGATCGCGCGCGTTTTGCGCGCGAGGTACGCGCGACGGTGAAGCTGGCGCTGCCGCTGATTGCCGGGCAATTGTCCGCGGTCGGCATGAGCGCGGTCGACGTCGCGCTGGCCGGGCATTACAACGCGCACACCCTGGCCGCGGTCGCGGTCGGCGCCAACGTGTGGGTGCTGGGCCTGGTCAGCGCGGTCGGGGTGATGATGGCGTTGTCGCCCTCGGTGGCCCAGCTCGACGGCGCCAACCGCCACCGCGAAATCGGACCGTTGTTCCGGCAGGCGCTGTGGCTGGCCGCGGTGCTGTCGGTGCTGCTGTGGTTCGGGGCCCGCCATGCCGGGCCGTTGCTGCACCTGATCGGGGTGGACCCGGCGCTGCTGCCCGACGCGCAGGCGTTCCTGCACGCCTTGAGCTGGGGCGCGCCGGGGCTGTGCGGCTACTTCGCGTTGCGCGGCCTTTGCGAAGGCTCCAGCTGGACCCGGCCGACGATGCTGTTCGGGTTGTTCGGGCTGGTGGTGTTGGTGCCGCTGGACTGGATCCTGATCTACGGCAAGTTCGGATTCCCGGCGCTGGGCGCGCGCGGCAGTGGCATCGCCAATGCACTGGCGCTGTGGCTGCAACTGCTGGCGTTCGCGGCCTACCTGAAATACGGCAAGCGATTCCGGCACCTCGGCCTGTTCACGCGGATGGAGCGTCCCGATTGGACGGCGTTGCGGCATTTGCTGTGGATCGGAGTGCCGATGGCGGTGACGCTGCTGATGGAAGCTGGGCTGTTCGTGATCTCGGCGCTGCTGATCAGCCGGCTCGGCACCGTCGCGATCGACGGCCACCAGATCGCGATCAACGTCGCTTCGGTCACCTTCATGGTGCCGCTGGGGCTGGCGCTGGCCGTGACGGTGCGGGTCGGCCATGCGGCCGGGCGCGGCGATGCGCACGGCGTGCGCTACGCGGGTTACGCCGGCGTCGTCATGGCGCTGGCGACGCAGGCGCTGTCGGCGGCGCTGATGCTGTCGATTCCGGGAGCGATCGCGCACGTCTATTCGGGCGATCCGCGCGTGATCGCGCTGGCCGCGCAATTGCTGGTGCTGGCCGGTGTCTTCCAGTTTTCCGACGGCATCCAGGTGGTCGCGAACGGCGCCTTGCGCGGCCTCAAGGACACCCGCGTGCCGATGCTGATCACCGCGTTCGCCTATTGGGGTGTCGGCATGCCGGTCGGCGCGTGGCTGGCGTTCGGCGCGGGCCACGGCGTGCGCGGGATGTGGGTGGGCCTGATCGCGGGCCTGACCGCGGCGGCCGTGCTGCTGTTCGCGCGCTGGCTCGCGCGGACACGCGGCGACCGGTGGCAGCGGTTCGCGGTGGCGCCGCTCGGGACCACCGAATGAACAGCCTTCCTGCAGCCCGGCGTGACGTGCGCCGGTCGTGCGGCTAGGCTTGGCCTGATCGACTTGCCAACCCGGGGGCCATCCACATGACCGATTCACCACGCCGCGGATTCGCGGGATTCGTGCGCGCGTTCGGGCGCGGCATCAACATCGCGCGCCTCGTGATCATCAACGTGGTGTTCTTCGGCTTGCTGTTCCTGATCCTCGGGCTGGCCTTCCGCGGCGCGCCCAAGATCGGGCCGGACACAGTGTTGCTGTTGAAGCCCCAGGGCTCGCTGGTCGAGCAGTTCAGCGTCGACGCGTTCGCGCGCGCAGCGGCGCGCGCAGCGGGCCGGCCCGTGGGACAGGTGCGGGTGCGTGACCTGGTGGGCGCGATCGACCACGCCGCGCACGACCCGCGCATCACCCGCATCCTGATCGATCCGTCCGACCTGCAGTTCGGCGGGATGGGTGCGCTGCAGGAAGTCGCCGCCGCGCTGGATCGCTTCCGCGCCGCCGGCAAGCCGGTGATCGCGTGGGGTACCAACCTCGGCCAGATGCAATACCTGCTGGCCGCGCATGCCAACCGGTTGTTGCTCGATCCGGCGGGCTCGATCTCGCTCACGGGTTTGTCCGATTACCGCAGCTACTACAAGACCCTGCTGGACAAGCTGGGCGTCAGCGCGCACCTGTTCCGGGTCGGGCAATTCAAGTCGGCGGCCGAACCGTTCATCCTCGACGCGCCTTCGCAGGCCGCGCTGGAAGCCGACAAGTACTGGATGGGCGGCCTGTGGAACACGTGGCTGGATGAAGCGGGCAAGTTGCGCCACATCGATCCCGCCACGCTGGGCGCGCAGATCGACAACCTGCCGGCGGAAATCCCCGCGGCCAACGGCGACGTCGCGCAGTTGGCCCTGAAGCTGCACTGGGTGGATGGCCTCGCCACCCGCGAGGAGGTCGTCCGCATGATGCAGAAACATGGCGTCGCGACCGACCATGGCACCGGTTTTCGCGCGGTCGATCTCGCGCAATACCTGCCGCAGACCCGCGACCTCGGGATCGGCAGGCCGCAAGTCGCGGTGGTCGTGGCCGAAGGCGACATCGTTGCCGGGCGGCAGCCCGCGGGCAAGATCGGTGGCGAATCCACCGCCGCGCTGATCCGCAAGGCGCGCGCCGACGACAACGTGCACGCGATCGTGCTGCGCGTCGATTCGCCCGGCGGCGAAGCGTTCGCGGCCGAACAGATCCGGCGCGAGGTGGTGCTGGCCGAACAGGCCGGCAAGCCGGTGATCGTATCGATGGGCGACGTCGCGGCGAGCGGCGGCTACTGGATCTCGATGAACGCCGACCGCATCTTCGCCGAGCCCGATACCATCACGGGCTCGATCGGCATCTTCGGGTTGTACTTCACCGCGGCGGATGGCCTGGCCAAACTCGGCATCAACACCGCGGGCCAGGGCACCACCCCGCTCGCGGGCGCGTTCGACGTGCGGCGTCCGCTGGATCCCGCGCTGGGCGAGATGATCCAGAGCAGCGTGGACGCCGGTTATCGCCAGTTCGTCGGCAAGGTCGCCAAGGCGCGCGGCAAGAGCTACGCCGACATCGACGCGATCGCGCAGGGGCGGGTGTGGACGGGCGCACAGGCGCTGCAGCGTGGGCTGGTCGATCAACTGGGCGGTTTGCAGGACGCGATCGCATACGCGGCCAAGGCCGCCAGGCTCGGCGACGCTTACGCCGTGCGCTACGTGCAGCCGCCGGCCAGCGCCCTGCAACGGTTCTTCCTCGGCGTGGGCGACAGCGCAACCGCGCACGTGCTGGCGTCGCTGGGCGCAAGCCTGCCGAAGTCGTGGTGGCTGGCGGCGCCGGAACTGCTGCCGGAACTGGCGTGGCTGGAGCATGCCGCGCCGGGCAAACCCGTCACCTACGCGTATTGTTTCTGCAGGTTGCAGCACTGACAACGCAAGGGCGGTTTCACTTGCCGCGGCGGCAAGCATGGTCGCGCGCAGGCGCGCTCCTACGAAAAGCCGTTCAGGCACGAAGCTCTTGTAGGAGCCGGCCTGCCGGCGACCCGTGGCACGAACGATCGCGCGCAGGCGCGCTCCTGCGAAAAGCCGTTCAGGCACGAAGCTCTTGTAGGAGCCGGCCCGCCGGCGACCATGCACGAACGATCGTGCGCAGGCGCGCTCCTGCGAAGAGCCGTTCGGGCACGAAGCTCTTGTAGGAGCCGGCCTGCCGGCGACCCGTGGCACGAACGATCGCGCGCAGGCGCAATGGTTTTGGCCACTTTTTGCCGTAACAAAGTGGCACGCTCGCGCAGCGAGCGAAACCGCCCTGCAAAGTCACATCGACGACATGCCCATCCCGTAGGGATCGTCCTGCGGCAATTCGCTGCCGGTCGCGCCTTCGGCCAGGCGGATCTTGAGGGCGAGGCCGTCGCGCGAGTCGGCCTTCGACAACGCCTCTTCCAGGTCGATGGTGCCTTCCTTGTACAGGCGATACAGCGACTGGTCGAAGGTCTGCATGCCTTCCTCCAGGCTGCGCTCCATCGCCAGCTTGATCTCGTGCACCTCGCCGCGGCGCAGCAGGTCGCGAATGTGCGGGGTGTTGATCAATACCTCGACCGCGGCGCGGCGGTGGCCGTCCTTGCCGACCACCAGGCGCTGCGAAATGATCGCCTTCAGGTTCAGCGCCAGGTTCATCAGGATGTTGCGGTGCGCGGTTTCGGGGAAGAAGTTGAGGATGCGCTCGATGGTCTGGTCGGCGTTGTTGGAGTGCAGGGTGGCCAGGCAGATGTGGCCGGTCTCGGAGAACCCGATCGCCGCGTCCATGGTGTCGGTGTCGCGGATCTCGCCGATCAGGATCACGTCCGGCGCCTCGCGCATCGCGTTCTTCAGCGCCTCGTGGTAGCTGTGGGTGTCGAGCCCGACTTCGCGCTGGTTGACGATGGATTTTTTGTGCTTGTGCAGGAACTCGATCGGGTCCTCGACGGTGAGGATGTGGCCGGCGGCGTTGGTGTTGCGGTAATCGATCATCGAGGCCAGCGTGGTGGACTTGCCCGAACCCGTGGCGCCCACCACCAGGATCAGGCCGCGCGGCTCCATGATCAGCTTCTTGTAGATCTGCGGCAGCAGCAATTCCTCGATCGAGGGGATGTCGCTCTTGATCGCGCGGATCACCAGCGCCACCTCGCCGCGCTGCTTGAACACGTTGACGCGGAAGCGGCCGACGTCCTTCACCGCCA
Organism: Rhodanobacteraceae bacterium; assembly: GCA_036279975.1. GTDB lineage: Bacteria > Pseudomonadota > Gammaproteobacteria > Xanthomonadales > Rhodanobacteraceae > 66-474. The sequence goes on from DASURP010000005.1 coordinate 20,209, forward strand.
GCGCCATGTTGTATTCCAGTTCGCGCTCGAACTTGGGCACCGAGCCTTCGTCCATCAGCGAGTAGGCGATCTTCTTGACCATCCCCGACGGCAGCGGCGAAGTGCCGAGCGCCGCCAGCTTGCCCTCGATCTTGATGTGCACGGGCGTGCCGGTGGACAGGTACATGTCCGACGCACCTCGGTCCATCATCAGTTTGAGGAAGTATCCGATGTCCATCTTTGATCCCCGGTCAGGAAGCCCCGCGCCGTCGCCCGCGCGGCGTTGCAAAGCCTGAATGGTACGCCGACAATGCAGCGGTGCATTCCGGAATGATGTTTATGACACGCACGCGCCGAAAAATCCATAATCCCGGCATGATCGGGCTGGCCGTGCTGGCCGCCACGCTGACCGGCTGCGCCACCGCGCCACCGCCCATCCAGTTGATCGACCACGCCCAGGCCGAGATCCGGGCCGCGCGCAACGCGGGCGCCGCCACCACCGCCCCGGAGGCTCTGGCCGAGGCCGAGCGCAGGCTCGCCGCCGCGCAGCAGTTCACCGCCAGTGGCGACAACGGCAAGGCCGCCGACAAGGCCGCCGAGGCCGAAGCCGCGGCGGCCACCGCGCGCACGCGTGCCGAGGGGGTGCGGCTCGACCGACAAATCCGGCAGCAGACCGCCGTGAACCGGGATCTGCAGGCCGACCTGGAACGCCGCCAGGCCGCTGCAGCGGCGGCGCAACAGGCGGCGATGGCGCCGGCCCCGGCAGGTTCGTCGGCACCGGCGCCAGCGGGTTCGGTGACCCTGCCTTCCATCCAGTTGGGGCAGCCTGCGGTGCCGGCCCCCGCGGCCAGCGGGGGGGCCGCGCCGGGTTCCAGCGGAGGTCAACCGGTCCCGGGGGCAGCGCCATGAAGCGCCTGACCGCAATCGCCTGCTTCCCCGTGCTCGTGTTCGTGCTCGGCCTGGCGTCGACGCCTGCGCACGCGGCTTCCTCCAGCAAGGATGTCGAGGTGGCGCGGTTGTCCGCGCAGCTCGGGCGACTGGACGCCGATCCCGTGCTTGGCCCCTACGCGACCGCCCAACGGACCTTGGCGCGCAACGCGATCGCCGCGTTGCAGGACGCCGGGCGCAGCGGCCACGAACATGCCCTGTTCATGGCCGAGCAGCGCGTCGCGCTGGCGAAGGCCGCGGCCAGGGTCGACGCCGATCGCGCCAGGCTCGATGATCTCCAGCGCGAACACGACCAGATCATGCTGCAGGCGAGCCAGGCCGACGCCGCGGCGGCGCGCGCGGAACTGGCGCGGCAGCGCCTGCAGTACGAAGCGGCGGTCCAGCAGGCCCAGATGCTGCAGGAGCAGGGCGCCCAGGCGTCCCAGCAGGCCGAGCAGGCGCAGGCCGAAGCGGCACAGGCCAGGCGGCTGGCCGCGGCGCAGGCGCGGGCGGCGGCATTGGCGCGCAAGGAGGCCCGCTTGGCCGAGGCGGCCACCAAGGCCCTGCAAGGCAACGCACCGGCGAGCGGGGCACAGGCCGCCACCCTGCACCTTTCACCTGCTTCGTTCAGTGGCAAGTCGGACGACCTCACCGCCACCGCGCGCCGCCGGGTGGCGGATTTCGCGCGCGCCCATTCCAGCCAGCGGATCGTGATCCAGCCGCGCGCGTCCAGCGCCGAGCGGGTGCTGGCGGGACGGCGTGCGGTCGCGGTGGAAGCCGCGCTCGCAGCCGCCGGCGCCGGCCAGGTGTCGATCCAGTCGGTCGGCCACGCCAGCAAGGGCGCGGAAGTGGAAATCCGGGCCGAGTAGCAGGATCTGGCGCGCCGTGGTCGCCTGCAGGCAGGCTCCTACCCAGGTGCGCCGACAACGATCGCTCGTCGTAGGAGCGCGCCCGCGCGCGATCCCAAAACGCCGTCCGTGGCTGGGGGCGCCGTGTGACCTCGGATGGGGAATGGGTGGGCGCCGTGCAGGCTCCGTGCGGCCTGATGTTACGATCCACGGCTTATTGCAACATATTGATTCCAAATACTAAAATTCTGCACCGTGGGGCGGCTTTTTCGGCTTGCCAAGCCCCCCGGGTCGGAGTAGGGTCAACCCAGGGTCGGCCCCTTGCCGACCCCGAGGCGCCATCGCATGAACCCCGCATTTCCCCCACCTCCATGCACCGCAACCGCGGCGCGTGGATGCGGTGTCGTGCGCGCCGGAATCCATCAAGCGTTGCCCACGCAAGAGGAGGCTGCTCCATGTTCGAACACCAGCAGAAGGACCACATAGACGCAGTGATGAAGGCGAATCCCGAGTTTCGCCGTCTTTATCAGTACCACCAGGAGCTCGACAGCAAGGTACGCGATGCGGAACTCGGGGTTCTGCCGATGCACGACAACGAACTGCACGGCATGAAAAAGGAAAAGCTGATGCTGAAGGACCGCCTGACCCGGATGTGGGGCGAAATCGGCACCGCGTGAAGCGCTGCGAAAATCCGAAGAATCCTCACCGGCCCGCGCATGCGGGCCGGTTTGTTTTCGGCCGAGGGGGATCGATTTTCCCGTTCGTCGTTCCGGGGCGGCTTGCAGCTTCAACGATGCCGAACCCGGGACCGGATTTGCAATCCGGCCGACGCACGACCGTTCCGGATTCCGCCCGCAAGCAGCGCGGGCGGCCCCGGAATGACGAGGGACATGGGCCGCTGACCTATGGGGCGAATCGGCCCGCGTTTTCGTGTGCGCGGCCCGTGTCCCGAAGGGGCAGGCTATGCAGTGGTCGCCGCCGCGGCGACAATCCGGCGGTCATGCCGCTCTCCACCTCCGTCGTCCTGTGCACCTACAACGGCGCCCGCTATCTCGCGGCGCAATGGGCAAGCCTGCTTGCGCAGACGCGCCTGCCCAACGAGATCGTGGTGCGCGACGATGCCTCGACCGATGCGACGCCCGGCATGCTGGAAGACCTTGCGCGTCGCGCCGCGGACCGCGGAGTGCGCGTAAGGGTGGTCCGCAATCCGCGCAACGTCGGCTATCTGGCGAATTTCGAGGCGGCCCTTGGCGATGCTTCCGGCGACGTCCTGTTCCTGTGCGACCAGGACGATGTCTGGCACCCCGAAAAGCTCGGCATCCAGCTCGCCGAGTTCGAGCGCCGTCCGGGATTGCTGCTGCTGTGCGGCGATGCGCGCCGCGTCGATGCCGTCGGGACCGAACTGCCACGCTCGCTGTTCGGGGTGTTGGGCATAAGCCGGTCGGAACGGCGGCGGATCCACGCGGCACGGGGATTCGAGGTGTTGCTGCGACGCAGCCTTGCAACCGGCGCCACCACGGCGCTGCGGCGCTCGCTGCTCGCCGGCGCATTGCCGTTTCCCGCGGGCTGGGTGCACGACGAATGGCTGGCCATCATGGCCGCGGCGCGCGGCGGGTTCGATTTCCTTGATTCGGCGCTGGTCGAGTACCGCCAGCACGCCGCCAACCAGATCGGCATGCCCGAGCGCGGGCTGGCGGCGAAGTGGCAGGACTTGCGGCGGCCGCGCGCGGTCATGATCGACGCACTGATCGCACGCAATGAAGCGTTGCTGCAACGCTTGCAGGTGCAGGGCGATGCCGTGCCGGCGGCGTGCTGCGCGCAGACTGCCGACAAGTTGCGCCACCTGCGCGTGCGCGCGGCGATGCACGGCCCGCCCTGGGGACGGTTCGGCGATGTGCTGCGCGAAACCCTCAACGGAAACTACCGCCGGCACGGCACGGGTTGGCGTTCGGCCCTGCGCGACTTGTTGCGACGCGGCTGAACGAGCCCGTTTGGCGGCTGCCCGCCGGCACGTAACGGGCCGGAATCAGCGGTGCATCGGTTATCATGGAAAGTCGCGTCCGGCGGCACGCCGGACCCGTCACTCCATCACTGGCCGGGCCCCGCAATCCCATGATCGTCGACAGCATCCTCGAACTGATTGGCCGCACGCCGATGCTGCGCACGCGCCGGCTCGACGCCGGCCCGTGTGAGCTGTTCCTGAAACTGGAATCGGCCAACCCGGGCGGTTCGATCAAGGACCGCATCGGGCTGTCGATGATCGAGGGCGCCGAAAAGGCGGGGAAGATCAAGCCCGGCGCGACCCTGGTCGAGGGCACCGCCGGCAACACCGGGCTGGGCCTCGCACTGGTCGCACAGGCCAAGGGTTACAAGTTGATCCTGGTCGTGCCCGACAAGATGAGCCGCGAGAAGATCTTCAACCTCAAGGCGATGGGCGCCGAAGTGGTGTTGACGCGTTCGGATGTCGCCAAGGGACATCCCGAGTACTACCAGGACCTCGCCGCCAGCATCGCCGAAAAAACCCCCGGCGCGTACTTCATCAACCAGTTCGGCAACCCCGACAACCCGGCCGCGCACGAAGCCACCACCGGCCCCGAGATCCTCGAACAGATGGATGGCCGCGTGGACGTCATCGTGGTCGGCTGCGGCTCGTCCGGCACGCTGGCCGGGCTGTCGCATTATTTTGCGAAAGCCTCGCCCGCCACCGAGTTCATCCTCGCCGATCCGGTCGGCTCGGTGCTGGCCGAATACATCAACGAGGGAACCTTGTCGACCAAGTCCGCGTCGTGGATGGTCGAAGGCATCGGCGAGGACTTCCTGCCGAGCATCAGCGACTTCAGCCGCGTGCAGAAGGCCTATTCCATCAGCGACAAGGAAAGCTTCCTCACCGCGCGCGAGCTGCTCGCCAAAGAGGGCGTGCTGGGCGGTTCGTCCACCGGCACCCTGCTGGCGGCGGCGCTGCGCTATTGCCGCGAGCAGACCGCGCCCAGGCGCGTGGTGACGCTGGTGTGCGACACCGGCAACAAGTACCTGTCCAAGCTCTACAACGACTACTGGATGCTGGACAACGGCTTTCTCGAACGCCAGCCGACCGGCGACCTGCGCGACCTGATCATGCGTCCCTATGCACAGCGCGACACCGTGGTGGTGAAGCCCGACGACATGCTGGTGACGGCCTACAACCGCATGAAGCTGTACGACGTGTCGCAGTTGCCGGTAATGGATGGCGAGAAGATTGCCGGCATCATCGACGAGTCCGATCTGCTGCTGCACGTGTACGGCGACGAGAAGAAGTTCCTCGACCCGGTCTCCACCGCCATGATCACGACGCTGCAAACCCTCGACGTCAAGGCGCCGATCGAAGACCTGCTGCCGATCTTCGAACACGGTCGCGTCGCCATCGTGACGGACGGCGAGAAATTCCTCGGCCTGATCACCCGCATCGACATGCTCAACTACCTGCGCCACCGCGTGGCGTGATCGCATGCTTCACGCCGGCGTCACGGTCGCGCGCAGGCGCGCTCCTACGAAAAGCTGCTCAGACAC
>DASURP010000006.1:0-150185 GCA_036279975.1 Rhodanobacteraceae bacterium
TTTTTTTGTTTCCTCACGCAGCGATCCGGTCCCGAGTCTGCGCGTCGGCCAACTCAACGATCCGGGAGATTCCCGCCAATCGCGTGATTCTGCGGTGACTTGACCGGGTATGCTGCCCGTAAATTGGCGGGGAGACGGGCCGTGAAGCGTGCAAGTTCCTGCTGTCTGCTGCTCTTGCTCTCGATGTCCCCCTTGTTGGCGACAGCTGCGCCGGTCTCCAGTCATTTTCTTTTCGTATGGGCGATGGAGGCCAAGCATCCCCAGGCCGCTGCGATGGCAATGAAGCCGGCAGATATCCCCGCACAGCGCAGCGGACTCGGGGTGGGCAAGGATTTCCTTGCCGTGTTCGACGTCGAGCCCGGCCCGTCGTTCGGCAAACTCGTTGCGATGTTGCCCGTGGACGACGCGGTACAAGCGCATCACACGAATTATTCGGAGCCGCCCGACGATTTCCTGTATGCCAACGACTGGCTCGGCAACCACACCTACGTTTTCGATCTTCGCGATCCCTTGCATCCGCGACTCGCGCACCAATTCGGCAATGTCGGCGTTTACGGCTATCCGCACTCATTCGCCCATCTTCCCAACGGTGACACGTTGGCGACCTTCCAGTATTCCGGCGGATTCAATCATGCCGCAGGCGGGTTGGTGGAGTTCGATCCGAAAGGTCGCACGGTCCGGACTTCGTCGGCGGCAGTGGCTGGCCATCCCAATATTCGTCCATACAGTCTGGCGGTCGATGCAAAACACGACCGTGTCGTCACCGGCAGTGCGGACATGATGGCGGCGCAGGTCAGTCACGTTGCGCAGGTATGGCGGCTCTCCGACCTGAAGCTGCTCAAGACCATCCAGCTGCCGCCGTCACCCGACTGGTTTTACGACACCGCGGCGGATTCGTCGGAGCCGCGGCTGTTGTCCGATGGCAAGACGGTCGTTGTACCGACGTTCAATTGCGGGCTCTTCATGGTGCAGAATCTGACGAGCGACGATCCGACGCTGAAACATATCTATGACTTCGGTTATCGCGGTTGCGAAGTGCCGGTCGTAGCGGAGAACTTTCTGGTCGAAACGATGCAAAGCGGGCATGCGATCGTGTGCGTGGATATGCACGATCCGGAACATCCGCGCGAAGTCAGCCGCATCTTGTTGCCACCGGACGAATATCCGCACTGGCTGGCGCTCGAGCCGGGCGGTGATCGTCTGGTCGTCACCGGCTATGGCGCGCTCAATACGCGGATTCGTTTCGCCACGATCGATCGGCACACCGGAAAACTGACCCTCGATCCGGCGACGATCGACATGGCGCGTGCGTGGCCGGATGGCTGGCAGGGCAGCGCCATTCCGCACGGCGCAGTTTTCAGCAATCCTTGACTATTGCCCTCGGAATAGGGGAGAACCCATGCGCAGCGTCGCCGCGATCAGGAACCAGTGGGAGCGTCACCGCGAACTGATCGGACGCTTCGTATTCGAGTTGGTCATCGTCTTCATCGGCGTCACGGCGGCCTTTGCGCTCGAGAACTGGCGGGAGCGAGCAAGCGAGGCGCAGTACCACGCCGCGATGATCGCCGCGTTGCGTCCCACCCTGGACGATGTCATCCGCCACAACGCAAAGTTCGATGCGGAAGTCTTGCCCAGACTCGCCGCATTTGATGCCGCGATTGCTGCGGGCGGCCAGCCGCCGCTGCCGATTTACCGGGAGCCCCTTTCCGAGCGGCCGCCGACGCGCGCCTGGGATGGGCTGGTCGCATCCGGCGCCGCGCGCGCGTTGAATCCCGATCTGTTCTTCGAGTTGGCGTTGTTCTATACCCGCCAGGAATCGTTCGGCGAGCGCTACGTGCGCTACAACGATTTCACGGAGCAGCACGTGTTCACGGTCGGCCAAGATACCGCAGCCTTCTACGACCCGGTGAGCAAACGATTGAAGCCGGAATTTGCCGCTTATGTCGACCGGCTACGCGACCTGCAACGGTTCAATGACGCCATCGCCAGTCAGGCCAAGGTGCTGCGCGACAAGTTGGCCAAAGGGTCGTGAACGGACGGCGAGGTGGAACGGGGGCAGCGCGGAGACAGACTTCGTCTGCAACGACGGGACCGCCGCAGGCAGGCCACGAGCGCAAGCGGGGTGGGCATCAGGAAGACAAATCATCCCGGCCGTGTCGCAGCGGCAATGACGGTTGCCACCAGCACGGGAAAACGAAACCCGCCTTGCGGCGGGTTTTGTGAATCCAAGGACAGGATCCCAGGTTTCGCGCTGCGCGATCCTCGAATGACGTTTTGGCAACAGGCACTGGCTCCCGTGTCAGCGCACATCCATGTGCTGCACGAGATGAAATCATCCTGCCGAAAATGACGAACCCGCCTTGCGGCGGGTTCGGGTGTTCGTGAAACCGATCCCGGGTTCAACGCTTCGCGTTGCCCCGGGATGACGTTTTGGCAAGAGAAGGTACTGGATCCCGTGTCAACGCACGTCCATGTGCGGCACGGGATGAGTGCATCCTGCACTCACTTGATCTTGCCTTCCTTGTAGATCACGTGCTTGCGGACGACGGGGTCGTATTTCTTGACCTCCATCTTGTCCGGGGTGTTCTTCTTGTTCTTGTCGGTGGTGTAGAAGTGGCCGGTGCCGGCCGAGGACGTCAGGCGGATCTTGTCGCGTTTGCTGGCCATGAGGATTCTCCTTACACCTTCTGTCCCTGCTTGCGCAGGTCCGCGAGCACGGCGTCGATGCCGTTCTTGTCGATGGTGCGCAGGGCCTTGCCGGACACCCGCAGTTTCACCCAGCGGTTCTCGCTTGCGACCCAGAACCGGCGTTCGTGCAGGTTGGGCAGCCAGCGGCGGCGGGTCTTGTTGTTGGCGTGCGAGACGTTGTTGCCGGTGCTCGCGGCTTTACCGGTGACCTGGCATACGCGTGCCATGGCGTTTCTCCTCATGGTGATCCGCGTGGCCCGCGGAAGTTCGGCCCGACCCGCGATTGATCGGAGGCGCCGCTTCGGCCCCGCATCGCGCGACGGGGCATCCGGGAAGCCCGGATCGACGAAAAGACAGCCGCGTAATGTAACAGGCTGCGCCGTTTCGGGCAATCGCGGCGCGTGCAAGAAGGCCTGGGGTGTGGGACAATCCCCGGTCTTTGACCCTTTCCCAGCGGAGCTTGCAAGAACATGGCAGAAGAGACCCCGGCCCTGAGCAACGGCCAAGCCGCCCCCCAGATGCAGATGGCGCTGCAGAAAGTCTACGCGCGCGACGTCTCGTTCGAGGTCCCGAATGCGCCCAAGGTGTTCCAGGAGGAGGGCCAGCCGCAGGTTCAGTTGAACCTCTCCCACAAGGCCAACCCGATCGAGGGTGACAACTACGAGGTAGTGCTGACCCTCACCGTCACCTGCACCCTGAACGAGCGCACCGCGTACCTGGCCGAGGTGCACCAGGCCGGCGTGTTCTCGTTCGTCGGCTTCGACCAGAACAGCCTTGCCATGGTGCTGGCCACTTATTGCCCGAACGTGTTGTTCCCGTTCGCGCGACAGGTCATTTCCGACCTGGTCCTGAACGGCGGTTTCCCGCCGCTGCTGCTGCAGCCGATCAATTTCGACGCCTTGTACGCCGAACAGCAGCGCCAGCAGGCCGGTCAGTCCGGTGGCGACGCCAAGCCGGCCCTGAACGCCTGAACCCATGACTCCTCGCGCGACGGTTGCCGTCCTCGGCGCCGGTTCGTGGGGCACCGCGCTGGCGGCGTTGCTCAGCAGCAACGGCGTCGCGACCCGGCTTTGGGGTCGTGATGCCGGGGCGCTGGCACGCATCGCGGCCAGCCACCACAATCCGCGCTACCTGCCGGACCTGGAATTGCCTGCGGCGCTGGCTTGCGTGCCGGACCTAGGCCAGGCGACAAGCGGTGTCGAACTGGTTCTGGTGGCGGTCCCGAGCCACGCCTTCCGCGAAGTGCTGGAGGAGACCGCACCGCTGCTGCCTGCCGGGGCTGGTTACGCCTGGGCGACCAAGGGTTTCGAACCCGGTACCGGGCGCTTCCTGCACGAACTGGTGGCCGAACGTCTGCCGGCGACGCCGGCGGCCGTGGTCACCGGCCCGTCCTTCGCGCGCGAGGTCGCGGCCGGGATGCCGACCGCGGTAACCGTGCACTCGTCCGATGACGCTTTCGCCCACCGGGTCGCCGAACTGCTGCACAGCCACACTTTCCGCACATACACCGGCAACGACATGCTGGGGGCCGAACTGGGCGGCGCGATGAAGAACGTGCTGGCGGTGGCCACCGGCGTCGCCGATGGCATGCAGCTCGGTTTGAATGCGCGCGCCGGACTGATCACCCGCGGCATGAACGAAATGCTGCGCCTCGGCGCCGCGCTGGGCGCGCAACCGCAGACCTTGATGGGTCTCGCGGGCCTGGGCGACCTGGTGCTCACCTGCACCGGACAACTGTCGCGCAACTATCGCTTCGGTTTTGCGCTGGGGCAGGGCGTGCCGCTGCAACAGGCATTGACCGAGATCGGACAGGTGGTGGAGGGTGCGGTCACGGCCGACGAAGTGATGCGGCTCGCCAACCGCCACGGCCTCGACCTGCCGATTTCGCAACACGTGCAAGCCGTGCTGCGCGGCGAAATGACGCCGACCGACGCCCTGCATTCGCTGCTGGCGCGCGAGCGCAAACCCGAATACCCGGAAAACCTGTTTCATCAAGCATGCGATCTTCCGTGATCGCTGCTTCGTTCGCTTCTTTGCGAGGCACGGTACTTGGCGATCTGACCGTCCAGAACGCCCATCCTTGGGCCGGCTTTTCACAAAAGCCACTTCCGAGCCGCAGTGATCGATCGCCCACTGGTGCAGCGATCAGGGACGATCGCAAAAGTACGTGTATGCTTGAGCCTTTTAAGCGCAGGATCAGCCCCGGGTGCAGCACCGCAGCAGCCAGACCGATGCGTCACCTTCGTCCCCGCCCGCCAAGGCGGCCAAGCCGGCTGGGGCGCCATTGCCCGCGGAGTGGTCGCGCCTGATCGATGCCGCCGAGGGTGAATCGGCGGCTGGGTCGCGGCGCGCACCGACGCTCGGCTTCCTGCTGGAGTTGTTCCAGGACGAGCCGCCGATTGCCCGGGTGGAGGTCGCGCCGGTCCTGCTGGAAACCCTGGCCAAGGGCCAGCTGGGCCGGGCGGTGCCGCTGGATCCCAAGCAACTGCTCAACGCCGCCTTGCCGGAAGCCGCAACCCGGCTCGCGGCCAGCGTGCTCGGCCTGCCGCAAACCCAGCGCAAGGGGCGCACCTATGCGCATCTCGCGGGCGCGTTCGGTGACGCCTTGCTGCGTGAACTGCTCGCCTCGGCGCCCAGCCTGCTGGGTGGCGTGGCGGGCCTGCGGCTCGCGCTCGGCAATCCGCGTCCGCTCGAGTGGGGCTGGCAGCTCGAACGCGACGGTCGCCAGCGACTGCTGCCCAAGCTGCCGCCGCACCAGCGCCTGGTCCGTGTCGGCGGACTTTGGTACCTGGATCCCGAACGTGCCGAACTCGGTCTGCTGGACGGTGATGCGGCCGAGATGGCGCTGGTCGAGGCGCCGCCGTTGTCGCCCGAACACGCCGAAACCCTGGCCGAACGCGTTGCAGCGTCGCCATGGGCCGCGCGCATACCCGCGCCGCAGGCGTTCAGTGCCGTGCAGCGCGCGGACCTGGCGCCCAGGCCCGTGATGATTTTCCAGGCGTTGACGCGGCACGCGCGGATCGGCGCGGGCACGCCGCCGCTCGCTTACGCCAGGCTGGCCTTCGATTACGGTGGCGAGCGCCTGCCGGGCCGCGGCGGCGATGCCGTGGTGCGGCGCGTACGCAACGGCAAGCTGGTCGAGATCGTGCGCAAGCGCGCCGAGGAATTGGCGACGATGGAGCGCCTCGAAGCGTTCGGCCTCGCGCCCGCGGTCGATTGCGAAGGCCTGCCCTGGGACATGGCCGACGCGCTGCCCGAGGACGCCTGGGTGTTCCCCGGCAAGGGCTATGCCGGCGCGCTGGAAGTCAACACGCCCGCGCGCTGGCTGGGCCTGCGCGAAAAGCTCGAGAACGACGGATTCGCGGTCGAATACGCTCCGAGCTTTCCGTTCGAAGTGCTGGAGGGCCCGCCACGCTGGTACGGCGTGGCCAGGCCCGACGACGGCGGCGAGGCCTTCGAGTTCGAGATGGGCATCGAGGTGGAAGGCAAGCGCGTCAACCTGCTGCCGACCGTCGCGCGCGCGCTGTCCGAACACACGCTGTCGCTGGCCGTCCCGGAAAACGAAACCAGGGACGCGGTGTGGTACGCCCCGGTGGACGATCGCCGCCGGGTCGCGGTGCCGCTGGTCACCTTGCGCAAATTGTTGGCGCCGCTGGCCGAGTACCTCGCGCATCCACGCGAAAAGTTGCGCCTGCCACGCGTGCAGGCGGGCCGGCTGGAGGAGTTTGCGGAAGCGCTGCCGAAGAACGGCAAGCTGGACGCGCCCAGGGATTTGACGGGGTTCACCACGCGCCTGCGCGAAGCGGCGGCGCAGGCTTCCGATGCGGTGCCCGACGCACTGGTTGGCCAGTTGCGGCCGTACCAGCGTGAAGGCCTGCGCTGGTTGAACGCGTTGGCGGCCGCGGGCCTGGGCGGCGTGCTGGCCGACGACATGGGGCTGGGCAAGACCGTGCAGGTGCTGGCGCACATCCTGGCGTTGAAGCAAGGCTCGGCACTCACGCAGCCCGCGCTGGTGGTTGCACCCACCAGCCTGATCCCGAACTGGCAGGCCGAGACCGAACGTTTTGCACCCAGCCTGAAGGTGTTGACCCTGCATGGCCCCGAACGCGTCAAGAGCTTCGACCGGCTGGCCGGCCACGACATCATCCTCACCAGCTATGCATTGTTGCCGCGCGACCTGTCGGTGTTGCGCGAACAGCCGTTCGCGCTGGTGGTGCTGGACGAGGCGCAGCAGGTGAAGAACCCGCGCACCCAGGCGCGGCGCGCGCTGTTGTCGATCGCGTCCCGGCGGCGCGTGTGCATGACCGGCACGCCGCTGGAAAACCACCTGGGCGAATTGTGGTCGCAGGTCGACCTGGCGGTGCCGGGCCTGCTCGGCGACGAGGGTTCGTTCCGGCGCCACTACCGGATTCCCATCGAGCGCCAGGCCGACGCCGATTGCCAGGCCAGGCTCAACCACCGGATCTCGCCTTTCATCCTGCGCCGCACCAAGGCCCAGGTCGCGAAGGAGTTGCCCGAGAAGACCGAGATCGCGCGGCGGGTGGTGTTGTCCGGCAAGCAACGCGAGCTGTACGACGCGCTGCGGGTTTCGCTGGGCGAGGAAGTGCGCGAGGTAGTGCGCCAACGCGGCCTCGAGCACAGCGGCATCATCGTGCTGGATGCCTTGCTTAAGCTGCGCCAGACCTGCTGCGATCCGCGCCTGGTGAAACTGGAATCCGCGCGCGGGGTGCGCGAATCGGCCAAGCTCGAGTTGCTGATGGACATGCTGCCCGACCTTTTGAGCGAAGGCCGGCGGGTACTGCTGTTCTCGCAGTTCACCGAAATGCTGGCGCTGATCGCGCGCGAGTTGAACCGCCGGCACCTGCATTACGTCACCCTGACCGGCGACACGCGCGACCGCGCCGAACCCGTGCGCAAGTTCCAGGATGGCGAGGTGCCGCTGTTCCTGCTGTCGCTGAAGGCCGGCGGCGTGGGCCTGAACCTCACCGCGGCCGATACCGTGATCCACTACGACCCGTGGTGGAATCCCGCCGCCGAAACCCAGGCCGCCGACCGCGCGCACCGCATCGGGCAGGACAAGCCGGTATTCGTGTACCGCCTGATCTGCGCCGATACTGTCGAGGAACGCATCGAGGATCTGAAGGCGCGCAAGGCGGAACTCGCCCAGGCGGTGCTGGAAGGCGGCGGGACGCGGGACAAACTGAAGTTCGACGAGGATGACCTGGACGCGCTGTTTGCGAACGAGTGAGCCGGTGTCCTGGTCCCTGAACTAAAAGCGCCGGATTCAGGGTTCCGTTTCCCGATGAAGCACGGGAACGACTCCGCAATGACGACACCATGGCGCATGCACGAGCAAGGCATACTGGATCCATGACCCGTGCCGAATCCTTCGAAGGCGGCTGTGGCTGCCGCTTCATTCGCTATCGGCTGACACGCACGCCGCTGTTCGTGCACTGCTGCCATTGCCGCTGGTGCCAGCGCGAGACCGGCTCGGCGTTCGTGCTGAACGCATTGATCGAGACCGCTTGCGTCGAACTGCTGCACGGCCAGCCCGGGATGGTGATGACGCCGTCGGAAAGCGGCAAGGGCCAGAGCATCGCGCGCTGCCCGCAGTGCCGCATCGCATTGTGGAGCCACTATCCGGGCGCGGGGCCGTTGTTCGCCTTCGTGCGCGTCGGCACGCTGGACGATCCCGATCGCTTCCCGCCCGACATCCACATCTTCACGATGTCGAAGCAGCCCTGGGTGGTGCTTCCCGAAGGCGTGCCCGCGATGCATGGGTACTACGACCGCGAGGAGCACTGGCCGAAGGCAAGTCTGGCGCGCCGCGCGGCGGTGCTGGCGGCGGCCCCCGCCGTCTGATCCTCGGTACGGAGCGTCAACGCGGTTTCGGACCGCGCATCGGCACGGGGTGGCCGTACAGTGATGTCGGGTCGCGCGACAGGCCGTTCTTTTCCAGTGCGTCGAGATACGACTGCCAGTTCTGCGCCTGCTTGACGCCGAGCTCGTGCAGGATTTCCCACGAATAGATCCCGGTGGCGTGTCCGTCGGTGAAGCGCAGCGTGACCGCGTAATTGCCGACCGGTTCCAGTTCCATGATCCCGACCTCACGCTTGCCCGCGACCAGCACCTGCTGGCCGGGACCGTGGCCTTGCACCTCGGCGCTGGGCGAGTACACGCGCAGATATTCGGCCGGCAGCACGAACGCTTCGCCGGAGTCGAAAGCGACTTCCAGCGTGCGTGATTTCTTGTGCAGGGTGATGTCGGTGGGTTTGGACGTGGGCATGCGCGAAATACTATCGGCGTCGGAGAAGTGGCTGCCTGATGTCGGTCAGTCATGGGGCGCAGGGACTGCGCGACCGCATTCCCCCTACGCTGTCGCGTTGGCCCTTCCCTGTTCCTGTGGAAGTGGGCAGCTTGTCTTCCCCCTTCCTTCGGATGGGGGGATGAGGAGGACGGCTTTTCGTCTCCAGTGCATCCCCTCGCTGCTGCGCAGCGACCTCTTTCGTTCCGAAGGGGGTGAAAGCCTTGTATGAGCGTTACGCTGTCCCGAGTCGAGAGTCCCGAGTTCCCGGTCCCGCCTCACTGCACCGTGCCGAAGCCCGACCCGGCGAAGTCGATCCGCGGCGGCTGGCCGGCAACGTCCAGCAACACCTGCGCATAGGGTTCGTCGAAGCTCACCGTGGAAATTTCGTCCCAGCCGAAGAACGACGGCTCGCGCAGCCATTCGGCGTCGGGGGTGATTTCCTGCAGGGTGAAACCGTCGTCCTCGATCCCGAGTGGACGGCCGATGTAGCAGACCTCGTGCTCGTCCTCGGTATCCACGTGCACGCACATCACCGCCGCGTACTCGGCGGTCGCGCGTACCACCTGGGTGATGTCGTCGAGCGGGAAGTTGCGCGGCAGGCGCGGGTGGATGTTGCGCACCGCCAGCGCCTTTTCGATGAAGGCGTGGTGGCCGTCGGGCGCTTCGACCTCGGTGATGTCGGCAAGCCGCATCGCGTACAGGCCGTCGAAGCCGATCTGGTCGCCGACCACCCACATCAGCAGCCACTCGCGGCCGATGCCCGCGAGATAGCCGCAGAAGCTGCCTTCCTCCAGCTCGCCGCGCCACACGCGGACCAGTTCGTTGCGCTGGAGTGCACCGCGCAGCCTGGGCCGCGGACTCTCCGACTGGAATTTCAGGATCTTGCCCACGACATCATTCTAGCGGGGTCGGATGGGGGTTGCCCGGATCCCGGGTCTCACAGTATGTAACGCGACAAATCCTCGTTCGAAGCAAGATCTTTGAGGTTTTTGTCCACATATTCGGCGTCGATCGAGTACTTTTCGCCGCTTTTGTCAGCAGCCTCGAACGAGATCGACTCCAGCAGCCGCTCCATCACCGTCTGCAGGCGGCGGGCGCCGATGTTCTCGGTGCTTTCGTTCACCTTGAAGGCCACCTCGGCGAGCCTGGCGATGCCGTCGTCGGTGAATTCCAGTTGCACGCCCTCGGTACCCAGCATCGCGGCGTATTGCTTGGTCAGCGCATTGTGCGGCTCCTTCAGGATGCGCTTGAAATCCTTGACGGACAGTGCCGACAGCTCGACCCGGATCGGCAACCGGCCCTGCAGTTCGGGGATCAGGTCGGACGGCTTGGACATCGAGAACGCGCCCGAAGCGATGAACAGCACGTGGTCGGTCTTGACCGGCCCGTACTTGGTCGACACGGTGGAGCCTTCCACCAGCGGCAACAGGTCGCGCTGCACGCCCTCGCGCGACACGCCCGCGCCGCCCCAGTCGCTGCGCTGGGCGACCTTGTCGATCTCATCGATGAACACGATGCCGTTCTGCTCGCAATTCTCGACCGCCAGCGCGCGCAGCTCGTCGTCGTTGAGCAGCTTGCCGGCCTCCTCGTCGACCAGCAGCGGGCGCGCGGCCTTGATCTTCAGCTTGCGGCTTTGCGTCTTGCCGCTGCCCAGGTTCTGGAACATCGAGCTCAATTGCTGCGACATTTCCTCCATGCCCGGCGGGGCCATGATCTGGACGCCGACGCTGCTCGAGAACTCCAGCTCTATTTCGCGTTCGTCCAGCGCGCCTTCGTGGAGTTGCTTGCGCAGTTTCTGGCGGGTGGAAGATTCGGTTTCGATCTGTTGCTGGTCGCCTTGCCGGTCCCAGCCGCCGCTCGCGTCGCGACGCGGCAGCAGCGCGTCGAGGATGCGCTCGTCGGCGTGTTCCTCGGCCTGTGACTTCACGCGCTCCTTGGCGAGGTCGCGGGTGAGCTTGTAGGCGACGTCGGCGAGGTCGCGCACGATCGAGTCGACGTCCTTGCCGACGTAGCCGACTTCGGTGAACTTGGTGGCTTCGACCTTCACGAACGGCGCCTTGGCGAGCGTCGCGAGGCGGCGCGCGATCTCGGTCTTGCCGACCCCGGTCGGACCGATCATCAGGATGTTCTTGGGCGTGACCTCGTTGCGGAACCCGGGATCAAGCTGCATGCGCCGCCAGCGGTCGCGCAGCGCGATCGCGACCGCGCGCTTGGCGTTGTGCTGGCCGATGATGAAGCGGTCGAGTTCGTTGACGATTTCGCGGGGGGTCAGTTCGGACATGGGATGCCTTGCATGGTAGGAGCGCACCTGCGCGCGATGGCTTTATGGGTATGGAGAAGACGCTGCCATCCATGGCGAAGAGCTCCGCGACAGGTTCCTACAGTTCTTCGATCGTCACGTTGTGGTTGGTGTAGATGCAGATGTCGCCGGCGATGCCGAGCGCCTTCTCGACGATCGCGCGCGCATCGAGGCTGGAGTTGTCCAGCAGTGCCTTGGCCGCGGCCTGGGCATAGGGGCCGCCCGATCCGATGGCGATCAGGCCGTGTTCGGGCTCCAGCACGTCGCCGTTGCCGGAAATCAGCAGCGATGCGTCCTTGTCCGCCACCGCCAGCATGGCTTCGAGGCGCCCCAGCCGGCGGTCGGTGCGCCATTCCTTGGCCAGTTCCACCGCGGCGCGGGTCAACTGGCCGTTGTGCTTGGCCAGCTTGTCCTCGAACAGTTCGAACAGGGTGAAGGCATCGGCGGTGGCGCCGGCAAAACCGGCCAGCACGTCGGCGTTCTTGCCCAGCCGGCGGATCTTCTTCGCGTTGGCCTTGACCACGGTATTGCCCAGCGTCACCTGGCCGTCGCCGCCGAGGACGACCCGGCCGTCCTTGCGCACGGACAGGATGGTGGTGGCGTGGAAGGATTCCATGGCGGCCTCTTGGCGACGGGGATGCCGCCCTAGGTGTGGGCGGAGACGGCCAATGGCAACCGTACCGGCAAGGGGGGGGTGTCGCCGTCCGCAAGTCGGAGCACTTGCGGGTTGCGACCCATTGCGCGAAATTGACGTGACGAGTATCGTTAAATCACGGTTAACCGAGCGGGGCCGTAACCGGACAGGAGCTGCAAAGCGAAGCACAGAGGGTGCGACGTATCGACAGTCCAGTGCGGCTCGAAAAACACGCGCTGGCGTTTTCCACATTCGCTGGAGAGTGAACCAATGAATCACAAGATGAAACGCCTGTCGCTGGCCGTGCGCGTCGGCCTGACGGCGGGCCTGTTTGCCGCGGCCGGCCTGGCCCAGGCGCAGCAGCCACCGGACAACCAGGCCGATTCGAAGGAACAACCCAAGACGCTGCAAACCGTGGTGGTGACCGGGTCGTTGATCCGGCGCGTCGATACCGAAACGGCAAGCCCCGTCACCATCATCGATCGCCAGAACATCACCAATTCCGGCAAACCGACGCTCGGCGACGTATTGCAACAGTTGCCAAGCATTGCCGGCCAGGCCACCAATCCGCAGAACAACACCAACGGTGGCGGCGTCGCCTCGCCGCTGACCGAGGGTGGTGACGGCGCGTCGCGTGTTTCGCTGCGCGGTTTGGGCACCAGCCGCACGCTGGTGCTGATCGACGGCCAGCGCATGCTCAACGCCGACTTGAACCTGGTGCCGCAGAACATGGTGCAGCGGATCGACGTGCTGGCCGAGGGCGCCTCGACGACCTACGGTTCCGATGCCGTGGGCGGCGTCGTCAACATCCTGCTGCGCCATGATTTCGACGGCGTCGAAGCCAGCGTGAACACCGGCATCTCCGGGCACGGGGATGGCCAGCGGCACGGCATGAGCCTGACCATGGGCCACACCGGGGACAAGTTCAACATCGTCGGCGGCATCAACTACAACAAGTACAACGCGGTGCCCAACACGCGGCGCGACTTCGCGGCACACCAGTTGTATCTCTACGATGGCCAGGTCAGCGTGGCCGGGTCCAGTTCCATCCCCAACGGCCGGATGCAGCTGCCGGGGTCGTTTGCCGCGCAGTACGGGTGCACGCCCGATTCGTCGAACCACATCGTGGTGACGCGGGACGCCGGTGACGGCACGACTCTTGGCGATTACCGCTGCCGCACTTCCAGCGATACCTTCAACTACGCAGCCTTCAACTACATCCAGGTCCAGCAACAGCGCACCGATGGCTTCCTGGTCGGCAGCTACGACCTGACCGACAACATCACGGCGTTTGTCGATGCCTTCTACAACCACACCGAGTCGGCCGGCCAGGATGCGTCCATCCCGGTGGGCACCGGTGATGGGCTGGTGATTTCTTCGACCGCGCCGTTCAATCCATTCGGCGTCACCTTCAGTCCCAATCCGATTCCCGGTGATCCGAACAGCGGCTACGTGTACCAGACCCGCCTGACCGGCGTGGGTACCCGCATCCATCCCTATACCACCAGCACCGGCCAGTTGATCGCCGGATTGCGCGGCGCGGTCGGCCAGAGCAGCTGGAACTGGGATGTCACGGTCGACTACGGCCATACCTCGCGCACCCAGAACGACAAGAACGAGCTGTACATCCCCGCGCTGCAGGCCGCCATCGACTCCGGCGTCAACATCTTCGACCAGGCCAACAACGGTCCCGCCCTCGCGGCGGGCGCGGTCGATGCGATCTACCGGAAGCGCGAGATCCTGCGGCAGATCTCGGCGGGTGCCAATGGCAACCTGTTCTCGTTGCCCGCCGGCGACGTGCAATTGGCCGTGGGTGCGTTGTATCGCAAGCAAAGCATGAACTACACGATCAACCCGCTCGCCCTGCTCGATCCGGTGACCGGCGTCTGCCAGATCTCGCAGGAGGCCTGTGGCTCGCCGGGCGCTGGCAACGACAGCGTCAAGGAAGCCTTCGCGGAAACGCTGATTCCGCTGTTGAAGGAGGTGCCCGGCGCGTATTCGTTGAACGTCGATTTGGGCGTGCGCTACTCCGATTACAACAGTGCGGGTTCCACCACCAACGCCAAGGTCGCGGTCGAATGGCGGCCGATCCAGGACCTGCTGGTGCGCGGCACGATCACGCAGGTGTTCCGGGCGCCGGATCTCGACCAGCTCTACGATGGCCGTTCGCTGATCCAGCCGGCTTTGAACGACCCCTGCGCCCACCTTTCGGCCGCGGAGCTTGCACAGCATCCGGCCGCGTGCCAGTCCGTGCCGCCGAACTGGCCGGGCAACAGTCCGGCGCAGGTCAACACGTACTATTCGGGCGCGAACGTGGTGGGCGGCAACCTCAAGCCGGAGCACGGCAAATCCGTGGATTTCGGGCTGGTCTACAACCCGAGCTGGGCACCCGGCCTGAACACCAGCCTCGACTTCTGGCACATCTACCTGTATGACACCCTGGTGGCGATCGACGGGCGCACCGTTGTCGATGCGTGCTTCAACAACGAAGCCAGCCCGTTCTGCCCGTTCATCCATCGCTACGACACCACCACCCAGCAGCCCGGGCAGGTCTTCTACATCGACACGCCCGTGGTCAATCTCGGGGCCCTCAGCACCAGTGGCATCGATTTCACGGCCAACTACCAGCTGCCGCACTTCGATTTCGGCAGCTTCAATCCGGGCGACTTCAAGCTCGGTCTGGCCACCAGTTACATTGCCACCTTCAACAACAACAAGACCCCCGGATTGCCGGGTTCCACGGTCGACAAGCTGGCCGGCACGTGGAATGCGCAGTTCGGCAATGTCTCGCGCTGGCGGGCCACCGCCTCGCTCAACTGGAGTCGCGGTGACTGGGACGCGCAGTGGCGGACGCGCTACATCAGCGGCGTGACCGCCCTGAATGCAGATTACGTCACCGGTGCGGATTTGCCGGTCGCCTCGGTGGTATACAACGACGTCCAGCTTGGCGTTGCGGTGCCGGCCATCCACACGCGTTTCGACGTGGGGGCGGACAACCTGTTCGACAGGCGGCCGCCGCTCATCTACCACAACGGGCAAGGCAACACCGATTCCGCCACCTACGACATGATGGGCCGCTACTACTGGGCGCGTGCGACGCTGAAGTTCTGAGCGTTTGTGCCGGCGACACCTGGTCCGGACAAGGGCACCGCGCAAGCGGTGCCCTTTTTTGCATCCGCTAGAGTGGCGCCATCCTGCAGGAACTTCTTCGCATGACTGCGTCGGTCGCCTCCATCGTCGAATCCATGGCCACCGCATGGAATGCTGGCGACGTGGAACGCGTGCTCGTGCTGGCGGCACAGGTTGTCGATGCCGAAACCGACAACGAAGCGTTCCTCGCGTTGCTTGGCGTGGCGCAACAGCAGGCGGGCGAATACCGGCGGGCCGCGCAGACCTTCGAGCGGTTGACACGCATCCAGCCGGATATTCCGGCGTGGTGGAACAATCTCGGCGAAGCGTGCCGCCAGGCGGGTGGCCTGCCGGCAGCGGAACGTGCGCTGCAGAAGGCGAAATCGCTGGCGCCCGACGATGCCGAGGTGCACTACAACCTCGGCCTGCTTCATATCCAGCAACAGCGCTGGTCGCTGGCGCGTGGCGTGTTGCTGGATGCCGTACGGCTTGCACCACGGTTCGTCGAGGCGCGGCTGGAGGCGGCCCACGCCTGCCACGTCTGCGGTGACATCGAGGGCGAGGAAGCCATGCTGGAAGGTGCGGTCAACTGGCCACCGCAGCCGTCCGGCCAGGCACTGGTCCTCGCTTCCATATTGTCCGCCCTGGGACGCCTGGAGATCGCGCTGAAAGTATTGGCGCAGGCGCGCCTGCCCGAAGGGCCGGCAGCCCACGCCATGCGGCTGCGCATCACGGCGCAGCGCGTCGCCTTGTACGAACGGAACAACCTGGTCGATGAGGCGCGGCGCGAACTTCAGCAGTTGTCGCTGGGCACCCTCGATGCGCTGGAGGCGGGCGAGATCAACGCGCGCATCGACGGGTGGCGCGCGCACGCGGTGATGGCGATGCGCGAGCATCGCCCTGCCGAGGCGGCCGCGCTCCATCGGCGCGCACTGGAGGTCGCGAAGGATCCAGAGACCGTGGCTAGCGCGGCTTTCGGCCTGGCCTCGGCGCTCGACCGACAGGCGCATTATCGCGAGGCATGGAGCGCGCTCGAAATTGCCCACGCCGCGCAAATGGAAATTGCACGGCAGGCTGCGCCGGAACTGTCGACAGCGAACGGCCAGCCCTTGCCGATGGTGACGCGATCGGTCGATGCGCAGGCCTACGCAACCTGGAAACCCGTGGCGGGCCCTGCCATGCCACAGAGTCCGGTGTTCGTGATCGGCTTTCCGCGTTCGGGCACCACGTTGCTGGAACAGATGCTCGACGCCCATCCGGATTTCCGGTCGATGGACGAGCGCGGCTACGTTTACCAGCTGATCGAACGCATGGAGCACGCGGGACAGCGTTACCCCGCGGACCTTGCCAACCTGACGCCGGAAGAAGCGGATCAACTGCGCGCGGTCTATTGGCGGCTCGTCGAACACACGCTGCCGGACCTGGGCACACACCGGCTGGTCGACAAGAATCCACTCAACATGTTGTGCCTGCCGATGATCCTGCGGCTGTTCCCGGATGCGTGCATCGTGTTGTGCATCCGGCATCCGTGCGACGTGTTGCTGAGTTGCAGCATGCAGGCGTTCCGCTCGCCGGCGTTCAGGGTGATGTGTTCCTCGCTGCCGCGGTTGGCGCGGGGTTACACGGAGGCGTTCGGACAGTGCTGCGGGCACATCGAGGTGTTCAAGCCGCGCGTCCTGGAGTGGCGGTATGAAACGGTCGTCGCCGATCCCGGCGCAGCCGTTGCACGGCTCGGCGATTTCCTGGAAGTGGCGGATGCGTCATCCATGATGGATTTCGCCGGCAACGCGCGGCGCAAGCAGTTCATCGCGACGCCGAGCTATGCGCAGGTCACGCAACCGATGAACACGGCAGCCGTGGGGCGCTGGATGAATTACCGGCAGCAATTCGAACCGGTGCTGCCGGTATTGCGGCCGTGGATAGACC
The DNA here is from genome assembly GCA_036279975.1 of Rhodanobacteraceae bacterium. GTDB lineage: Bacteria > Pseudomonadota > Gammaproteobacteria > Xanthomonadales > Rhodanobacteraceae > 66-474. Next base: position 16,984 of record DASURP010000006.1, read on the forward strand.
GTTTTGACTATGCAGTGTGACCCCGGTCGCGCGCAGGCGCGCTCCGACGACGGCGTGCGGGCTTTCGGTAGGAGCGACCCTGGTCGCGACCCGGGTGCGTACCTCGTTGGGTCAAGGTCTACTTCCGCTTCGCCCGCGGGTGCGTGGCGTCGTACACCTTGGCGAGGTGCTGGAAGTCGAGGTGGGTGTAGATCTGGGTGGTGCCGATGTCGGCATGGCCGAGCAGTTCCTGCACCGCGCGCAGGTTGCCCGAGGATTCCAGCAGGTGCGAGGCGCAGGAATGCCGCAGCAGGTGCGGATAGACGCGCTTCCACACCCCTTGCGCGCGTGCGCGGCGCTTGATCGCGGCGCGCACCGCGCCGGGCGTCAGCGGCTTGCCGCCGCGCCCGGGCAGGATCGGTGCATCGGCGTCGGCGGATTGTGCATCGCGCAGCACCGCCAGCGCGGCGAGCGCCAGTCGTCCGACCGGCACGATCCGGGTCTTGTTGCCCTTGCCGGTGACGCGCAGCAAACCCTGCTCGGTGTCGAGGTCGCGCCAGCGCGCGCCGCACAGCTCGGAGACGCGCAGGCCGCTGGAATACAAGAGTTCCAGCAACGCGCGGTCGCGCAAGGCCAGCGGATCGTTGGCGGTGACCTCGACCAGTGTCGCGGCTTCGTCCACGTCCAGCACTTCGGGCAACTTGCGGCGCACCTTGGGCGAGCGCACGCCCGCGGCGGGGTTGTTCTGGAGTCCGCCGTTGCGCGCGAGGTGGCGGAAGAAGCTGCGGTACGCCGAGAGCATCGCGCGCAGGGACGGCGGCTCGAGGCCGCGCCGGTGTTCGTTGGCGATCAGCGTTTGCAGTTGTTCGCCGCGCAGTTCGTTCCAATTGCCGAGCGCCAGGGCGTCCGCGAAGCGAGTCAAGGCGTCCAGCGCGTGCGCGTAGTTGCGCAAGGTTCCCGGTGAATAGTGCCGTTCGACTCTGAGGTGTTCGAGGAACCCCGCGGCATCGTCGGCGAGTTTCGTCATGTCATGCGGCCGGGAAACGCGTGATCGCGGCGTCCAGCGCCTGCGCGATCAGTTTCAGGAACAACGTGCCGATGCCGGGATGGAACCGGTTGGGATCGTGGCTGCCGATCGCGAGCATGCCCACGCTGCCGATCTTCAGCAGCGCCGCCGATTGCACCCGTGCGGCTTCGTTCCCGAACAGGCGTGCGAGCTTGTCCTGCGCGAGGCGTCCGCATGCGGGCCCGCCACGGGCGAGGAAGTCCGTGAAGGCGGGCATGCCGGATGCGCCCGCCGCCTCGCAGACCAGCCAATCGGCTTGCGGCAGGTCGGTGCCGTCGCGGAACAGCACCACGCGCACCAGGTCGGTGTGGAAATCCTCGTTCAGCGCGCCCACGAAACTCTTCAGGATGTCGGCAAGGTTGTCGTCGCGCAGCAGCCCGACGGTGAGCGAGTGCACGCGCACCATCAACTGCTCGTTGTCGCCGGCGATCGCGACCAGTTCCGCGAGCCGATCGTTGAGTTCGCGGTTGCGGGCGCGCAGGGTTTCGAGCTGGTACGCCGCCAGCGAGGCTGCGGGCCCCTGCTCACGCGGCATCACCAGCTCGGCGGCGACGTCGGGGAAGTTTTCCAGGAAGCGCGGATGCTGGCGCAGGTATTCGGCGACGTCCATCGCTTCGAGGCTTTGCTTGAGGGTCAGGTCGGCCATCGCTCGACTCCGTGGGAATGAACGCAGTTTGAAGAATTGGCGCGGCGGTTGCAACGTTTCAATCGCCCAGCCATTCGCCGTCGTAGACGAATGTGGCAGGACCGCTCATCCACAGCGTGTGCCCCGGACCCTGCCACTGGATTTCGAGCGTGCCGCCCGGCAGCTCCACGCGGATATCATCGCCGACGCGACCGCGCCGGTGCAGCACCGCGACCGCTGCGCAGGCCCCCGTGCCGCAGGCCAGCGTCCAGCCGGCGCCGCGTTCGTGCACGCGCAGGCGAACGGCGTGCTCGTCCAGGACCTGCACGAAGCCCGCGTTGGCGCCTTGCGGAAAGCGCGGGTGCGCGGTGATGCGCGGGCCGAGACGGTCGACACGCGGCTCGTGTATATCGGCAACCTCCAGCACCGCGTGCGGGTTGCCCATCGACACCGCGGCGATGTCGACAAGCTCGCCGTCGACCTCCAGCGGATAGGTGGCGGCTGCCGCACCTGCAGCGAAGGGAATCCGCGCGGGTTCGAATTCGGGTTCGCCCATGGCCACCGCGACGGTCGCTGCATCGACCAGCCGCATGGCCACCGGGCCCGCCGGGCTTTCCAGCCTGGCTTCCGCGCCGACCGCGAGGACGCCGACGCGGTGCAGCCACGCACCTATGCAGCGCGCGCCGTTGCCGCATTGTTCGGCCGGCGAGCCATCGGCATTGCGGATCGAATAGCCCGCGAGATGCGCGGGTTCCCGTGCCCGCTCGATCACCAGCAACTGGTCGAAGCCGACCCCGGTATGGCGGTCGGCCATCGCGCGGACGCGTGTCGCGTCGAGCGGCGGCGGCGCAGTGCGCGCGTCCAGCACGACGAAGTCGTTGCCGAGGCCGTGCATCTTGGTGAAGCGCAGTCCCACGGGCGGTCCGCGTGGTCAGCCGCGGCTGGTCGCGGGCGCAGGTGCAGGGGTCGCGGCGCCGGCCGGTTGGGCGGCCGAAGTCGCCGGCGCCGGGGCGGCGGCGGCGGGCGACGTCACGGCGGACCTGGCCGGAAGGAACAGCGGGCCTTTCTGCCCGCAGCCGGCGAGCAGTCCGATCCCCAGCAACAGCAACGAGGCGAGAGTGACGTGACGGCGCATGCATGCAACCCGAAGGCGAGCCAGCGGCAAGTATAAGGGTGCGGTTCGGCGCGGAACGCGCCTGCCAACCCGGGGGAGCCGCGCGGGCCATCGCCGCGGGAAGGCTGCATGTCAAGTACGCTTGACAGGCACTCCGTCCCTGGCGGCCGGCTGGGGGCAGGGTGGGAATTACGATCCGCGCGCGGGTCTACGCAGGTAGCCGATGTCCCGTCAGTCCGGGACAGCCATCAGGGGCTTCTGGTATCGCCACGCGTCCGCGCCGTCCTCGTAGAAGTGCGGCAACCGCGTGCCGCGCAGGTAGCCCCGCTGTTCGTACAGTGCAATCGCCGCGCGGTTGCCGACTTGAACTTCCAGGTGGATCGAATCGCAACCACGCGTGCGGGCGTCCGTTTCGGCCGCGGCCAGCAGCGCGGAACCCAGCCCGGCGCCGCGTGCGCGGGCGCTTACCGCCAGCGAATACAGCCGCGCGCTGCGTGCATTGCGGCGATAGCACACCACGGCCGTGGCGTCTATCTGTCCGGGGCCGCCGCAGACCAGCACCGCGGCGGTGTTCGAGGCGAGGTGCCGTCGCCACTGTGCGCGGCTGATGCGGTCGCTGGCGAAGGTCGCACGCTCCAGCGCCAGCAGGGCATCGAGGTCGGCGCGGGTGGCGATCCTGACCATGGTGGTGGCGGGCGAGCGTGGCATGCGCGCAAGCGTGGCGTGGCGGCGGTTGCCGCGCAAGCCTGAACCCGTGCCGGCCGGGAAACGCCGGCCTCTTGCGTTCGCTGCCGTGGATGCCGACACTGCCTCCCTTCCGGACGTCGTGCGTGGTGCGCTCGCGACAATCGGGATCAAATTCGGGAAGCTTGTCAATGAGCCGGCTGGTCATCGTCGTCGAAAAACCCTCGGACTGGGGTTCGTACTATCCGTCCGACAACGTCATCGCCGCGATGCAGTACCTGCGCGAGCCGCTCGGTGGAGACGAGCGCACCCACGTCATCAACCTGTGCCGCAGCTACAAGTATCTCGGCGTCGGCCATTACGTGTCGCTGCTGGGCGAGGCGCGCGGGCACCGGGTGATCCCGTCGGTGCGCGCGATCAGCGACCTGCGCAAGCGTGCGCTGTACGGCCTGGACGTCGAGGACCTGAACCAGAAGCTCACGCACTTCCTGCCGGCGGGCGGCCAGGACACCACCGACCTCGGCGTCCTGGTGTATTTCGGCGAAACCCGTTACCCGGCGTTGCAGGACCTCGCCCGGCAGGTGTTCGAAACCTTTCCGTGCCCGTTGCTCAGGATCGAGTTCGAACGCGACCGGGTGTGGCAGATCAGCGCGATCAAGCCGGTCGGCCTGCACACCCTGGACGACGCCCAGGAAGACGCCTTCGCCCAGGCGCTGGATGCGTTCTCGAAGCGCCTGTGGCGCAAACCGCGCGCGCGCAGGCAGTTCCGCTACGACCTCGCGATGCTGGTGAACCCGGGCGAGGCGATGCCGCCGTCCAACGCGCGCGCCCTGAAGCAGTTCATCACTGCAGGCAAGGAGCTCGGGATCGAGGTCGATCCCATCCACAAGCACGATTACTCGCGCCTGGCCGAGTACGACGGCCTGTTCATCCGCGAAACCACCGCCCCGGACGACCACACCTACCGCTTCGCGCACAAGGCCGAGCGCGAGGGCATGGTGGTGATCGATGACCCCACCTCGATCCTGCGCTGCACCAACAAGATCTACCTGAACGACCTGCTGCGCGCACACAAGATCGCGGTGCCACGCTCGGAGGTGCTGTACCGCGAGGATTCGAAACAGTTGCGCGAGGTGCCCGCAAAACTGGGCTTCCCGCTGGTGCTGAAGATTCCGGATGGTTCGTTTTCGCGCGGCGTGGTGAAGGTGGACGATCCCGAACAACTGGCAAAGGCGGCCGCGCACCTGTTCCAGAGCACGGCGCTGCTGATCGCGCAGGAGTTCCTGTACACCGAGTTCGACTGGCGCATCGGCGTGCTCAACCGCAAGCCCCTTTACGCGTGCAAATACTTCATGTCGCGCGGGCATTGGCAGATCTACAACCACAGCGCGCGCGGCAGCGCGCGTTCGGGCGGCTTCGAGTGCCTGAAGGTCGAGGATGCGCCCGCCGACGTGGTGAAACTGGCGCTGCGCGGGGCGGCCGCCATCGGCAACGGCCTGTACGGGGTGGACATCAAGCAGACCCGCGACCGCACCGTGCTGATCGAGGTGAACGACAATCCGTCGATCGATGCCGGGGTGGAAGACGCCGAACTGGGCGACGATTTGTATCAGCGTGTCATGCGCGAATTGCTGAGGCGCATGGAAGCCAAGCGCAACGGTGTCGCCGCATGACGGCCATCACGCGACGACGCGCGTGGCCCGGCTTCGCGCGCGGGAACCCGGCGCGGATGCCGTGACGGCGTGCCGTTTGGCTTGAGCGCCCACGCGATGCGGCCGCGCCTGGCGGCGCGTCGGAACCGGCAGGCGCCGCGACACCAGCAGGCGCTTTGCGAGCAGCAGCAGCGCGGGCGCGCCCAGCAACCAGAAGGCCGCGGACCAGCCCAGGGTCGCATCGCGCAGCGGCAGCGGCGTCAGGCCGTACAGCACCAGGCCCGCGGCCAGCCAGGTGCCGGCAGCAAGGGTCATGGGATCGGGGTTTCGGGGGGCTTGCATGGCGGGCTCCGTCGCGGGGATGGGCAGAGCTTGCGTGGCCGGCGTCTCACCGGCTGCGACCCGCGGCGGCGGCCACGGCTAGACTCGCGCCATGACCCGCGCCGCGCCCCGCTACGCCGTGTTCGGACACCCCGTCGCGCACTCGCTGTCGCCGCGCCTGCACACGATCTTTGCGGAGCAGGCCGGCGTCACGCTGGAATACGTCGCGATCGACGCAGCGCCCGGGACGTTCGCGGCGAGCGTGCAAGCGTTCTTCGCGGCGGGCGGACGCGGCGCCAATGTGACCCTGCCGCACAAGGCCGCGGCATTCGCACTGGCAGGGGCGCGTACCGCGGGCGCGCTGCGGCTGGGTGTCGCAAATGTATTGACGCGGCTGCCGGAAGGCCGCATCGAGGCCGACAGCAACGACGGTGCCGGGATGCTGGCCGATCTGCGTCGCCGTGACGTCGATCCGAACGCCCGCGCAGTGCTGCTGCTGGGCGCCGGCGGCGCGGCGAGTGCGGCGGCGTTCGCGTTGCTGGATGCAGGTGCAGGAGGACTGACGATTGCCAACCGCACGTCCGGGCGCGCGCAGGCGCTTGCCGGTGCGCTGGGGGAATCGCGCCGCGTGCGCCTGTTGCGCTGGGAGGATCTGGAGCGCGTCCACGGTTTCGACCTGGTCGTCAACGCGACCTCGGCAGGCGTGCAGCACGCCGCGCTGGCGCTGCCGTCGTCGCTGGCGCACGCGCACACGCTCGCCTACGACTTGAGCTACGGTCCGGCCGCGCGTCCATTCCTGGATTGGGCACGGCACGCGGGCTGCGCCGCGGCGTTCGACGGCCTCGGCATGCTCGTTGAAACCGCCGCCGCCTCGTTCGAGCGTTGGCACGGCGTGCGGCCGGACATCGAGTCGGCGCTCGCAGCGTTGCGCGCAGCGCCGGCTTGATGCCGCACCGCACGCGCTTTCAGTGATGATCGCCGGCGGCCTTGAAGCGGCCGGCATCCACGTCTCCGATGAACCCGATCAACCCGGCGAAATAGACTTGCTGGTCGTCGTACATGTCCAGGTGGCTGCCGTTCGGGCAGTACAGGTAGCGCCCGTGCGGGAACTGGCCGGCCATCCATCGCATGTATTCCGGGTCCATGGTGCTGTAGCGCGAGCCGATCACCAGGGTCGGTACCATGATGTCCCGGAGTCGCCTGCCGACGTCCCAGTCCGAAAGCCGGCCGCTCACGCCCATCTCGCTGGGGCCCTGCATCAGGGCATAGATCGTTTCGTTGACGTGCCTGAGCGAGCGCATCACCGGATCGGGCCACTGATCGGGCGGCATGCGCAGGATGTGCTGCGAGTACCAGTGGGTCATCAGGAGATGCATGTACTGCGGATCGTCGGTCTTGCCGGCCTTTTCGAGGCCGAGGATTTCCGCCAGCGCCGCCTGGTCCATTTTCGGCATCAGCACCTTGTGCGCATAAGCGTTGTAGGCCGGAACGCTGGCCATCATGTTGTCGATGACCAGGCCCTTGAGGTGCCGCTGGTACTTCAGTGCGTACTGCAGCGCCAGCACGCCGCCCCACGAATGCCCGTAGAGATAGAAGTTGTCCTGGTCCAGTTTCAGTGCCTTGCGCAGCTGTTCCACTTCGTCCACGAAGCGGGGCAGCGTCCACAGCTTGTCGTCCTTCGGCTGGTCGCTGTAGAACGAGCCGAGCTGGTCGTAGTAGTAGTACTGGATGCCCGCGCCCGGGAAAAAGCTGTCGAACACCTCGAGATATTCGTGGGTCATGCCCGGACCGCCGTGCAGCAGCAGCACCTTGATCCGCGGGTTGTTGCCGACGCGTTTGGTCCAGACGTGGAAGGTGCCGTCCGGCGTGGTGATCGGGATCATCCGCACGCCGCCGTCGAGCGGGCGGGAATCCGCGCCGTTGTCGTAATAGCTGGCAGGCGGCGCGCCGGGTGCATCCGCGGCCAACGCAGGTGCGGCGAGCCACGCGGCGAATGCGAAACCGATGGCCAGCACCGTTGCGACGGGATGGACGCGAAAACCCTGCATGGCGGCTCTCCGCGAATGTGGTGACGCGCAAATCCTACGCCGAATGCGGGAAAGCGTGTCTGCGGGGAGGTTCCCGCTCAGCGGCCCGTCGCAGCCAGGTAATCGTCCTTGAGTTCGACGTAATGCCGGGCGGAATATTCGAGGGCTTCGATCTCGCGGTCAGTCAGCCGGCGCACGCAACGCGCCGGATTGCCGGTCCACAGTTCGCCCTCGCCCACGATCCTGCCGGGCGGGACCAGCGCGCCCGCGCCGACGAAGGCGTGGTGCTTCACCACCGCGCCGTCCAGCACGGTTGCGTGCATGCCGACCAGGCAGCCGTCTTCGATGGTGCAGGCGTGGATCACCGCGCCGTGGCCGATGGTCACGTCGGCGCCCACGCTGCAGGCCGAACCGCCCGGCGTGTATGGCCCGTCGTGGGTCACGTGCAGCACGGCGCCGTCCTGCACGTTGCTGCGTGCACCGACGCGGATGCGCTCGACATCGCCACGCAGCACCGCGCTCGGCCAGATCGACACGTCGTCGCCGAGTTGCACGTCGCCGATCACCGTGGCGGCGGGGTCGATGTACACCCGCGCACCCAGTGCCGGCATGCTGCCCCGGTACGCGCGCACGTTGGCCATTGAACTTCGTCCCCGTCTGGATCACGATGCCGGAATCGTAACCCGTGCATGCCCCAATGGATACGCCCACCACCAGTCTGCACGACCTGCTCGAGCGCCAGCGCGCGGCGTGGCGGGCGCGGACGCCCGATCGCGCGCAGCGGATGGACGACCTCGCGCGCTTGCGCGTGGCGTTCAAGGCGCGGCTGGAGGATTTCGCGCGCGCGGCCAACGACGACTTCGGCCGACGCCCGCGCGTCGAAACCCTGCTGGCCGATGGCATGCCGGTGCTGAACGAGATCGACCATGTACGCCGGCACGTGCGGCGCTGGATGCGGCCGCAACGGGTCGCGGCCGACCTGAGCTTCCTGCCGGCACGCTGCCAGATCATCCAGAAGCCGCTGGGCGTGGTGGGCATCATCAGCCCGTCCAACTATCCAGTGAACCTCGCACTGGTGCCGTTGGTCGATGCGCTCGCCGCCGGCAACCACGCGATGCTGAAGCCGTCCGAGCACACCCCGCGCACGTCGGCATTGCTGGCGGAGCTGCTAGCCGGCGTGTTTCCGGCCGAACGCGTCGCGGTGGTGCATGGTGGCCCCGATGTCGCCGCCGCGTTCGCGGCGCTGCCTTTCGACCACCTGCTGTTCACCGGCTCGACCGCGATTGGTGCGAAGGTACTGGTTGCAGCGGCGCCGAACCTGACGCCGGTGACGCTGGAACTCGGCGGCAAGTCGCCGGCGCTCGTCGCGCCGGGTTGCGTGACCGCGCGCAACGTGGATCGCATCGCGGCGGGCAAGTTCCTGAACGCGGGCCAGACCTGCGTCGCGCCCGACTACGTGCTGGTGCACGAGGCCGAACGCGATGCCATGGTGGCGTTGCTGCGTGCGTACGTCGCGCGGCATTACCCGGCCTTCCGCGACCCGCCCGATTTCGCCAGCATTGTCAGCGACGCGCAGCACGCGCGCCTGCGCGCATGGCTGGACGAGGCGCGCGTGGCCGGCGCGACCGTCATGCCGCTGGCGGAAGGCGGGGTCGACGCTGCGGTGCGGCGCATGCTCGCGCCAAGCGTGGTGCTGGACGCGCCGGAGTCGGCCACCCTGATGCGCGAGGAAATCTTCGGGCCGGTGTTGCCCATCGTCACCTATCGTGAATTCGACGCCGCCATCGACTACGTCAACGACCGTCCGCGGCCGCTGGCACTGTACGTGTTCGACGACGATTCCGCGCGCGTGCGGCGCGTGCTGGACACCTGCATCGCCGGCACCGCCGCGGTCAACGATTGCGTGTTCCAGTTCGCACAATCACGGCTGCCGATCGGCGGGGTCGGCCCGTCGGGCATGGGCGCCTACCACGGCCACGCCGGGTTCCTCGCTTTCTGCAAGCAGATGCCGGTGTTCCGGCAGGCGCGCTGGTCGGCGGCGGGCTGGTTGCGCCCGCCCTACGGCGCGCGGGCGGAGCGCCTGTTACGTTTCCTGTTGCGCTGACGCCGCCGCATCCCGCAGTGCTTCGCGGGCGCAACGGTAGCCGATCCCGATGGCGCGGTCGAATTCCTGCCAGTCGAACATGCCTACCTTCTGCATGTCGGGCCGCAACAACAGGTCGGCGAGTTCGCGCCGGCGCGCGCTCCCGGATTCCGAGTTGACCATGCCCGCACGCATCAGGATCGCGAAGGTGCCGGGCCGCCGGTGCAGCGTGCGGCGCTCGGTCCACAAGGTCGGCAGCGGTGGCGAGGCGGCTTCATCGACCCCCGCGCGCAGGCTGTCGTCGGCGCCGATGTCGACCGCGATCACGCGGTCGTGCCCGTCCTCGGCGAGGATGTCGGTGGGCAGGTTGTTGATGACCGCGCCATCGACGAACACGTGGCCGCCATGGAACAACGGCGGCAGGATCCCGGGCACCGCGCTGGAGGCGCGCAACCAGCGCCACAGCAGGCCTTCGCGGTGCACCGCGGTGGCGCCGAGCGTGAGGTCGGCCGAGACGCAGGCGAAGTCGATCGGCAGGTCCTCGATATCGATTTCGCCGAAGGCTTCGCGCAGCAGCATCGTGGTGCGCGCGCCGCGGGTCAGCGCCACCAGCGGCCAGGTCCAGTCGCGCAGCGGCTTGCCGTCGACCATCGCGCGACGGCAGGCTTCGCGCATCTTGGCGTCGTTCCATTCGTAGGCGACGCCCGCGCCGATGATCGCGCCGATGCTGGTGCCGACCACGGCGTCGATGACGATGCCCGATTCACGCAAGGCCTGGATCACGCCGATCTGGGCGAAGCCGCGCGCGCCGCCACCCGACAGCACCAGCCCGGTGCTGTGGCCGGAGAGCAGGCGCGCCAGTCGCGCCACGTCCTCGCCGTGCCGCCAGTGGTGATGGCGCAGCGCGCCGTCACCGAGTTGCGCGCGCCAGCCGCGCGCCGCGCCGTAGATGAACTGGCCCGGCGGGTGCCGCAGCACCAGGTGCCGGGGACGGTGGTGGGTGAGTTCGGGGTCGTCGGCGGAGCGCCGTCCCGCGTGCGGACCTTGCGGCTTCGCGTCGCGCGCGGCATGCGGCCATGCCGCCGGGGCGTGGCCGGCGTCCGCCAGCAGCAGCAGGGCGTCGGCCTGGCGCTGGCACAACCGTCGCCAGGATGCATCGCCGTCGCCCACGTACAGCACGAAGCGCGATTCGGCCTCGCGCGCGGTGAACCAGTCGGTGTCGCGGCCCTGCCCGAGCCGCGCGTCGATCAGCGCGCATTCGCCCCAGGCATGGAATTGGCGTTGCAACGCTTCGGCGAAGGCGTGTGCGTCGAGGCCGTGGTCGAAGGGCAGGATCGCGAAGGTGCGCGGTGGACTGGGGGCGTCGTCGTTCAGCAGGTGCCGCACCGCGACCTGGGCCGCACCCAGCATCGCCAGCGGATGCCGTTCGACCAGCTTCTCGAATGCATCGCGCGAAAGCCGCAACAGCTCGGAGTCGCGCAGCGCGCGCACGCTGTGGGTGCGCGGCTCGCCGCTGATCAGCCCGACTTCGCCCAGCGTCACCCCTGCCGGAAGCACGCCCAGCATGCGCGGTGCACCGCCCATCCGCGGTATGCCGAACACACCGAGGCTGCCCGACCTCAGGACGTACAATGCGTCCGAGGCTTCGCCGCGCAGGTACAACGGCGCGCCGCCGGGCAGCCAGAACCAGGCCATTTCCTGGAGCAGCGCGTCCAGCTCGTGCCGCTTGAGGTGCCCGAACACGGCGGTGTGCGCCAGCAGCGCATGCAGACCCTGGGCCGATCGCGTGTGCATTGCGCGATGCTAGCTTGATTTTGCCGGGCGGCAACGCCACGCTGGGAAATCCCCCGGAGCCCCGCATGTCCACCGACAACCCTCTGCTCAGCGACGCCCCGCTGCCGGCATTTTCGAAGATCCGTGCCGCCGATATCGCACCCGCGATCACCGTGATCCTTGCCGATTACCGGGCCGGAATCGACGCGCTCGTGGCACCCGGCGCGGTGCACGACTTCGATCACGTGATGCTGGAACAGGAACGCCTCGACCAACGCCTGGCCCGCGCGTGGGCGCCGGTTTCGCACCTGCACGCGGTGGCGGACACGCGCGAGTTGCGGGCCGCCTACGATGAAGCCGAGGCAAAGATCACCGATTTCGCGAGCGCGCTGGGGCAGGACCGCGCGCTCTACGCGGCGGTGCAGGCGGTGGCCGGCGCACCGGGTTTCAAGCAGGCCGCGCGTGCGCAGCGCACGCTGGTCGAGCACGCGTTGCGCGATTTCAGGTTGTCCGGCGTCGCACTGGATGAACCGGCGCGCACGCGCTTCCGGGAAATAGTGAACGAACTCGCCAGGCTCACCACCGCGTTTTCCAACGCCGTGCTGGATGCCACCGATGCCTGGCAGGCGCACATCGAGGATGAGCGCGACCTTGTCGGCATCCCCGAATCCGGGCGCGCGGTGCTGCGCGAATATGCCCGCGAGCGCGGGCTGGACGGCTGGCTGGTGACGCTGAAGCAGCCCGCGGTGCAAGCGGTGCTCAGCTATGCCGAGGATCGTTCCCTGCGCGAGCGCGTCTATTGGGCGTACCAGACCCGCGCCTCGGACCAGGGCCCGAACGCCGGCAAGTTCGACAACTCGGAACGGATCGGGAAGATCCTGGCCCTGCGCCACGAAGCCGCGCAGTTGCTCGGCTTCGCCAATGCCGCCGAGGAAGCGCTGGCGACCCGGATGGCGAAGACGCCGGACGAGGTGCTGGCCTTCCTGCGCGACCTGATCGCGCGCGCCAGGCCCGTCGCGCAACGGGAACTCGAGGAGCTGCGCGGATTCGCCCGCAGCGAGTTGCGCCTGGAAACGCTGGAAGCCTGGGATGTCGCGTATGCATCCGAAAAGATGCGGCGCGCGCGCTATGCGCTGGAGGAGGAACAACTGAAGGCATACTTCCCGTTGCCCGCCGTGCTGAACGGCATGTTCGGCCTGGCCGGGAAGCTGTATGGCATCACCGTGGAACCGGCGCGCGAGCGCGTGGACGTGTGGCATCCGGACGTGCGCTACTGCGAGGTACGCGACGCCGGTGGCGCCCTGATCGCGGGGGTGTACCTGGACCTGTACGCGCGCAGCGGCAAGCGCGGCGGCGCGTGGATGGACGTGTGCCGGGCGCGTTTCCGCGACGGCGCCAAGCTGCAGTTGCCGATCGCGTTCCTCACCTGCAACTTCGCGCCGCCCGCGGGCGGGCATCCATCGCTGCTGACCCACGACGACGTGCAGACCATCTTCCACGAGTTCGGGCACGGCCTGCACCACATGCTGACCCGGATCGACCTGCCCTCGATCGGCGGCATCGACGGCGTGGAGTGGGACGCGGTGGAGCTGCCCAGCCAGTTCATGGAAAACTTCTGCTGGAACCGGCAGGCGCTGGACCTGTTCGCGAAACACTGGTCGAGCGGGGCAAGACTTCCGGACGAATTGTTCGACCGGATGCTGGCGGCGCGGCATTTCCAGGCCGGCATGTTCCTGTGCCGCCAGCTCGAGTTCGGGCTGTTCGATTTCCTGCTGCACAAGGACTTCGATCCGGCGCGCGGCGCACGGGTGCTGGAAACGCTGGAAACCGCGCGGCGCGAGGCGGCGGTGCTGTACCCGCCGGCGTGGCAACGCTTTCCGCACGCCTTCACGCACATCTTTTCCGGTGGCTACGCGGCGGGTTATTACAGCTACCTGTGGGCGGAAGTGTTGTCGGCCGACGTGTTCGGCGCGTTCGAGGAGCATGCCGAAATGGGCGCGGCTGTGGCAGGCGCGGACGTCATCGACGCCGCGACCGGCGCGCGGTTCCGCGACGAGTTCCTGGCCGTGGGCGCCAGCCGTCCCGCGCTGGAAAGCTTCGTCGCGTTCCGCGGGCGCCCGCCGCAACCGGATGCGCTGCTGCGTGCCTACGGGCTGGCGTGAATCCAGGGCCGGGCTGGACGTGCCGGCGGACTGCCATAATCGAACACGCTCCCGGCGAAGGTGGATCCGTGCAGACGCATTCCTGGCTGGTGTCGGTGCTGGTATTCCTGGTCGCGGTGGTGATCGCGGTGCCGTTGTCGCGCAGGCTGAAGCTCGGTTCGGTGCTGGGCTACCTTGCGGCGGGGGCGGTGATCGGCCCGTACGGTTTGCAATGGGTGCACAATCCCGACGCGATCTCGGGGGTGTCCGAACTCGGCGTCGCGCTGCTGTTGTTCGTGATCGGGCTGGAACTGTCGCCGCAACGCCTGTGGGTGATGCGGCGCGCGGTGTTCGGCGCGGGCGCGCTGCAGGTGTTCGGTTCCGCGTTGCTGATCGGCCTGATCGCCGCCTACGGATTCCACGTGTCGGCCGTGGCCGCGGCGGTGATCGGCCTTGGCCTTGCGTTTTCATCCACCGCGTTCGGCCTGCAGATCCTCGCGGAAAGACGCGAACTGCAGAGCGCGTACGGCCGGCAGGCCTTCGCGATCCTGCTGTTCCAGGACCTGGTCGCGATTCCGCTGATCGCGGCGATTCCATTGCTGGCCGACCATGGCGAGTTGCACGCGTCGGGACAGCCGCTGTGGCTGTCGGCACTCAGGGTTGCCGGCGTGATCGCGGTGGTGGTGGTGGGTGGCCGCTACGCGTTGCGACCGGTGTTCAAGGCCGTCGCCAAGACGCAGCTGATCGAAGTATCGACCGCGACCGCGCTGCTGGTGGTGATCGGCACCGCGTGGCTGATGGAACTGGCCGGCATCTCGATGGCGCTGGGCACGTTCCTCGCGGGCGTGCTGCTGGCCGACTCGGAATACCGGCACGACCTCGAGTCCAATATCGCGCCGTTCGAGGGCCTGCTGCTGGGTTTGTTCTTCATCACCGTCGGCATGGGCGTCAACCTGCAACTGCTGGCGCGGCACCCGTGGGCGGTGGCGGGGCTGGTGCTGCTGCTGCTGGCCGCGAAGGCGCCCGCGCTGGCGCTGGCGGGAAGGCTGAATGCCCGCATGCACGATGTCGATGCGCTCAAGCTGGTCGCGCTGCTCGCGGGCGGCGGCGAGTTCGCGTTCGTGGTGTTCAAGCTCGCGGCCGAGCACGGCCTGTTGACGCACGGCCAGCAGCAGATCCTGGTGCTGGTGGTCACCCTGGGGATGGTCGCGGTGCCGTTGCTGGTGCTGCTGGCCGCGAAGCTGCCCGGACCGAAAGCGCCCCGGCGCGAATACGACACCATCGATACCGGCGCGCCGCGGGTGGTGATCGCGGGCTTCGGGCGGGTCGGCCAGATCGTGGGGCGGCTGCTGCGCGCGCGCGGCATTCCGTTCGTCGCGCTGGAGAATTCGATCGAACAGGTCGACCTGTCGCGGCGCCTCGCCGGCACCGAGATTTATTTCGGCGATCCGTCGCGCGCCGAGATCCTGCGCGCGGCGCAGGCCGGCAAGGCCGAGGTGTTCGTGCTGGCGACCGACGATCCGGATGCCAACGTGCGCACCGCGCGGATCGTGCGCAGGCTGTTCCCGCACCTCAGGATCATTGCGCGCGCGCGCAACCGCCAGCACGCGTTCCGCCTGATGGACCTGGCCACCGATCCCGACGACGTGGTGCGCGAAACGTTCTATTCCAGCCTGAAAATGGCGGCGCTGACGCTGCGCGCGCTGGGCATGAGCGAACAGCAGGCACACGCCAGCGTGGAACTGTTCCGTGAGCACGACGAGAGACTGCTGCGCGACCAGCACCTGGTGTACGACGACGACGTGGCGCTGCGCCAGACCACGCGCGAAGCCTACGAAGAGTTGCAGGGCCTGTTCGAGGCCGACAGCGCACCGCCCCGGGTCACTCGGGATGCGTCAACACCGGCGTCACCACCGGAGCATTGAGCCGGCTGTCGCGGCGCGGCGCCAGTTCCATCGCGAGATCGACGTAGCCGAGCACCCGCGCGACATCGGACGGGGTGCGCTGCATGCAATCGCGCGCTTCGCGGTTCGCCCCGCGCTGCAGCAGCACCCGCGCGGGTTCGAACGTGGCATGCATCGCGCAGGCGTGCAGGGCGGTCACCCCGTGCACGTCGGCGTGGTCGATGTCGGCGCCCGCATCCAGCAGCACCGGCAGCAGCGCCCCGAGGTGGGTGCCGTCGCAGTCCGTGCCTGGCTTGACATGCGCCCCGAGCAGCACCAGCAGCGGGGTGGCGCCGGCATGGTCGGCGGTATTCACGGGCGGCGCATCGCGCAGCAGCGCATCCAGCAGGCGCCGGCAGCGCAGGCTGTCGCGGCTGTCGAAGCAGAAGCGGGCGGCTGCGTGCAGCGCGTTCGTGCCGCGCGCGTCCGTGAGTCCGGGGCGTGCGCCGAGTTCACGCAGCACGACCAGCATGTCGGGATGCCCGAGCGCCGCGGCGATCATCAGCGCGGTCACGCCGTCGGCGTGCTGCATGTCGACCGGGGCGCCGGCGCCGACGAGTGCGCGCACGATGTCCGGCTGGTGGGCGCTTACGGCGGCCGACAACGGCGACGCGCCCGATGCCACGGTCAGCAGCGGGTCCGCATGGGCGGCCAGCAGGCGCTGCACGCTTTGCAGCGCGCCGGCGCCGCTCGCACGCAGCAGGGCGGTCGCGCCGCGGCCATCGCGGACGTCCACCGGCAAGCCGAGTTCCAGCAGGCGCGCGACCGCGTCCGGATCGGCGGCGGCGGCCGGCAGGTCATCGTCGCGCAGGGGCCGCCCGGGCAGCGCCCAGCCGTTCCAGCGCAACCAGTACTCCAGTTTCGTGGCGTCGCGTGCCAGCGCGAGGCCCAGCGGCGTTTCGCCGCTGGCCGCGGGGCTTTCCGGATCGGCGCCGTGCGCGATCAGCGCTTGCACCAGCGGCAACACCGCAGCGGGTTGGCCGTCCAGCGCCGCGTGCAGGGGCGTGGCGCCGGCGCGATCACGGACGTTGGGATCGGCGCCGCGTGCCAGCAGTGCCTGCAACACCGGCGACAGCGCGGGGCGACTGGCGTGGTGCAGCGGCGTGCGGCCCTCCGCGTCCGCGCCGAATGCGTCGGCGCCGCGTTCCAGCATCGCCAGTGCCAGGGCCGCGCCGTCATCTGCATTGCCGAGCTTCGCGAGTGCGCGCGCGAAACGTCCCGCGCCCGCAGGCGTCGCGCCGGCGTCGAGCAGTTGCCGCACGGCGGGCGCGGAGGCTGGCAGGCGATCGAGCAGCGTGTCGATGAGGCGGCTGCCGTCTTCTAGGCAGGCTTCGGCCGCAACTCCGTGTTCGAGCAACCATGTGCGCGGTGCGGCGTCGGCATGTTCGGCGAGGTCGAGGTACAGCGCAGCGAGTTCGGTGGCCGGCCAGGCCGCTACGCGGCCATCGAAGCGCGCGGCCACGGTCCAGTGCCCGAAGCGCAGCGCGTCGAGCAGGTGCTGCGGCGTGTCCGCCCCGGCTTCCGGCCGGCTGTCGTGTGCGTGGCTGGCGGGCAAGGCGGCCTCGGGGTCCAGCAGGGCGACCAGGTCCCAACGCCCCGACGCGCTGGCCTGGTCGATGGCGTTGCGGCCATCACTGCCCTTGCGTTGCGGATCGGAGCCCAGTTCCAGCAGTGCTTGCACGCATTCGGCGTTGGCGCGCGGCGACTGGCAAGCCAGCATCAGCGCGGTGCGGCCATGCTGGTCGACGGCGTGCACGTCGGGCCGTTTTGCCGCCAGCAAGTTCACGATGCCGGTGGCGCCCGCGCGCGCGGCTTCCATCAGCGGCGTAGTGCCGTAGCGATCGGCCCGGGCCGGGTCGGCGCCGGCATCCAGCAGGACGCGCGCGATTTCGACGTGGTTTTCCCGCGCCGCCTGCAGCAGGGCGCTGCGTCCCATGACATCGACGGCGTCGACGCGCGCCTTGTGCCTGAGGAGGATGCGCACGCCTTCCGGGTTGTCGTCGGCGATCCCGGCGGCAGCGGGCAGGGCGGCGTCGGCCACGCCGCCATGTTCGGCCAGGAAGCGCACCACTGGCCAGTTCGCCGCGCCCGCGGCGACCCCGAGTGGCGTGGCCTGCTCGCGGTTGCAGGCTTCCAGCGGCGCCTGCGCATCGATCAGGATCGCGGCGACCGCGGGCTCCGCGCACAGCGCGGCGTGGTGCAACGGCGTGTTGCCTTCGCTGTCCGCACGCGCCGGATCCGCGCCGTTCGCGATCAGGCTGGTGACCATTTCCGGACGCCCCTCGCGGCACGCGCGCGTGGCCGCCAGCAGCGGCGTCAGTCCCGCATGGGCGCGGTTGACGTCCGCACCCTTGCCGATCAGCGCGCGCAACAGGCGCGTTTCGGGCAGTTCTGACGCAAGCACCAGCGCCGTGCGCTGGTCGCGGGCGCCCGCGGGGGGCGCGGCATTCGGGTTCGCGCCCTGTGCCAGCCACGCCAGCGCCGCGCCGACGTTGCCGGCGCGTGCGGCCGCCAGCAGGTTGTCGTCCAGCATGGATTGCGCCGGCGCCACCGGTGTCCCGGCGGCCGAAGCCCGTGCCGGATCGGGTGGGTTGGTCGCCTCGGCGGCGAGCGGGTCGTCCTCGCGTGCAGGGCGGCGCGGTTCGGGCGGGCCGGGCGGGAGCGGTGTGAAACGGGGGCGGCGTCCGACCAGCAGCAGCCGCAAGGTGCGGTCCGCGACGATCAGCGAACACGCCGGCAACACCACCACCGCGAACAGGAACAGCGACGCGGTGCGGATTTCATCGGGCAGGTCCGCGCCGACGCCCGCCAGCGAGAGCGCGCCGAACGCGATCGCGAGCTGCGCGAGCGATGCGGGCAGGAAGTGCGTGAGGAACAGGTCGCGGCCGCGCGTCAGGTGCAGCGCGAACGAAATGCTGCGCGCCAACGCCGCAGTGATCCAGGAATGCTGTTCGCCCGCAGGGAAGGCGTCGTCCCACTCGAATACCAGGCCGAACACGGGCCACAACCGCCACAACACCACCACGGCGATCACCAGTGCCACGCACAAGCCAAGGGTTGCCGCGAGCGAGGGCGAACGCGACAACGCCGCCAGCGGCCAGGCAACCAGCACGAACACCACCGCGGTGTGGAGCACCAGCGCGATCAGGTGCGCCGAACCCCGCCTGAGGGCGGTACGCGTGAAGGCCGGCTCGCAGCCGAAACCGATCGCGTGGCAGACCGCGGCCATGCAAAGCGAGGCGCCGACCAGCAGCAGCAGCAGGGAATAACGCTCCCAGGGCGGGGGTATCCAGATCGCCAGGAACACCGCGACCAATGAAGGCAGGAAGCAAGGCAACGACCGCGAGAGCGGCAGCCGGCGGCGGGATTTGGTTGGGGGCATGGGCAAGCTTGCAGCAATGGACGGCCCAGTATAGGGAAGGTGCGTGTACACGCCACAACCACAGCCGCGGGCGGTATGCATGCGCGACACAGCCGGGCCTTACTTGTGCAAGATCAAGGAGGGGGTATTCGTTCTGCGCTATACGTTCCGTGAAGCTTGCTGGCGACGGGCACCCGCCGAGGGAACGGGATGCGTGTTGGCGGGCCGGGGCTACTTGCGCGGGCCTCGCCGGGGTGCCATAGTCGTCATAACAAAATTCATACAAACGTATGAACGACGTGTCGGCATGGGCAACCAGCCCGGCCGCCGTCCATCCCAACGACGCAACGACAGGAGATCCATCGATGAACAAGCAACCGCTTTCCGCGCCTGGGTTGGTTGGCCTGGCGATGGCCGCCTTGACTGTTGCCGTGGCCGGGGCCCTGGTGAGCCCCGCCGCGTCCGCGTCCGGTTTCCAACTCAACGAGAACACCGCCAAGGCACTCGGCCGCGCCTATGCCGGCCGCTCGACCGCAGGTGGCGACGCTTCGGTGGTCTTCAACAATCCGGCGGCGATGGCCGACCTGGATGGCTACATGCTGCAGGTGGACGCCACCGCCATCAGCACCCATTTCGAATACAAGGGCACCGGCACCGACGCGATCGGCCAACCGCTGTCCGGCGGCGACGGTGGCAACGGCGGCGGCGTCGCTGCGGTGCCGGCGATTTTCTTCGTGGCGCCGCTCAGCGACGCGTGGCGGCTCGGTTTCGGTGTGAATGCGCCGTTCGGCCTCAAGACCGAGTACGACAGCAACTGGATGGGGCGTTACAACGCGATCAAGTCATCGCTGAAGATCATCGATTTCACCGGTTCGGTGTCGTGGGCGGTCAACCCGCAGTTCGCGCTGGGTTTCTCGGTGATCGCGCAGAAGACCACCGCCGATCTCAGCAACGCGGTCAATTACGGCGCCATCCTCGCCGGACCGCCGTTCAGTCTGGCGCCGGCGTTCCTTCCGCAATCGGCAGACGGCATCGCGCGTGTGCGCGGTGACGACTGGGCATGGGGCTGGCAGCTCGGCGCGGAGTTCAAGCCGACTTCCCAGGATCGCTTCGCGATCGACTATCGCGGCAAGATCAGCCACACCATTGCAGGCAATGCGACTTTCACGATGCCCCAGAGCGTGCAGTTCGTATTCTCGCAGCCGGGCGTGCCGCCGCTGTTCCAGAACACCGGCGCACGCGCGGACCTGGATACCCCGGCGACGGCGTCGGCCAGTTACTGGCACCGGACCCAGGGTCCGATCGGCTGGGGCGCGGAATTGAGCTGGACCGGCTGGAGTTCGTTCAAGCAACTGCGCGTGGATTACGACAATCCGGCGCAGCCGCCGACGGTCGAACCCGAGGACTGGCGCAACACCTGGTTCGCCTCGGTCGGCATGGACTACCAGATCAACAGCCAGTGGACATGGCGTGCGGGCGTCGCGTTCGACCAGAACCCGACCCGCGACTCCACTCGCTCGCCCCGTCTCCCCGATGGTTCGCGCAGCTGGATCGCGCTGGGCGCCACCTGGTCCCCGAGTCCGAGCACCGAACTCAACATCGGCTACGCGCACCTGTTCGTCGGCAACGGCGACATCAACAACACATCCGCTACCGGTGACCATCTGGTGGGCACCTTCGACAGCTCCGCCGACCTGCTCGGGATTTCGATGCAGTACAAGTTCTGACATCGCCCGTCCTCTTGCATGGACACGAAAACCCCGCCGTTTCGGCGGGGTTTTTGTTTGCGTCCGTGCCTGTCCGGGAAGTGTCCGCGGACAGGCCCGTGTCGCTCCATGTGCACACAAGTCATTGATCTTTGTGTGATTGCGGGCACGCCGCAGGTGGCACGGCGGATGCACTGACAGTGCAGGCAGGCCGCATGCTGCCGTTCCATGCGTGTCGCGCCCGACGAATTCTGCAAAGGCGCTTCCGGGAAAAACATGTTCGGCTATTACCTAGACCTCGCGCTGCGCAGCCTGAAGCGGTCACCCGGCCTCACCGCGCTGATGGTGCTCGCGATCGCGGTCGGCATCGGCGCCAGCATGACCATGATCACCGTGCTGCACGTGATGAGTGGCGATCCGGCGCCGGGTCTCAGCGCGAAGCTGTTCGTGCCGATGCTGGATCCGCGTTCGCCGGCGCATGCCGCCAATGTCCATACCGGTGTCAACGGCACTCCGGACGGGTTCACCTGGACGGATGCGATGAACCTGTTGCACGAGCATCGCGCGGACCGCCAGGCGGCGATGGATGCCGGCGCGGTTGCGGTGCGTCCGGTGCGGGCGGACCTGCACCCGTTCTTTGAAAGTGGCGAGTACGTGACGTCGGATTTCTTCGCGATGTTCGGCGCACCGTTTCGCGCCGGCGGCGGCTGGAGCGCCGAGCAGGACCAGGCGCGCGCACGTGTGGTGGTGCTGGGCGCCAGACTGGACCGCAAGTTGTTCGGCAACGCCAGCGGCATCGGCAAGACGGTGCAACTCGACAATACCGATTTCACCGTGGTCGGCGTGCTCAAGGATTGGCACCCGCAACCCAAGTTCTACGCACAGCACCGCGGGCACATCTTCGGCGAGGCGGATCAGCTTTTCCTGCCGCTGCAGACCGCACTGGAACTGAAGTTCCAGTTCGAGGGCCACTTCTCGTGCTGGGGCGACAGCCACAACACACGCACCAGCGACAACTGCACCTGGCTGCAGTATTGGGTGCAGCTCGACAGCGCAGCCAGCGTGGCTGCGTATCGCACGTATCTCGACAACTACTGGCGCGACCAGCAGGCGCATGGCCGGTTTCCGATGAAGCACAGGCCGCCGCACCTGTACGGGCTGATGCCCTGGCTCGCCCACGAGCAGATCGTTCCGGCCAACCTGTCGATGCAGACGTGGCTGGCCATCGGATTCCTGATCGTGTGCATGCTGAGCGTGGTGGCGTTGTTGCTCGCGAAGTTCCTGCGCCGCAGCGGCGAGATCAGCGTGCGCCGTGCGCTGGGTGCACGACGGCGCGACATCTTTGCCCAGTTCGGCGTGGAATCGGCGGCGATAGGCGTGGCCGGCGGCTTGCTGGGGCTCGTGATCGCGGAAATCGGGTTGTGGAGCGTGCGCCAGCGCCCCGATGGCTACGCGCATCTCGCGAACATGGACATCTCGATGCTGGTCGGCACGGTGGTGTTGGCGATCGTCGCCAGCGTGCTGGCGGGCCTGCTGCCGGCGTGGCGCGCGTGCCGGGTGCCGCCGGCAATGAATCTAAAGACGTTGTAGGAGCGGCCCATGGCCGCGACAGAATCGTTTCAATACACCGGTCGCGGGCACCGCCCGCTCCTATAGAAAATGGTTGAATAAAGGGAATGCCGCCATGGACACCCAACCGATCCTTGCAACGCTTCGCCGGCACAAACTCATTGCCGTGTTGCTGGCGCTGCTGGTCGCGCTGACCTGCGCGATCGTCTGCAACGTCACCTTCATGATCCGGCAACAGATCGCGTTGACTGACCTGCCGAGCGGGGTGGCCGAAAATCAGTTGGTGATGATCGAAAGCGTCAACCTGGATCGGCAAGCGAACCAGATCGAGGCGCACAAGACCGACCTCGCGGCGCTGCGCATGATCCCCGGCGTGAAATCCGCAGCAGCGGTTCTCTCGTTGCCGTTCACTGGTATCAACTGGTCATCAAGTGTACCGCCAGGCCGGGATGCTCCCGGCAATGTCGTTGCAAGCCTGTTCAACGGGACGCCCGGCGAGGTGGAGACGCTCGGTTTGAAGCTGATCGCCGGGCGTGATTTCCGACCCGACGAATACATCCCGCTGGACAGCGCGCACGGAGAAGATGGCATCAATCACGTGCCGGCCGCGATCGTGACGCGGGCGCTTGCCGAACGCCTGTTTCCCGGGCAGAACCCGTTGGGCAAATCAATCTGGCCCGGCAACGGCGCGGTCCGGATCGTCGGCGTGGTGAACCACTTGTTGCGGCCCGGCGTGGACGCCGGCAACGACAATGATTACAGCGTGCTGTTGTCGATGCTGCCCGACACCGCAAGCATCACCTATGTGCTGCGCACGGCTCCGCAAAATCGTGCGCGTGTGTTGAAACAGGCCAAGGCCGTGCTGTACCGGGTGGATGGCAACCGCGTGTTGCGTGACGCGATGACGTTCACCGAACTGCGCGCACACTACTTCCGGCGCCAGCGCAGCATGATCGGGCTGCTGCTTGCGTCCGCGCTGGGACTGTTGCTGGTCGCGGCGCTCGGCATCACCGGGCTCGCCAACTTCTGGGTCCAGCAACGCACGCGCAGCATCGGCATCCGACGGGCGCTGGGCGCGACGCGCGCCAACGTCCTGCATTACTTCCAGACCGAAAACTTCCTGATCGTGACGGGTGGCATCGTGCTGGGAGTGATTCTCGCGATCGGCCTGAACCTGCTGCTGATGGCGCATTACCAGCAGCCGCGTCTGCCGTTGTGGTACCTCGCGGTGGGTGCCGTCGCGTTGTGGATTCTGGGCCAACTGGCGGTACTGGCGCCGGCGTTGCGCGCCGCCGCCGTGCCGCCGGTGGTCGCGACGCGGAGCGTGTGATGTTCGGCTATTACCTTGACCTCGCGTTGCGCAGCTTCAGGCGCAACAAGGTACTTACCACGCTGATGGTGCTGGCACTGGGCCTCGGCATCGGCGCGTCGATCACGACACTGACGGTGCTGAGGCTGCTCTCTGGCGATCCGTTGCCGCAGAAAAGCGCGCGGTTGTTTACGCCGGAACTCAACCCGCTCACAGCGAAGGATTCCAGCGGCGCCGGACCCGCGCCGATGGGCGATCTGGTTGCGTACGTGGACGCGATGAACCTGTTGCGCGCGCACAAGGCACAGCGGCAGGCGGCGATGGCGCTGACCGGCGTGAAGATTTCGTCGCCGCGGCCAAACCAGAGCCCGTTCTTCAGCAATGGCGTGATGACCACCGCGGACTTCTTTGCGATGTTCGACGCGCCATTCCAATACGGCACCGGGTGGACCGCACAGAGTGGCCAGGACGCCGCACGGGTGGTGGTCATCGGACAGCGACTCAACGACAAGCTGTTCGGTGGCCGCGACAGCGTCGGCAAAACGATTCGCGTCAACGACCGTGACTACCGCGTCATCGGCGTGCTGCGGCACTGGGCGCCGCAGCCCAGCTTCTACTCGGTGAGCTTGAGCCAGGACAGCAGCTACGGCAACGGTGACTCCGTGTTCATGCCGTTGCGCTCGGCACGTGCGGACAAGATGGGTCCGGAAAGCGTGAACTGTTGGCAGAGCGCTGCCGGGAGCCTCGAAACCTCCCCGTCATGTGCGTGGTTGAGCGTATGGGTGGAACTGGTCGAGCCATCAGGCGCGCAAGCGTACCGGACGTTTCTCGCCAACTACGTCGACGCGCAGATCGCGGCGGGCCGGTTTCACCTGCACCAGCAATGGTTGCCCAACCTGATGGGATTCCTCGCGCAGCAGCAGGTAGTTCCCGACGACGCGTTCCTGCAAACCTGGCTGGCGTTCGGCTTCCTGCTGATCTGCGTCGTCGGCACGGTGGGATTGTTGCTGGCCAAGTGCCTCGGGCGTGCGCATGAGATTGGCGTGCGCCGCGCGATGGGGGCCAGCCGCGTGACGCTTTTTGCGCAGTTCATGGTCGAGTCCGCGCTGGTGGGCATTGCCGGCGGCGTGCTGGGGCTTGGGGTGGCGGAACTCGGCCTGTGGGAGATCCGCCACGAACCGGTGCAATACGCGCACCTGGCCCATCTCGATCCGGCAATGTTTCTGGCAACGTTCGCGGTGGCGCTGGTGGCCAGCCTGATCGCGGGAATTCTTCCGGCCGTGCGCGCCTGCCTGGTTGCGCCGGCGCCACAACTGAAGAGCGTGTAGGAGCCGCCCACGGCCGCGACAGGTTCGTGCATATACGGCCGCGGGCAAATGAAGGAGCAGGCGCTACGCGCCGGCCCACTCCTACGGAAAAAGATTCTGCGAGAGAGGTACCCACATGGAAATCCAGCCCATCTTCTCCGCCCTGCGCAAGCACAAGGTTCCCGCCACGTTGATCGTGCTGGAAATCGCGCTGGCGTGCGCGGTGCTGTGCAACGCTGTGTTCATGATCGGCCACCGGATCGGCGAGATGCGCATCCCGAACGCGATCGACGAGAACGGCATCGTCAGCATCAACGTCGATGGCGCCGACCCGAAACTCGAAAGCGCCGATATTCCTGCCAATCTCGCAGCCTTGCGCGGAATCCCGGGCGTGACCGCCGCTGCCGCCATCAACATGGTGCCGCTGTCGAACGGCAACATGACGGTCAATTCCGCTGCTGCAGCATTGGCACAGTTCATCAGTCGGAAGGGCATCCAGATGGTTGCGCCCTATGCCTTTACAAGTGGCGGTCCGGCGGCGTTGGGGCTCCAGCTGTTGAGAGGCAGGTTCTTCAGCTCTGAGGAGTACGCGGGTGGCTCAGTAGATGACACGGGAACGCCAACGAGCCACGTGGTGGTGATTACGCAACATTTGGCGCAGCGCCTGTGGCCTGGCCACAATGCGCTTGGCAGACAAGTCTATTTTTATCCAACCGGCCACTACACCGTGATTGGAGTCGTCGCCAATGTCCTGCTACCTGCGGTGGTCAATGGTCCTGCCAACTTCGCCAACGCCACATTCTTTCCCGCCAGTTCAGCTAACAACGGTATGGGAATGCGCAACTACATATTGCGCACCGCACCGCAGAACCGTGAGCGTGTGTTGCACGAAGCGGTGGCAAAACTGAGGGCTGCGTCGCCCGACGCCGTGGTGAAGGGTCAAACCTTTACCCAGATTCGCGACAAGTACTTTGCAGACACACGCAGCATGGTGTGGATGCTGGTACAGGTGTGCATCGTGATGCTGCTGGTAACCGCTTTCAGCATCGTCGGGCTCTCCAGCTTCTGGGTCGGCCAGCGGCGGCGGCAGATCGGCATCCGGCGCGCACTGGGCGCGCGGCGAGCCCAGATCGCGCAGTATTTCCAGACCGAAAACTTCCTGTTGAGCACGGCGGGCGTCGTGGTCGGAATGATTCTGGCGTACGGCGCCAACCTGTACCTGATGGCGCATTACCAGCTCGACCGCATGCCTTGGTACTACCTGCCCGCCAGTGCGGTCGTGCTGTGGATGCTGGGTCAACTGGCGGTGCTTGGCCCGGCGCTGCGCGCCGCGGCGGTGCCGCCGGTGGTGGCGACGAGGAGTGTGTGATGTTCGGCTATTACCTAGACCTCGCACTGCGCAGCCTGAAGCGGTCACCCGGCCTCACCGCGCTGATGGTGCTCTCGATCGGCATCGGCGTGGCGTTGGCGATGACCACCTGGGCGCTGGTGCATTCACTGTCGCACGATCCGATTCCGGAGAAGTCCGCGCGCCTGTTCGTACCCGCCGTCGACATGTGGGGACCGGCGGCGCACGCGAAATTCGGTGATGGCGGCGAGCCGCCCAAACTAATGGATTACGGCACCGCCGCGGCATTGCTGCACGACCATCGCGCGAAGTACCAGTCGGCGATCTACTGGATAGCCCCGACCGTGGTGCCAGCCGCGCGCGGCGCGCATCCTTTCAACGCTTCCGGTTTCGCGGTGACCGGCGAGTTCTTCCCGATGCTCGACGTACCGTTCAAATACGGCAGCGGCTGGAGCAACGCCGACGACAACGCGCGTGCACAAGTCGCGGTCATCAGCAGCGAGCTGAACGACAAGGTCTTCGGTGGCAGCGACAGCGTCGGCAAGACTTTCACGATCGACGGGCGCGACTATCGCGTGGTCGGCGTGCTGGGGCACTGGAACGCCCAGTTCGCGTACTTCGACGTACCCGCCTACGGCGGTTACATGGTGCAACCGATTGGTGTGTTCCTGCCGTTCGCCACGGCGGTGGCGGCACAACTGTGGCCGAACGGCACCACCGGTTGCTTCAAGTCGCCCGAACAGTCGGGATTCGCGGCTTATCTTCGTTCCACCTGCGCCTGGATCAGCTACATGGCCGAGCTGGATACGCCTGCGGCGGTGCGCGATTACAAGGCTTATCTTGAAGGCTTCGCGCGGCAACGGTTCACATGGCCGCCGAATGTGCGCCTGCGCGACCTGATGGCATGGCTGGATTATTTGCAGGTGCTGCCGCCGGGGCTGCGCATGCTGCCGCTGGTTGGCGTTGGCTTGTTGGTTGTGTGCCTCGTCGACATGATCGGGTTGATGCTGGCCAAGTTCCTGCGTCGTTCCGGCGAGATTGGCGTACGCCGCGCACTGGGTGCGCCTCGCCGCGCGATCTACGCGCAGTTCCTCACCGAGGGCGCGGTGATCGGCGTGGCCGGGGGCGTTGCGGGGCTGTTCCTCACCTGGCTGGGCATGTTGTGGCTGGGCCTCAAGTTTCCCGAATCGTGGTCGGCGATGGTGCCGCGGATCGACGCGCCGCTGTTGATGCTCACGATCGCGGTGGCGATTGCCGCAACGCTGCTGGCGGCGCTGTATCCGACCTGGCGCGCAGCGCACGTGCACCCGGCGTGGCAGATCAAGTCGAATTAGCTGTTGTAGGAGCCTGCCTGCAGGCGACCGGGAGTTTGTTTCGCGCGCAGGCGCGCTCCTGCCAAAGCAAGAGGACACGACCGTGAACCTTTTCCCCATCCTCGCAGCGCTCCGCAAGCACAAGGCCGGCGTGTTCCTGATCGGATTGCAGATTGCGCTGACGCTCGCGATCGTGTGCAACATCCTCGCCATCGTGGGTCCGCTTGCGCAGCGCATCAATCGCCCCAGTGGACTGGTCGAAAGCGGATTGTTCCTGATTGCGCAGAGCTACGTCGGCGCCCCGACCGGGACGGATCGCGCCTCGATGGAAAAGCTCGACTCCATGCAGCTGACGGACCTGGCTGCCTTGCGCGCGCTGCCGGACGTGCGGGCCGCCACCCCGGTCAACGCCTTGCCATTGCTGCGTGCGGGCGACACCACGGGCATTTCGTCGGAACCCGCGAAGCCCCAAGGCACCACCCATGCCACCTTGTTTTACGGCGATCAGCAGATGTTGTCGACGCTCGGCTTGCGCCTTGCTGCAGGGCGCGATTTCAGCATGGCCGACATCCGGCATGGCGCTGCAAGCGAGAAACGCGCTCCGCCGATCGTGATCGTGACCCAGGCGCTGGCGGATCAGATTTTTCCGCACGGTGATGCGCTTGGCAAACCGATCTACCTCAATGGCAGTTCGGAGCCCAGCACCATCGTCGGCATCGTTGCGCGGATGCTCACCTCGATGCCGGATGGTCCTGAATCCATTGCCTGGAACTCGGTGCTGATTCCAACCCGCATCGACGCCGCCGCAACCATGTACGCGGTGCGTGCCAAACCGGACCGCATGCAATCGGCGATGCGCGCGGCGCGCGAAGCGTTGTTCAAGGTTGATCCGATGCGGGTAATCCCGCCCGGAACCCGCTATGACATGCAGGGCGTCCACACGTTTGCCGAAGTGCGTGCATGGGGCTACGCCTCCGACCGCTTCATCGTCACGGTGATGACGGCCGTTTGCGTGATCCTGCTCACGATTACCGGTGTCGGCATGGCCGGCCTCACCAGCTTCTGGGTGGGCCAGCGCCACAAGCAGATCGGCATCCGCCGCGCGCTGGGCGCGACCAGGGCCGACATCCTGCGCTACTTCCAGTTGGAAAACCTGCTGATCGCGGGCGGCGGCTGCGTGGTCGGCGTGATGCTCGCGGTCGGCATCAACCTCGCGCTGCTGAAGATGTTCCAGATGGACCGCATGCCGGTGTGGTACGTGGCCGTCGGCGTCGCCGTGATCCTGCTGCTTGGCCAGCTCGCCGTGTTCGCGCCCGCACGGCGCGCTTCCAACGTGCCGCCGGTGGTGGCGACACGGTCGGTGTGACTGGTACTCGCTGCTGCCGGAAACGCGCGCCGCTTACGACGTGGGTGGCTTGGGCTGCTGCATCAACTTGATCAGTTTCGTCCGGACCTTGCTGTCGGTTTGCGCAACCATGGCGATCTGCTCGTAGCGCTGGATCGAAAGACCGTTGTTGCGCACCGCGGACTCCATTTTCTGTTCGGCCGACTGTTGCAGCCTGGTGCGGTCGTCCACGTTTTTCGCCTGCGCGATCTGCGGTTGCGCGGTCTGCTTGATGGTTTGCACTGCGCGGGCGGCTTGCGCGAAATGCTGCAACTCCGCATCGGTCGGGGCCGGGCCCGTGTTGGTGGGTGCGGTTGCCTGGTCCTGGCTCGGGGCCTGTTGCGGCTGCGCTGCCTGTTGCGCCTGGGCGAGCGCCACGGGCGCCAGCATGCCGGCACCCAGCGCCACGGCCACGATGGCGCCCATACGGTGAAGTCGCGGATTCATGGGACTTTCCTCTTGCAGCGGATGGATGCGGCGCCGATCGACACCGCGGCCCAACCGTAGTGGGTCGCGCGACACGGGTTCAACCGCGCCGCGTCCGAAGGTTCAGGTTGCGGTAGAGGACGATTCAGTCCTGCAGCGTCAGCAGGCTGGCGTTGCCGCCCGCGGCGGTGGTGTTGACGGTGAAGGTGCGTTCGGTCGCGAAGCGCAGCAGGTAGTGCGGGCCGCCGGCCTTGGGGCCGGTGCCGGACAGGTTTTCGCCGCCGAACGGCTGCACGCCGACCACCGCGCCGATCTGGTTGCGGTTGACGTAGGTGTTGCCCACCCGCGCGCGGCGGCGGATGTGTTCGACGGTGGCATCGATGCGGCTGTGGATGCCGAGCGTGAGCCCGAAGCCGGTGGCGTTGATCGCATCGATCACCGCGTCGAGTTCGCCGGCCTTCCAGCGCACCACGTGCAGGGCAGGGCCGAACACCTCGCGTGTCAGCAGCTTGATCGACGGGATTTCATAGGCACGCGGCGCGAAGAAGGTGCCGTGTTCGGCGCCTTCCGGCAGTTTCGCCATGTTGATCAGCCTGGCCGAACCGCGCATCACTTCCGCGTGTTCTTCCAGCGAGGCGCAGGAGGGTTGGTCGATGACCGGGCCGACGTCGGTCGACAGCAGCGCCGGATCGCCGACCGTCAATTCGTCCATCGCGCCTTGCAACATCCGGATCACGTGGTCGGCGATGTCTTCCTGCACGAACAGCACCCGCGCGGCCGAGCAGCGCTGGCCGGCGGAATCGAAGGCGCTGGTCATCACGTCCTTGACCAGTTGTTCGGGC
This sequence comes from Rhodanobacteraceae bacterium, assembly GCA_036279975.1. Lineage (GTDB taxonomy): Bacteria > Pseudomonadota > Gammaproteobacteria > Xanthomonadales > Rhodanobacteraceae > 66-474. The sequence continues at coordinate 46,957 of DASURP010000006.1, forward strand.
AACGCCGAGGAGTCGGCGATCAGCGCATTCTGGCCGCCGGTCTCGGCGATCAGCGCGGCGATCGGGGCGCTGCGGGCGGCCAGCGTGCGGTTGATGGTCCACGCGGTTTCGGTGGAGCCGGTGAAGCACACGCCGGAAACCTCGGGGCGCGTAAGCAAGGTTTCGCCAAGCACGCGGCCCCGGCACGGCACGTACTGCAGGACCTGTTCCGGCACGCCGGCCTGGTGCAGCAGTTTCACCGCGAAGTGGCCGATCAGGGTGGTGGGTTCGGCCGGCTTGGCGATCACGCTGTTGCCCGCGGCGAGGCCGGCCGCGACCTGGCCGGTGAAGATCGCCAACGGGAAGTTCCATGGTGAAATGCACACGAACACGCCGCGGCCGTGCAGGTAGAGCCGGTTGGTCTCTCCGGTGGGGCCGGGCAGGTTTTCGGGCTTGCCGAACAGCTCGCGCGCCCTGGCCGCGTAGTAGCGGCACATGTCGGCGGCCTCGCGCACTTCGCCGATGGCCGCGGGAATGGTCTTGCCGGCTTCGCGCACGCACAGGGCGATCAGTTCGGCACGGTTCTCCTCCAGCAGGTCGGCCGCGCGCTCGAGGATTTTGGCGCGTTCGTCCGCAGGCGTGTCATCCCACGCCGGTTGCGCGGCGATGGCGTTGTCGAGCGCGTGCAGGATGGTCGCGGCGTCGGCGTTGCGCGACTGGCCCACCACCACGCGGCGGTCGGCGGGGCTGGTGATGTCGCGCGGCGCGTCGGCGGATCGCGCGCCCGGCACCAGGGGTTCGGCGCGCCAGGGGCCGCGCGTGGCGTTGATGGCCTGCGCCAGGGCTTTCAGTTCGTCGTCGTCGGCAAGATTGACGCCCATGGAATTTTTCCTCAAGTGCCCGTAGAGATTGACGGGTAGCGGAATGCGCGGGTGCGGCTTGGATTCGAACGCGCGTACCGCCTCGCACGGATCCCCGACCAGTTGTTCCATGGGCAGGAATTCGTCCACCACGTGGTTGATGAAACTGGTGTTGGCGCCGTTTTCCAGCAGCCGGCGCACCAGGTAGGGCAGCAGGTCCTTGTGGCTGCCGACCGGCGCGTACACGCGGCAGGGCACGTCCATGTGTGCCTTGCCGATCACTTCGTCGTAGAGTTCCTTGCCCATGCCGTGCAGGCGCTGGAACTCGAAGGGCCGTCCGCGCGCCATCCGGTGGATGGCGGCGATGGTGTGCGCGTTGTGGGTGGCGAACTGGGGGTAGATCAGCGCGGCGCCGGCGTCGAACATGCGCCGCGCGCAGGCGAGGTAGGACACGTCGGTGCTGGGCTTGCGCGTGTACACCGGATAACCGGCGAGCCCCTGTTCCTGGGCCAGCTTGATCTCGGCGTCCCAGTATGCGCCCTTGACCAGGCGCACGCACCAGCGGCGGCCCGTTGCCCGCGCGGTTTCGGCCAGCCAGTCGATCACGAACGGCGCACGCTTCTGGTAGGCCTGCACGGCCAGACCGAAACCGTTCCAGCCCTGCAGCGATGGGTGGGCGAACACCGCGTGCAAGATGTCCAGCGAAAGCTCCAGGCGCGCGGCTTCCTCGGCGTCGATGGTCAGGGCGATGCCGCGCGCCATGGCCTGTTGCGACAGTTCCAGTACGCGCGGCACCAGTTCATCCATCACCCGGGCGCGCTTGGCGACTTCATAGCGCGGGTGCAACGCCGACAGCTTCACCGATATCGACGGCGCCTCCAGCACGTCGCCCGCCTTGGGGTGGTTGCCCAGCGCCTCGACGGCGTTGCGGTAGGCCTGCATGTACATGTCGGCGGCGGTCTGGGTCAGCGCGGCTTCGCCCAGCATGTCGAACGAGTAGCGGTAGGCATCGTTGCCGTTGCGCTGTGCGCGAAGCAGGGCCGCGTTGATGTTGCTGCCCATGATGAATTGCTGGCCCATGATGCGCATGGCCTGGCGCACCGCCATGCGCACCAGCGGCTCGCCGGCGCGGTTGACGAGCCGGCGCAGCGCCGCCTGGTAGTCGCGGCGGGTGGCGTCGGGGAGCCGGACCAGGTGGCCCGTCAGCAGCAATCCCCAGGTGGAGGCGTTGACGAATACCGATTTGCTGGTGCCGAGGTGCTTCTTCCAGTCCGCTTCCGCGAGCTTGTCGCGGATCAGCTTGTCCGCGGTATCGCTGTCGGGGATCCGCAGCAGGGCCTCGGCGATGCACATCAGCAGGATGCCCTCGCTCGAGGACAGGTCGTACTGCTGCATGAAGGCGGCAATGGCGCTGCGCTGGTCCTGCTTGGCGCGCACCCTTTTCACCAAGTCGGCGGCGGTGGCCTCGATGGCGTCGCGTGCGTCCGGGGGCAGGCTGGCCCGGTCGAGCATGTCGAGGACCGCTTCGGTTTCGTCGCGCAGCCAGGCGCCGGTGATGCGCGCACGCGCGGCGTCGGGCGCGTCCGGCAGTTCGGGGCTCAGGATTTCGGCCATCGGAGGCTATTCGGAACGTGACCGCCCATTGTACGTCCTGGCTGCGCTGCAGCCAATGATTCGCGGCAAAAGTGCCCTGCCTTGGCGGGCTATTCTTGCCGCAGTGGCCCGGCGGCCTTATGATCCCCGGATTGCGGTGCTGCAGATGACCATGATTACACGCTTACCGGTGGTTGCCGAAACCGGGCAGGTGACGCTGCTGCTCGCGCCCAACCGGGCGCTCAGCCGGCAGCAGATGCGCCAGTTGACGTGGGAGCTGTGCATCGCGGCATTGTTGGTGGCAGGACTTGCGGCATGGGGTGGTGACGTGTTCGCGCCGCTGTTTGCGTTGATCGAAGTACCGGTGTTGGCGATGGCGCTGTGGCTGGTATGGCGCAGTGGCGATCGCAGGGAGCGCATCACGCTGGATACGGACCAGGTCCGGATCGAGCAGCTTCCGCCGCGTGGCCGCGTGGCCAGCACCTTTCCCGCGGCGTGGACGCGGGTACGGGTGCTCGATCGCGGCGACGGCCATCGGCACGTGGTGCTGGCCGCGCAAGGGCGCGAGCAGGAAGTCGGCACGTGCCTTGGCGATGATGAGAGGATGCAATTGTCGCGGTGGCTGAAATCCCTGCTGTCCGGTCGCAGCGGCTGGCGTGAAAGTTGAAAGGTTGCGGAGAGTTCCGGCTGTGCGTCCAGCCCCCCTGGGTCAAGGGGGTGGCCGAATCGAGGCGAAGCAACGGTTTGACGGGGGTCGTGGAGGCACGCGCTGCGGGAATGCGGGGCCGGGTCTGTCAGGTTGTTCAAATCTTCCCAAGGGTGCAATGACTATGAGTTCCAGCAATTGCAAACAGCGGATCCTGGGGGCGGGCGCTGCCTTGGGCGCGTCGCTGGTATCGATGGCTGCCGCCGCCAATCCGGTTCCGTGGCAGATGAACCTCGACAAGGGCGCCACCACCATCACGCGGCAGATCTGGGATCTGCACATGGCGGCCCTGTGGGTGTGCGTCGCCCTCGGCATTCTCGTGTTCGGCGCGATGTTCATCGCGATCATCCGGTTTCGCAAATCGAAAGGCTCCGTTGCGGCAACCTGGAGCCACAACACGGTGATGGAAGTGGGCTGGACGATCGTGCCGGTACTGATCCTGGTCGGCCTGGCCACGCCCGCGACCATCCTGACCCGCGAGATGTACAACGCAACCGGCTCCGAGATGACCGTCAAGGTCACCGGTTACCAGTGGTTGTGGCGCTACGACTACATCAGCTACGACGGCAAGCCGATCACCAAGGTGCCGACCATCTATTCGCGGCTCGCCTGGGACAGCAACGCCGCGCGCCAGCTCGGCTCCGGCATCGACCCGAACAGCATCGTCGCGCCCGACGGTTACCACGACTACCTGCTCAACGTGACCCACCCGCTGGTGATTCCGGCGGGCGTGAAGGTGCGCTTCCTGATCACCGCCGACGACGTGATCCATGGCTGGTGGGTGCCCGATTTCGCGGCCAAGCGCGATGCCATCCCAGGCATCATGAACGACGCGTGGGCCAAGGTCGACAAGCCCGGCATCTATCGTGGCCAGTGCTACGTATTGTGCGGACAGGACCACAGCGCCATGCCGGTGGTGGTGAAGGTGTTGCCGAAGGACCAGTTCAATGCCTGGCTTGCGGAACAGCAGAGCGCCAACACGCTCGACAAGGCCGCTCGCACCGCCCAGGCGCCGCCGTCGACGCCGCCCCCGGCCAAGGGTTGATGCCGCTTCAAACGTTCGCGCAGCCGTAACAGGCAATTCCAGAGGATCCGCACCATGTCCAGCACAGCGCAAGCCGTCCATTACGAGGAACACCACCAGGGCTTCTTCGAGCGCTGGGTCATGTCCACCAACCACAAGGACATCGGCACGCTGTACCTGTCGTTCTCGTTCCTGATGCTGTTCGTGGGCGGCAGCATGGCGATGCTGATCCGCGCCGAACTGTTCGAGCCGGGCATGCAGTTGATGCAGCCCTACTTCTTCAACGAGCTGACCTCGATGCACGGGCTGGTGATGATCTTCGGCGTGATCATGCCCTCGTTCGTCGGCCTCGCGAACTGGATGATCCCGATGCAGATCGGCGCGCCCGACATGGCGTTGCCGCGCTTGAACAACCTGTCGTTCTGGATCCTGCCGTTCGCGTTCGTGCTGCTGCTGTCGACGTTCTTCATGCCGGGCGGTGCCCCCGCCGCCGGCTGGACGATGTACCCGCCGCTGGTGCTGCAGGGCGGCGACGCCATCGCCTTCATGATCTTCGCGATCCACCTGATGGGCATCTCGTCCATCCTGGGTTCGATCAACATCATCGCGACGATCCTGAACCTGCGCGCGCCGGGACTCGATCTCCTGAAGATGCCGATGTTCTGCTGGTCCTGGCTGATCACCTCGTTCCTGGTGATCGCGGTGATGCCGGTACTGGCCGGCGCGGTCACGATGATGCTGTTCGACCGCTTCTTCGGCACCAACTTCTTCAACGCCGCGGCGGGCGGCGACCCGGTGATGTACCAGCACGTGTTCTGGTTCTTCGGCCACCCCGAGGTATACATCATGATCCTGCCGGCATTCGGGATCATCTCGGAAATCGTGCCGACCTTCGCGCGCAAGCCCTTGTTCGGCTACAAGGCGATGGTGTACGCGATCGCGTGCATCGCGTTCCTGTCGTTCATCGTGTGGTCGCACCACATGTTCACCGTCGGCCTGCCGCTGGGCGCCGAGGTGTTCTTCATGTTCTCGACCATGCTGATCGCGGTGCCGACCGGCGTGAAGATCTTCAATTGGGTCACCACGATGTGGCGCGGCTCGCTCAGCTTCGAAACGCCGATGCTGTGGGCGATCGGCTTCATCGTGCTGTTCTCGATCGGCGGCTTCTCCGGCGTGATGATGGCGCTGGTACCCGCTGACTTCCAGTACTACGGCACCTACTTCATCGTCGCGCACTTCCATTACGTGCTGGTGGGCGGCGCGCTGTTCTCGATCATTGGTGCGGTGTACTACTGGCTGCCGAAATGGTCGGGCCACATGTATTCCGGTTTCTGGTCCAAGCTGCATTTCTGGTCAAGCGTGATCTCGGTGAACGTGCTGTTCTTCCCACAGCAATTCCTCGGCTTCGCCGGCATGCCGCGCCGCATCCCCGATTACAACGTGGCTTTCGCCGACTGGAACATGGTGTCCTCGATTGGTGGTTTCTGGTTCGGCGCCAGCCAGTTGATCCTGGTGGGCGTGGTGATCCACTGCGTGTTCTTCTCCAAGGCCAAGGCAACCTCGCGGGTGTGGGAACATGCCTACGGGCTCGAGTGGACGCTGCCGTCGCCGGCACCGCACCACAGCTTCACGGTGCCGCCGGTGATCGACGACAGCCAGCTTGCGCACGGGGACGTGAGTCATTAGTTGTGCGTTCGTCCATGAACGCTGCTCCGTTCGGTCAGACCGCAAACGGCAGCGTTCGCGGATCTGAAGCTCCATCTCGGCCATCCATGGCCTTGTTTTCAACAAATGCGGCTCCGTTTGAATTTCACAAACATGCTTCGAACAGACCACCCCATTGATGCGAAACAGCCGTCGGATGACCTGGCACGCCGCAAGGCCGGTGCACGACGCACGGCATGGATCATCGCGGCGATCGCGATCGCGTTTTTCGTCGCCAGCCTGCTGCATGGGCATTTCGCAGGCATCCCCAACTGGGTCCCCACACGTTGATCGGTCAACACCGTTAGCCAGCCATACACCGGAATCCTTGACATGAGCCAACTCGACGCCAACGTCTACTACGTTCCGCACAGCAGCCGCTGGCCGATCATCGCGGTGATCGGCATGTTCCTGTTCATGACCGGCGCGGCGGTTTGGTTGAACGGTTACGACGTGCCCGGAAAGATCGTCCTGACGATCGGCGCGCTGACCATCATCGGCATGATGTTCGGCTGGTTCGGCAACGTGATCCGCGAGTCGATGAAGGGCATCTTCAACGGCCAGGTCGATACTTCGTTCCGGATGGGGATGATGTGGTTCATCGTCTCCGAAGTGTTCTTCTTCGCCGCGTTCTTCGGCGGCCTGTTCTACATCCGCACCTTCGTGGTGCCGTGGCTGGGCGGTGCCGGCGACAAGGGCATCCTGACCAACGGCTTCATCTGGCAGGGCTTCTCCGCGGCATGGCCGACCAATGGCCCGGATTCGGTGGGCGGCTCGTTCATCGCCACCTCGCCGTGGGGCATCCCGCTGATCAACACGCTGTTGCTGCTGTCGTCGTCGATCACCGTGACGATCGCGCACCACGCGCTGCGCGCGGGCAACCGCAAGCGCCTGATCGGGTTCCTCGGGCTCACCATCGTGCTGGGCGCGATCTTCCTTGGGCTGCAGGCGCACGAGTACTGGGAATCCTACGTCCACCTCAACATGACGCTGCACACCGGCATCTACGGTGCGACGTTCTACATCCTCACCGGCTTCCATGGCCTGCACGTGACGCTCGGCACCATCATGCTGATCGTGATGTGGCTGCGTTGCGTGCGCGGGCATTTCACGCCTCAGAACCACTTCGCGTTCGAGGCGGTGTCGTGGTACTGGCACTTCGTGGACGTGATCTGGCTGTGCCTGTTCCTGTTCGTGTACATCCTCTAGGAACCGGGGACCGGAGCAGTGCCGGTCCGTGGCGCGGCGTGCTGATTCACCGCGATGCCACGGAATCCGTGCTCGCAAGGCTTGCCAGAAAAAACCGCTGCCCTCACCATCTTCCGGTCCCCGATCCCCGCGTCAGCGCACGTAGATGCCGTGCGGATGCAGCACGCCGGTCCAGATGCCGATCACGATCAGGATGAGCAACAACGCCGAGAATGCGACGCGCCGCGTCAGCGCCCACACCGTGCGGCCGGTGTCCTTGCGGTCGGTCATCATGAAATACAACGCCTGGCCCAGCTCGAAGATCACCACCAGAAACACGATGATCAAGACGGCTTTGTACAGGGTGGTGAGTGACATGGGAAGACGGCGGGCGGAAACGCCGAGTATAGCGTTGCGTCCCGCGCCGCTGGTGCATGCGGCGTGATGCGCCTGCGGCGCCCCAGCGTGTTCGCGGTGTCGCTCGCCGTGTTCGGCGTCGCAGTGTTCTGCGCGCTGGGCGTGTGGCAGTTGCGGCGCGCCGCGTACAAGGAAACCGTGCTGGCGCGCTTCCACAATGCCGCCAGCGCGCCGCTGGTGAGCCTGGCCGATGCGCGTGCGGATCGCGTCCCCGACGCCTACCCGCACGTCAAGGTGACCGGCACCCTGCAGGGCGACCGCGTGTACCTGCTGGACGACCAGATGCGTGCCGGCCGGCTGGGCGTGATGGTGTTCGTGCCATTCAAGCCCGAGGATTCCGCACGCCTGCTGCTGGTGAACCTCGGGTTCCTCGCCAGGATGGGACCCGATACCACCACCTTGCCGGACATCCCGCCGATCCCGGGCCATGCCGTCACGCTCGAAGGCATTTACGCGCCGCCACCGCTGCCCGGCCTGAAACTCGGCGGCAACCCGTTGCCGCGCGAAAGGACCTGGCCCAAGCTGGTGACGTTCATCGACCTCCAGCAGATCGCGTCCGATCTCGGCGCCGCGGTTTATCCGCATGTATTGTTGGCCGACCCCGATCCGCACAGCGCCTACATCCGCAGCTGGACGGCCAACGTGATGCTGCCCGCCCGGCATCGCGCCTACGCCTTGCAGTGGTTCAGCTTCGCGATCGCGGCGATCGTGATGTTTTTCGTGCTGCATCGTGTCAAACACGGTGACGCCGCCGCAACCGACGACGAGGAATAGGTGGGCCTGTTGACGCTATGCCAAACGGTCGCGCCGTCGGCTATTTGCCCGCAGGGCAAGGAAGAGCGAGGAAGATGTATGTCGATACATAAACGAGTGATGACACTGCCATGCGGGCAAATGGCCCCGGCCCGGAGGGTTGCTTCGCAGCGACCACCAGACTTCGGTGCACGCCTTGGCCATGGGACCACCATGGCACTGCGGGGTGCGCCTCGTCTGGCAGCCGCTGCGGAAGCAACGCGGCTCGCTTGGCATAGCGTCAAGAGGCCCTAGGATGGATTTGCGCAATCGACGCCGCCTGCAAGCCGTGGTGATCGTGGCCATCTTCGCGACCTCAATGATCGGCGCGGCCGTGATGATGGCCTCGGGCTGGTCGCCGCCCACCCGCAGCTACGGCACGCACATCCGGCCCGAGCGCGACCTCGCGCAAATGCCGGTGCGGCTGGCCGACGGCAAGCCGTTCGCGTTCCACGGCCGGGAACCCGCATGGACGCTGGTTGCGCTGCCGGGGCCGCATTGCGCCGAACGCTGCCTGCGTGAACTCGACCTGGTCCACCGCGCGCAAATCACGCTGGACAAGCAGGCCGACATGCTGCGGCTGGTGTACCTCGGCGCGCCGCCGCAGGGCGCCGCGGCAGAAGGTTTCGACAAGGTGTGGACGCTCGCGACCACCTCTTCCCCGGCACTCGAGGATTTTCGCGCGACGGCACCCGACAGCGTGAGCGCGGTGCTGGTCACGCCGGGAGGCAAGGCCATGCTGAGCTATCCGGCGGGGTTCGACCCGGCGCGCTTGCGGCGGGACCTCAAGAAAGCGGTGAAGGTGGCGCTGTGATGCCGGCGACGAATCTGCCCCTGCGCGCGCTGGCGTGGGCCGCGTGCGCGCTCGCTTTTTTCCTCATCATGTACGGCTCTTTCGTGCGCCTGTCCAATGCCGGGCTGTCCTGTCCCGACTGGCCGACCTGCTACGGAAGGGTCAGCTGGCCGGTCAAGCCGGCGGCCGTAGCGAAAGCGGACAAGGCGTTCCCCAACCGGCCGGTGGAAACCCACAAGGCCTGGCGTGAGCAGACCCATCGTTTCGCCGCGGGCACGCTCGGCCTGCTGGTGCTGGCCGAGGCGCTCGCGGCAACCTTCGCGACCCGGCGCCGTTTCGCGCTGGTGGTCGCGGGGGTGATCCTGATCGGCGTCGGCATACCGCTGTACATGGCCCGGGACTACGTGGCCTCGAGCGTGGTCGCTGCCATTGGCGAGGCGCTACTGCTGGGGGCGGCGATCTGCTGGCGCCGCGCCGGCTGGAAGCGGATCGCGGTGTTGGCACTCGCGGTGGTGTGCTTCCAGGCCTTGCTCGGGATGTGGACCGTCACGTGGCTGCTGAAACCCATCGTGGTCTCCGGCCACCTGCTGGGCGGCATGGCAACCTTCGCGCTGCTGGCGTGGGTCGCGTGGCACCTGAAATGGTGTCAGGGACAATTACCCAAGGCTGCGGGGAACGAGCGTGATCAGCTTCAGCCAACAATTGTCCCCGACACCATTTCGCTGGGGGGCAGGGGGCTGCTTGCGGCGACGATCGTCGGGCTGGTGCTGCTGGCCTGCCAGATCTTCCTCGGTGGTTGGACTTCGTCGAATTACGCGGCGCTGGCCTGCGGGATCGGCGGCTCGGCGTTTCCGACCTGCCTGGGCCAGTGGTGGCCGGCGATGGATTTCCACCAGGGCTTCGTCCTGTGGCGTGGCATCGGGGTGGATTACCAGGGCGGCATCCTGGATGCCGCCGCCCGCACCGCGATCCAGATGGTGCACCGCTTCGGCGCGATCGTGGTATTCGTGTACGTGCTGTGGCTGGCGCGCAAGGCCGGCCGCGCGGGCTTGCGCTGGCATGCGATCGCGCTGGCGGTACTGGTGCTGCTCCAGGTCGCGCTGGGCATCAGCAACGTGATGCTGGGCCTGCCGCTGGCAATTGCGGTCGCGCATACCGGGGGCGCCGCACTGCTGCTGTTCATGCTGCTGGTGTTGCTGGCGCGGGCCGGGGATCGGAAGCCGCGCGCGCTGGGGTCACGGTGGTGTTTCGCCGATGGACCCCGATTCACCAAGCCGTCGCCCGAAGCACCACTCTGACCCCGGTTTACCAACCGCTTAAAATATCCGAATGTCCACGCTCGCCGGCCAATACCTTGCCGCCACCAAGCCGCGCATCGTCGCGCTGCTGGTGTTCACGGCCCTGATCGGGATGCTGCTCGCCGCGCCGGGGATCCCGCCGTGGCGCGCGCTGGTGTTCGGCATGCTGGGGATCTGGATGGCTTCATCCTCGGCGGCGGCGCTCAACCAGCTGATCGACCAGCGCATCGACCGGGTGATGGCTCGCACCGCGCATCGTCCGCTGGTCACGGGCACCCTGACCACGCGCCAGGTGCTGGTCTTTGCGGTCGTGCTGGGCTCTGCATCGATGCTGATCCTTGGACTGCTGGTGAACTGGCTGACCGCGCTGCTCACCTTCATCGGGCTGATCGGCTACGCGGTGGTCTACACCGCGTTCCTGAAACGCGCGACCCCCCAGAACATCGTGATCGGCGGACTGGCCGGCGCGATCCCGCCGCTGCTGGGCTGGGCCGCGGTGACCGGGATGCAGTCGGCCAGCGACTGGGCCTACGGGTTGCTGCTGGTGTTGATCGTGTTCGCGTGGACGCCGCCGCATTTCTGGTCGCTGGCGATCTTCCGGCGCGAGGATTACCGGCGCGCCTGCATCCCCATGCTGCCGGTGGTATACGGTGTCGAATACACCCGTTGGCACGTCCTGTTCTACACGATCCTGCTGGTGCTGGTGAGCCTGCTGCCGTACCTCACCGGCATGAGCGGCATGCTGTACCTGGGCGGCGCCGCGGTGCTGGGCATCGCCTACCTGTATTACGCGGTCCGGCTGATGCGGCCGCCCGATGAGCGTTTCGCGATGAGTGCCTTCGGCTACTCCATCGTGTACCTGATCGCCCTGTTCAGCTTCCTGCTGGCCGACCACTGGCTGACCGCGCCGGTGGTGCATGTCGGGGGCTACGTGCTGGAGCGGATCGGGTAAGCTGGCCGCCGGCGCGCGGAGCGGGTTCGCGTGCCGATGACGAAAGCAGGCGGGGTCGTGGCCCCGCGGCCGGGAGGTTGGCTGCGCTTGAACGTGATTTTGCTGGTGGTCGCGATCATCGCATCGCTGGTCAGCATTGCGCTGGCGGCGTGGGCGCTGCGCAGGCAGCGCGGCATGCTGCAGGAGCTGAAGGCAGGCCACGAGCGCTACATGTTGCTGGCCGAGTGCAGCAACGACGGCACCTGGGAGTTCGATGCCGCGAACCGCCGGTTCAGCTTCTCGCACCGGGTCCACGAGCTGCTGGGTTACGGCGAAAAGGACCTGGTCACCCCGGAGGACATGCAGCGGGTGATCGTGCCCGAGGACTACCCGGCGTCGCGCGAAAGCATCTATGCGCACATGCAGGCGCACCGTACCGATGAACTGCAGCGGGTGATGCGCATGCGCACCCGCGAGGGCCGCCTGCTGACCATCCTTGCCCGCAGCGTGGTCCAGTACGCCGAAGACGGCACGCCGCAGCGGGTACTGGGCTCCTACACCGACATCACCGACCGCCTGCGGGACGAGCGCCAGTTGCAGATCGCGGCGAGCGTTTTCGAGGCCGGCAGCGACGGCATCCTGATCAGCGACCCGGGCCAGCGGATCGTGTCGGTCAACAGCGCCTTCGTCCGCATGACCGGGCATCAACGCGAGGAGCTGATCGGACAATCGGTGCGCGACATGCAGGTTCCGTCGGCCGCGACCCGGGCGTGCGAGCGGGCCCTGCGTGAATCGGACAAATGGAGCGGCGAGCTGGCTTGGCGGCGTCGCAATGGCGAGGGCAAGGCGCTGGACAGCTCGGTGGTGGCGGTGCGCGATGCCTCGGGAGAAGTTGCCTTCCACATCCACGTGTGCGTGGATACGGCCGAGCTGCGCTATGCGCAGGCGCGCATCCGCCACCTTGCCTATTTCGATGCCCTGACCGGGTTGCCCAACCGCACCCACATGCGCGGCCAGTTCGCGCAGGCGCTGGTGAGCGCGCGCCACAGTGCACAGCCGCTGGCGGTGGCTTTTTTCGACCTCGACAACTTCAAGGAAATCAACGACACTGCGGGGCACAGCGTCGGCGACGACGTGATCTGCGCGGTGGCGCAAAGGTTGAGCGAAGGCGTCCGCGAGGGCGACGTGCTGTGCCGGTTCGGTGGCGACGAGTTCCTGCTGCTGTTGCCCAATACGGATGCCGATGCCACCGAGGGCATGCTGCGGCGCCTGATGGAACGCATCTGCCAGCCGGTCGAAGTCGAGGGCCGCCTGCTCGACATCGCAGCCAGCGCGGGTTTCAGCATCTTCCCGGACGATGCGTCGGACGAGGAAAACCTGGTGCGCGAAGCCGATACCGCGCTGTTCCGGGCCAAGGCCGAGGGCGGCAACATCGTGCAGCGCTTCCAGCCCTGGATGGGCGAGGTCGTGACCTGGCGGCACGACATGCAGGCGGCCTTGCGCGCCGCGATCGTGCGCTCGCAATTCGTGTTGCGTTACCAGCCGATCGTGGATGCACGCGCGAACCGCATCCGGGGCCTCGAGGCGTTGCTTTACTGGAACCGTCCCGGGATGGGCGTGATCGGGCCCGGCGCGTTCATTGGACTGGCCGAGGAATCGCGCCTGATCGAGTCGATCGGTGCGTGGGTGATCGACGAGGCATGCCGGCAGGCGGCGGCCTGGAAGCACGCGGGATTGCCGCGGTTCTACGTCGGCGTCAATGTGTCGGGCATGCAACTGCGCGTCGCCGGCGCATTCCAGGACAGCCTGGCCGAAGCCATGCACAAGCATGGCGTGAGCAACGACGACTTGATGCTGGAGATCACCGAGCGGCACCTGGTGCAGGACGTGAAAGGCGGCTTGCCGGTGCTCGAGAACCTGACCGCCAGCGGCATCCGGGTATCGATCGACGACTTCGGGACGGGCTATTCCAACCTCGAATCGCTCAAGAACCTCACCGTCAGCCAGATCAAGATCGACCGGACCTTCGTGCGCAACCTGATGACGGAATCCGGCGATCGCGCGATCGTCAGGTCGATCATCGCGCTGGGTCGCAGCCTGGGCCTGCAGGTGGTGGCCGAAGGCGTGGAGACCGCCGAGCAACTGCAAATGCTGCGTGAGTTCGGGTGCGACCTGCTGCAGGGGTTCCTGTACGCACGTCCACTCGAAGTGGGTTCGGTGCCCGCGTTCCTCACCGAGCTGGCGGCCGGCAAGGCCGGGCGGCAGGCTGGCGAGCGCGGCCGCGTTGCGTTGTAATAGGCGGTTGCGAGGACCGCAGCCCCTGGGCGCGTCGTGCCCCTGGTACCGCGCGTCCGATGGATGATGCCTTGAACGTCTTGATTGATTTCCTGCGCTGGTGGATCCCCTGGGAACCCTCGGTCGTCGTGGTGGCGGTGTTCGCGGCGGCGGTGTGGTTGTACTGGCGCGGCGCACGGCGGTCACCCGTGACGGCGCCGTGGTACCGGCAGTTGGCCTTTTGGGCCGGTCTGCTGGTCGTGTACACCGGCCTGCACACCCACCTCGACTACTACGCCGAGCACGAATTCTTCATCCACCGCATCCAGCACATGGGCCTGCACCACATGGGGCCGTTCCTGATCGCGCTGGCCTTCCCGGGCCTCACCATGCGGCGCGGGCTGCCGGTGCGCTTCCGCACGCGCTGGCTGAAGCCGGCCCTGGCGTGGCAGCCGGTGCGCATGTTCTTCAACGTGCTGCTGAACCCGTTCGTGGCGGCCTTCCTGTTTGTCGGCCTGATCTACCTGTGGCTGTGGCCGGTGGTGCACTTCGACGCGATGCTCGACTGGCGGCTGTACCACGTGATGAACTACAGCATGGCTGCCGACGGCATGCTGTTCTGGTGGCTGATCCTTGATCATCGCCCGCGTCCGCCGGCGCGATTGTCGCCGGGGGTGCGGGTGTTCGTGGCGCTGGCGGTGATCCTGCCGCAGATCCTGATCGGCGCCTACATCAGTTTCACCACGATCGACCTGTATCCGATCTACAGCCTGTGCGGACGCGCGTTCGCGGGCGTTCCGGCGATCATGGACCAGCACATCGGTGGCCTGATCCTGTGGATCCCGAGTTCGATGATGAGCGTGATCGCCGCGCTGATCGCGTTCGGCCACTGGTTGCGGCTGGACAGCAAGGGCCGTCTGCCGCGCAATCGCCGCCAGCGCGAGGCGTTGCGCGCGCGGGCGCTGGCGGTGGCTCAGTCGGAAACAGGCGGTCCGGAAGCGTTGGCCGGCAGCACCGAAAAATCGACCTGAAGGCTGGTGCCGCCTGCGAACTGCAGGATGACCGGCACCTTGTCGCCCGGCTCGATGGCGCGGGTGGCGTGCATCAGCATCAGGTGGTAGCCGCCGGGCGCGAGCTCCGCGCTGCCGTGCGCGGGAATGTCGAGGTGATCGACCATCTCCATCGTGCTGTCGCCCTGCGCGAGCCGCGAGTGGTGCAGCATCACCATCGCGTAGTCCGGGCTGCTCGCGCCGGTGAGTCGCAGCAGGCCGTCGCCGTCGTTCACGATCACCGCATAACCCGCCACCGGCAGCCTGGCCGGCAGCCAGCGGATCCAGGCGTGCTGGACTTGAATCGGCGGTGACGCAGGCGCGGCGGACGCGCAAACGCCGATCGCCAACATTGCGCCAGCCAGCAGGGCGCGCAAGTTCATGTCGGCTGCTCCGCCAGGATCTTCAGGTCGTGCAGGATCGCGTCGTTGGAATCGCCCGGCGTCGCCAGCAGGCGCGCGCGGCCCTGGCGGTCGAAAATGTAGATCGCCGAGCTGTGCGTGACTTCGTAGTCGCCGGACGCGGTCTTGGGCGTTTCGCGTTGGTAGAACGCGCGGTAGCGCTTGGCCAGTTGCGCGATGGCGTCCTGGGTGCCGGTCAGGCCGACGATGCGCGGGTCGAAGGCGGTGACGTACTGGTGCAGCACCGGCACCGTGTCGCGGACCGGGTCCACCGTCACGAACAGGATGCGCACGTCGTCGGCTGGCTTGCCGAGCTTTTGCAACACCGTGTGCAGGTGCACCAGCGTCAGCGGGCATACGTCCGGGCAGTGGGTGTAGCCGAAATACAGCAGTACGAGCTTGCCGTGGTACGTCGCGGCGGTGACCGGCTGCCCGAGATCGTTGGTCATCTGGAACTTGAGGTCGGGCAGGTGGCCCTTGACGTCGTTGAGCTGCCACTGCGGCTGCGCCGCGCAGGCAGCGAGCAGGAGGGCTGCGCAGGCAGGCAGCAGCCAGCGTGGCAGGAAGCGGGCGAGCGGCATGGTCGGAAGGGCGCGGATCGAAACAGCTGCTGATGATAACGCGAACGCGCGTGTTGGACTGGCCGGGCATCGGGAAGATGGCAACGGGAAATCCGGCGGCGGCCTCACCGACATTCCGGGTGCATGCGCGGGTGCCGGCCGGCGCAGCGCCTTCCGTGGCGGTGCACCGGCAGGCACCGTTGCACGCTCATGGCGCCGACGTGGTGTCGGTTGGCGCTGTCGTGACCGGCGGCTGCGGTTTGGGTACCGGCGTGCCGTCACCGGGACGCCAGCGCATGCGGCCGGTTTCGAACTCGTCATAGGCAACCTGGTAATACGCGATCGCCTGGTCCAGCAAGGTCGGGTCCACTTGCTTGTAGGGCACGGCGGTCCCGGTTTCGGGGTCGGGCTTGACCTGCATGACCTTGCGGCCGGGCATCAGTATGGTCAGGCGTCCGTCGTGCAATTCGCCCAGGTTGGCATAGGTGGACGGAAAGGCGCGTGCCTTGCTTGCGTGCAGATCGAGCACGTTGTAGCCGAAGAAGCGGCTGCGGTAGTTGAAATGGAGCAGACCCAGGAGCGTCGGTGCGATGTCGATCTGCGACATCATGTTGCCCACCACCCGTGGTGCGATGTGTGCCGGTGAGTAGATGAAGAGTGGGATGTGGTAGCGATCGACGGGAATGCGCGTGCTGCCCGAGCTGTCGGCGCAGTGGTCGGCGGTGATGACGAATACCGTGTCAGCGAAATAGGGTTTTGCCTGCATGCGCTGGATGAAATCGCCGATGGCCCAGTCGGTGTACTTGGCCGCGCCGGCGCGCTTGCCTTGCGGCATGTCCACCCGTCCCTTGGGCCAGGTGTAGGGGCGATGGTTGGACGTGGTCATGATGTGCAGGAAGAACGGCTTGCCCTCGGCATGGATCTTGTCCATCTGGCCCATGGCCAGCGTATACAGGTCCTCGTCGGCCACCCCCCAGACGTTGGCGCCGTGGATGGTGGCGGTGGGGGGTATGTCGCGGCGGTCGACGTCCTTGTAGCCGTTGTGGGCAAAGAAATAATTCATGTTGTCGAACTCGCCGTAGCCGCCGTAGACGAATTCGGACACGTAGCCGTGCTGGTTGAAGATGCTTCCCAGCGAAAACAGGTTCTCGTTGTGCTGCTGGTGGATCAGCGAGTTGCCCGGCGTTGGCGGCACCGACAGCGTCACCGCCTCCAGTCCGCGCACGGTGCGCGTGCCGTTGGCGTACATGTGGTCGAAGAACAGGCTTTTGCCGGCCAACCCGTCCAGGAACGGCGTCAGCCCCCCGGGGTTGCCGAACACGCCCAGGTAACCAGCCGACAGGCTTTCCACCGTGATCAGGACCACGTTGAGGTCACGCTCCTGGCCGGGGTTGCGGATGATGCGCGTGAGATCGTGCGGGTCGTCGTTCAGGAACGTCGAGGAAGGCGTCTTCATCAACCTGCGCACGATGGCGTAGGCCTCGTTGTCGGGCAGCGTCCGGTAGAACTGGTGGAAATTGAGTTGCTCGTTGCGGAACGCCGCGAAAAACTGGTACATGCCGTTGCCGGCGAGCGCGTTGACGTAGGTGTTGCGGGTCATGTTTTTCATGCTGGCGTCGACGCTGAACGCGGTGACGACCGTCACGACCAGCCAGCCGGCCACCACCAGCGTGCGCGGGCCGAAGCGGCTGGCATCCTGGCTGGTGCGCAGGCTGCGCCGCGAGAGCACCACGATTGCAATGGCCGCCGCCGCCAGCATGGCCAGCCATGACGCCACTGGGTAGGATTCGGTGATGTTGCCGATCACCTCGGACGTGTACACCAGGTAATCCACGGCGATGAAGTTGAAACGCGTGCCGAACTCGTTCCAGAAGGTCAGTTCCGCCGCGCCCGTGAACAGCAACATGAACACCAATGCCAGGCAAAACAGGTACAAGATCCACTGCCCCACCCGGGATCGGTAGGTAAACGCCGCCAGCGGCAGCCCGAACATGAAAGGCAGCAACACCGGCCAGGCCGTCTTCCAGTTCGCGTCGTAACGCCAGCGCAAAAAGCCCAGGCAGATTGCGCAGATCGCCAGCAGTGCCAGTGCGTACAGCAGCCAGCGCAGCCAGCCCGCCATGCGTCCGCGCTGTGCCGGCACGAGCCACAGGAACAACACCAGCGGCCAGGCAAAGTAGACGAACGTCACCAGGTCGTAGCCCAGTCCTGCGCCGAACGCATACAGCCAGTACAACGGATCGGCAGGCACCCCGGAACCCGTCATCAGGAGCAGGGTCAAGCGCGTCACGAAGGAGATGGCAAGGAAGCAGGCGCCCAGCCAGATCAGCGGACGGAAGCGTTGCCACAGCGGGTTGGGACTGGTGGATGGTTGCATGGGTTGTTCCCCGTGCACGCCCGCTGGCGCGGCGTGCGTCAATTCAGCCGTTTCAGGTAAACGCGCATTTCCCTCGCGGCCTGCACGTCGCCATTCCGGCCGGCGACGGCGACACCCCGCCGCCATGCAGCGCCGGCCGCGTGGGCATCGCCGTCCTGCAGGCAGGCCTTGCCGAGCAGTTTCCAGGCCGCAGCATAACCGGGGTCGAAGTCGAGCGCGGCACGCAGTTCGGTGATGGCCGCGTGCGGATCAGCGGCATCGAGCAGGGCGGTACCCAGCGAGAAGCGCAGCAGCGCACCATCACGGGGACCGCCAAGTTGCGCACGCAGGAGCTCGATGCGTTTCATGCTCGGCCATCGTGGCAAACCTGCCCACGCGGCTCCCGGACGTGGATCACAGCTTGGGTGGCAAGCTCGCAGGCCGTGCCGGCCTGCATGGCGACGGAGGGACCCGGCCGGTGGCCGGGGTGGCGCTCAGGGACGATCGCCGTGGACATTGGCATAGCGCCAGTAATTCGGCGCCGGCAGCAACACCGTGGGAACCGATGGTTCGGGCGGCTGCTGTCCGCGCCGCAGCATCGCCAGCGTAGATGCGTTCCAGATCACCATCCAGGTACCGCGATAAGGCTGCACCAGCCGCGCGTAACGCAGGGTGTCGGCGCCGAGGCGTTCAGGGTAGGCAATCACCAGTCCGCGCGGATGGCTGGAGGCGAAGTGCTGCAGGGACTGCCCTTCGTACAGGCGCGCGACGGGCCGGGTCATGCGTCCCGCGAACTCGAACTGGCCGTTGTAGATGCCGAGGTTGCCGATGGCGTGGCCCTGCGCTTCGGCGTGGGCAAGCAGCTTCGCCGCGGGCCGCATGTCGAACGCCGGGTACAACGCCAGCGTGAACAACGCATAGGCGCCGGCGGTACCGATCAGACTGGCGGCGGCGATACGGCGCAGCTCACCGCGACCCGGCAGCAACACGAATACGCCGAGCAGCACGTACAACACGCCAAACGGTGCGCTGCTCGATGCGAGGTCACGCAACCAGTGCGTGTGCAGCCCGCCCGCGCCCGCAAGCAGCGGCAACGCGAACAGCAGGACGGCGAGCCCGAACGATCCCGACGCAAGCAGCCACGCGCCCAGCCAGGCACTGCGCGCTGCCTTGCCGGCACGCGCACGCAGAGCGGCGATGGCGGCGGCCATCACGATCGCGGCGGCCGGCAGTTCGGGCACCAGGTAGTAACTCTGCTTGCCGCTGAACGCGCTGAAGATCACGAACGCGGGCAGCAGCCACGCCAACACCATGCGCAGACCCGCCGGGAGCGGGCGGCGCAGCGCCGCGATGCCGGCCCACAGCCGCGGCCACAGCACGAACGGAAACAGCAGTACCGCCGCCCACGGCAGGTACCACCAGAACGGTCGCTCATGGATGAAGGCATCGACCACCCGGCCGCTGGTCTGCCTGAACAGCAGGTTGTGGGCGTACGCCCCCCCGCTGTCCTGTACGGCGGGGACCACCCACGCGGCCAGCAGGATGCAACCGCCGAGCAGCGCCAGTACGCCGAATCCGTACCAGCGTGCGCAGTGTTCACGCGCGTACGCCGACCACCACGGGCCCAGCAGCCATACCGGCGCGGCGTGCACCAACAGTACCGGGCCCTTGGTGAGCAGGCCCAGCCCGAGGCAGACCGCGAAGCCTGGCCAACGCGGCGCCGTGCGACGCGGCCCGGGCACCAGGCACAACAGCGCGGCCAGCACCCACACCGCCAGCAAGCCGTCGTACATGATCTGCAGGCCGTACAGGAATCCGTAGGCGAACGCCATCAGCAGCCACGGGGTGGCGCGCGCGACCCAGGGGCGCTCCGGAAACAACCGTCGCGCCAGCGCTTGGGCGAGGATCAGTTGTGCGGCGCCGATCAGCACCATCAGCACGCGCGGCCACACGTCGTTGACGCCGAACGCCAACCAGCCGGCGTGGATCAGCCAGAACAGCAGCGGCGCCTTTTCCGCGTAGGGGGCGCCGTTGATGTGCGGCACCAGGAACTGGTGGTGTATCCACATGTCCCACGCCACCGCCAGGGCACGCGTGGAATGCAGCGGGATCGGCGGCTGCAGGAAAATCGTGATCAGCGCGACCGCGAGGTACAGCGGCAGCCACCACAGCAGGGCGCGCAGGCGTTCCGATTGTGCGAAGAAGTCGCGGGTCATGTAGCGCTGGACGAGGGTTCGCGCCAGTGTAACCGAGCGCGGATTTCAGCCTGCGGCCGGCGGCGCCATCTCGCGCAGCGGCAACGCCTGCCACGCCGAAAGCGCCTCGACGAGCGGGATCCGGTCGACGCGATTGCGCTCCGGCAGACCGCCCAATGCGACCACGGCGCTGCCGGTGGGGCTGCGCGGCAACCACAGCGATGGCGGTTGCGCGCCATACATCACGAGCAACGGACAGCCCAGCGCAGCGGCGGCCTGGGCGGGTCCCGTGTCGACCGAAACCATCGCCGCGGCGTGCTCGCACAAGGCGAGCAGGCGGCGCAAGGGCAGTTCGCCGCCCGCGGCGAGCACGCGTTCGGAATTCGCCGCGTCCGCGATCGTGCGCAGCAGCGCGGCCTCGGCCGGCACGCCGCACAGGATCACCTTGAGGTCTGCCCGGCGCGCCAGTACCTCCCGAACCAGGCCCACCCAGTTTTCGAGTGGCCACTGTTTGTCGTCCCCGAGTTGCCCTGCGCGGCCGCGCTTGAGGGTGCGCTTGTTGCCGGGCTGCAGCAGGACCAGGGGCGCATCGTCGAACCCGCGTGTGTGCAGCCATGCGTGCAGGTCCGCACGATCGGCGGCATGGATGGCGAGGCATGGCGCATCCAGCGCGTCGGCCTCGGCAAGCGGCGGCGCCTGTGCGAACGCCGCCGGGGTCATCGCGCCAAAGCGTCGCCAACGGTCGATCCAGTGCTCGCCGTCGCGCAGCATGCAATCTGGGTTCGCGAACACGCAGTGCTCCCCGGCGACGCGCGCGCGACGCAGCAGCCAGCGGATCTTGTCGATGGAGTAGTCGTCGCAAACATAAACCGGACCGGGCGGTCGTGCACGCAGGCCCGCGACCAGCTGGCGTTGGCTGGCATCGAGCCAGTAGGGGCGCTTGCGGCTGGCCAACTCCAGGGTAGCGGCCACGTCCGGATGACTCCGGAACAGCGGCTCCAGCCAGCCCCCCGAACCCAGCACCCGGCAGGGCTGTCCGTAACGGCGGTGGAGCAGCCGCAACAGCGGCGTCAGCAGCACCATGTCGCCGAAGGCGCCGAAGCGGATCACCAGCGGCGCGGAAATGGAAGGCGGCATTACACTGGCCCGTCCCGTCAAATGCCGCGTATTTTCCCATGCCGGACCGCCCCCGCATCTCGGCTTGCGTGATTGCCCTGAACGAAGCCGATCGCATCGATGCCTGCCTTGCTTCGCTGGCGTTCTGCGACGAGTGGGTGGTGGTCGATTCGGGCTCGACCGACGGCACCCGCGAAATCGCGGCGGTGCGCGGTGCGCGGGTGATCGAGCATGCGTTCGAGGGTTTCCGTGCCCAGAAGGATTTCGCGGTGGCGCAGGCCCGCCACGACTGGGTACTCTGCCTCGATGCCGACGAACGCGTGACGCCGGCGCTGCGCGCTTCCATCGAAGCGGCACGCGAGGCGGGCTTCGTCGCCGCCGCAGGCTACCGCTTCGCGCGCTGCACGGAATACTTCGGGGCGTTCCTGCGCCACGGCAATGCCTACCCCGACCGCGTGTTGCGGCTGTTCGATCGCAATCGCGGCGGCTGGCGCGCCGGGCGCGAAATCCACGAACACGCCGTGGTCGAAGGTGTGGTGGCGACACTGGCTGGTGACCTGGAACACGTCGCCTACCGCTCGCTGGACGACCAGCTTGCGCGCTACCGCCGCTACGCCGCGATGATGGCCGCGCACATGCACACCAGCGGCCGGCGCGCGCGCCTGGCCAGTCTCGTGCTCAATCCGTCCTGGCGTTTCCTGCGCGGCTACGTCCTGCGTGCGGGTTTCCTGGACGGCTGGCGCGGGTTCGTGTTCGCTTGCATGGAGGCCGACTATGTGCGCGAAAAATTCACGCGCCTGTGGCTGTTGCAACATCCCGCGCCCGCTAGCCGGCAAAATGCATCCTCGCGTACGCAAGGTTCGACCTGGCACGGCAAGGGACGCGGCTGAAGACCGCATGGGTCGCGGGCGTATCCGGGCGCTGCGGGCTGCCCCGATCCCCGTTCCGTGGCTGCCCATGCTCTTGCCGCGGGACGTGGATTACCGGGCCAGGGCCAGCACTGCTTCCGTGATGCGCTTGCGGAACGCACGGTCGTTGTCGTGGAACCACGCGCGCGCCGCGGCGCCCATGCGTTCGAGTTCGGCGTCGGGCGCCGCCAGCAAGCGTTCGATCACTGCTTCGAGCGCGCCTTCGCCATAAAAATACGTGGTCGCGAGGCTCTGGGTGCCGGTGCGCGACGGGGCGACCAGCGCGCCGCGTTCGGGCGTCACCATCTCGTTCATCGGAGGGGCGTCCAGCGTCACCACCACCGCGCCCACGCCCATCGCTTCGACGAGGTAATGCCCGAAGCCCTCGGTTTCGGATGGACACAAATGGAAGCGGTGCGCATTCTGCATCTGCTTCAGTTCCGCGTCGGGGATGTAGTCAACGCGGTGCGCGATGTTCGGTGCGTCCACGATCGCGCGTGCCACGCGCGGGCTTTGCAATACGGTGAGTCGCGGCCACCCGGGATGCTTGCACCAGGTCGCCAGCAAGGTGTCGGTGCCCTTGTTGGAGCTGCGCCCGGCGAGGTGGAAGAAGGCCCGTGCGCGCGGCACGCCCGCATCCATGCGGTCTTCGCTTGTAAAACCGGTGTATTCGGCGCGCAGGCCGAGCGCTTCGAAGATCGGCTTCGCGTGGTGCGTCAACACGAAAACGCAATCCAGCCGCGGCAGCCAGGCGCGGTCGCGCCCGTCGAACCATTCGGGATGCGGCATCAGCACGTTGCGGCGTGCGGTCGCGAGGTATTCGGGACGTACGCGCTCCAGCATCAGGTTCACGTCCCAACGCTCGGCACCACGACCGGCCAGCCGTCGCGCCAATGTGCCCGCGCGCAACTTCAGCGGGTGCGCGGCCTTGTGCAGCGCGCCGCGCCGAATGCCGCTGATCGTCACGTCGAAGCCCGCGCCGGCCAACGCGTCATGCAGCAAATCCAGGTTGCGTGAAAGGCCGAAGCCGTTGTCGCGCGCGATCAGGTTCACCCGGGCCATGGTCGCCTACTCGTCGTCGGGTTCGAGTGCGCCGAACTGCCCGGCGTCGTCGTTTTTCGATGGGACGCAACCCGGCACCACGGCGTTGCGTGCAAACAGGTACCACTCGCGGCGATTGGCGTGGCCAACGTGGATGGCGTCGCGCATGCGCACGCACGGCGCCAGCACCTTGCCGTAGGCGAAGATCCAGCGGTGGGCGGGATCGGCAGCTTGCCATGCCAGCGCGCGTTGCAGTTGCACGTGCCATGCCAGCTTGAAGCCGAAGGTGACGGTGTCGCGGCCCAGCACGTCCAGCATCAGGAGGTTCTGCTCCTTCCAGGCCACCAGCGCGATCGGATCGTCCGCCGGCACCAGCTCCGCGGTGCGCGTCATCACGGCGCGCGACGAGGAGTAGCCGTTGAGCAGCGGGTAGGCGACCAGCCCCCACGTGCCCCACGCGGCCAGCGCAAAGGCGCACCATCCGAGCGGGGCATGGCGGGGACGTGCAAGCAACGCGGCCGCGACCCCGGCAGCGCCGATGCCGATTACCATCCCGATCAACGGCGCGGGCGAGCCGTCCATGGCCTTCGCGGCCAACGCCGCCTGCTTCGGCAAGTGGCCCAGGTGGATACCGAGGCCGGCCACCAGCAGCACCAGTCCCAACAGCAGCGTCAGCGCCCACAATGCCCAGCGGAATGCACGTGCGCGCAGGATGTCGGGCAGCAGCGGCGCCAATGCAATCGCGCTGACGGGCAGCGCCGGCAGGATGTAGACGTCGCGCTTGCCGCCGCTCAGCGAGAAGAAGACCACCACCAGCACCACCCACGCCAGCGGCAGCAACGTGCGTGCGTCGCGGCCCTGCAGCGTGCGCTTCCAGCCCGGGATCGCCCACGGAATCGCCAGCGACAGCGGCAGCCACTCGAATGCGATCACCGGCAGGTAGAACCACCACGGATGGATGTGGTGGGCCGGCTCGGCGTAGCGCGACACCGTCTGACCCAGCAGGATGTCGTGCGCGTAGCGCGCGTAGGCGGGGTCGCCCGCATGCAGATGCAACGCCGACCACAGCATCGGCAGCGCCCAGCCCAGGATCGGCAGCAGGAACAGCAGCGCCAGCCACCAGCGTGCGTCGCGGGTTTTCGGCAGCACCCCGTTCCAGCCGCGCCAGCGCGCGAACCAGAACGGCACGAACACCAGCAGTGCAATCACGCCGACGCCCTTCGTGACGACGCCGAGGCCGGCCGCGATGAAACCGATCGCGTACCAACGCCACGCGGGGCCGAGCAGCAGGTGGCGCAGCAGCCCGTACACGGCCAGCGTGATCCAGAACACCTCCACGCCATCGATTTGCGCGGCGCGCATCTGGAAGGTGAAGTCGAAGCTCACCAGCAGCGCCGCGGCGGCGAGCAGCGCCGCCTGGTGATTCCACTGCCGGCGTACAAAGTCGTACACCAGCGCGAGCGTGCCGAGTCCGGCCGCGAGCGACGGCAGCAGGAACCAGCCGCGCCAGCCGCCGGTCAGGAAATACGCGGCAGCCTCCAGCCACATGAACAGCGGCGGCTTGTCGGAATACAGCTCGACGCCGCGATGCGGGAACAGCCACTGCCCGCTTGCCAGCATCTCGCGCGCGACCAGCGTGAAACGCGGTTCATCCGACGGCCACGGATCGCGCAGGCCGATGCCGAACCCGAGCAACAGCACCGCGAACGCGAACAGCAGCGCGAGTTGCATGCGTTCGTCTTCGAACCAGCGTTGGGTGGCAATACGGGTCGGCATGGCGGGCGCTGCAACCGTGGTGCATGCATTGTAGGAGCGGCCGTGGCCGTGACCGGAGTATTCGCTGCCAAGGTCGGTGCACGTCATGCCACGTGGCCACGCCAAGCTTGAGAAGTCCTGCCGGTTCCGGTGATTGCGTTGGGCTTCCGCCGCTGGCGCCGGCGTCAGCCAACCTGCCCGTGCTTGACGAGCACCGCGTAAAACATACCGTCGAGCCCATCGTCGCCCGGCAGGATTTGCCAGCCGCTGCCGGCGTGCCGCCCGACCGGCAGTTCGAAGGCGGCCGCTTGTGCGTCGGGATGTGTCGCGAGGAAGTCGTGCACGGCGGCCTGGTTTTCCACGTGCAGCACCGAACAGGTCGCGTACACCAGCCGCCCGCCGGATGCCACGAGCGGCCACAGCGCGGCCAGCAAACGGGACTGCCCGCGCGCGAGTTGCGCGACGTCGCCGGCGCGCCGGTGCAGCTTGATGTCGGGGTGGCGGCGGATCACGCCGGTGGCCGAGCACGGCGCGTCCAGCAGGATGCGGTCGAATGGCCTGCCGTCCCACCATTCCGCGGGCTCGCCGGCGTCACCGACGAGCACGCTGCCTGGCAGGCCGAGGCGGCGCAGGTTGGCGTCGATCGAGCGTGCGCGGTCGGCGTCGCGTTCCAGTGCGACGAGTTCGACGGACGCGCGCTCCAGCACGTGGCAGGTCTTGCCGCCCGGGGCGGCGCAGGCATCCAGCACGCGCATGCCATCGCGCGGGCCCAGCAGGTCGATGGCGATTTGCGCGGCGCCATCCTGTACCGAAAAATGGCCTTGGGCGAATCCGGGCAGGCGGGCGATGCCGGCATTCGCCGCGAGTGTGACGGCATCGGGCAGGAACGGATGCATGACGGCTTCGATGCCCGTTTCGACCAGCCGCGTGACCAGGTTTTCGCGCGTGGCGCGACGCGCGTTCACGCGCAGCATCGGCGGGGTGGGCAGGTTGTTGGCGGCGAGCACGGCGTCCGCGTGTTCCGGCCAGTCGCGCTGCAGCGCATCGACCAGCCAGCGCGGGTGCGCGCTGCGGGTCACCGCGTCGCGATCGAGCCGCGCATCCAAGGCATCGCGTTCACGCAACCAGCGGCGCAGGATGGCGTTCGCCAATTTGGCGAAGCCGGCGCGCTGCAGCGCGCGCGTGGCATCGACCGTGGCCGCCACCGCAGCGTGCGGTGGCAGCTCCAGGATTTCCAGTTGCACCAGGCCCAGCACCAGCAACGCATGCAACGCCGGATCGCGCTTGCGCAGCGGCTTGTCCAGCAGCAGGTCCAGCGCCTTGTCGAAGCGCAACCACCAGCGCGCACCATCGCTGACCAGCGCGGTGAGGAACGCGCGGTCGCGTGGATCGGCGAACCGCGCCTGCGCGGGCTTCAGGCATTCGCGCAGAGAGGCGCCGCCGAGCGCCACGTCTGCCAGCAGCGTGGCCGCGACTGCGCGGGTGTCGTGGGCGGACGCAGGTGGCACGGCCACGGGGGGCGTGTTCACGTCCGCAGTTCCGGACGCACATTGAGGTAATCGGCCGCGTCGATCACGCGCCCGCCCGCGCGTTGCAGCTTCAGGATCCGCAGCACGCCGTCGCCGCAGGCGATGTCGATGCCGTGCCTGGACGCCGCGGCGATGGCGCCCGGCTTTCCCGGGTCTCGAGTCCCGAGTCTCGAGTCCCGTACTTCTGCTTTCCAGATGCGTACGCGTTCGCCTGCCAGTTCCGCTTCCGCCACCGGCCACGGGTTGAACGCGCGCACCTTGCGTTCGAGTTCCGATGGGGGGCGGTTGAAATCGAGCCGCGCCTCGGCCTTGTCGAGCTTGTGCGCGTAGGTTGCGCCGGTTTCCGGTTGCGGGGTTTCCGGCAAGGATGCGCCGCGCATGAGCCGCGACAGACCGTCGCGCAACGCCTCCGCACCCAACCCGGCGAGTCGATCGTGCAAGGAACCGCCGGTATCGTCCGCCGCGATGGCCGTGCGGCGTTCCAGCAGGACCGGACCGGTGTCGAGGCCAGCCTGCACCCGCATCAGGCACACCCCGGTTTCGGTGTCGCCGGCGAGGATGGCGCGCTGGATCGGCGCGGCGCCGCGCCAGCGCGGCAGCAGCGAGGCATGCACGTTCCAGCAACCGAGGCGCGGGATCGCCAGCACCTTGCGTGGCAGGATCAGGCCGTAGGCGACCACCACCATCAGGTCGGGTGCGTACCCGCGCAGGCGCTGCTGCGCTTCCGGTGCCTGCAACGATTCGGGTTGTTCGACCGGAATTCCGGCGGTACGCGCGGCCTGTTTGACCGGACTCGGGGCCAGCTTGCGGCCACGTCCGGCGGGACGATCGGGCTGGGTGTAGACCGCGGCCATTTCCACGCCCGAATCGATGCAGGCGCGCAGTCCCGGCACCGCGAAGTCGGGCGTGCCGGCGAACACCAGCCGCAGGCGCGGTGCCACGGGTGGATCAGCCCGCCTTGCGCCGCTGCTTCTCCAGCTTGCGCAGCAGCAGTGAGCGTTTCAGCGGCGACAGGTAATCGACGAACACCTTGCCCACGAGGTGGTCCATCTCGTGCTGGATGCACACCGCGAGCAATCCGCCGGTTTCGAGTTCGAACGGCTTGCCGCTGGTGTCCCGGGCCTTGACGCGTATCCACTCCTTGCGCTGGACGTCGGCGTACACCCCGGGGAACGACAGGCAACCTTCCTGGCAGACTTCGGTACCGCGGGTCTCCAGCAGCTCGGGGTTCACGAACACCAGCGGCGTGTCGTGGTCCTCGGACACGTCCAGCACCAGCAGCCGCTTCTGCACGTTGACCTGGGTCGCGGCCAGGCCGATCCCGGGGGCCGCGTACATGGTTTCGAGCATGCCGTCGGCCAGCTGCCGCAGGGCGGCGTCGAAGGTCTCGACCGGCTGCGCGGCGAGCCGCAGGCGCGGGTCGGGGAATTCCAGGATGTCGAGTTTGGCCATGGCGGGGTGCGGGAACGGTCCGGAAAAACAAGATGGGGGCGCGGATGGCCGATTTCACGATCCCGCAAGCGTAGCAGCGCCGTGGCCGGCGTCCGCAGTTTCGGACAGTGCGTCACCAAATGTGAAATTTCTGCTTGCCGCCGCCCGCCATTCGGGTACACTCGGCTGAAACTTGTGGGGGATCGGGGGATTGCCGGTCATGTTTAAGAAACTGCTTGCGCTCACCGCGGGTATGCTGATCACGCTCGCCGCTTACGCGGCCGGCGCCCAGTTGCGCGCCGATCACCCGCACACCTACGTGGTGAAGAAGGGTGACACCCTCTGGGACATCTCGGCGAAGTTCCTGCAGAAGCCGTGGCTGTGGCCCGAGATCTGGGATGTCAACCAGCAGGTCTACAACCCGCACCGAATCTATCCCGGCGACGTGCTGAACCTGGACGTGGAGGGTCTGCACGTGGCCAAGCGCGCCACGGTGGAGGCCAACCCGATCCCGACCGTGCCGCTGTCGGCGATCAAGCCGTTCCTCAAGGATTACCGCGTGCTCACGGCGGACGAGCTGCGCCAGACCCCGTACGTGGTGGCGGTCGAGGAAAACGAGCCGCGCGCCACCGAGGGCATGAACCTGTACGTGCGCCAACTGGGCGCGGCCAGCGTCGGCCAGCGTTATGCGATCGTGCGGCCAACCCACGTTTATCGCGATTTCGGCGACGGCGGCCAGGGTGACGAAGTCGCGCATCTGCTGGACAGCAACGTCGATCTGGTGCCGGGTCCGTGGCAGGAAGATTTCCGCAACGACGGGCACTTCGGCCACGGCGATGAAATCGGCACCGAGGTGCGCGTGATCGGCACCGCCGAGGTGCTGAAGAATGGCGATCCAGCCACGCTGCTGCTTACCAATGCCAGCATGGAAATCCGTGCCGGCGACCGGCTGATGCCGGTGGACGACACGCCCTACGACTTCACCTACTACCCGCACGCGCCGCAAAGCGCACCGGCCAGTGCCTACATCCTGGCCTTGTCCAACGGTTACGACGGCATTTCGGTGCAGGGGCCGATGGACGTGGTGGCCTTGAACGTGGGCAGTGCCAACGGCGTGGACAACGGCACGACCTTCGCGATCTACCAGCCGGGCGACACCGTGCACGATCTGGTCAAGGGCAACACCGATCGCCGGATGTTCGCGCCCAAGGTGAAACTGCCCAGCGAGTTCGTGGGCCACCTGATGGTGTTCCGCACCTTCGACCACGTGAGCTATGCGCTGGTGATGGATGGCATCCGGCCGGTCAAGGTGGGCGACATCATCCAGGCCCCGCAGTAGCTTTTGCGATCGTCCATGCTCGCTGCACCATTGCAGTGCGGAGTGCGTGCCGCATTACAGCGGCTCGGGAGACCGGGGCGGGCCCAGGATCTGCCGCCCATGGCAAAGAGCTCCGTGCCCCGGTTTTCCGTGCAAGCGGGCGGCAAGGTTCCTCGAAGTTCAGGAAAATCCTGACACGACAACGCGGCATGCTCCGTGCCGTTTCTTTTTTGCGACCCCGTACACTTGGCCGCATGGACGACCACGACGAGCAGCTTGCCTGGCTGACGCTGCTGCGCGCGCCGGGCGCGGGCGCCGCGGCGGTGCGCGCCTTGCTGCAGCAGGCGGGTTCGGCATGCGCGGCCTGCCGGGGAATCCGCAGGTTCCTCCAACACGCGGGGCTGGATCGGGCCGCGCTGGACTGGATCGAGGCACCGGACAAGGCCCGGCTGCAGGCCGACCTGGCCTGGCTGCAGCAGGCCGGGCACCGCCTGTTGCGCTGTGACGAGGCGGATTTCCCGCCCCAGCTGGAAACCATCCCGCAGCCGCCCGCGGCACTGTTCGTGGCGGGCGATCCGGCCTTGCTGCTCGGGCCGCAGGTCGCGATCGTGGGCGCCCGCAGCGCGAGTGCCCAAGGGCTGGCCACGGCGCGCGATTTTGCCCGCAGCTTGAGCCGTGCGGGCCTGACCATCACCAGCGGGATGGCCGACGGCATCGACGGGGCAGCGCACGCGGCCGCACTGGAGGCGGGCGGGGCCACCGTGGCCGTGGTCGGTACCGGTCCGGACCTGGTTTATCCGCGCAAGCACCGTGAACTTGCAACAAGTATCATTGAACACGGTGCCATCGTCAGTGAATTTCCGCCCGGAACCGAGGCCCGGCCGGACCATTTTCCGCGTCGCAACCGGCTGATAGCGGGGCTGGCGCTCGGTACCCTCGTGGTGGAAGCGGGGCTGCAGTCGGGTTCACTGATCACCGCACGGCTGGGGGCCGAGGCCGGGCGCGAGGTGTTCGCCTTGCCCGGCTCCATCCACAATCCCCTGGCCAAGGGTTGCCACCGCCTGATCCGTGAGGGCGCACGGTTGGTCGAGACCGCCTCCGAGGTGCTCGAGGCGCTGGCGCCGGCGGCGCAAGCGCTGGGCGCCGATCTGCGTGCACGGCTTCAGGCCAAAGCCGTGCCAGGGACGACCCAGGGAACCCCGTCTAGATCGCAAGACCCTGATTATGCTTTGCTTTTTTCGGCAATGGGTGACGCGCCCACGACGCTGGACGAGCTGGCTGAACGCACCCGGCTGGCACCCGCGGCGTTGTCCTCCATGCTGCTGTTGCTGGAGCTGGAAGGCAGCGTTGCGCCGGCGGGAAATGGGCGCTGGCAGCGGCTTTTCATCGGCAAAGCTTGACACGCCCACCCTGCGCGTGCGTTCACTATATATAGGGGGCGGCCCAGCCGCCCATGCATTCTGTCAAGGATATGGCCAAGAACCTCCTCATCGTCGAGTCGCCCGCCAAGGCCAAGACGATCAACAAATACCTTGGCGCCGACTTCAAGGTGCTGGCGTCGTACGGTCACGTCCGCGACCTCAGGCCCAAGGAAGGCGCGGTCGATCCCGACCACGATTTCGCGATGGACTACGCGCTGATCGAGAAGAACGTCAAGCACGTCGACGACATCGCCAAGGCCGCCAAGGCGGCCGATTCCATCTTCCTGGCGACCGACCTCGACCGCGAAGGCGAGGCGATCAGCTGGCACATCAGCGAGATCCTGAAGCAACGTGGCCTGCTGGAGGGCAAGGAAACCCACCGGGTGGTGTTCAGCGAGATCACCCCGCGCGCCATCAAGGAAGCCGTGGCGCATCCACGCGGCCTTTCACACGACCTGGTCGATGCCCAGCAGGCGCGCCGCGCGCTGGATTACCTGGTCGGCTTCAACCTTTCACCGGTGTTGTGGCGCAAGGTCCAGCGTGGCCTGTCGGCCGGACGCGTGCAATCACCGGCGCTCAGGATGATCGTCGAGCGCGAGGAGGAGATCGAAGCCTTCAAGCCGCGCGAGTACTGGACCGTCGAGGCCAGGCTTGCACACCGGGACGGCGAGTTCACGGCGCGCCTGGTCAAACTGAACGGCAAGAAGTTCGAGCAGTTCGACCTCACCAACGCCAACGCTGCCCATGCCGCTCGCGATGCCCTGCTGAAGGCGGCCGGTGGGCAGCTGACCGTCGGCGATATCCAGTCGAAACAGCGCCTGCGCCGGCCGACGGCGCCGTTCACCACGTCGACCTTGCAGCAGGAAGCCGCGCGCAAGCTCGGCATGGCGACCAGCCGCACCATGCGCATCGCGCAGGGCCTGTACGAGGGTGTGTCGCTGGGCGGCGAGGGCAATGTCGGCCTGATCACCTACATGCGTACCGATTCCACGCATCTCTCGGGCGAGGCGATCGGCGAGTTGCGTACCGCGATCGAGCGCGAGTTCGGCAAGCAGGGCCTGCCCGAGCACGCGATGGCCTACAAGACCAAATCCAAGAACGCGCAGGAAGCCCACGAGGCGATCCGCCCGACCTCGGCGCTGCGCACGCCGAAATCGGTGGCGGCGCATCTCACGCCCGACCAGTTGAAGCTGTACGAACTGGTTTGGAAGCGCGCGATTGCCTGCCAGATGAAACCGGCGACGCTCAATACCGTGTCCGTCGAGTTCCCGTGCGGACCGGATGCAGGCTTCCGCGCCACCGGCACCACCGTGGTCGATCCGGGCTTCCTCGCCGTGTACGAGGAAGGCCGTGACGTCAAGGCTGCCGAAGACGACGACGAGAAGCGCAAGTTGCCCGCGCTGGCAAAAGGCGAAGCGGTGCCGCTCACCGACATCGCCACCGACCAGCATTTCACCGAGCCGCCGCCGCGCTATTCCGAAGCCAGTCTGGTCAAGGCGCTGGAGGAGTACGGCATCGGCCGGCCCTCGACTTACGCCAGCATCATCCAGACCCTGCTCTCGCGCGACTACGTGATTCTCGATTCGCGCCGCTTCAAGCCCACCGACGTCGGCCGCGCGGTCGCGAAGTTCCTGACCGCGCACTTCACCCGGTATGTCGATTACGACTTCACCGCCAGGCTCGAGGACGAACTCGACGCGGTCAGCCGCGGCGAGGAGGAATGGCGTCCCTTGATGGCCGGCTTCTGGAAGCCGTTCAAGGCGCTGGTCGACGACAAGATGGAATCGGTCGATCGCTCCGAGGCGACCGGCGCGCGCCTCCTGGGTGACGACCCCAGGACCGGCAAGCCGGTGTCGGTACGGCTCGGGCGCTACGGGCCGTACGCGGCGCTGGGCGACAAGGACTCGGACGAGAAATTGAAATTCGCGTCCCTGCTGCCAGGCCAGAGCATGCACACCATCACGCTGGAAGAGGCGCTGGAGCTGTTCAAGTTGCCGCGCGACCTCGGCAAGGACGCGGATGGCGAAGCAGTCTCGGCCGGCATCGGCCGCTTCGGTCCGTTCGTGAAGAAAGGCAAGCTGTACGCATCGATCAAGGGCGACGAGAGCGCCTACACCATCACGCTGGAACGCGCGAAAGAGTTGATTCGCGAGAAACAGGAGTTGATCGCCAATCGGGTGATTGCCGATTTCGGCGATGGCATCCAGGTGCTGAACGGCCGCTACGGTCCGTACATCACCGACGGCGAGAAAAACGCGCGGGTCCCGAAGGAACGCGAGCCCAAGTCCCTGACCCACGGCGAATGCAAGGCGCTGCTGGAAGCGGCGCCGCTACGGCGTGGGCGTGGCGCCTTCAAGAAACCCGCCGCGAAGAAGAGCGCGGAAAAGAAGGCGCCCGCGAACAAGGCCGCAAGGAAAACCACGGCGAAAAAGACGGCCACCAGGAAGACCGCGCGCAAAAAAAACACCGTGAAGAAAGCCCCGACAAAGAAGGCGACGCGGGCCAGGCCCGCGGCGCCGCCCGATGCGGAAACGCCGCCGTTCGATATC
Source organism: Rhodanobacteraceae bacterium (assembly GCA_036279975.1). Classification (GTDB taxonomy): domain Bacteria; phylum Pseudomonadota; class Gammaproteobacteria; order Xanthomonadales; family Rhodanobacteraceae; genus 66-474. The sequence continues at coordinate 80,145 of DASURP010000006.1, forward strand.
TAGGGCCGGCTGGCGCCATGCGTATTTTCGACATCGGGGAAATCGAGGCTGCGGCGACCCTGTTGCGCGCAGGCGGGGTGCTGGCCTATCCGACCGAAGGCGTCTATGGCCTCGGCTGCGATCCGGACAACCGCGCCGCATTCGAGCGTATCTTCGCGCTGAAACGCCGACCGCCCGAGCAGGGGGTGTTGCTGATTGCCGCCGATTTCGAACAAGTCCGTCCGTGGATCGGCGATGCGCCCAAAGCCGCATTGGAACGCGCACGCGCGGCCTGGCCTGGCGCGCACACCTTCGTTTTCCCGCGTTCGGCGCGGGTGCCGGCATGGGTGGGCGGTGGCCATCCCGGCATCGCCTTGCGCGTCACCGCACACGCGCCGTCGGCGGCCCTGTGCCGTGCGTTCGGCGGGCCGATCGTATCGACCAGCGCCAATCGCCATGGCGAGCCGCCTGCACGCAGCGCGGCCGACATCCGTGCGGTCTTCGGCGAAGAGCCGGATGGCGTGCTGGATGCGCCGCTGGGCGGCCTCGACAGGCCCACCCCGATCACGGATGCCGTGAGCGGCGCTATCATCCGCGCCTGACGGAACGGGGAGTATCCGGTGTCGACGGTTTACGAATCACGGCAGGGCGCAGCGGCGGGGCCGTTGCGGGCGTTGCTGGCGGACGCCTCGCCGCAGAGCGTCATTGCGTGGCGGCAGGGCCGCGCCATCAGCGTGGGCCAGTTCCTGGCGGACATCGACGCGCTGGCCGCGCGGCTTCCTGCCGCGGCGGCGGCAGTCAACCTGTGCGAAGATCGCTACGCGTTCCTGGTGGCGTTCGCGACGCTGCTGGTGCGCGGCCAGACCAATCTCCTGCCGCCGTCGCGGGCAGCACACGCGATCGACGCGACCATGGCGGCGCACCCGGGCAGTTACTGCCTGGGTGATGCCGATCTCGATCCCGCGCCGCCCCACTACCTGCGTTTTGCCGCCACTGCGGGTGGCGGCACGGCGACCTCTGCGGTGGTGATCGCCGAGGCCGCGCTCGCCGCGATCGGCTACACCTCGGGATCCACCGGCGTGCCACGCGCCAATCCCAAGCGCTGGGGCAAGCTGGCGATTTCCAGTGGCCACAACGACGCGTTGTTGCGCGCGCTGGCGGGCGGCGACTACCACGTGGTGGCGACCGTGCCACCGCAGCACATGTACGGGCTGGAGTTTTCGGTTTTGTTGCCCTTGTTCGGGCACGCGGCGGTGCACGCGGGACGCCCGTTCTTCGCTGCGGACATCGCGGTGGCGCTGGCGGAAATGCCGGAACCGCGGATCCTTGTCACCACCCCCGTGCACCTGCGCGCCATCCTGGATTCGGCGCACGCGTTGCCACGCTTCGCCGGCATCGTATCCGCGACCGCGCCGCTGGCGCGCGAGCTTGCGCGCGAGGCCGAGGAGCGTTTCAGTGCGCCGGTGCAGGAGGTGTTCGGCTCCACCGAAACCTGCGTGATTGCGCATCGTCGCACCGCCAGCGAAGCTGCGTGGACCCCGTATGCCGGCGTCACGCTGCACCCGCAACCCGACGGCACCCGCATCGACGCGCCGCAACTCGTCGAGCCGGTGGTGCTGGCCGATATCGTGGAGGTGCCGGTCGCCGGGCGTTTCGTCCTGCGTGGCCGCAACACCGACCTGCTGGAAATTGCCGGCAAGCGGGCTTCGCTCGGTGACCTGACCCACAAGCTGCTGGCCGTGCCGGGGGTGCGCGACGGCGTGGTCTTCCAGATGGACGACCTCGATGCGATGGGCGTGCGCCGGATCGCCGCGCTGGCGGTCGCGCCGGGCGTGGCACCCGCCGCGGTCCTCGACGCATTGCGCCGCGATATCGACCCGGTATTCCTGCCGCGTCCGCTCAAGCTGGTCGCGGCGTTGCCGCGCAGCGGGACCGGCAAGCTGCCGCGCGCGGCGTTGCTCGAAATGCTGAGACGGGACTCGGGACTCGGGACTCGGGACTCGGAGAAGGATGCTGAATGGCCATCGCTTGCGCGTTGACTTGACGATCGGTGCTTGGGTACCCGTTTTGTTTTGGCTAAGCAGTGCCGCCCCCGATAATCTTGCGCAGGTTGTGCAGCGAGGCATCGAATGAGCGCTCCTGCGAGTCCCGAGTCCCGAGTCCCGAGTCCCGAGTCCCGATAAATGAAGATCCTCGTCATCGGCTCCGGTGGTCGCGAACATGCGCTGGCGTGGAAGCTCGCGCAATCACCGCGCGTCAGCGAAGTCATCGTTGCGCCCGGCAATGCCGGCACCGCGCGCGAGCCGCGCATGCGCAATGCCGATGTCGCCGCGACCGATCTCGACGGATTGTTGAAACTCGCGCGCGATGCAGCCGTCGCGTTCACGCTGGTCGGCCCCGAAGCCCCGCTGGTCGCGGGCGTGGTGGACCGCTTCCGCGCCGCGGGGTTGCGCATCTTCGGGCCGAGCGCTGCGGCCGCGCAGCTCGAAGGTTCCAAGTCATTCACCAAGGATTTCCTGGCGCGCCACGCAATCCCGACCGCGCATTACTCGGTGTTCAGCGCGATCGAGCCGGCGCTGGCGTACGTGCGCGAGCATGCCGTTGCAAGCCGGGGCGCGCCGATCGTGGTCAAGGCCGATGGCCTGGCCGCCGGCAAGGGCGTGGTGGTGGCGATGACGCTGGCCGAAGCCGAGCATGCGCTCGGGGACATGCTGGGTTTGCACGCGTTCGGCGACGCCGGCGCGCGGGTGGTGATCGAGGAATACCTCGAAGGCGAGGAAGCCAGCTACATCGTGGTCAGCGACGGCCGGAATTACGTGCCGATGGCTTCCAGCCAGGACCACAAGCGCGTGGGTGAGGGCGATACCGGCCCCAACACGGGCGGCATGGGCGCGTACTCGCCGGCGCCGGTGGTGACGCCGGAAGTCGAGCGGCGCATCCGTGCGGAAATCATCGAGCCGACCTTGCGTGGCATGGCCGAAGCGGGTATCCCATTCACGGGATTCCTTTACGCGGGACTGATGGTCGACAAGGCCGGCGCACCCAGGGTGATCGAGTTCAACGTGCGTTGCGGCGACCCGGAAACCCAGCCGATCATGCAGCGCCTGCAGTCGGATTTCGCGGCGCTGATCGAAGCCGCGCTGGACGGCAGGCTCGAGCGCGCGGAAGCGGCCTGGGATCCGCGTCCGTCGCTGGGTGTGGTGCTCGCGGCGCACGGCTATCCCGGCACGCCGCGCAAGGGCGACGTGGTCGCGGGGCTGGACGCCGATCCTGGTCCCGACGTGAAGGTCTTCCATGCCGGGACCAGACTCGACCCTAACGGCAATGTCGTCACCGCGGGTGGGCGCGTGCTGTGCGTGTGCGCGTTGGGCGACGACTTGCGGCAGGCGCGCGACCGCGCCTACGCCGCCGTGGATCGCATCCATTTCGACGGCGCATTCCATCGCTGCGACATCGGGCATCGCGCGCTGACGCGTCGCTGACCTTGCGGCCCGCCAACTCGGTGGAGCATTCGTTCCCGCGTCCTTGCTAGGCTATCGCGACGACGAGGGGGTCGCATGAGCCAATTCCGCCTGCTCGGCAAGCGCCGCTTCGCGCCGTTCTTCACGGTGCAGGCGCTGGCTGCGTTCAACGACAACGCCTTCCGCAACGCCACCATCGTGCTGGTCGGGTTCCAGATGGGGCTGTCCACCTGGCAGATCGGGTTTTATTCCAATCTTGCGCCGGCACTGTTCATCCTGCCGTTTTTCATGTTCTCCGCGAGCGCGGGCCAGCTCGCCGAGAAGTACGAGAAGCACACCCTGATCCGTTGGGTGAAGGTATTCGAGATCACGGCGATGTGCGTGGCGGCGTGGGGCTTCTACGCGCAAAGCCCGCTGCTGTTGTTCATGGTGCTGTTCCTGATGGGCCTGCACTCGACAGTGTTCGGACCGATCAAGTACGCGATCCTGCCGCAGGTGCTGCGGCGCGGGGAACTGGTCGGTGGCAACGGCCTGGTCGAAACGGGCACCTCGATCGCGATCCTGGTCGGGATGATCGCCGGCGGTGCGGCCATGGCCTCGCATTTCGGCTGGACCGCCGTCGCCGCGCTGGTGATCGGCATCGCCGTGCTGGGGTTCATCGCCAGCCTCGTGATTCCGCGGGTGCCGGCGGCCGCGCCGGGACTCAAGTTCAACTGGAACCTCGCAACCGAAAGCTGGCGCGTGTTGAAACTTGCCGCAAAGCAGCGCACGGTGTTCAACTCGATCCTCGGCATTTCGTGGTTCTGGTTCTTCGGCGGGGTGGTGACCGCGCAGTTGCCCAATTACACGCGGCTGTACCTGGGCGGCGGCGCCAGCGTGGAAATCCTGGTGCTGGCGTTGTTCTCGATCGGGGTCGGCATCGGCTCGCTGCTGTGCGAGCGGCTGTCGGGGCACAAGGTCGAGATCGGCCTGGTGCCACTCGGCGCACTCGGGATGACGGTGTTCGGCATCCTGCTGTATTTCGCGCGCCACGGCACCCCGGGTTATTCGGAGCTCGACTGGATCGCCTTCCTGGGCATGCCGGGCAGCGGCTGGATCGCGCTGGACCTGACCCTGATCGGATTGTTCGCGGGCTTCTTCATCGTGCCGCTGTTCGCACTGGTGCAGAGCCGCACGCCGCAGGGCGAGCTGTCGCGGGTGATCGCGGGCAACAACATCATCAATGCGGTGTTCCTGGTGGTGGCGGCGGCCTTTGCATTCGGCGCGCTGGCGGCGGGGCTGACGATCCCGCAGTTGTTCCTGGTGACCGCGCTGCTGAACGCCGCCGTGACCTTGTGGATCTTCCTGCTGGTCCCCGAATTCCTGATGCGCTTCGTGGACTGGCTGCTGATCAGCGTGCTCTACCGGGTGCGCACGCAGGGGCTGGACAGGATTCCCGAAGAAGGGCCCGCGCTGCTGGTGTGCAACCACGTCAGTTTCATGGATGCGTTGATCGTGATGGGCAGCGTGCGGCGGCCGGTGCGCTTCGTGATGCACTGCAGGATATTCCGCGTCCCGGTCCTGAGCTTCGTGTTCCGCACCGCCAAGGCCATCCCGATCGCCGGCGCGAAGGAAGACCTCGCGCTGCTGCAACGCGCGTTCGATGTCATCGACGCCGCGCTGGCCGGGGGCGAACTGGTGTGCATCTTCCCGGAGGGCGGCCTGACCCTGGACGGCGAGATTGCACCGTTTCGCAGCGGCGTCGAGAGGATCCTCGAACGCCGGCCGGTGCCGGTGGTGCCGCTGGCCCTGCGCGGCCTGTGGCGCAGCATGTGGAGCCGGCGCGATTCGAAGCTCGGGCGTGCGCGCCTGCCGCGGCGGTTCCGTGCCCATGTCGAACTGCTGGCGGGCGCAGCGGAGCATGGCGGCAGCGCCAGTGCCGCCGCGCTCGAGGCGCGGGTGCGCGCGCTGCGCGGCGCCGAAGCGTGACCATTCCGATCGATCCCGGTACGGATCGGGCGGGCCGTGGCTTGAACCGCCGCAACCCGCCTTGATCCTGCCGGGCGGATGCGTCAGCGGCGGCTGATGGTGAACGCGCCGACGTCGACCCCGAGATCGATGCCCTCGCCAGTGCCGGCCAGCGCCAGCGATACGGTGCCCTTGCTGAGCACCTGCGCGGAGCCGGACTTGATGACGCCGGCGTGCGCGCCACCCTGCGCGTAACGGCCCAGCACGTCGGTGATCACGTGCACGTCGGTGAAGCTGCCCTTGCCGCTGTCGATGTGCCACTTGCCGGCGGTCAGTCCGCCGCCCCGCACGGTGATCTTCACGGGCATGGATTGTCCGTTCTCGCAGGTCACCGTGCCCACGCCGTCGGCGTGCTTGTAGATCAGCGACCAGCCGGTGAGCGAGAACGTCATGCTGCAGTCGAGGTCGGCGCGGCCGCGCTCGGCCACGCTGGATTGGCTGCCCGTCGCGGCCGGGGTGGTCGCACAGCCCGTGGCGGCCACCGTGGCCAACAGGATGGCCGCGACCAGGGGGAACTTGTTCATGTCGGTCTCCTTGCGTTCGAATGACCCGTTCAGTCTCGCGGGTGAAACTGAATGCCCGGGATACGATGCCCGGCGTTGTTCAGCAACCCCAACCCCAGCCCAACGCGGAGTGCCAGCCTGGCCTGCCAGGACCGGCATGGCGGCGGCTGCGGGGAGAAGTCCGTCGCGGTGCCGGGATGGTGCGATACTGGCGGATCGAACCTTGGTCTGAACCCGGACATGCCTGTCAACACGCTACGCATCGCCACCCGCAAGAGCCCGCTCGCGCTGTGGCAGGCCGGGCACGTCGCGCGGCGCCTGCGCGACGCCCACCCGGACATCGCGGTGGAACTGGTACCGATGACCACGCGCGGCGACGAGGTGCTGGATCGTTCGCTGGCGGCGATCGGCGGCAAGGGGCTGTTCCTCAAGGAACTGGAAATCGCGCTGGCCGAAGGCAGCGCCGACCTCGCGGTGCATTCGCTGAAGGACGTACCGGCGCAGCTGGATGCGCGCTTCGTGCTGGCGGCGATCCTCGCGCGGGCCGATTGCGCGGATGCCTTCGTCAGCAACGATTTCGCGTCGCTGGATGCCTTGCCGCGCGGCGCGAAAGTGGGCACGTCGTCGTTGCGGCGGGCCGCGCAACTGCGCGCGCGGCGGCCGGACCTCGGGATCGCCGACCTGCGCGGGAACGTCGGGACGCGCCTCGCCAGGCTCGACCGTGGCGATTACGCGGCGATCGTCCTCGCCGTGGCAGGTCTCGAACGGATGGGACTCGGCGCCCGCGTGCGGGCACGGCTTGCGCCACCCGCGTGGCTGCCGGCGCCCGGACAGGCCGCGATCGCGGTGGAAACCCGCGCGGGCGATGCACGCGTGATCGAATCCGTGAAGGTGCTGGACGATGCCGCGACCCGCCGTGGCGTGGCCGCCGAACGCGCGCTCAATGCGGCGCTGGGCGGCGACTGCAGCATGCCGCTGGGCGCGTGGTGCGAAGCGCTGGCCGATGGCGCCATGCGCCTGCACGGGCTGTTGGGCGATGCAAGCGATGGCCGCCTCCTGCGTGCCGAAGCCGAGGGTGGGGATGCCGCGGCGCTGGGCGTGGAAGTCGCGCAACGCTTGCGCGACCAGGGTGCGGGCGTATTGCTGCAAACGCACAGTTGACGGGCGCTCGCGCTGCTAGGTGCGCGGCAGCTCCGCGATTGCCGCAATGCGCGCCTTGCGCATGGCCTCCCCCACGGCCGGACCCTGCAGGCCCCGTTCGACGAAGGGCCCGGCGGCGATGGCCGTGGCGGCGTCGCGCGCGGCGCGCAGGAAATCGGCCTGCGGGTAGGCATCTTCGGCGTGCTGCAGGCGGCCAAGTTTGTCGGCGGTGCAGGCGATCAGGAACGGTTCCAGCCGCTGCGGACGTCGGAACGCGTCGAAGGCTTCCAGCATCGCGAGCACGGTCGCGGGCTTGAGTTCCAGCGCGCGGTGCGCGTCGAGGTGGTACCGGCAGGTCAGTTCGGCGAGCTGGGCGTGCTCGACCGGCACCTTCAGGCGTTCGCAAAGCGCGCGCACCGGCGCGAGGCCGCGGTGCTCGTGGGCGATGTGGCGTGGCAATTCGGCTTCCGGCGTCAGCGCCTTGCCGAGGTCGTGGGTGAATGCGCAGAATCCCGCAAGGTCGTCGCCGGGCGCCAGCCGCGCGCACTGGTCCAGCACCAGCTCGAGGTGGATGCCGCAATCGATCTCGGGGTGGTGCTCGGCGCTTTGCGGCACGCCGTACAACGCATCGACCTCCGGAAACAGCACCGTGAGTGCGCCGCACTCGTACAGTGTCCGCAGGAATGCCGATGGCGCGGGCTCGGTGAGCGCCTTGCGCGTTTCCGCCCACACCCGTTCGGGCACGAGCTGGGCCGCTTCGCCATCCGCGACCATCGTGCGCATCAGCGCCATGGTGGCGTCGGCGATCCGGAAACCGAGCGGCGCGAAGCGGGCCAGGAGGCGCGCCACGCGCAGGATCCGCACCGGATCTTCGGCGAATGCCGGCGAGACGTGGCGCAGCACGCGCTCGCGCAGGTCGCGTTCGCCGCCATAGGGATCGACCAGCGCGCCGGTCTCGTCGCGCGCCATCGCGTTGATGGTGAGGTCGCGGCGGGCGAGATCGTCTTCCAGCGTCACGTCGGGCGCCGCGTGGAAACTGAAGCCGTGGTAGCCCGGACCGGTCTTGCGCTCGGTGCGCGCCAGCGCGTATTCCTCGCCGCTGTCGGGGTGCAGGAACACCGGGAAATCCTTGCCGACCGGCTTGAAGCCCTGCGCCAGCATGGCCTCGGGCGTTGCGCCGACCACCACGAAGTCGCGGTCGCCGTGCGCGTGACCGAGCAGTTCGTCGCGCACCGCGCCACCGACCAGATAGACGCGCGGCGCGCCGGCCGGCACGTTCAGGCCTCCTGGGTCATGCGGGCGCGGTCGAGCAGGCGCGCCCGCGCATGGCTGCCCAGCAGTACCGGCAACATCGCCGCGAACCGGCGCGGCGTGATGCCAAGTTCGGCGAGACCGTCGCGGGTGCCGATGGAATCGACACCCAGCGATGCGTAGTTGTCGCGCGAGAATGGTTTTCCGGGAATCATTTCGGCTGCCATCGCCTGCAGGTACCCGAGCGCATCCGGCAGGGGCAGGATCAAGCGGCGCAGGCCCGCGGCGTCGCGCACCATGCGCACGATCTGCAGCAGTTCCAGCGTATCCGGCCCGTACAGTTCCCGGATCGTGCCGATGCTGGCGCGGTCGGTGAGGCAATGACGGATCGCGCGCGCGACGTCACCGACGTACACCGGCGCGAACCGGGCATGCGGCCGGGCCAGCGGCAGCACCGGCCCCATCTGCAGCAACTTGAGGAACCGGAACACCAGGCCGTCGTGCTCGCCGTACACCACGCTCGGGCGGTAAATCGTCCAGTCCATGCCCGAATTGCGCACCTGCGCCTCGGCTTCGCCACGCGTCTTCAGGTATTTCGAGGCGCGATTGCCGGCGTTCAGGGCGCTCATCAGGTGGATGCGCCGGATCCCTGCCTGCCGGCATGCGGCGATCAGGGTGGCGGTGAGGTCGACGTGCGCGTGGGTGAAGCTGGCGCCGCCGGTCTCGTTGAGGATGCCGACCATGTTTACCACCGCGTCGTGACCGGCGATGTGGCGTTCCAGCACCGCGCGGTCATACACGTCGGCGGAAAGCGAGCGCACGTTCGGCAGCACGTTGATCGCGCGCTTCTGCTCGCGGTTGCGGCTGAGCACGGTGATGCGGTGACCGTCGCCGGCCAGCGCTGCGAGCAGGTGCATGCCGATGAAACCGGTACCGCCGAGCATGACCAGGCGTTTTGGAGTCATGGCGTGGACCCTCCCGTAGTGGCAGCCGATGCCGCCGGTGCGGCGGCGGGCGGTGTCGGTGTCCGGCACGCCACATGTTTGCGCACCGGATCGGCCACCGGATCATACGGCGTACCGATCGCCGGCATGCGCGAGGATACCGGCACCGGCGCACCGTGCAGGCGCCAGCCGTAGATCGTCGCGAACGACAGCACGCGGGTCACGTAATCGCGTGTTTCGTTGAACGGGATCGTGAAGATGAACACTTCCGGGGCGAGCGTGCCGCGCGAATCCACCCAGCGTTGCGCGTTGCCGGGGCCGGCGTTATAGGCGGCCGATGCGAGCCACGGGCTGCCGTCGAAGCGCGCGGCGAGGTGGGCCAGGTACTGCGTGCCCAGCGGGATGTTGATGGCCGGATCGTACAGGCTGTCGGCGCCGTCGTAGGGCAGGTCGCTGCGGCGTGCGACCTGCTTCGCGGTGCCGGGCAGCAGCTGCATCAGGCCGCGCGCATTGGCGCCGGATTGTGCGTCGGGCTGCCACGCGGTCTCCGCGCGGATGATCGCGAAGACCCAGGCCGCGTTGATGCCGGCGTTGCGGGCGGACGTGAGCACGCGGTCCTTGTCGGCCAGCGGAAACCGCAGCGCGTAATACTGCAGGTCGCCCGATTTGCCGAACGCGAACACCGCGCGGTCGTACCAGCCCCTGCGCGTGGCCAGTGCGGCGGCCTGGCGTTGCTGCGCCGGCGTCAGGTCGGGGAATGCGCGGTTCCATTCGCGACGCGCGTTCGGCAGCATGCCGAGCGCGAAGAATTCGAAGGCGCGGGTCATGCCCGGAACCGCTTCCAGTTGCCGATCGAGGGCGTGGTCGGCGGCGATGGTCTCCGGGCAGATCGAATACGGCAAGTTGGCGCGATCGGCGGCGAGGAATCCGTAGAAGGTCGCCTGTTGTGCCAACGAGGTGTAAGCGTCCAGTGCGGCCACGGATTTCCCGAGCTTTTGCGCGACACGCGCCTGCCAGTAGCGCCACTCGTCGCGCTGCATCTGGTCGGGGGTCAGCGTCGCGAGCGCGGCTTCGGCGGCCTTCCAGTTGCCTTGCGCCACCGCCGCGCGCACCCGCCACTCGCGGGTCGCGTCGGTTTGCGCCGAGGGCGGCAATGCCGCCAGCCGCTTGACCGGATCGGGACCGAAATCGACCGCGTTGTACAGGGCCAGCGCCGCGAGCACCTTGTCCCGCCGCGTCGGATCGAACGTGAAGCGCTTCGACAAGGTATCCCAGTCGGTTTGCGCCTGCGCGCTGTCGCGGCGCGCAAGGCCGATGAGACCGCGTGCCACTGCTTCACGATTGTGTGGCGTGTCGGCGAGGGTGTTTGCGTTCTCCAGGAATTGCGAAGGATTGCCCAGGGCCGCGGCGATGCGCCTTGCCGAAACGGCGTCGCTGCCGTCCAGCCATTTGGCCGATTGCGTAATGCTGTCCGCGCGGCCGGCCTCGGCGGCGCGCTCGATGCGCGCCCACACGCGTGGCGTCGTCAGCAGGCCCTGCGTGGCAGCGGCGTCCAGCACCGGCGTGCAGGCCGGGGGCAGGCGGGTGTCCTGCCAAAGCGCGGCGAGGTCGCGCTCGAAATCGAGCGGCTTGCCCTGCGCGAGTTGCGCCTGCAGGGCGTAGCAGGCGAGGGCGTCGCCCAGCCCGGGTTGGTAGAAATGCTGGAACGTGGTCCAGTCCTTGCGTTGCGCCAGCGACAGCAGCTCCGCCTTGCGCAGGTCACCGGCGGGGATCAACCCGGCGTACCGCTTGAGGTACGCGTCGATCCGCGCCGCGGGTGCGCCCTGGATATCGTGTTGCAGGGCGGCCGCCTCGAGGTACGGATACAGCGGGTAGGTTTCGAGCCCCCGGGCCAGCGTGCGCCAATCCTGGCCTGCCTGGGCTGCAGTGTAGGCGGCGCGGAACGCTTCGCGCTGTTGCGCCAGGTTCGTCGCGGCGGCGGGCGCCTGTGCCGAACCGGTGGCTGCCACGGCGGACAGGACGAGCATTGCGGCGATGGACAGGTACGCGCGCCAACAGACGCGCAGCGTGGTCGAAAGATTCATGCCCGCGATTCTAGACGATGCAGCGCGCCGGGTATCCCGGCGCGCTGCAGTCCCAGAGTGCAAACGAAAGGCCGCTAGCGCGGCCGTTGGTGTGGCGATGGTGACAAGCCGGCTGCGACCGTCATGCGGCCGCCTGCCACGCCGCCGTCGGCACGCGGATCTCGGCGGCCAGCGGCAGGTGGTCGGAAAACGCCGCGGGCAGCGTCCACATGCGTTCGACGGCGATCTGCCCGCTGACCAGGATGTGGTCGATCGCGCGCTGCGGGTGCCAGCTCGGGAAGGTCGGGTGTGGCTGGACAGGGGGCACCAGCTGGGTGCGGTCGAACAGGACCTGCAGCTCGGGGCTGTCGGACGGGCAATTGAAGTCGCCCATGAGCACTACGTTCGCCCGGTCGCGCAGCAGCTCGGCGATGAAGTCGATTTGCTGGACGCGCGACTGGATCCCCAGTGAAAGGTGCGCGACCGCCACCGTCAGCGCGTCGCTGCCGTCCCCGTAACGGGCCAGCAATACGCCACGACCGCCCAGGCGGCCCGGCAGCGGGTAGTCCAGCACCTCGTTGGGGGCGGTACGGCTGATCAGGCCGTTGGCCGTGTGCGAAACGGTGGAGAGCTTGCGGTTGGGCTGGTGGCTCCAGTACGGCAAGCCCGAGGTTTCCGCGAGGTAGCGGGTCTGGTTGAGGAAGCCCGAGCGGATGCTGCCGGCATCGGCTTCCTGCAGCCCGATGACGTCGAACTTGGCGATCGAACGGGCGAGGCTGTCGAGGTTGCCGAGCTTGTATTTGCCCGGCAGTACCGCGCCCCAGCTGCGGGTGAAATACTCGTGGTACCGTTTGACGCGCGCGCCGGCGAGGATGTTGCAACTCAGCACGCGCACGACGCCGGCATCCACAACGGGTTTTTTTGCAGCGTTCATGGGCATGCAGCCTAGCATCTCGGCGCGCGGCGATGCGTGTGCCGAAACACACGCTTTGATACGCGCACTCAATGTCCGGAGGCGACCTGTTTGGCCATCCAGACGCCGACCTGCTGCATTTCTTCGAGGCTCGTGACCCTGCCGCTGCGCAGCAACGGCACGAAGGCCGCGTCCCCGGCGCTGCTGGACATGCGGCCCACGAGCAGGGTCGGGGTTTCGTTGATGTTCCACGCCATTTCACTCCTCTGGTCGGCCGCCATGTCGCTGGAGGTGGTGGCGTTGGTTGCGGCTGCCAGGAATGTCTGCCGATCCACGCCGTGGCGGGCGAGGAACGTTGCGTAGTCTTCCAGCGAGTTGAGCGGATAGTGCTCCCGGTGGGCCTTGAGGATGAGGTCGTGGGTCCGGCCCAGCACGCCCAGTTGGCGCGTCGCGTAGAAGGTCTGTGCGGCGGGCATCCATTCCGGGTAGAACACCGCCGGCATGTAGCGGACCGTGGCGCCCTTCGGCAGCGCCGCGCGCAGCTTGTCCATGTACGGCGCGAATTCGGCGCAGTGCGGGCAGGCGTAGGAAAACACTTCCATCACCACGACCGCACCGGTGGGTTGCGGGGTGCCCCCGGGCGGGGCGAGGGCGACGTACTGGTTGCCCTCGGTGAAGGCGGCGGGCGCAGCGTTTGCCGATGCGGTGGAGGCGGAAGCATCGCCGGCGTCGTTGTGGGCCGAACAGGCCGCGGCCAACAGCAGGCCGCAAGCCAGCAGCGCAAGGCGCAGGGAGTGGGGTGCGGTCATGTCACTGTGCCTGCTTCGCGGCCAACTCCTTGTTGACGAGGTACAAGGTCAGATCCACCATGTTCAACATGCCCTGCGCCGACGAGGGGTCCAGCCGCCACTTGCCGTTGACGATGATGGTGGGCGTGCTGGTGACGCCCCAGGTGATAAGTTGCTGGTCGGCACGCTTCATTTCAAGGTTGACGGCGAACGAGTTGGCCGTGGCGACGAACTGGTCCGGCTTGGCACCGTACTGCGCGTAGAACTTCGCGACGTCTTCGATCTTCGGCATCTGGTCCGCCGACTTGGGGCGCTGGGTGGCCGGATCGTAGGTCGCGAGCTGGCCGTTCGGCCCCCAGATGGCCTTGAACATCGCGTCGTGCGACTGCGGCGTATCGACGCCCAGGGCCTTGGCGGTGAAGTAGGCGCGCTGGAACACCGGCCAGTCTTCGGTCGGAATGAACGATGCGGGCACGAATTCCAGTACCGCACCCGCGGGCAGTTCGGCGCGCAGCTTGTCGAGGTAGGGCTCGAACTGGTTGCAGGCGGGACACGCGAACGAAAACACCTCGGTGACCACCACCTTGTCCGGCTGGTTGGTGGGCTGGGGGTTGGGGATCGCGAAGTACTGCTTGCCTTCGGTCCACTGCGGGGGCGGCGCCTGCGCGGCCGCGAGACTGGCGATGGCGACCAGCAGCAGGAACACGGGGATGTGTTTGATCATGATCGGGTTCCAGAAGAAGACCAGGGGTGGCGTCAACAGGCGCCAGTCTGCCGTACCGACCCTGAATCGACCATGCGCGTGCGCGCCGGGTTCAATCGATGGCGCCGGGTTTCGCGGCGAGCTTGGGCGCGGGCGCCGCGTGCAGGCCTTCGACGTAGCTCGACACCGCCGAGATGTCCTGCTCGGTAAGGCGCTGGGCGATGGTCGGCATGATCTTTGCGTGTGCGTCGCTGCCCCAGCTGACACCGTCGTGCCAGGCCTGCAGTTGGGTCTGGATGTAGTCGGCGTGCTGGCCGCCGATGTTCGGCACGCGCCAGCCCGGGTTGCCGGCGCCGTCCGGAGCGTGGCAAGCCATGCAGGCCGGAATGTCGCGGCTGGGGTCGCCTTCGCGGTAGAGCTTCTCGCCAACGCTTGCCAGCTTGGTGTCGGCCACGCCGGGCAGGCGCTTCTGCTGCGAGAAATAGGCGGCGATGTCGTGCATGTCCTGCGGCGACAACGCGGCGGCCATGCCTGACATGATGGCGTTCTGGCGCACGCCGCTCTTGAAGCGCATCAATTGGGTGACGATGTACTGCTGGCCCTGGCCGGCCAACTTGGGATATTGCGGATCGGTCGAGTTGCCGTCCATGCCGTGGCAGGCGCCACACGCGGCCGCCTTGGCCTGGCCCTGGCTGGCGTCGCCCGGTTCGGTCTGGACGGCCTTGAGCCTGGTGAACTCGGCCTCGGCTGCTTTGCCGGCGTCCGCAGCGCTGGGCGGGGCGGCGGCACTGGCGCCGCCGGCCGGGGTCGCGGTAGTCGCGCTCGTGGCCGGATTGGCCGCCAACGCCACGGCAAGCGGCGCAGCGGCGGCGATCAGGACGGTGAAGACAAACGGTCGCCGGAAACCCATAGAATCCTCTCTTTCCCGTAGGCGTGGACGCAGGCGCCAGGCGCGAGCGCTAACCGCGGGATTATCGCCGCGGGGGCAAACATGCGTCAAACGCGTCGCCCGGGCACCGGATTCGTCATCCCGGCCAGGGGCAGGCTGCGCGACGGTGGGTGCCCGGGGCCGGGTGGCCGGGCCGATCCGGGGCGGCTTCGGATTCCGTAATGCTTGATACTCGAGTGATCTTTCATGCCATTCAAACCGGAACACAACCCGTTGAGCGGCGCCGCCTTCGTGCTGGCCGCGCACCGCGTCGACCAGTTGCCGCCGGATACTGGCGCCGAAATCGCCTTCGTGGGCCGCTCCAATGCGGGCAAATCCAGTGCCCTCAACGCGCTGGCCGGGCAGGCTGCGCTGGCTCGCACCAGCAAGACGCCAGGCCGCACCCAGCAGTTGGTGGTGTTCGCGCTGCCCGGCGGACGCAGGCTGGTGGATTTGCCGGGCTACGGTTACGCCGAAGTGCCCGCGGCCTTGCGCGAGCACTGGAAGCAGGCCATCGATGCCTACTTGCGCAAGCGCCAGTCGCTGCGTGCGCTGGTGCTGATCGCCGACATCCGCCACGCGCCGACACCATTCGATCGCCGGATGCTGGCGTATTGCGCGGCGATCGAGCTGCCGTGCCTGTTGTTGCTCAGCAAGGCCGACAAGCTCGCGCGTACGCAGGCGGGCAAGCGCCTGCGTGAAGTCGAACGCGAAATCGCCAGTGCAGGTTGGCGTGCGCAGGCGATCGTGTTTTCGGCGCCGGCCGGCACCGGCGTCGAGGACGCACGTACCGCGGTCGCGGCGCTTTTGCTGGGTTGATCGCATTGGCGTGGCATCCCCCCGATGCACCGGCCTGACGGGCAGGTGCATCGACCCCCTTCGTTCGGAAGGGGGTCGCCGTTTTTCTTCCCCCTTCCAGGGGAAGGGGGATCGAAGGGGATGGCTCTGGCTCTTGCGGATTCGTTCCCGCCACCCCATCTTGCGTACCTTGGCCATTGTCGAAGGCGCGCATGTCCGGTCCCAGCAACGTTGCGGAACAACCGATCGAACGGCGCGCACAACTGGCGGAATACCTCGCTGCGGGCGCGCGCCCCGCGGCCAGGTGGAAGATCGGCACCGAGCACGAGAAATTCGTGTTCCGCACCGATGACCTGAAACCGCCGCCGTACGAGGGCGCACGCGGCATCGGGGCGTTGCTGCGCGGCATTGCCGGTTGCGGCTGGGACCCGGTGGAAGAAGACGGCAACCTCATTGCACTCACGCGCGGGCAGGCATCGGTGACGCTGGAGCCGGCGGGTCAACTGGAGCTGTCTGGTGCGCCGCTGGAAACCATCCACCAGACCTGCGGCGAAGTGCAGGAACACCTGCACTGCGTGCGCGTTGCGTCGGAACCCCTGCGGCTCGGCATCCTCGGCATGGGTTTCCAGCCGAAGTGGAAGCGCTCCGACATGCCTTGGATGCCCAAGGCCCGCTACGCGATCATGCGCCGCTACATGCCGAAGGTCGGTTCACTGGGACTCGACATGATGACGCGCACCTGCACCGTGCAGGTCAACCTCGACTTCGGCAGCGAAGCCGACATGGTGAAGAAATTCCGGGTCTCGCTGGCGCTGCAACCGATCGCCACCGCGCTGTTCGCCGACTCGCCGTTCACTGAAGGCCGGCCCAACGGTTTCCAGAGCTACCGCTCGCACATCTGGACCGACACTGACCGCGACCGCACCGGCATGCTGGATTTCGTGTTCGAGGACGGCTTCGGCTTCGAGCGTTACGTCGATTACCTGCTGGACGTGCCGATGTACTTCGTGCACCGCCGCGGCGCGTACATCGACTGCGCCGGGCAATCGTTCCGGGATTTCCTTGCTGGCAAATTGCCTGCGCTGCCGGGCGAAAAACCCACCCTGCGCGACTGGTCCGACCACATGACCACCGCGTTCCCGGAGGTGCGCCTGAAGCAGTATCTCGAGATGCGCGGCGCCGATGGCGGCCCGTGGAACCGGCTGTGCGCGCTGCCGGCCTTCTGGGTGGGGCTGCTGTACGACCAGTCCGCGCTGGACGCGGCGTGGGATCTGGTGAAGGATTTCTCGATGGCCGAGCGCAACGCCTTGCGCGATGGCGTGCCGAAGCACGCGTTGAAACTGCCGTTCCGCGGCGAAAGCGTGCGCGAGCTGGCGCTGCGCGCGCTGGAGATCGCCGGCAACGGCCTGAGGCGCCGCGCCAGGCTCAACCGCAACGGCGCGGACGAGACGATGTTCCTGCAACCGCTGATCGAGTTCGTCGAAGCCAACCAGACGCCGGCCGAACGCAAGCTGGAACTGTTCCAAGGCGAGTGGAATGGCAGCGTCGATCCGGTGTTCCGCGAATTCGCGTATTGACTTCGAGGCTCAGAATATTTCGGCGATGCAGCAGCGCAGGCTGCCGCCGGCCTTCTCGATTTCGTCCAGCGGCACGCTGCCGATCGCGAAACCCCATTCCGCGAGCGATGCGCGTTGCGCAGCGGCCAGCGATGACGCCGCACGCCAGCTCATCCACACGCGCAGCGGCGACAACGTGATCGCATTGCCGGCGTAGGCGCGCTTCTGTTGCAGTGACAGCTGGATCGTCCGGTCGTCGAAAGCCCGTGCGATCGCGTGCGGCACTTCCGGGTCGGCGAAACCCTCGGGCGCCAGGATCGCCGCACGCCCGGCCAGCGATGCCATCACCACGTTGGTGTGGTATTCGCCTTGTGCGAGTTCGAACGCGAAGGTCAGGCGCAGGCCGAAGGCCTCGTGCATCGCGCACGCACCGGCCAGGTCGCAGCGTTCGGAGAGTCCGCAGTAGCCGATCCCGCGCGCGTGGTCGATCACCAGCGAGCCGGTGAGTTCGGCCACGCAATCGCCGCGCTGCGACAGGTCGGTCTCTGCATAGCCGAGCACGTCGCGGAAGAAACCGCGGATGTCACTGCGCGCGGCCTCGCGCTTCCGCACCGGATGGCGCATGCTGCCGACGATCAGCTTGCCCGGCACGGTGCCGAACACGTTGTTGGGAAACATCGCGTCGGGGGTGGCCGGATCTCCCGGAAACACGATCGTCGGCACGTCCTCGCGCAACGCCTGCGCGAGCGCCGCGTGCTGCAGCAACGCGCGCTGCACATCGAAGGGCGCATCCGCCTGCATGTAGCGGTTGTCGCGCGCGGATTCTGCGGCCAGCTCGTTGCCCGCGGGCGCGACCAGGAATGCCGCGCGCGCGGTGGTGCGTGGATCACCGAGGGGCGAAAGCTCGGCAAGCGCGGCACGAAAGTCTGCGCAGGTGGTGACGATCATGCGTTGGGTATCCTCGCGGGCGCGGGTGCATCGTAGCGCGCAAAAAAAGGGCCGGCGTTGCCGCCGGCCCTTGATCATCGTGCGAGGATGCGCGTCGACCAGGGTCGCGCACAGGCGCGCTCCTACTTGGGCTCGAGTCCGCGGTCCTTCTTCATCGCGTCGGTGTTCGGCGCGCGCCCGCGCCAGGCCTTGTACAGCTCGGCCAGGTCCTCGGTGTTGCCGCGCGAGAGGATCATTTTGCGGAAACGGTCGCCGTTGGCGCGGGTCAGGCCGCCGTGTTCCTCGAACCAGCCATAGGCGTCGTCGGCCAGCATCTGCGTCCACAGGTAGGCGTAGTAACCCGCGGCATAACCGTTGCCCCAGATGTGCAGGAAGTAGGTCGAGCGGTAGCGCGGCGGCACGTAGGACACCAGGATGCCGTCCTTTGCGAGCGCATGGTCCTCGAAGCCGTCCACGTCCGGCACCGCGACTTTCGGCGCACTGGCCGGCAGGGTGTGCCAGTTCATGTCGAGCAGGGCCGCTTCCAGCAGCTCGGTCATGTCGTAGCCCTTGTTGAACAGTTGCGACTTCTGCAGCCTGGCAGCCAGCGCCGAAGGCATCGGCGCACCGGTCTTGTAGTTCTTCGCGTAGTGGTCGAATACCTCGGGGTAGGTCGCCCAGTGCTCGTTGAACTGCGAGGGGAACTCCACCCAGTCGCGCGCCGTGTCGGTGCCCGACAGGCTGGGGTATTTGGTGTCGGCGAAGAACGCGTGCAGGGCGTGGCCGAACTCGTGGAACATCGTGATCACGTCGTCCATCGACAGCAGCGCGGGCTGGCCTTGCGCGGGCTTGGCGAAGTTGGCCACGTTGAAGATCACCGGCGACTGGTCGAGCAGGGCGTTCGGATGCACGAGGTCGCTCATCCACGCGCCGCCGGCCTTGTTGTCGCGCTTGAAGTAGTCGGCGTAGAACAGGCCCAGCGGCTTGCCGTCGCTGTCGTACAGCTCGTACACCAGCACGTCCGGGTTCCAGGTCGGAAGGTCCGTGCGCTGCTTGAAGGTGATGCCGTAGAGCCGGGTGGCGGCGTAGAACACGCCGTTCACCAGCACGTCGTGCAGTTCGAAATACGGCCGCACCTGCGAGGCGTCGATGTCGTACTTGGCCTTCTGCACCTGCTGGCCGTAGTACTCCCAGTCCCAGGGTTCCAGCTTGAACGGCTGTTCCCCGAGCGCCTTCTGGTCCTTGTCGATCATCTGCTGGCGGTCGACGGCCTCGGCCGCGGCGCGGGCCTTGGCGGCGGGCACCAGCGCATCGAGGAAGTCCATGACCGTGGCCGGGGTCTTGGCCATCTGGTCCTTGAGCTTCCAGGCGGCGAAGTCGTCGAAGCCGAGCAGCTTGGCCTTCTGCGCGCGCAGGTACGCGATCTCGGTGATGATCGCGCGGGTGTCATTGGCGTCGCCCTTCTCGGCGCGGTCGATCGAGTGTTCGTACAGCTCGTGGCGGACCTTGCGGTTGGTGAGCGCGGCGAGGTCGGGCTGCTGGGTGGTGTTCTGCAGCGGGACCACCCACTTGCCCTTGAGCCCGCGGGCCTTGGCGGCGGCGGCGGCGGCGTCGATCTGCGCGGGGGTGAGGCCAGCGAGATCAGCCTTGTCGTCCACCACCAGCGCGCCGGCCTTGGCGGCGGCGATCAGCTTGTTGCCGAACTGGGTGGAGAGGGTGGAAATCTGCTCGTTGTAGTGCTTGAGCCTGGCCTGGTCGGCCGCCGAAAGCTTGGCGCCGTTGAGCACGAATTGCCGGTAATCGACTTCCAGCAGACGCGCGGATTCGGGATCGAGATCCAGCGAGGCACGCTGGTCGTGGATTTTCTGGATGCGCGCGAACAGTTTGCCGTTGAGGTAGATCGCGTCCTGGTGCGCGGCCAGCCTGGGTGCCATCTTCTCGGAGATCTTCTGCAGGGTCGGGTTGGTGTCGGCGCCCGCGTACAGCTCGAACACGTTCATCACGCGGGTCAGCATCTGGCCGGTCTTTTCCATCGCGACGATGGTGTTCTCGAAGGTCGGCGCCGCCGGGTTGTCGGCGATCCTGTCGATCTCGGCCATCTGTTGCTGCATGCCCGCTTCCATCGCCGGCACGTAATCGGAATCCTTGATCCTGCTGAAATCCGGCGCGCCGAACGGCAGCGTGGAGGGTTCGAAGAACGGGTTGGACGCACCGGTGTCGGCTTTTGCGGATGCGGCCTGGGCGGTGGCGGCGCCGGCGCTCAAGCCGAGGCCGCCGGTCGCGAGGGCGCAACAGGCGAGCACGAGAATCCTGGTTCGAAAACCTTGCATGGGATGACTCCTTCCACAACGAATGGGGGGATCGGGGTCCGTGCATGCCACGTGGCGTGGCGTTGACGGGCCCTAGGCGGCCGCGACGTCGTGCAGCTGCCAGTTGGGGCCGATCAGGATGAACAGGCGGTGGCGCAACACGAAATGCGTGAGGGAGGTAACTACTTCGACTTCGGTGTGCACGTCCACCAGCCGGGCCGTGACCGTGGCGTTCGCGTCGATCGGCGCCAGCGACGGGTCCACGTCGTCCGGGTCGGGCTGCATGGCCTTCCAGCGGTCAAACAGGATCGGCTTGCGCAGGGCCTCCTGCAGGGCCTCGGCGAAGCTCTGGGGAGACGAGCCCTGGAATGACAGGTCGGCATCGGGGCCGCGCGCGGTGGCGAGGTTGGCGATCGTCAGGTAATACCGTCGGGCTTGACTCAAGGGCTGGCTCCGGGAGCGGGGGAGGGCGAGGTGAATCAGCCAACAATGATGCCTTGATTGCGCCCCCGATGCCACCCGGGCCCGGGTATTCCGGGGCATGACCTGTTGCAGTGGAACGCGTGCGGGAAACGGCGTATACGTGCAGGTTCATGCCACGATACGAGGGGCGCAGCATGTCATCCACGATTCGCAGGTCCGTCCTTTCGGGGTGCGCGCTGCTGGCCGGCGCCGCCGGACTCGCCGCCTGTTCGCAGTCCTCCACGCCTGTCGGACCGGGCCAGGCCGCGATGCCTGCCTCCGTCAGCGCCACCCCCGCCATGCCGGCAACCGGAACGACTGCCCCGGCGGCCGCCAGCGCGAACGTCGCGGGCACGCGCCTGCTGCGCTTCCCCGATGTATGCGGGAAGCGCGTGGTGTTCACCTACGCGGGCGACCTGTGGACCGCCTCGACCCAGGGTGGCACCGCGACGCGCCTGACCGCGGGGCCGGGCCTGGAAACGGCCGCGCGCTTCTCGCCCGACTGCAGCCGGATCGCGTTCACCGGCCAATACGGCGGCGACAGCCAGGTATACGTGGTGTCCGCGGGCGGCGGCGAACCGACGCAGCTGACTTTCTACCCCGCGATGGGTCCGTTGCCGCAGCGCTGGGGCTTCGACAACCAGGTGTATGGCTGGACGCCGGACGGGAAATCCGTGTTGTTCCGCTCGTGGCGCGATTCGCGCAACATCTCCGATCCACGCGTGTTCACCGTGGCTGTCACCGGCGGGCTGCCCACGGTGCTGCCGATGCCGCAGTCGGGCACCGCGCGTTTTTCGCCCGACGGCAAGCAGGTCGTGTATTCGCCCAAGTTCCGCGATTTCCGCGACTGGGACCGCTACAAGGGCGGCTGGGCGCAGGACCTTTTCATCTACGACATCGCATCGAAGTCGGCCAGGAACATCACCAACGATCCGAACACCGACCGCGATCCGGTCTGGATCGGCAAGGACATCTATTTCCTGTCCGATCGCGGCCCGCACCTGAACCTGTACCGCTACGACACCGGCGACGGCAAGACCACGCAACTGACCGATTACAGGACCGACGACGCACGCTGGGCCAGCGGCGACGCGGCCGGGCAGATCGTGTACGAAGTCACCGGCGCGCTGCACATCTACGACACCCGCGACCAGACCGACCGCGCCCTGGCCATCCACGTGCCGAGCGACCTCGTGGCTGCGCGCGCGTCCGAACGCAGCGTCAAGAAATACATCGAGGATTACGCGCTGAGCCCCAACGGCAAGCGTGCCGCGTTCACGGCGCGTGGCGACGTGTTCAGCGTGCCGCTGGAACACGGCATCACGCTCGACCTCACCCACACCCCGGGCGCGCACGAGCGCGAGGTCTCCTGGTCGCCCGACGGCAAGCGCGTGGCCTACATCTCCGACCAGAACGGCGAGGAGGAAGTGTGGGTGCGCGATGCAGATGGCACGAATCCGGTGATGCTGACGAAGGGCGTGATCGGCCGCCTATACCAGCCGCTTTGGGCGCCGGACGGCAAGCACATCGCGCTCGTGGATTCGGCCAACCGCATCCATGTCGTCGGCACCTCGGCCGGCGCCAGCGACCAGCTGGTCGCGCAGGATCCCGGCATTTCGAGGCGCGACTACGCGTGGTCCCCGGGTGGGCATTACCTCGCGTATTCGCTGACGGACAAGGACACCCAGTTGTCGCGGTTGTACGTTTACGACCTCGCCTCCGGCAAGGCCGTCGAGCTCGGGCGCGAATACGCCGACGCCAGCGGCCCGGCGTTCTCGCCCGACGGCAAATACCTCTATTTCCTGGGCGATCGCGAGTGGGCGCCGCAGTTCTCCAGCGTGGAACTGGATTACGCGACCAACCGCACGACGCAGATCCTCGCGTACGCGTTGCGCAAGGACGTCGACAATCCGTTCGCGCCGCGCAACGACAGCGCGACCGGCGAGGCCGAGGCGGGGCAACCAGGCGCAGCGCCGGATGAGGGAGGCGATCAACAGGCGCAGAAGTCGAAGCCGAAACCTGCTTCCGAAATCAACGACCGGATCGACTTCGACGGCATCGAACAGCGCGTGGTGCGGGCGCCGATCGATCCCGACAACATTCCGTGGGTGGCCGTCACGCCCAAGGCGATCCTGTACGCGACCGACGGCGCGCCGTTCCTCGGCCGTGCGAGCGCGCTGCCTCTGAAGGTGCACGCGTGGTCATTCAAGGACCGCAAGGACAGCGACGTCTACACGTACAAGCCGGAGGGCGGCGGTGGCGGCGAAGGTGGCGGCGGCGCAGCGCCATTGGCGTTGTCGGCCGACGGCTCGACCCTGCTGGTGCGCGACGGCAAGGATTACAAGCGGATCGACCTCGCCGCGCCCAAGCCGAAGCCCGAGGACGTCAAGCTGGACGGCCTGTTCATGCGGGTCGATCCCAGGGCCGAGTACGCCGAGATCTTCAACGACGTGTGGCGGCGCTACCGCGACTATTTCTACGTCACCAACATGAACGGTTACGACTGGAACGCGCTGCGCGCCAAGTACCAGCCGCTGCTGAAATACGTGGGCGACCGCACCGACCTCAACTACGTGCTGGGCGAGATGATCGCCGAGCTGTCCAACTCGCACACCTACGTGGCGGGCGGCGACCTCGGCCTGCCGGACAAGCCGCACGTCGGCCTGCTGGGTGCCGACTTCAAGCTGGATGCGGCCAGCGGGCGTTACCAGGTCGCGGATGTCTTCCCCGGCGAGAACGACGAGCCGCGCTACCGTTCGCCGCTCACCGAAGTCGGCGTGGACGTCAAGCCAGGCGATTACATCCTCGCGATCAACGGCACGCCGCTGACGAAAGACCAAAATCCGTACCGGCTGCTCCGGATCGCGCCGGGACAGATGGTGCAGCTGCTGGTCAACTCGCGCCCGGGCGCCGACGGCGCACGCACGGTGCTGGTGAAGCCGATCGCCAGCGAAATGGCCCTGCACTACTACGACTGGGTGCAGGCCAACCGCGCCTACGTCGCCAAGGCCAGCGACGGCCAGATCGGCTATCTGCACATTCCCGACATGAGCGCCGACGGCGCGCGCGAGTTCATCAAGTGGTATTACCCGCAGTTGCGCAAGCCGGGCCTGATCATCGACGTGCGCGACAACGGCGGCGGCTTCATGTCGCAGACCATGATCGAGCGGCTGTCGCGCAAGTTGCTCGGCCTCGACTATGCCCGCAATGTCGGCATTGCGGAAACCTATCCGGGCGCAACCTACCTCGGGCACCTTGCGGCGCTCAGCAACGGCACCACCGCTTCGGACGGCGATATCTTCTCGTACATGTTCAAGCAGGCCAAGCTCGGGCCGCTGATCGGCACCCGCACCTGGGGTGGGGTGGTCGGCATCACCAGTTGGGGTCCGTTGATCGACGGCGGAGACGTGTTCGTGCCGCAGTTCGCGAGCGCGAACACGGACGGAAAGTACGTCGTCGAAGGCCACGGTGTCGATCCCGACATCGTCGTCAACGAAGACGTGTCGCAGCAACTGGCCGGCAAGGACCCGCAGCTCGACAAGGCCATCGAGGTGCTGGAAAAGGAGATCAAGGCGAAGCCGCTGAACCTGCCGCCGCAACCGCCGGGACTCGACAAGGCGCCGCCGTCCATGCGGCCAAAACCGGCCGCGGGGGCCGCGCCCGCGGATTGACGGGATGCGTGCACCGGCCGCAAGCCGGCGCACGCGTCATCATTGCGGATTCACGACCCACCGCGTGCGCGGCGCATGCCGTGCCGCGAAGCCGGCGAGCGGCACGCTGCCGTCCCGGCCGTCCTCCAGGTCACTTGAGGTCGCGCACGGCGTCGGCGGCATCGCGCAGGTTGGCGGCGTTGGATACCGGTTCGACGCCGTGCTGCAGCACGCCGAGGCAGGGCGTCGCCAGCGAGCGGTTCAGCATTACCAGGTTTTCCTTGGGATAAAGCATGTCCGGATCGATGCGGTTGCCGATCCAGCCGATCAATTCGCAGCCGTCGCCGCGGATCGCGCGTGCGGAGAGCTGCGCGTGGTTGAGGCAGCCGAGTTTCAGGCCGACTACCAGGATCACTGGCAACTGCAGGTGCCGCGGTATGGCGTTGGCGCGCAGCGAATCGGAAATCGGCGCCAGCCAGCCGCCGACGCCTTCGACCACGATCGCATCGCCGTGCATCATCGCGATGGTGTCGTAGGCGTCCTCGATCGGCGGCAGGGTCACTTCCTCTTCCATTTCCGCCGCGGCGATGTGCGGCGACACCGGCTGCGCGAACGCGAACGGGTTGCAGTCGGCGTACTTTTCGGGCTTGGGGTCGCTGGCCTCGATCAGCGCCAGCGCGTCATCGCTGCGCAAACCGTCCGGGGTTTCCCTGCAACCGCTCGCGACCGGCTTCATGCCGGTGGCGCGCAGGTTGGCCGCGCGCAGCGCCTGCAGCAGCGAGCAGGCTACGAAGGTCTTGCCGATGCCGGTGTCGGTGCCGGCGATGAAGACGCCCTTGGGTTTCATGGCCGTGGTTCCATGTCCAGCCGTTGCGAGATAATACGGGTTTCGCGATCGGATAACCTGACTGATGTTCGAAGCCGCCCCCATCGCCGCCACCGACAAGCCCGGCCTGTACATCGAGCTCGCCCAGCAGGCGCGCGGCCTGTTGCACGACGAGCCCAACCTCGTCGCCAACGCCGCCAATTTCGCGGCGCTGATCTACCACGCGTTGCCAGACATCAACTGGTGCGGGTTCTATTTCCCAGACGGTGACGGCCTCGTGGTCGGGCCGTTCCAGGGCAGGCCCGCCTGCGTGCGCATCGCGCACGGGCGCGGCGTGTGCGGCATCGCCGCGGTGGAGCGCACGACGCAGGTGGTGGAAGACGTCGCTGCCCATCCGAACCACGTCTATTGCGACAGTGCCTCGCGCTCGGAAATCGTGGTGCCGCTGATCCGCGCCGATGGCTCGCTGCTGGGCGTATGGGACGTGGACAGCCCTTCGTTGGCGCGCTTCGACGACGACGACCGCACCGGCATGGAAGCGTTGTGCGCGGAGTTCATGCGCGCTTGCGCTGACCGTTGACCTCACCGGGGTCGGCAGCGTCCAGTCGGCGGGGGTCGCGCGCCTTGGACAAGCCCGCGCGCAGGTCGGCGCCGCTCGGTTGCTGGAACAGTTCGAGGCCGAATTCGGGCAGGATCGTGATCAGGTGGTCGAAGATGTCGCCCTGGACATTCTCGTGCGGCACGAAGCTGGTGTTGCGCGTGTACGCGTAGACCTGCAGCGGGATGCCGGTGGGGGTCGGATCGAGCTGGCGTACCGCCCAGAACAGGTCCTGGTTGATGCCCGGGTGGCCGCCGATGTAGGCCTGCATGTAGGCGCGGAAAGTGCCGAGGTTGGTCAGGCGGCGGTCGTTGATGGCGTCCCAGCCCTCGTCGCCCAGTTTCCGGTTCCACCCCGCCAGCTCTTCCTGCTTGCGCTGGAAATAGCCGTCCAGCAACTTGAATTGCCCGAGGTGTTCGATTTCCTCCGGGGTCAGGCAGCGCACGCTGGTGATATCGATGTCGAGCGCACGCCGGATGCGGCGCCCGGTTGCGTACATGTTGCGATAGTTGCGGTACGACTTGGAGATCAGGTGCCAGGTGGGGATGGTGCTGAGGGTCTTGTCCCAGTTGACCACCTTCACGGTATTCAGCGAGATCTCGACCACGTCGCCGTCCACGTTGTCCTCGGGCAACGCGATCCAGTCGCCCACCCGCAGCATGTCGTAGGAACCGATCTGCACGCTGGCCACCACCGACAGGATGGTGTCCTTGAAGATCAGCAGCAGCACCGCGGAGATGGCGCCCAGCCCGGCCAGCAGCGACAACGCGGAACGGTCGACCAGCGTGGCGGCGATCACGATGACGCCGATCAGCCACAGCAAGATCTTGCCCAGCTGCACGTAGCCCTTGATGGAATGTTCGCGCCCCCTGGGCGTGGCGCTGTACAAGCTGTCCACGGCGGACAGCGCGGCATTGCAGGCCAGCACCACGAACAGGGCGGCCAGCGCCGTCGCGATGATGGCCACCACGCGTTCGGCGGCCGCCGGCACGCCCGGCACCAGCAACACGCCGTAGCGGAGGATCAGCATCGGCAGCACCTGCACCAGATGCCGGAACACCCCGTGCCTTGCCAGCGCGTCGTCCCAGGCCCAGGCCGTGCGCCTGCTGACCGCGCGCGCGAGCCTGGCCAGCACGAAATGCGCCAGCCACGCCGCCCCCCAGGCCGCCGCGACCAGCACCACGGCACCCACGAGGGTGTGCGCCCAAGGGTGGGCCAGAAAGTTTGCAAGCGTCTCCATGACGTATCGAAACCCGACGAACAGGGCCTTACCTTAACAAGGGACGCACGCCGTTGCCGGCGCGCCCAGGCCCGGGCGTTCGAATGCATGTGATTTGGCGCCGGCATCGGGCGCAAACGCGCCAGCATCCGCTTCGCGGGCGGACGCTGTTGCGGACTCGCGCATCACGCGCTCGCCTCGCAACCCGGCCCTCGGTATCCTGCCTCGGGCGTTCGCCGGCGCGAGATGCCACCGGCATCTCGTGAAAGCTCCGGCTCACCCGCCGGTCGCGAAGCCCGGGTACAGCGTCATGCCGCCATCGA
This sequence comes from Rhodanobacteraceae bacterium, assembly GCA_036279975.1. Lineage (GTDB taxonomy): Bacteria > Pseudomonadota > Gammaproteobacteria > Xanthomonadales > Rhodanobacteraceae > 66-474. Next base: position 107,493 of record DASURP010000006.1, read on the forward strand.
CGTAGATCGAGGCGCCGACGATGTAGTCCGATTCGTCGGAAGCCAGCCATGCGGCGACTTTCGCGATGTCGGCCGGGATGCCGATGCGTCCGCACGGGATCAGCTTCTTCAGCGCGGTCGCGGCGGCGGGCGTGCTCCAGGCCCTGGTGTTGATCGCGGTTTCGATGGCGCCGGGGCAGATCGAATTGACCCGGATCTTTTGCGGCGCCAGTTCCTGTGCGATGGATTCCATCAACTGCATGATGCCGCCCTTGGTGGTGGCGTAGTTGCAGTGCCCGCCCCACGGGATTTCCTGGTGCACGGAACTGGTGAAGATGATCTTGCCGAGCGCGCGCGACACCTCGCGCATCCCGCGCCGGGTGAATTCGCGGGCGGCTTCGCGCGCGCACAGGAAGGCGCCGGTGAGGTTGACGCCGATCACCTGGCTCCATTGCTCCAGCGTCATGTCCGCCAGCCGCGAGTCGCGCTGGATGCCGGCGTTGGAGCAGACGATGTCGAGCGTGCCGAATCGCCTGACGGCATCGGCGAACATCGCCTGCACCTCGGCTTCCTTGCTGACGTCGGCGTGCAGCGCGATGGCCTTGCCCGCGTTGCCCTTGTTGATCTCGTCGCAAATCGCCTGCGCGGTTTCCGGATGCACCACGTAGTTGACCACGACGTTGGCGCCCTGCGCGGCGAGTTCGCGCGCAATGCCCTCGCCGATACCGGAATTGGCGCCGGTGACGAGGGCGTTCTGGCCGGCGAGGCGGCGGGGTGAGGGGTTGGTGTTCATGGGATTCTCCTTTTTCGGAAAGCAAAAACCTTGTCCGGACGAGCAAGCATCCATCCACGGCGCCGGGTGCGGGTGCAGCCGGCCTTGGCCACCCGCACGCGGACGCGCGCCGCGATTGGCGGCCCGCAAACGCGTCAGCTCACCCCAGCCAGCCGCCAGTGAAGCCGGCGCGTTCCAGTCCGAGCCGGATCGGTGCGCAATCGCGCATCAGCTCCCACAGCATGCCGCTGCGGTGGTTTTCGATCATCAGCACGATCGGGCCCTGGTGCAGCGCGAAGTGCCACGGCGATACCCATGCGCACATGTGCTTGTCGCGATCGAAGGTGCAGACCACGCCGGTGGTGCTGTCCTCCGGGTAGGAAAGGTTGAACGATGCGTGGAAGCCGTAGCCTGCGGGGCTGTGGCCGAGCATTGTTTCGAGGTGCCGGATCTCGTCCAGCACGATCTGGGGCGCGAACGGCAGCGACGCGATCGCCGACCACGGTGAAATGGTGCCGTCGTCGGGTCCGAACGGCGCGCCGCGTGCGGTGTAGTCGAAGAACTGGCGGTAGCGGCCGCGGTACCTGGCGCGCACGTTGCCGGGGCCGTCGGTGGCCGAGAACCCCCAGCAGTTCTTCTCGTAGCCTCTGAACCGGCGCGGATTGCGGCGGGCGTATTCGCGCTGGATGTGCGTGGCGACACGACTGTTCTCGAAATAGTCGGTGTGCTTGTCCGCCATGAAGGCGTCGCGGATACCGCGCGTGTCGATGAAGATGTGCGAAAACTGGTGGATGAACAGCGGCCCCGCGTACAGCACGTTGTGGCCGTACAGGCGGCGCCACTTGAAGGTTGACGTCCAGGCGCGGTACGCCGCGGCGGTGACGCGGTGGTCGGGCGCGGCCAGCGCCAGTACGTACAGGATCAAGGCCTCGTTGTAGCCCAGCCAGCGGTTGACCAGGAATCCCGATTCCGGTTTCCACCCCAGCACGATCGCGTCCTGTCCGTTTTGGGCCCAGCGCCAGTCCACCCGCGCGTAGATCGATTGCACGCGCATCCGCACCTCGCGCTCGTCGGGGGTGTCCGCGGAAAAGTACTGCGCGGCGACCAGCATGCCTGCCACCAGTAATGCGGTATCGATGGTCGACAATTCGCATTGCCACGCGCGCCTGCCGCTGGCCGGGTCGAGGAAGTGGTAGAAAAATCCCTTGTAGCCGATGCCGTCGCGCGCACCGGACTGGTCCGCCGAATCGAAGAAGCGCAGCGCTGCCAGGGTGTAGGCCAGCGCGTCGCGGTGCAGCAGCCAGCCGCGCTCCACCGCGACCGGATAGGCCGCCAGCGCAAACCCGACCGCGGCGATGCTGGCTGGCTGCGACGGCCGCGTGGAATCGAGGACCAGGCCGTTCGCGGGGTTGACGTGGCGCTCGAAGTAGTGGAACCCCTTGCGCTCGAGGTCGTCGATGATGGCGTCGTCGCTGTCGTTGTCGCGCTCGATGTTGCGCCCGCGCCGGTGTGGCACGGTCGCTGCGGAGGGTCCGCGCGTGGACATCGCGCGCCTCAGGCCAGTTCGACGCGCAACGCGGCGATCGCGTGCGGCGGCAGGTTCAACTGGATGTCGAAGCCGTCGTCGCGCGCCTGCACCGCGACCGGTTCGGATTTCAGTTGCGAAGCCTCGTCGAGTTCGGCGATCTGCCTTGCGTCGAGGTAATCCGGTGAGCCCATGTCCAGCCAGGCCTGCCGGCTGTTGCAATGCTCGTCGTCGACATGTTGCGCGTTGGCGTTCTTCGCCTTGCGCGAACTCTGGATGTGCCAGGTCACGGCTTCGGGTGCGATGTCGTGGCGCGGGAAGGCGTGGTTGGTCAGCAGCAGGTCGACACGGTGGTCGTCGCACCGCACCGCCCATGCATCCACCGTCGGGTGCGCGCCCGCGACCGGCAGGCGCGCATGGCCGAGGCCGTGCAGCAGCTGCATTGCACGGTAGCTCGGCTTGGCGACGCCGTGGATGGTCTGCAGGCCGAAGCTGCCATGGAAGGGGGCCGACGAAAAGTAGTTTTCCTCGAAGATGTCGCTGAACGTCCACCAGCTGTAGCAGTGCACGAGGTCGGCCACGTCCAGCATGTTCTTGAACAGGAACGCGGCGGCATAGGGCTGGTCGTGGAACTCGAAGAACGGGTTGGACGACGAGTTCCACTCGGTGTAGCAAAGCTTGCGGTCGCCGACGGTCTGGCGCAGCTTGCGCACGCGCTGGATCAGCACGTCGCGCGGTGCATCGGACAACTGCGTCTCGGTGTCGTCACCCGGCTTGCCGAGCGAATCGGTCGGGTAATGGTGCGTGGAGACGAAATCCGCGGGCAGCTTGTTGGCCGCGCAGAATTCAAGGAACTCCGGCACCCACTCGTCGTTGGCGGTGGCGGGGCCGCCCACGCGGATCTGTGCGTCCACGCCCTTGATCGCGTTGGCGGTGTATTGGTAGAGCTTGAAGTAATCCGCCTGCTTGCCTTTCCAGAAGGCGTCGAGGTTGGGTTCGTTCCACACCTCGAAGTACCACGAGCGCACTTCGTCGATGCCGTAGCGCTCGACCCAGTGCTTGACCAGGCGCGTGACCAGGTCAGCCCACTTGGCGTAGTCGCGCGGCGGGGTGACGTTGGCCCTGTAGAAGAACACGATGTCGCCGCCGGTCTGCAGCGCGGTCGGCATGAACGACAGTTCCACGAACGGCTTCATGCCGATCGAGACCAGGAAGTCGAAGATCTGGTCGGCGTTGAAGAACGAGTACATGTCCTTGTCCATCTCGATGAGATAAGTACACATCTCGTCGTTCAGGAGGCCATGGAAACGCACGTACCGGACGCCAAGTTCGGCGTGGGTCTTGCGCAGCTGGGCCTGCCAGTCGGCGCGCAGCGCCAGCAGCGCGCGGCCGCTGCCGACGGTGTGGCTCCAGACGTGGGCGAGTTCCTGGCCGGCTGCGTCGAGATTGCAGGTGAAGGTGGTCGGCATGTACTGCTCCCTTGTGAAACGATGGATTTTGCCAAGCCGGCGTGAGCGCGGCGTCAACGCGTGTCCGCTGCGTCGCGCGGCGCAGCATGCTCGCCGCGATCGTCTTGCGTTGCCGTGTCCTGGGCCTGCGCGAGCCTGGCGAACCGCACCAGTACCGCGTGCTCCTTGCCGTCGTCGACCAGCTCGATGACGCTGGCGGGTTGCAGCACGCCGTCCACGCTGACATCGGCGACGCCGGTGTCGCCCGGCTTGCGCACGAACTCGATCCGCCAACTGCTGCCGCCAAGCCGCCAATCCGCCGACCAGCGCGTCCAGTCATCGGGGACGCAGGGCGCAATGTGCAGGCGCGGGCCTTCGCAGCGCAGTCCCAGCAGCGACTCGCTGAGCAGCCGGTACATCCACCCGGCCGAGCCGGTGTACCAGCTCCAGCCGCCGCGTCCGGCGTACGCCTTGGCCGCGTACACGTCGGCGGCCACCACGTAGGGCTCCAGGCGATAGCGTTGCGCGGCTTCCGGATCGGGGCTGTGCCGGATCGGGTTCAGGATGCGCGCGATCCGCCATGCGTCCTCGACGCGCCCGAGTCGGGCGAGCGCCATCGCGACCCATACCGCGGCGTGGGTGTACTGACCGCCGTTCTCGCGCACGCCCGGCACGTAACCCTTGATGTAGCCGGGGTCGAGCGGGGTCCGGTCGAAGGGCGGGTCGAACAGTTTCACGATGCCCGCGTCCTCGTCGACGAGGTGGGCGAGGACGGCGTCCAGCGCCCGCCCGCTGCGCGCGGGATCGCCCAGGTTGGCGAGCACCGACCAGCTTTGCGGCAACGAGTCGATGCGGCATTCTTCGCTGCGTGCCGAGCCGATCGCGACGCCATCGTCGTTCCAGGCGCGCAGGTACCAGTCGCCGTCCCAGGCGTGACGCTCCAACATGCTCCTGATTTCGGCCGCGGTATCCGCGAGGTTGGCGGCGGCCGTGGCGTCGCCGCGCGCGCCGGCCAGCGGCGCGACGCGCTCCAGCACGTCGACGAGGAACATGCCCAGCCACACGCTTTCGCCGTGGCCGTGGATGCCCAGCCGGTTCATGCCGTCGTTCCAGTCGCCGCCGCCGATCAACGGCAGGCCGTGCACCCCGAAGCGCAGGGCATGCCGAATCGCACGCAGGCAGTGTTCGTACAGGCTGGCGCGTTCGCCGCAGACGCGCACGTCCTCGTAAACCGACTCCTCGTCCGTCGCAAGCGCGCGGCCTTCGATGAACGGCTCGACTTCGTCCAGCACCGCCGCGTCACCGGACACGCGCACGTATTCGGCCGTGCACCACGGCAGCCACAGCAGGTCGTCACTGATCCGCGTGCGCACGCCCTTGCCGGTGGGCGGGTGCCACCAGTGCTGCACGTCGCCTTCGCGGAACTGGTGGCGTGCGCAGCGCAACAGTTGGGCGCGCGCGAGGTCGGGGCGCGCGTGCATGACCGCCATTGCATCCTGCAGCTGGTCGCGGAAACCCCATGCGCCACCCGATTGGTAATAACCGCTGCGCGCGAAGATGCGCGAGGCCAGCACCTGGTAGGGCAGCCAGCCGTTGACCAGCAGGTTGGTGGACGCATCCGGCGTGCGCACGTGGAGTTGCGAGAGCGTGGCGCGCCAGTCGCTGCACACGCGTTCGAGTTCGGCATGCGCGGCGTCGCCGTCGTCGAAGGCCTGCACCAGCGCGCGCGCCTCCGCCGTACCCGCCGCGGCGCCCAGCAGGACCAGCACCTCGACTTCCCCGCCCGGCGCCAGTTCGAATGCCGCGCGTTGCGCCGAGCACGCGTCGAGGCCGGCGCCGACGCCGCCTTCCAGTTTCTCCAGGCGCATCCCGAGCGGCGCGCCGGCGGTGCGGTTGCGCCCCAGGAAGGCCCGCCGGTCGCCGCAGTATTCGGTGTGCGGCGTACACACCCGGTGGAACGCCGTGCGGCTTGCAAAGGTGTCGTCGTAGGGGTTGTGGGCGAACATGGCGCCGCAGCCGGCATCGATCGCCGTGCGCACGTGCTGGCCGGCGCGTTCGCGGTGTTCGCCGAGCACCCATTCCACGAAACTGGTGAGCGAAACCCGGCGTGCGCGGTCACTCTTGTTGACGAGCTTCAGCAGCGTCAGTTTCAGCGGCGCTGCATGCGCCACGAACACGACGGCCTCGCTGTAGAGATCGGCGTGGGCGTGTTCGTAGCGGCTGTAACCGAAGCCGTGGCAGATGCGGTAGGGATCGCCGCTGGGCGTGGGTTGGGCCGTTGCCGACCAGAATTCCCCGGTGGCTTCGTCGCGCAGCCACAGCGCCTCGCCGGACAGGTCGCGCAGCGGGTCGTTGTACCAGGGGCTCAGGCGGAACTCGTGGGCATTGCCGGCGAACGTGCAGGCGCCCCCGGATTCGCTCACCACGCTGCCGAAGCCTTCGTTGGCAAGCACGTTGCACCACGGCGCGGGCGTCGGCGCGTCGCCGGACAGCCAGATCGTGTATTCGCTGCCGTCGTTGCGGAACCCGCCGAATCCGTTGGCTGCGCGCAGGTCTTCCGAGGGTGGCTGCAGCGCATAGGCCCCGGGTTGCGGTTTGCGCAAGGCCAGCCGCGCGGGCGTGTCGATTCCGCCGTTGGCTGTCCGCATCCGCGCGATCTGGTCGCGCAGGCGGCCCTCGTCGCCCGAGAACACGCAGCGTGCCGAGGCCAGCATCAACGCGCGGTCCGGCGCGGACAGGTGTTCGATGCGCCACGCGAACATCCGGCCGCGGCCCTGGCCGCCGCGCGCTTCGGCGCCGGATTCGATCAGGTAGAGGATGTGTTCCTGCAGCTCCTGCCGGTAGCCCGAGAGTTCCTCGTTCCAGATCAGCAGGTCGGCGTCGAGCCCGCTCATCTGCCAGAAGCCGTGGGCCTGGATGAGGTGGCGCACCAGGTCGATCTGGCTGGCGTTGGCGATCCGCGCCAGCACGATCGGCAGGTCGCCCGAGATGCCGTGCTTCCACAGCGCGGATTGCGATGGCAGGGCGGCTTCGGAAACGTTGCGGGCCGCGATCGGGCCGTACAGCAGGGTGCCGGCGACGTGATCGTAGCGCTGGGCCTCCACAGCGGTCAGGTTGAGCTGCTGCAGGGTCACCTGCTCGTGGGTCCAGGCCAGCTGGAACACACGCTCGTGCAGGTGGCGCTCGCGGTACTTGCGCGCGAGTGCCAGCGCCGCGGCACGGTCCGGCGCCACCCCGGTCAGGATGTCGAGGCCCGCGGTGTGGCCGGGGCGGATCTCGATACGCCGCCTGAGCGACACGATCGGATCGAGCACTGCGCCGGCGCGGCCGGCGTCCGGCATGTCGAAGTCCAGTGTCGCGGGCGCCGCTGGCGTGCCGAGCCGGCCCAGGAAGGCCTCGCGGTCGGTTTCGAAGCTGCCTTCGCCGACGATGCCGCCACGCGTGGTCAGCTGGTGCAGCAGCCATGGATGGTGTTCGTCCGGGCTGCGCGGCCGCCGCGATGCCAGCAGCGTGTCGAGTTCGGGCACCGATTCGGTTGCGAGGAACAGCTTGCTGAACACCGGGTGCGCCGCGTCCGCATCCGGCGCTGCGAGGACCGGTTCGGCGTAGCTGACGACATCGATGGTGCGCAGCTTGCCGGTGTGGTTGGTCAGGCGCACCCGGCGCAGTTCGATGTCGTCCTCGGCCGACACCGCGACCAGTACCTCGGTGGCGATGCCGTAGTCGTCGCGGTGGAATTCGGCGCGTGCCTGCGAGAACGTCGCGCGGCAGGTGCCGTTGGCGTCGCCCATGGGCTGGCAGGTCGCCGACCAGACCTTGCCGGAGTCCGCGTCGCGCAGGTAGATGAAGGTGCCTTCATCGTCGCGGGTGGCGTCGCCGCGCCAGCGGGTGACCGCAAGCCCGCGCCAGCGGCTGTAGCCGGCGCCGCTCTGCGTGAGCATCACGTGGTAGTTGCCGTTGGACAGCAGGTGCGCTTCCGGCAGCGGCGTGTCCATGCGGGTGATTTCGCGGATCTCGGTGTGCACGCGCGCGCGGGTCTCGCGCGGCTGCTCGACGTCGAGCGCGGCGGGGTGGCGCGGACGCGCTTCGGGAATCTTCTCGCGCAGCAGCAGCTCGTAGGCGCTGAACATCGCCTCGCGCATGAAGCGGCGTTGCATCGGCTGGTGGTTCAGCAGCGAGGACAGCGCCAGGAAACTCATCCCGTGGTGGTGTGCCATCCAGCTTTTCACCAACGCGAATTCCTCGCCCTCGCTGACTCGTCCGGTGGTGAAATCGAGCGCCTCGTAGAAGCCGTAACGGGTCAGCGCGCCCATCCGCGCCAGGCTTTCCAGGTTGTCGCAGGCGCTGCCGGGTTCGTTCATCAGCGCCATCACGCTGGCGTACGGTGCGACCACCAGGTCGTCGCCGAGGCCGCGTTTCAGGCCCAGGCCCGGTACCCCGAAAGCACGGTACTGGTAGACCAGGTTGGCGTCGGTGGCGTTGTAGGCGGATTCGGATACGCCCCACGGCACCTGCTGTTGGGCGCCGTAGCGGATCTGGCGCGCAACCGCGGCGCCGCAGGTGTCGTCGAGCAGGGTGCCGCGGTAGCTGGGCATCAGCAGGTTCGGCATCAGGTACTCGAACATCGAGCCGCTCCACGACACCAGCGCGGGACGCCCGGCCGCGACCGTGAGCAACCGGCCCAGCTTGAACCAGTGCGAGGGCGGCACCTGCCCCTGCGAGATCGCGACGTAGGAGAGGATGCGCGCCTCGGACGCCAGCAGGTCGTAGCGGCCGTTGTCGCGTTTGTCGCGCTCGACGTGGTAGCCGATCGTGAATTGCTCGCGCGCCTCGTCCCACAGGAAGGACAAGTCCATCGCCGCGCAATCGCGGCACACCGCGGCCAGCGCGACGGCATCGTCGCGGCGGCGATTCAGGGTGGCCGCCATCTCGCGGAGCGCGGCGCAGAGATCCGGGGCGGCTTCGGCGCCGGGCGCTTCCAGGCGCGCCACGATCTGGCCGGCAAGGGCCTCGGCGCGGCGTTGCCCGGGGTTGGCTTCCAGTTCCTTCAGCAACGCGCGTGCACGCGGGTCGTCGCTGCCGGAATCGCCCAGGGCGAGCCACGGCGCCAGCTCGTCGAGTTCCTCGCATGCCGCGCACGCCTGACGCGCCAGCGCACGGGTCCATTCGGCGAATTCACCGGCGATGTCGTTGTCGGCATTCAGTTGCGCGAGCCTTTCCGTTTCGGCGTCGATGCGGGCCAGCAGGCCGTGCAGCACCGGCAGGTTGTCGGCGTTGCCGGTCGCGTCCGCGATCAGCGTGTCGATCTCGCTCAGGGTCGCGGCCAGGGCGAGGTTGGCGTGGGGATCGGCCGCGTCCACTGCCTGCAATTGTTCGCCCAGCAGGCGCGCAGTGTCGCGCAGGCCGGCGCCGAGCGAACGCAATACGAGGGACTCGTCATCGCCGTGTTCGAGCGCATTCGCGAGCACCAGCAGGCAGCCCATGAGGTTGCCCGAGTCCACGCTTGAGACGTAGCGCGGCGGCAGGGGCTGCAGCGTCTGGGTGTCGTACCAGTTGAAGAAGTGGCCGCGGTGGCGCGGCAGTTCCTTGAGCGTGTCCAGGGTCGCGGCGGTGCGCCGCAGCAGGCCGCTGTAGGTGAGGTAGCCGAAGTCGCAGGCGGTGAGGTTGGCGAGCAGGGCCATGCCGATGTTGGTCGGCGAGGTGCGGTGCGCGATCTGCTCGACCGGGAAGACCTGGCAATTGTCGGGCGGCAACCAGTGCTCGCCGGCGTTGATGAAGCTCTCGAACCACAGCCACACCCGCCGGGCGATGCCGTGCAGGAACGCCTGCTGGGTCGTGTCCAGCGGCAGCGGGGGGCGTGGCGGCGTGCGGCTGATCGACCAGGCGATGCCCGGCGCCGCGAACCACAGCACCAGCAAGGCCAGCGCCGGCGGCAACGCCACCGGCGCGTACAAACCGAGCACGATCCCGACGATGAGCGCGGTGGCCGGCGCCACCCACATCAGGCGCAGGTAACCGGCGAGGCTGCTTGCCGCGCCCCGCATCGCATCCGCGATCGGGGTCCATTCGAGCAGGTGCTTGCGGGTGAACAGCAGGCGGCCGGCGCTGCGCGTGATCGCGTCGAGGTTGAGCATGGCCTCGAACGGCAGGGTCGCGATCGCGAACAGCTCGCGCAGCAACACGTCGCGGATGCCGCGCCAGGTGTTGCGCCAACGCCGTGGCGGCACCCGCAGCCAGGCGTTGCGCAGCACCTGGACGAACGACGTCACCAGCGGCGGACCGAGCAGGAACGCGACCAGCACCAGCGTCCAGTAGACCGGCACGTCCGTCAGCAGCCAGCTGCGGATCAGCAGCACCAGCATCGCCAGTGGCACCAGCCCTCGCCTGAGGTTGTCCAGGATCTTCCAGCGATGGTGCGCCTTCAGCGTGTTGCGCAGGCCGCGCCGACGCGGTCCAGGCACGATCGGCAACAGCCATTGCACGATCTGCCAGTCACCGCGGGTCCAGCGGTGGCGGCGACGCACGTCCACCGAATAGCGGTTCGGCTGGTGCTCGATCAGTTCGATGTCGCTGACCAGCCCGCTGCGCGCGTAGGAACCCTCCAGCAGGTCGTGCGACAGGATCAGGTCGTTCGGGAAGCGCGTGCCGACCGAACGGCTGAAGGCGTCGATGTCATAGATGCCCTTGCCGACGAACGAAGCCTCGCCGAACAGGTCCTGGTAGACGTCCGAGACCGCGCGGGTGTACGGGTCGAGCCCGGTCGCGTCGCTGTACAGGCGCGCGAAACGGCTCGGGCGCGGGCTGGCGTAGCTCACCGAAATCCGCGGTTGCAGCAAGCCATAGCCGGCGACCACGCGGCGCGAGCCCTTGCTGAACCATGGGCGGTTGAGCGGATGCGCCATGGTCTCGACCAGCTTGCGCGCGGCCTCCGGGGGCAACTGGGTGTCGGCGTCCAGGGTGATCACGTAGCGCGCCGCCTGCAGCGCGTCGAGGTCGCCGACGATCACGCTGAAGGCCCGCTCGGGGCGCGCCCCGCGCAGCACCCTGTTGAGGTCGCCCAGTTTGCCGCGCTTGCGCTCGAAACCCATCCATACCGACTGGCGCGGATTCCATTCGCGCGGCCGGTGGAACAGGTGGAAACGCGAGCTGCCGGGCAACGGATGTTTGGCGTTCAGGCGGTCGATGCCGCCGGTCGCGGCCGCCAGCAGGGCCGCGTCGCCGGGCGCGTCGCGTTCGGGCGCGTCGGGGAAATCGGTGAGCAGCGCGAAATGCAGGTTCGGGTCGCGGTTGCCGAGATAGCGGATTTCCAGCGCGTCCAGCTGCTCGGCCAGGCCCTGCGTGCTGCCCAGCAACCAAGGCACCACCACCAGCGTGCGGCAATCGTCGGGGATGCCCCCGGAAAAGGACATCCGCGGCAGCACGCGCGCGGGCACCAGCAGGCCCAGCAGCCAGTTCACCATCGCCACGGCGGGTTGGCTGGCGGCCACGAACACCGCGACCAGCAGCACGAAGTCGATCGCCAGCGGCATTGCATCGACGTACCAGCGGCGGCCGCCCGCGACCAGCAGGGTCACGGCCAGGCTGACCACGAAGATGCTGCCCATGTAGGTGGACGACGGCCAGCGCCTGAGCCGTTCGGCGATGCGGAACCCGGTGGGCGAGCGGGCGCCCAGTGCGGCGGAGAATTCCGCGAGTCCCGTCCCGATCAGGAAATACCCGACGTGGCGCCGGTGCGGGTCGCTGCCGGGCGGACGCTCCTGCTGCGCGCATTCCACCGCGCGTTCGGCCACCTCGACTTCGCCGAGGCCACTGCGCTTGGCCAGCACTTCCACCGCGTGCCGGTAACGGCCGCGCGTGGCGAAGTCCATGCCGGCATAGGCGCCGGCCGGGTCCTGGCCGAGCGCACGATCGACCTTGCCCACGCGTTCCAGCAATTCGGACCAGTTGTATTCGCCGATCCGGCGCAGGCTGTTGATGCGGTTGGCGATGGATACCTGGTCCGCGGCCTGCGCTCGGCTTTCCTCGTCGATCACCCGCGCCACGCTGGTGCCGCGCTGCTCGAGCTGCTGCTCGGCAAAGCTGAGCGCGAGCTTCAGCGAGGGGTGCTTGCCCTCGAGCAGCCGGTAGAACTCGGCCGCGAATGCCGGCGAGGCGAACAGGTCGGTGCGCGCCATCTCGGCCACGCCGACCAGCATGTCGTTGGGCGCGCGGGTGGCGACCCCGATCAGGTGTTCGGCCCAGAAACCGGCGCTCGCGTAGGCCTGCAGGCGGCGCGTGATCGCGGCGGCGTCGCAGGTCAGGCCCTCGATCAGCGCCACGCGCACCAGCACCGGCAGCGTCCACAGTTCGACCAGATCGAGCGTGGCGTGGCGCTGGTAGGTTTCGAGGTAGTGCTCGACGGCGTTGGGTTCGACGTTGCCGTCGAGCTGCGCGGCGCACGCCCGCAGCACCCTCAGCATGCGCGGCACGACCTGTCCATCGACTTCGCAACGCGACAGACGCCGCCAGACGTTGGCGGGAAGCGCCTCGCGCACCTCGCGGATTTCGTTGCGGACCAGGTAGACGTTGTCGATCAGCCATTCGCCGGCCGGCTCGATCCGCCGGTTCTCGGTGGCCGCGGTGCGCGCCACCGCGTAGGCGCGTTGCAGGGTCTGGTCGTGCGCGGCCAGCGCCTTGTCGAGATCGAAGGCGGCCGTCTGGGTCAGCTTGGCGTGTTCGCGTGCCAGCGTGCTCGCCGCGACGGGCCTTGGCGTGGCCAGGATGTTGTCCTGCGCCGCGAGCCTGGGGTGCCCGCGCGCACTGCGCGCAGCGCGCCGGATGCGCATCCGGCGCAGCCATGCGTAGCGGTGGCGTGGTCGGTTCACGGAATCCATGCGTCCATTCAAAATGGCTTCCATGTTAGCGACCGGCGCGTTGCCGGTGTGTACACGCCCGTCCGGGCGGTGGCGTGGCAGGGTCAGGACGCGCCGGGCGCGGTTTCGCGCAACCCCAACAGGTGTCCGTCGGGATCGCGCAGCAGCACTTCGAAAGCGCCGTCCGCGCGTCCGTCCGCGGTCAAGGCATCGGGGTAGCCGGCATCGGCCAGTGCGTCGAGCAGCACGTCGATGGCGGCGGCCTGCCAGACCAGCCGGTCGGCCGCGATGGCGCCGGGATCCACGGGCGGATCGGCGCGGCCGCGCGGCCGGCGATAGCCCAACAGTTCGAGGTGCGGGGTGCGTGCCGGGCCTTGCATTGCAATGACGTCCACCTCGACGTCATCGAGGTCGTCGAGGCGTTGTTGCCGGACGCCGCGATTCACGCCGCGGGCCGCCACGTGCAGGCCGAGCAGGCGGTAGAAGCCGATACTGCGCGCGATGTCAGCGACGCTGATCGCACTGTGGTCGATGCCGAGCGCCGGGCCGGGCGCTTGCGTCGCCTGCCAGGCAGGATCGCCGGTGCCGGACGGAAAGCCGATCAGTTCGAGGGGATGGCCATCGGGGTCGCGGAATTTCCAGGCCGTGACCGACCCGGTGGCCGGTGGCAGGAGCTGCGGACCGCCCCGGGTGATCGGCACCGCGCCGTGTTGCAGCGCGCGCCGGTGCGCGGCATGCATGTCGCGCACGACGATCGCGAAGTGCTGGAACCACAGGTCGCTGGAGGTGCTGCCGGGCGGGTACGGCTTGCCGCCGGGGAATTCGGTCAGCTCGATGCATTGCGCGCCCAGGGACAGCCGCGCGCAGCGGGTCGGCGGCGCGCGCAGCGTCGGCCATCGCGCCCGCGCGGGCGGCGCGGCGGGCACGGCATCGATCCGGAACCCCAGGGCGTCGCGATGGAACGCGATGGCGCGGTCGAGGTCGGCGGTGTTGCGTCCGACGCACCGCAGCGCGCGCACACCGTGGCTCACGGCCACTGCGCGCCGCGCCGGTTGATCCAGATCGCGTACAGCGCCTGCGAGGCGCACACGAACAGCCGGCTGAGGTGGCGGTCGCCGAAGGCGAGGTTCGAGACCGCGCATGGCAGCCTGATCTTCCCCAGCAGCGTACCGTCGGGTGCGATGCAGTGCACGCCGTCGCCGGCGCTGGCCCAGACGTTGCCGTCCTCGTCGCAGCGGATGCCGTCGGCGTCGCCCGGCGATACCTTGCAGAAGTCGCGGCCGTTGTGGAGCGTCTTGCCGTCATCGGCGACGTCGAATACGCGGATGCAGCGTTTCGATGCGGGGTCGAACCGCAAACCGGTTTCGGTGACGTACAGGCGTTTTTCATCGGGCGAAAAACACAATCCGTTCGGTCCAGCGAAATCGTCCGCGACGACGCTGAGCGAACCCTCGCGCGGGTCGAGGCGATACAGGTTCGCCGGCAATTCGGCTTCGCGCCGGCCGCCCTCGTAATCGGTCTGCAGGCCATAGGGCGGGTCGGAAAACCAGATGCCGCCGTCGGACTTCACCACCACGTCGTTGGGCGAGTTGAGCCGCTTGCCCTGGAAGCGGTCCACCAGCATCGTGACGCGGCCATCGGGTTCGGTGCGCACCAGCGCGCGCGCCCCGTGCAGGCAGCCGATCAGGCGGCCTTCGCGGTCGCGGGTGTGGCCGTTGGCGAATTGCGAGGGTTGCCGGAACACCGACACGCCACCCGTTGCGGTCCAGCGCATGATGCGATCGTTCGGAATATCGCTGAACAAGAGACACTGCAGGTCGGCGAACCACACCGGGCCCTCCAGCCAACGGAAACCCTCGGCCAGTTTCTCCAGCGGCGCGTTCGGCAGCACCATTTCGCGAAAACGCGGGTCGATGATCTCGTGGTCGCTCATGGCGCGTGCTCCACCTGCACCAGCATCAGTACCGCCGGTTCGTCGCCGACGGTGCCCGAACGGTGGCCCTTGTGACCGCTGGCGTCGGCGATGCAGCCCTGGTCGCCGCCGAAAGAAACCTCACCCGCCCCCATCTCGACGCGCCTGCCGTCCATCGTCTCGACGAACCAGCGGCCCGACAGCGGCACGATCCATTGCGGCGTGGGGTTCTCGTGCCAGTCGCCGGTCCAACCGACCGGCAGCACGCTGAAGATCGCCTTGCGCGGCGTGGCGTCCTGTGGCGCGTTCCACTGCGGTGCGGCGCCGCCCATGCTCTGGCGCTCGAAGGTGGTGATGGCGCAGCGTCGCTGGTGGCTGATGCCATCACTGTCTGTCCACACATGCCAATAGCCCAGTTCCGGCGCGTCAGTGTTCATGGGAACCGGACTTCGTCGTCCCGGAACGGTCGGCGGCGCCACGCCGGACATGCACATTTTGGCGCTCGAAGTCCGTGATCTCGCGCCGATCCTGGTGGCTGACGCCGTGCCCGTCGACGTAAGCGCGCCAGTATTCGAGGCGCGGCTTGCCGATTTCAATGGCCATGGGCGTCGGGCGTGCTCCAGCCCGGTACGGCGGAAGGCGGCGCGGTACTGGCCGGCGTATAGACCGCGGTCGAGGACAGCAGGCGGCGCGCGAGCACGCCCGCGGGTGCGAGCTGGGTCGCGAACACCACCAGCAGCAGCCCGCCGACCAGGCCGAAGTTCTTGAGGAAATCCCAGAAGTGGCCGCGTCCGGCGCTGTTGCCGGATTTCCAGAAATCGGAAAACTTCCAGAACGGGTGGTACACGATCGCGGTGACGACGCAGAAGATCGCGAGGATCAACGCGGCGATGCGGTCGTGCCAGCCGAAGACGATGCAGAACGGCGCCACGGCTTCCACCGCGATCGCACCGAGCAGCAGCGGCGGGCCGCTGGATTTGGGCAGGAACGAGGAATCCGCCTGCGCGATCGCGTCTTTCCAGAACACGATCTTGTCCAGCGCGCTGAACGGGAACAGCACCACCAGGCACACGCGGATCAGGATCGGGATGAAATAGAGGTTCAGCCACATGGCGGACTCCTAGGAAAAACCGGGGTCAGAGTGCACTTTCGGCTACCCACGCAAAGAAGTGCGATTGCTTCCACGAAAGTGCACTCCGACCCCGGTTTTCATCATTGCATCCGCTCCGCAATCCGGTCGGCCACGCGCAATGCGTTGGCAATGATGGTGAGAGTCGGGTTCACCGCGCCGATCGAGGGAAAGAAACTGGCATCGACGACGTACAGGTTGTCGAGCTCGTGGGCCTTGCAGTCGAGATCGAGCACGGAAGTTTCCGGGTCGGTGCCGAAGCGCGCGGTGCCGGCCTGGTGCGCGGTGCCGCCGATCGGGATGTTCTTGCCGAGGTAATGCTTGCGTTCCAGCAGGTGCGGGTGCGCGCCGATCGGCTCCAGCATGGCTTCCAGTTTCGCACGCAGGCGCCGGTGCGCCTCCATGTTGTTGTCGGTCTGCTCGACCACCACGCGCCCGCCGTCGTAGCGGATGCGGTTCTCCGCTCGCGGCAGGTCCTCGCTGGACAGCCAGAAATCGAGTGAATGCTCCGCGAGGTATTCGAACGGCGCGTCGGGCAGCCATTCCAGCCACGCCGGCAGCGCTTCGCCGCGGATGGTGTCGGGGTGCGACTTGCCGGTCATCTGGATCAGGCCCAATGGGTAGTGCCAATCGTCGGAACCGAAATAGAAGTCGCTGAGGCCGACGGTTTTCTGGAACACCGTGTCGTTCGGTTCATGGGTGATCGCCATCAATACCGACTGGTTGTGCCGGATGTAGTTGCGCCCGACCTGGTCGGAGCCGTTGGCGAGTCCGTGCGGGTGCTTGTCGTTGGCCGAACGCAACAGCAGCAGGGCGGACGACAGCGCACCGCAGGCCACCACCACGATGTCGGCGGAAAATGTTTCGCTGGCGCCGTCGTGTTCCACCCGCACCGTGTCGACGGTGTGCCCCGAGGCATCGGTGTCGAGCCGCGACACGCAGGCGCCGGTCAGCAGGGTCACGTTGGGGTGCGCGTCCAGGGTGGGGTCGATGCAGATCACTTCGGCGTCGGCCTTGCCGTTGGTGAGGCACGGATAACCGTCGAAGAAGCCGCAACGGATGCAGGGGCTGTGGCGCAGCACGCGGCCGTCCTGCTCGTCCAGCAGGATCCCGAGCGGCATGTGGAACGGATGCAGGCCGTGGCGCTTGAAGGTCTCGGAGAGTTGCTGCATCCGCGGTTCGTGCGACACCGGCGGATAAGCATACGGCTGGCCACGCGGTGGCTCGGTGGGATCCTCGCCGGCCGCGCCGTGCACGTGGTACAGGCGTTCGGCCTCGCCGTAATACGGCTCGAACACGTCGTACTTCAGCGGCCATTCGGGCGAGACGCCGTCACCGTGCTGGAGCTTTTCGAAGTCGCGTTCGCGCAGCCGGAACAGCGCCGCGCCGTACATCTTGGAATTGCCGCCGACGAAATAGTGCAGGCCGGGGTGGAAAGCCGTGCCGGTCTTGTCGTACCAGGTCTCCCTGGCCTTGTAGGCGTTTTCGATGAAGATCTTCCGGGGGCTCCAGTTGTCCGACGAGCGCTTCAGCCAATCGCCGCGTTCGAGGATCAGGATCCGCTTCCCGGTCGGCGCCAGCCGGTGCGCCAGCGTCGCGCCGCCGGGTCCGGAACCGATCACGATGAGGTCGTAGCGATGGTCGGACATGCTCCCGCTCGGCAGGCCGCGTTGCCGCGAAGCCTGTTGTTGTAGCGGGCGTCATGTGCACTTCGGGTCAAGGCCGGCGCGGACGGCATTTGGAGCCGCCGCGCCGCGCGGCTATACTTGCATGGATGCATGGCGTCCGCGGGGGCCCGGGGACACTGCCTGCCTTCCAACCGGAGTTCGCAAGTGAGCACGCATCTCACCCCATCCGACCGTACCTTCATGAGGCACTTCGCGATCATGATCGCGTTGCTTGCGGCCACCGCGGTGCTTTTGATCATCATCGGCACGTTCGTGTGGGCATCGCTCCCGAAAGAGAACAACCAGCGGCAGGAGCAACGCGCAGGCGACCGCATCACCCCGGTCGGCGCCGTGTACGCGGGTGATACCGGCCGCGCCGCGATGGAGGCCGCCAAGGCCGCCGCGACCCAGGCCGCCGCCTCGCAGGTCGCCTACGGCGGCACCACCGACGGCAAGGCGATCTTCGATCATCTGTGCACCACCTGCCATTCGACCGGCGCCGCCGGTGCACCCATGATCACCGACAAGGCCGCCTGGGCGCCGCGCATCAAGCAAGGCATCGCGACGCTGGTCAAGCACGCGATCGATGGCTACACCGGCCCCGACGGCAACCACATGCCGGCCAAGGGCGGCAATCCGGCGCTCACCGACGCGCAGGTCGAAGCCACCGTCAAGTGGATGGTCTCCCAAGTCCAGAAGTGAGCAGGATGCACGCATCCCGGTCGGTACACGGAAGTACCTTGCGTCTGGGTCCAGTTCCAGTACGCCGTCAGCGGAGACAACATCCCCCCGCCGCCTGCGGCGGCGTCCCCCTTCCTGCGGAAGGGGGTGGGGCAACCTGCAAGTTCGTTAGGCTCTTTCGGGTTCCGGGTTCCGGTCTCACCCCGCGATGTAGCGCTGCAGGTGATCGATCTCGGTGGCCTGGTCGTCGATCACCGCCTTGACCAGATCACCGATCGACACGATCCCGACCAGCCGGCTGTTTTCCAGTACCGGCAGGTGGCGTACCCGCAGTTCGGTGCACAGGCGCATGCACTCGTCCACGGTCGTCGCCGGCGACACGCTGGTCGGCGCCGGGGTCATGATGTCGGACACCGGCGTTTCGCGTGACGAGTGGCCCTTCAGGATCACCTTGCGCGCGTAATCGCGCTCGGTGACGATGCCCGCCAGCGCGTCCCCGCGCAGCACCAGCAGGGCACCGATGCCACGTTGGGCCATCAGCCGGATCGCATCCAGCACCGGTGCTTCCGGCGCGATGGAATAGACCGCGCCGCCCTTGTCTTCCAGCAAATGTTTGACCTGTCGCATGGGAGCGTGCTCCGGATCCCGCAAGGAACCCGATTCTAGCGCCTGCGCCGATGGGTTGCCTGCGGTTGCCGCGGCCGCGGCGGATGCGCGTCCAGCACATAGGAAACCCCGCCCAGCTGGCGCATCTGGCGTTGGATCCACGCCGCGCGGCGCTGCACATAGGCGGATGGGCGATCGGCATGCCAGCCGCGCGGGTTGGGCAGCACCGCGGCCAGCAGCGCGGCCTGGTGCGCGTCCAGGCGCGCGGCGGGTTCGCGGAAATAGGCTTGCGCCGCGGCCTCGACACCGTAGATGCCGTTGCCCAGTTCGGCGATGTTGGCGTACACCTCGAGCACCCGGCGCTTGGGCCAGGTGGCGTCGATCAGCACCGTGAAATATGCCTCCAGCCCCTTCCGGAAGAAGCCGCCTTCGGACCACAGGAACAGGTTGCGCGCGGTCTGCTGGGTGATGGTGCTGGCGCCGCGCAGGCGCTCGCCGGCCTGGGCATCGTCGATCGCCGAACGGATCGAGGGAATGTCGAAGCCGTGGTTGAAGGGGAAGGTCTGGTCCTCGCCCGCGACCATCGCCAGCGGCGCCACCGGCGCGATCCGCTGCCAGGGCACCCATTGGTAGTGGGTCCGGTAGTCGTGGTGGCCCTGCCACCACTGTCCGATCGCGCGTTCCAGCATGTAGGCGCTGGTGGCCGGCGGCACGAAGCGCAGGATCAGCACCGGCAACCAGGTGACGACGACGAACGCCAGCAGCAGCCACAGGATTCGCCGCAGCCAACGCCGCGTGCGCCCGCCGCGACGGGTGCCGGTCGCGGCCCCCGTCATGCCCGGGTGTCGGGAACCACGTCGACGGCCCAGGTGGCGAAGGGCTGGGCCGGCGAATACAGGAAGCCCTGCGCCATGCGGCAACCCATTTCCAGCAGCAGGTCGCGTTGTTCGGCGGTTTCCACGCCCTCGGCGATGACCTGCATCGACAACAGCTTGGCCATCGCGAGAATGGAGCGGATCACGGCGTCGCTGCTGCCCTCGCTCTGGCGCGACAGCCCGCGGATGAACGACTGGTCGATCTTGAGCGTGTGCACCGGGTACTGGTGCAGGTAGGACAGCGAGGAATAACCGGTGCCGAAATCGTCGAGCGAGATCCGCACCCCGGCGTTGCACAGGATCTGCAGCGTGCGCTTGGCCTCGGGCGGGTTGTCCAGCATCGCGCGCTCGGTGATCTCCAACCGGATGCGCGAGGGTGGCACGTCGTGTTCGGCGAGCAGCCGCAGCAGGCGGCGGTCGAGGTCCGGATTGCGGAAGTGGCGCGCCGAGAGGTTGATGCCAATGAACATGTCGCCGTTGCCGGCCAGCGCGTTCGCGTGTCGGCAGACCTGCGCGAAGATTTGCCAGTCGATGGTTTCCGACGCGCTGGTGTCCTCGGCGACGCTGAGGAATTCACCGGGCAGCAGCAGCCCGCGCTTGGGGTGTTGCCAGCGCATCAGGGCCTCGTAACCGACGGTGGCGCCGCTCTTGATGTTCACCACCGGTTGGTAGAAGGGCACGAATTCCTGCCGGGTGATGCCGCGGCGCAGGTCGTTCTCGGTTTCCAGCAGCGACACCGCCTGCTGGCGCAGGCCTTCGTCGAACACCGCATAGCGATGCCGGCCGTCGGCCTTGGCGCGATACATCGCCGAGTCGGCATCGCGCAGCAGTTCTTCGGGATGCCGATAGTGGCCGGCCGCCAGCGTGATCCCGATCGAGGTCGAGGTGAACAACTCCTTGGTCGCCAGCCGGAACGGCGCGTTGAGGTCGTCGATGATGCGCTTGGCGATGCGGCAGGCCTTGTCGGGGTCGGCGATGCCTTCCAGCAACACGCCGAACTCGTCGCCGCCAAGCCGCGCCACCACGTCCTCGGATTTGACACAGGCGCGGATGCGGCTGCCGGCCTGGAACAACAGGTCGTCGCCGATCAGGTGCCCGACCGAATCGTTGATGACCTTGAAGCGGTCGAGGTCCATGAACAGCACCGCGAAGCCCTTGGCGGGATCCGCATGGAAACGTTCCAGCGCATGTTCCAGCCGCTGCATCAGCAGGCTGCGGTTGGGCAGGCCGGTCAACGAGTCGTGCAGGGTCTCGTACTTCAGCCGTGCCTCGATGCGTTCGCGCTCGGCGATCTGCGCGCGCAGATCGCGGTTGGCCAGCGCCAGCGCGCGGGTGCGTTCGCCCACGCGGTGCTCGAGGTTGGAGTAGGCGCGCCGCAGCGACTCGGTCGCGCGCACCCTTTCGAGTGCGTTGGCGATGTGGTACGAAACGAAGGTCAGCAGCTCCTGGTCGCGCAGGGTGTAGTGGTGTTCGGGCGAGTAGCTCTGCACGGCCAGCGCACCGACCGTGTGTTCGGCGCACACCAGCGGCACGCCCAGCCAGCAGACCGAGTCGGTGCCGGACTGGGTGACCTCGCCGGCCGCGCGCAGCTTGGCGATTTCCGGTGCGTTCGCGAGCAGCGCCGTGCCGTGGCGCAGCACGTATTCGGTCAGGCCGTTGGCGAGCTTGCGCGGCTGGCGCTGGCGGTCGCGTTCGTCCACCGAATAGGGAAACGTCAGTTCGGCGCCATCCTCGCCCAGCAGCGCGATATAGAAGTTGCGGGCGTACAGCAGGCCGCCCACCACGCGGTGCACCGCCGCGTAGAAGTTGTCGATGCTGTCGGTGGTGCTGGCGAGCTCGGCGATCCGGAACAGCGCCGCCTGCAGCCGTTCGCCGCGCTGACGCTCGAGCACCTGCTGCTGCAGCACGCGATTGGCTTCGCGCAGCGCCTCGGTGCGTTCCTCGATGCGGTGCTCCAGTTCGGCGTGCGCCATCCGCCGCTCCAGCGCGGTCTGGATGTGTTGCGCCACGTAGATCAGCAGCGTCTTGTCCTGCTCGTCGTAGTGGTGCGCCTCGTCGTAGCTTTGCACCACCACGCAGCCGACCACTTCGTCGCCGCGCAGCAGCGGCACGCCCAACCAGTCCACGCACAGCGCGCCGGATCCCGTGAACGGGCCGCTGACCTGTCGGCTGATCGCTTCCAGCGACCCCATCAGCGGCTTGCCTTCGTGGGTCACGTACCAGGTGGGGCCATGCTCGATCTCCGCCATCGGCATTTCGGCGGAGGGGTACGGGAGGTCGGGGTCGACGCTGTCCGCGTAGTAGGGAAACCGCACGACGTCCTTTTTCGCGTCGTACAGGGCGATGTAGAAATTCTCGGCGTACATCAGCGTGCCCACGATCTCGTGCAGCGCGCGAAACACGGGGGTGAGGCCGGTGCCGACTGCGCTGGCCTGGTCGGCGATGGCGTACAGCGCGCGTTGCAGGCGTTCCGCGCGCTCGAGCTGCTCGACCGATGCATTCAAGAGGTTCTGGTGGAGCAGAGCGCGGACGCGCGCAGCGATCATTTCCACCGCACTGTGCACAAGCACACGCTGCTCGTTGTCGCAGGCGGAGGCGGTGATCCACAGCGATTCCCGGGAAGAAAGCTGGATCTGTGAAGCGAAGGCATGCGTGCCCGGGGCCGCGTCGGCGGCATCGGCATCGCAGCGCCGGATGCTGGCGTCCAGCGCCAGTTCGGCCAGCAACGCATCGGCGGCCGCGATCACGCCCTCGAGGTCGGGGGCCGCCCACAGTTCGGTGACCGCATGGCACAGAACCGCCGTGGTGGGCGGCTTGCTGGCTGTTCCGGCCAGATGGTGAACGTCGCCTGCCATGTGTGGTCCAACCCCCTGCATCGGTGGACAGTGTAACCCGTCGCCAGTTGGCGGGCACCCCCGGCGCTCCGCCCAGGTCGCGGGTCCCGGGGTCACGCGGGTTCGTGCACCCTGCGGTTCATGAATTGTTAGCAAAATGTAATTTGGCGGCGTACAATACCGACCCAAAGACGGTGCGGGATTCGACCCGTGTCCGGACTTGGGGTTTTCGGCTTTGGTGGAATGGATCATGCGTCGATTGCTTGCCAGTGCAGTGCTCACCGGCTTGGCCTTGGCCCTGCCGGCGTGGGCGTTCGCGCAGACGACGACGATGCCCGTGATTCCGCCGGTCACGGCCGCCCATCCCCACGATGACAAGGGCAAGGCCAGCGCACCGATATGGCAGCGCGACGGCAACACGCTGTCGCTGACGGCCAGCGGGCACGCCGGGGCCACCGCCCCCACCGGAGCCGGGACGCCCCTGGAAGGGCAGGCCCACTCCGCCGGCGCGGGCGTGAAGTTCACGACCCAGCCGGGTCTCAGCGCGCACGTCGGCGTCAACGAGGTTCGCTGGGCGCCATTGGCGCCCGTGTGTGCCCGTGGCACCACCGGCTGCATGGGGATTGCGCCAGTGGAAGGCGTGCAGCGCGGCGAAGTCGGTGCCGGTTACGCGGGTCACGGCCTCATGCTGGACCTGTCGATCGGGCAGGCGCAAAGCGAATCCAGGGCCGCACCCGTGCGCGCGCACCAGGCGCCGCTGCCGCGGGTGTTGCCGACGCAAGGCGGGGCGGATGTCGCCGCGCCGTTGTGGTTCCGCAACAGCACCACGACCAGCCTCAACGCGCGCGGCCAGGTCAGCATCGCCACCGACACCAGCCTCAACGTCGGGGCCAGCGTGGGCCGCGTGCGGTTCCTGCCGGGATCGGGGCTTGCCGCAAGCGATACGCTCGACCAGACCACCCTGAGCCTCGGCATCCAGCACGGTTCCGTGCGCGGGGCGATCGTCGGCCACATGCTGGAGCCGGACATCCCCGGTGTGGCCCTGGATCGGACTCAACGCTGGAGCGGAGTCGACCTTGGCATCAGCGTGCGCCTGCCGTGGCGCGGGGAGTTGAACTTCGGCGCGCAGAACGTGTGGACGTCCGGCCATGCGCCCCTGCTGTTCGGGTCCGGGGCCACCGCACCCGACCAGGGGCGGGTGCCGTACGTGCAGTACCACCAGGATCTGTAAGGCCGCCACGCGCTTTCGTGGGATCCGCGCCGGGCGGTCGTGGGGCGAGGTGTCGATGCTCTCCATTGCATGGTTCGCCATGGGTACGCCTGGCTCTGGACCGCTGGCGACAACGGGCCCGGCAAAGCCCCTCGCGCCGCAGCCCCGAGCAACAAGTCCTGCTCCCCCGACCGCTGATTACGCCGGATCCCTGCCCGGGTGACCCATGCTTCGCGCTCACCCTGCGTCCGTGGCTTCAGCCGCCCACCCGCTCCTTTTGTGAACAATCGTGAACCGCGGGAGTTGTCGTTAACGTGGTTTTTACGGTTTGCGCTATGATTAAAAGGTCGGCATGGATCCACGGCACCGTTGTGGTGGCCGATGAACCGAGGAGGAGGGCGGATTTCCAGGCCTGACGGCGCTTGCGTCGACGGACCGAACTCACACCCAAAACGCATGCCGGGGCGTCGCCGTTTCCAGCGGACTCCCGTGGGTTAAAAAGTTGTTGGCATGCGACCTGCCGAGAGTTCTACAGGGCCTCGTCGACGTTCCTGGCGAGACCTCCCCGAAACTGTTTCCTACGTCAACAGAAGTTTGGAGAGTGCAAATGAGATTCGACCGCAGTGAGCTGTCCAAGGCCGTGCAGACGGCTCTTTCGCTGGGCGCCGTCGCTGCCGTGGGTGTTGCGGGTACTGCCTTCGCGCAGAACGCGCCCCCGGACCAGAACAACCAGCAACAACCGCAAACCTTGCAGACCATCGTGGTCACGGGTTCGCACATTCGCCGCGTGGATCTGGAGACCTCCAATCCCGTGGTCGCCATCACCAGCCAACAGATCCAGGCGACCGGCAAGTTGACGCTGGGCGATGTGGTCCAGGAGTTGCCGGTGATCACCGGCGGCGTGAACAACCCGCGCGTCAACAACAGTGGCGCCACCGGACAGTCCCTGATCGGCCTGCGTGGCCTGGGCGCCAGCCGTACCCTCATTTTGATTGACGGCCAGCGTGTCACCGGCACCTTCGGCCCTGCGGATCTGAACGCGATTCCGGCCGCGGCGGTGGAACGTGTCGAGGTGCTGACCGACGGCGCATCGGCCATTTACGGTTCGGACGCGATCGGCGGCGTCATCAACATCATCCTGAAAAACAATTATCAGGGTGCGCAGTTCTCGCTCAACTACGGCATCTCCGATCATGACGACGGCCAACGCAAGGGCGTCAGTTTCGTGTTTGGCCAGACCTCCGACAAGGGCAGCATCCTGGCCGGCATCGACTACAACAAGTTCGATTCGATCCTGCAGTCGGCGCGCAAGCTCACCGAAAACGCCTTGTCGCTGACCGCGACCAATACCTATGGCTCTTCCGGGAGTGCACCGGCCGGCCTGACCTATCTGGCGGTTCCGGGATCGGGGATCACCTCCTTCATCGGCGGATCTTCCTACGCGTTGCGCAACCGCATCTTCCTGCCACCGGGCACGCTGGCGGCGAGCAACCCGCTGTCGAGCTGCAGCAGCCTGTCCCTGAACAGCGGCACGTTTGCGACCGGTGCGGACCCCAGCGCAACCACCGCCGACTATCACTGCTTTGGATCGGACCCGGCCACCGGGCAGAACGACCGCTACAACTACGCGGCGGTGAACTACCTGCTGACCCCGCAGGAACGCACCAACGCGTTCTTCAAGGGCACCTATCACCTGACCGACAACATCGATTTCTACGGCACGGTCATTCACAACAGGACCAGTTCGGGCAGCCAGTTGGCGCCTGCGGTGCTCGGCTCCGGGCCGCTCGGTTTCGACACCGGATTCCAGATTTCCAAGGACAACTACTGGAACCCGTTCGGCGTGGATTTCTCATCCAAAGGCGCCACCTGGACGGGCCGCATGGTTCCCGCGGGGCCGCGTATTTTTTCGGGTGAGATCAGCACCGATCAGGTCATGGCCGGCTTCAAGGGCAACCTCAACCTCGGCGAACGGAACTGGACGTGGGACGTGGGTTACAACTACAGCCACATCTCCAGGGTCAACACCAACCGCGGACTGCCGAACCAGAATATCCTGAACCAGGGGGCTGGTCCGTCGTTCCTCAACTCGGACGGTGTCGTGCAGTGCGGCACGGCAGCCAATGGCTCGGCTCCTGATGCTGCGGGTGCGATTCCGTTGAGCCAGTGCACCCCGTTCGATCCGTTCAATCTCAACAACCCCAACACCGCAGCGGCGATCCAGGCCGCGGCTTCACCGGCCGTGAACGACACGTGGAACATCGATCGCATCTATCACGCCGACATCACCGGCGGAGTGTTCGATCTGCCAGCCGGCACGGTCCAGTTGGCGGCCGGCGCGTTGTACCACAAGGTCTACACCAACAACGTCGTCGCTGCCGACCTGTTGCTCAACCCTGCAACCGGCAACTGCACCCTGGGTAGCGCGTGCGGCGCCCATCTGCAGGGCGGCTACACCGTGAAGGAGGCCTATGCGGAGGCATACATTCCGGTCCTCAAGGACATGCCGTTCGTCCAGGCCCTGAACGTGACCCTGGGTGACCGCTACTCCAAGTACAGCACCTTCGGCAGCACCAACAACTGGAAGATCGGACTGGAATACCGCCCGATCCAGGATTTGCTGCTGCGCGGCACCGTGTCGACGGTGTTCCGTGCGCCCGGCGTCAGCGACGTGTTCTCTTCGCCGACCAGCAGCGCCCCGATCCTGACGTCCGACCCCTGCAACCACATCACATCCCCGAACCCGGCGTGCGAATTCGTGCCCACGGACGGCAGCTTCGTCAACACGCTGGTTGCCTCGCACCAGCAGCTCAAGGCGTTGACGTCCGGTTCCCAATATGCCGGCTTCCCGCTGGGTCCGGAACAGGGCAAGTCGTTCGACTTCGGCGCGGTTTATTCTCCGAGTTTCGTGCCGGGCCTGACGGTGCAAGCCGACGTGTGGCGGATCTATCTGAACAACGTGATCGTCCCGGGCGTCGGCGCGCAGACCGTCCTGGATGCCTGCTTCCGTGGCCTGAGCGTCTTCTGCCCGTTGATCACGCGCACCGACGCCACGGGCTTCGAGGGCCAGATCAGCCAGATTCTCCAGCCAACCGCCAATCTGGGCAGGCTGGATGTCAAGGGCGTGGACTTCGCGGCCCACTATCGGCTGCCGGCGTTCTCGTTCGGCCAGTTCGACATCGGACTGAACGCGACGTACATGAAGCAGTTCAAGATCCAGACAGCCCCGGGTACGGAGGGTGTCAATCAGGTGCGCAATGGCGTGGGCATGTTCGGCGGCTTCGGCACGGGGCTGGGCAGTTCCTGCCCGTTCGCGGCCGGTGGCGTCTGCTTCTTCCCGCGCATCAAGGCACGGGGCACCCTTGGCTGGCAGTTGGGCCCGTGGGACGCGCAATGGACCATGCTTTACAGCAGCAAGTTCAAGTCGGGCAGCCTGAATCCTGCGGAAGGCGATACCGCATTGTCGTCCTTCCCGGTCAACGGCCCCGCCGGTCCTCTGGTGCTGCACTATGGCGCGTACGTTTACAACAACGTCACGGTCGGCTACAACATCGAACCGATCAACACCCGCATCGACCTGGGCGTGGACAACGTGTTCGACAAGCAGGCGCCGTTGCTGTATGCCAACAACGTGTTGAACGCAAACACCGACCCTGCCGACTTCGACACGATCGGCCGGTATTACTTCGCCCGCCTGACGGTCAACTTCTGATTTGACTGATTGAGGCTTCAACCTTCCGGGCCGCACGGGTATCCTCGTGCGGCCCTTTTTGTTTCTGTGCGGTCACGATGCCCAATCCCATGGCTGACGCGATCGTCGCAGTGCTGCAGGCCGGCGACGCGGCGGAAGCCGCGCGTCTCTGTCGTGAGCAGTTGCGGCGAGAACCCGAGGCCCCCGAACTGCTGGTGCTGCTGGCGCTGGCACAGTGGCGACTCGGCATGCACGACGAGTCGCTTGAAATCTATGCGCGCTTGACGCGAATGCATCCTCGCGACGTGGTGTATTGGCGGAACTATGCGACGGCGCTGCGCGAAGCAGGTGACCTCGTGGCCGCAGAGGCTGCGTCCGCGACCGCGCTGCGGCTCGCGCCGGACGATACCGAATGGCTCGAGTGGCACGGCCTGCTGCAACTGGATGCAGGCAAGCCCACCGAAGCCCGCGACACGCTGATGCGCGCGTTTGGCAAGGCGCCCGACAGACCCTCCATCCGCATCCATGCCGCCCAGGCCTGCTCTGCCTGCCGCGATGCAAGGGCCGACAACCTGCTGAGGCCATGGCGGAGTTGGATGCCACTTGACGACGCGCTCCAGTCGGAGCTGGTGGAGGTCCTGAGGCAGCAAGGCGAAATCCGGGATGCCATGGAGCTGCTGGAAGGCCTGGTAGGCCGCTGGCCTTCGGAGTGGCGGCTTCGGTTGCGCCTCGCGGCGCTCTACGAAAGGGTGAACCGGCTCGATGAGGCGGAGGCCTTGCTTGATCGAATCGTGGCCGAAGGCGTGGTCACGGGGACAGAGGCCCGGGCAGCCCGGGAAATCGAGCACCAACGGGCGCGGTTGGCGGTCCGGCGCCGCGAGTTCGCGACGGCGCGTGACATCATCGAGCACGCTGGCCCGCACGATGATCGCCACTGTGCGCACTGGTTCGAGTTGGGACAGGCCTGCGACAAGACCGGCGACACCGTGGCTGCCATGACGGCGTTGGCGCGCGCGCATGAAATCCAGCTTGCCGACATCCGGCGCAGCCACCCGCGCTGGCTGGAAACCGGCGCCAAGGTCATGCCCGGCCAGAACCCGCGGGTGGCGGCATCCGACTTCGCGGCCTGGCCGACACTGCGGGCACCCGACGCCTCGCAATCGCCGGTGTTCGTGGTCGGCTTCCCGCGTTCCGGCACCACCCTGCTGGAACAGATGCTGGATGCGCATCCCCGCCTGCAGTCGATGGACGAGCGGCCGTTCTTCAACACCTTGGCGACCCAGCTCGAGAACAGCACCGGGTTCGAGATCCCGCGTGACCTGGGCCGGCTCGACCAGCGCGATTGCGACGAATTGCGCAAGGGGTATTTGATCCTCGCGTGCGGCAAGGTACCGCGGCGCTGGGATGCGCGGCTGGTGGACAAGAACCCGATGAACATGTTGTGGCTGCCGATGATGTACCGGATGTTCCCGGCCGCGAAGTTCATCCTTGCCGTTCGCCATCCATGCGACGTGCTGTTGAGCTGCTACATGCAGAACTTCATGTCCAGCAGCCTTGCAGTGGTGTGCGAGAACCTGGAAATCCTCGCGCAGGCCTACGTCGATGCCATGCGGCACTGGCTTTATCACGTGGACCTGTTCAAGCCGGACGTGTTCGTCTCGCGATACGAAACGCTGGTGGCGGATACGCCCGGCCAGACGCGGCGGATCGCGGAATTCCTGGGCCTCGACGACGCCGAATCCATGCTTGGTTTCGCCCAGCACGCGCGCGGCAAGGGTTTCATCGCCACGCCCAGCTATACCCAGGTGATCGAGCCGATCAACCGCAAGGGCTTGGGCCGCTGGCAACGTTACCGCGAATACTTCGAGCCGGTATTGCCGGCCCTGCAGCCGATGCTCGAGTACTGGGGGTACGCGACGAATTCGACTGCCGCCGCCATGGGGCGTTGAGCGGTGGGAGCCGTGGACCGCGTGTTCGAACCGCCAGCGCCAGACCTTGCAAAAATGACCGCGCGTCTGCAATTGCTGCCGGGAGCGATTGCGGTGCAGCTGCGACTCGCAAGCGATGCGCTGGCGACGGGCGACTTGCAGGCCGCGCAGGCGGCGTTGGGAAACGCACTGGCGCGTGCGCCAGGCCAGCCCGACGTGCTGCGCCTCTATGGGTTGTTGCTGGCCCGTATCGGCAATTTCCGTGCCGCGTTCGCGAATTTCGAAACCGTGCTGCGCACCGCGCCAGACGACGCCATGGGTTACTGGCAGTATGCCCAGATCCGTGAGGAAGCCGGTGACCTGGCATCGGCGCTGCGCTTGCGCGAACTGGCGGTGCAGCGCCTGCCCGAATCGCCCCTGGCGCTCGCCGACCTGGGCGAACACCTTGAGCGTCACCGGAATTCCGAGCAGGCGTTGGAATATCTGGAGCGCTCAACCAGATTGGCGCCGGATTACGCGCCGGCGCAGCTGAAACTCGGCGATGCGCTGGTGTCGTGCGGGCGGATCGAGGAAGGTGCTGCTGCGATGCGCAAGGCGATCGCCATGGAACCCGCATTCGCAGCAGCGTGGCTGGACCTCGTGGACATCAAGACGGTGCCCATCACGGACGATGAAGTTTCGGTCCTGCAAGGCTTGCTGCGCCGACCGGACATCGACGGGCGCGAACGTACCGCGATCCAGTTTGCGCTGGCAAAGGTGTACGAGAACCGCGGCGAGTATGCTGGTGCGTACGCGTTGTTCGTGCACGCCAATGCAAGACGCAAGCAGGAGGTGGGCCCGTGGGATGCCGGTGGGTTTCTGGCCCGCGTGCGTCGCGCGGAAGAGGTGTTCGCGGCGCCGCACGCCGCCGCGGAAGATCCGCGGCTGGGCAGGGAGGTGATTTTCATTGTCGGACTGCCGCGTTCCGGCACTACCCTGGTCGAGCAGGTCCTGGCTTCGCATCCCCACGTCCAGGGTACGGGTGAACGAGGCGAACTGGCGCAGGTACTGGCCGAGGAATCTGCGCGACGGCAGCGGCATTATCCGGACTGGGCGGCGCGGGCGGACGCACGGGATTGGCAGCGGCTTGGCCGGCGTTACCTGGATCTTTCCACACGCTTTCACGGTGGAAGGGCGCATTTCACCGACAAGATGCCAAACAATTGGCAGGCGCTGGGCGCGATCCGCGCGATGCTGCCGGGCGCGCGCATCGTGACCTGCCGTCGCGAACCGCTTGAGAATTGCTGGTCGTGCTTCAAGCAATTCTTCGCGCGTGGCTGGGAATTCACTTATGACATCGATCAACTCGCCACGTTCTGGAAGGCATTCGATCGCGCCGCTTCACATTGGGCCGTGCGCGATCCGGCCCATGTGCGGGAGCAGTACCACGAAGCGTTGACGCAAGACCCGCGGACGCAGATCCCGGAACTCCTCGAATTCTGCGGGGTACCTTTCGACCCGGCCTGCCTTGCACCTCACGCGGCGCATCGCAGCGTACACACCCTGAGCGCGGCACAGGTGCGCACCCCGATACGCAGGCCGACGGCGACCGCAGCCGCGTACGGTACGCTGCTGGATCCGCTGCGGTCGGCGCTCGGGTTGCCAACGGCTGCGACGGCATCGGGCCATTCCGGCTGAGGCCGGCCTCGTGCCCGCATGGCAGCGTCATCGCCCGTCGATGTGTCGGAGTAAATCTTCCCCGCTCTTCGTTCCCTGCAGGCGTGTCGTCAATGGGCCTGCTCGGGGAAATGCAGCAATTCGGGCACGTACGGAGCGTAATTCCGCCAGCGTCCGATCGAGCGTGTATTTATCGGCTGGCGCGCTTGCCAAAGGCTGGCGGTACTGATGCTCGACCTCGATTCGGCCGGGGGCGTGTCCGTCCGGGTGGGCAAGCCGATCCATCCCGCGAGCGCTCCGCTGACGCGTTCCGGGTCCGACACCAGTTCCTCATAGCGGAGCGTCCGGATCGACCCGGGGTGGCGCGAGTTCCAATGCGCCATGAGTTTGTCGCAGCCACGCATCACCAGCGAAATATCGTCGAAGTCGTAGCTGTAACCCTGGACGTCTTTCAGAAAGCACTGGCTCCACAAGGACAGCGCCGTATCGCGCGGATTGCGTTGGCAGTGGATGATCTTCGCATCGGGAAACATCGCCAGGATCAGATCGATGTAGCAGAAGTTCAATGGCTGCTTGTCGAGGAACCAATGCGTGTCACCGGCATCATCCCTGCGTGATTGTGCGGCGTAGGTTTCGGCCGCGCGTTGAAGTTCCGCGCGCCCCGGACTGCCGCTCAGGCCGGGTCGCTCCGAGAGGGTCGCGACCCATGGCAGTTCGCCGCGATTGCAAACCTTCGGGTAACGCGACAACAATTCGGCGATGAGCGTGGTGCCGGAACGCGGCATCCCGACGATGAAAATCGGCGTGAATTCGGCGGACGATTCGAGGCGATGGGCAATCGGCTTCGACGCCAGCCGTGCTTCGACCGTGCGCCGCCAGGCCTTGCGCGACCATTTCGTCAGACGGCGCACGGTCGCGTTGCCTTCGCGAAAATGACGCGCGGCTTCTTCGTAGTCGCCGATGTCGTCGTGTGCCTTGCCCAGCGCGAAGTGCAGCTCCGCGCGTGCCTTTCCGGAAAGATCCTTGTGTTGCAAGCCGCCGCGAAACAGCTCGAAATCCGGGTGTTGACCGTTTGCGTAGCGCTGCGCGGCGGAAAGGCCGATCGGCATGTGCCATTCCCATGCATGTTCGTCGCGCTGCAGCGCAAACAGGTAGTGCGCTCGTGCTTGCTCGAATTTACCCAGTTGCATTTGCAGCATGGCTGCGTAGGCGTGCAAACGGGCATCTTCCGGGTTTCCGGAGATGGCTGACAAGGCGATCGCCGCGGCATCGCGCTTGCGGTCGCAGTCGTCCAGCAACTCGATGGCCTGGATCGCGAGGTTGGCATCGCTGGCGTGCGGGTCCCGGGCAAGGCAGGCCCGCAGCGTCGCCGCGGCCGCGGCGGTACGGCCCTGTCCCTGCAAGAGCCGTGCGAGTGCAAACGCGGAGGCCGCGTCGGCGGCATCGGCCGCCAGCAGTTCCCGCAGGATTGCTTCCGCTTCGGCGTCGCGGCGGGTTCGTTGCAGGATCCCCGCCTGCGTGCGACGGAGCTCGGATGAGGCCGGATACTCGGCCAGCGCCTTGTCCAGCGTGGCCTGTGCGGCTGCCAACTGGCCGCGTAGCGTCTGGGTGCGTGCCTGTTCAAGCCAGGCCGCTTCGCCGCGTGCGTGCGTCAAGGTCAGGCTCCGGGCACCGGCATGCCCAGGCTTATGCGCAGTGGATCGAGCAGGTTGCCGTAGTGTGATGCGTGCCTGGTGTCTTTCTGCAACGGCCGACGGACCTGGGTGGCACTGGGCGAGCGGACCTCGCGCTGGCTTGCATGGAAGTGCAGGCAGGCCTCCTCGAAAGGCAACCCGCAGGCTGCAAGCAGCTTGCGGATGCTGGATCCGGGATCGGCAAGGAGTGCTTCGTGCCCGTGCTGGTATACATGCGCCGGGTGCAGCGAGGCCGACTGGCGCACGCTGCCGTCGAAGTCGCGCCAGAAGGCGGCAAGGTCCTCGGGGGTGCGGCTGAATTCGTTGCCATCGGGCAGGAGTTGGCGGTAGCAGGAAAAACATGTTTCCAGCGGATCACGACGGCTGACGATGACGTGCGCGCCAGGCAGCATGGCGCGGATCGCCCCAATGTAAATCCAGTTGCCCGGCAGCTTGTCGGTGAACATCGGCTTGACGCGGCGCCAGTGCGAAGTGCGCGCAAGGTAGCGTTCGCCGAGGCGCTGCCAGTCCTCGGGCTGCATTGCCGCGACCCAGCGCGGGAACGGCACGCCGCGGCGGCGGGATTCCTCGGCCAGCACCAGCGAGAGATCCGGCAATTCGCCCGCGCCTTCGACTTGCGGGTGCGAGGCCAGGATTTGTTCGACCAGCGTGGTGCCCGAGCGCGGCATGCCGACGATGAAGATCGCCGCGCCGCCGAGGTCGGGAAGCGGGGTTCCCGCGGGCGGCGGCGTGAATGCGTGGTTGACCGCGTCGATCGCAGCCGAAAATCCCTGTGCATTCCACTTCTGGCGCAAGCGGGCGATTGCGTTGGCGCGCTTCAGTTCGTCCAGCGATTCAGGGTAACGACCCTGTTCATCCAATGCCATGGCCAGCGCAAAACCGGTCGCGATGCGGTCGTCATCGGTCGCGTGGCTGTCGCGTAACGCGGCCCGCATCTTCTCGATGTCCTGTTCCTGGAGCGATCCGTTGCGGAGGTCGGCGAGGCCCCACCAGGCCATGCCCGTGGCGGGACGCCTGGCCAGTACCATGCGGTATTCGGAGGCGGACGCATCCTCGTCGCCGCGCATGCGCAACAGGTCGCCCAGCAGGGCGCGGGCGTCCATGTGATCGGGGGCGAGTTGCACCACACGCCGAAGCGATTCGATGGCTTCATCGTTGCGCACGCACCGGGTCTGGATCACGCCGAGGTTGTACCAGGCCAGCGCAAGGCCGGGTTGCAATTCGCAGGCGCGCGTCAAGGCGCCGATCGCGCCATCGAAATCGCCCGAGGCGCCCAGCACCGTGCCGAGCGTGTTGTGGTACAGCGGGTCCAGCGGGCGCGCCGCGGCGGCCCGTTGCATGGCGTCGATCGCGCCGGCATGGTCGCCGCGCAGGCTGAGGATGCCGGCGTGCAGGCGCAGCACTTCGGGATGGTCGGGGTAGGCCGCGAGGGTGGGGACCAGCTGCTCCAGGGCCTGGGCGGCACGCCCGAGCTCCAGGGCCCGCGCGGTCGCGATGACGCGTTGCGCGGCGTCATTGTCGAGACCCTGCAGGCGCGGAGCCTTCACGGACTCGTCCTGGGGTCGTACGCGTCTGCACGGGTTGCGGTGGAGTGCATGGCTTTGGGGTTACCGTGATGGGGCTGGCTATGATAAGGGACACGCACAGGTTGGATGCCCGTATGCAGGCAGTCGCCCCCGATCCCCTCGGCGCCCGGCTTCGCGAGGCGCGGGCGTACTTCGAGCGTGACCAGGTCGCGCAGGCCGAAGCGCTGCTGCGGGGGCTGTGCGCGGACAGCCCGGCGCGCGAGGACGTGGCGACGTTGCTGGCCGAGGTGCTGCGCAGCCAGGGACGGTTTGGCGCCGCGTCCGAAGCCATGTTTGCGCTGGCTGTCGCCGCGGGTTTCGACGCCGGAATTGCGCTGCATGCGGCCGCGTTCGCGCGCGAATGCGACCGCCACGCCGTGGCCGCGAGTATTTGCGAGGGGGCGCTGGCGCGCGGGGTGGCTACGGCCGAACTGCTCGTGCTGGCCGGACACGTGGCGCGTGAATCGGGTGACTTCGGATCCGCGCGCCGGCATTATCTCGACGCACTGGCGGCCGGCATCGACCTGGATCGCCAGAACGTGCTGGGTGCGTTGGCCAACACCAAACGCTACAGCGTCGCGAGCGACCCCGACCGCGCGCGTTGCGAAGCGTATTTCTCCAATACCACGCACGCGCGTTCGGGTCGCGCGGCCGCGGGCTACGCGTTGGCGAAGATCCTGGGCGACCTGGGCGAGTACGCGCGCGCAGCGGCGGTATTGCGCGAAGCCAACGACATGGCGCGGGCGCTGAGGCCGTGGGATGCAGCCTCGTGGCAGCATTTCGTCGAGGCCCGCCTGCGTGAGCGCGTGGCGGATGCCGGGGCCCCTGGCGCGGATTTCATGCCGGTGTTCGTGACAGGCGTGCCGCGCTCGGGTACCACACTCACGGCAACGCTGCTGGCCCGGGCGACGGATGCACGCGACCGCGGGGAGTTGCGCACGCTGCGCTTCATCGCCGAACGGCTGCGTGGCGGCCATCTCGCCAGTCCGACCGTGGTTGCCGAGGCGGCGGGGCTCTACGCGAAGATGGCGCGACAGGACGACGCGCCGGCCCGCTGGTACGTCGACCAGGATCCGCTCAACTTTCGTTGGCTCGACATCGCGGCGGCAATGTTTCCGCAGGCCAGGGTGATCCACCTGCGCCGCGATCCACGCGACACCGCGCTGTCGCTGTGGAGCCAGGAATTCGCACATCCGGACATGGCGTTCTCCAGCCGCTTCGGTGACATCGCGGCCTTCATGCAGGGACACGACGAGCTGATGGCGCACTGGAAGCAAACGCTGCGAATTCCGATCCACCAGGTCGATTACGAAACACTGGTGACCGAACCCGAAGCCGTGACCGCGGGACTCGCTGCGTTCATCGGCGCGCCACTGGTGCCGGAGCGCGTGGACGGCAGTGCGCCGGTCACATCGGCCAGCGTGTGGCAAGCGCGCCAGCCGGTCCATACGGACTCGCTGGGCCGCTGGCGCCACTATGCGCCATACCTGCCGGCGCTGGCCCGCTTCCCGGCGGCGGATTGACTGCCGATGAATGGTACGGCTGGTGCCGTACCTTTCGTTGCAGGCGGAAATCCAGGGGCGATAACGCTGGCGCCCAGCCTCGTACGGCTTTGCTGCCGGCGGGCCGGGCACCTGGGCTGCCGGTCATGCAACCGTGGAATCGTGATCCGCGCCCGGTGCCCGCACCGACATGGGATGGCAGGCAATCCCTGATCCCGTTCCGCGGGCCCGGTGCTTTTCCCACGCGGCTTCGCTCCGATCACTTGCTCGAAAAGCCACAAGACACAAAAAGTAACATTTCGCGAGTCGTCGCGATAAAATCTTAATGCAAGCTGAATGATGTCACTGGCCTTAACGACTGGTTCACGGAACCAGATACGATCAGTGGGCCTGCCACCTCATGGCGTGTCGGGACAGCGGCCGATGGGCCGAACAGGCCGGGTTTCCGGGACAAGCGTACGAGGGCCGGATCCGGAATCTCCAGGCTGGGCCGTGTTGCATGAGACTTCCACGTGACGCGGGGATTCCAAACAGGTTAGGAAGTTGTTAGCATGCAGCCAGTCGAGGATTCAACCAAGCCTCGTCGGTGGCTCTTGATGGGGACCTTTCCCGAGACTGTTTCACACAATCTACGAACGTTTGGAGAGTGCAATGAGACTTAACCGAAACGAGCTGTCCAAGGCTGTCAAGGCAGCCCTGTCGATCAGTGCCGTCGCGGCGATGTGCGCGGCGGGGAGCGCGTTCGCACAGAACGCCGGGGACCAGAGTGACCAGACCCCGCAGACACTGCAGACCATCACGGTCACCGGGTCGCATATCCGCCAGTCGGAACTTTCAACCGCACAGCCGGTCGTCTCGGTCACCCAGGCCGACATCCAGAAGCAGGGCTTCACCACGGTTGCCGACATCCTGCAGAACCTGACGGTATCCGGTACGCCCGCCATCTCGCGTCAGGCAGTGCTGTCGTCCGGCGAGTCGGTCGGTGGCTACTACATCGACATCCACAACCTCGGCGCCGAACGTACGCTGATCCTGTTGAACGGCAAGCGCCTCGGGGTGACCGAGGACGGCATCGCCGACCTGCAGCAGATCCCGGTTTCGGCGATCGAACGGATCGAGGTCCTGAAGGATGGCGCCTCGGCCATTTACGGATCGGACGCGATCGGCGGCGTGGTGAACATCATCACGCGCAACCGTTTCACGGGCGCGGAAGTGTCGGCGTACGTCGGCCAGTACGACGAAAACAGCGACGGCACGGCGCAGACCTACGGGATGACCATCGGCGCGCGCGGCGACAAGGGCTCCGTGATGCTGACGGCCGAGTACGGCAAGCAGGAGCCGGTGTGGACCCGGGACCGCTGGTTCTCGAAGTACCCGAACGGCCCCTACCATCCCAAGGATGGCTGGACCCTGGTTTCGCAATGGGGCCTGTTCTTCAACTACAACTATTTCACCTACGCCCCGTACACCCCGGGCCTGTGCAGTTCCGCGTACTGCACGCCGAACCACGATGGCAGTGCGTTCAATCCGTACGACCCCAACAGCTACCACCCGACGGATTTCGCCGCCGGCTCGACCGACCGCACCAATACCAACCTGGACTACATGCTGCAGACGGCACTCGAGCACAAGTCGCTGTTCACCAGCGCCACTTGGGATTTCAACGACCATCTGCACTTCCAGAGCGACATCCTGTACAACCACCGCGACACCTTCGTGCATCTGGCGGGTTATCCGTTCAATCCGGGCTTCAGCTTGCCGGGTGAACCGCTGGGCCCGAGCACCTCGATCGCGCTGTCCCCGGACAGCTACTTCAACCCGATCGGCAGCGGCCCCCTGAGCGACGGTGAGGGTCAGACGATCTACTTCTACCGTCGTGGCTGGGAAATGCCGCGTGTCTCGAACAACGTGTTGAACACCTACCGCATCGGCGGGACGCTCTCGGGTGACTTCAACATCGGCGACCACAACTGGAACTGGGATGTCGGCGGCTACAGCAACATCAACGACGCACTGGTGACCAGCAGCGGCAACCTGAGCCTGGTGGCCGCCAAGAACGCACTGGGGCCGTCCTGGTTCAATCCCGCCACCCAACGGGTGGAATGCGGCAGCGCGGCCAACCCGATCCCGTACGGCGGCATCCCGGGCGCCTGCATCCCGTGGAACCCGTTGTATCCCAACGGTACCGTGGGCGAGGGTTCGCTGACGGGTCATCCGGATCTGCAACGGTATCTCGCGCCGATCTACCATGACACCGGCAGAGTCCAGAGCACCGAGTACTCGGCCAACATCACCGGGCCGCTGTTTACCCTGCCGGCCGGTGACCTCGCCCTGGCCTTCGGTGTCGAGTACCGCCAGGAGAAGGGCAACTTCGAGCCCGACGCCTCCCGTCAAGGCGCCCTCAGCACCGACCTCAGCACGGGCCCGACCGGCGGTGAATACACCGTCAAGTCGGAATACCTCGAGGTGAGCGCCCCGCTGCTCAAGGACGTGCCGTTCTTCCACTCGTTGTCCCTGGATGCGGCCATCCGCCACTCCAAGTACTCGACTTTCGGCAGCACCACCAACGACAAGTTCAGCCTGACCTGGCGGCCGATCGAGGACCTGCTGCTCGGCGGTACCATCGCCCACGGTTTCCGGGCTCCGCAGATTGCCGACCTGTTTGGCGGCTTGAGCGGCACCTTCGATTCGTATGTCGATCCCTGCGACCTCCGCAACTCGGCCGGTTCCAACCCGGAAGTGGCGGCGCGCTGCACTTCGGGCTTCGGGGGCCAGCCGGGGGTGCCGGCCGGCTTCCAGCAGCTCGGCCAGGGCAACACGCCCTGTGCAAGCTTCCCGTGCCAGACGAACGTCGCGTTCCTGGCGGGCGCCAACCCGAACCTGCAGCCGGAGAAGGCCCTGTCCCGGACCGCACAGATCGTGTACAGCCCGAGCTGGATCCCCGAGTCGTGGGGCAGGCTGGACGTCTCGGTCGACTACTTCGACATCATGGTCACCAACGCGATCAGTGGCGACACCGTGAGCGCCATCCTGAACGACTGCTACGTGCTGGGCATCGCCAGCCGCTGCTCGAGCTTGCTGTTCAAGCGTGATCCGACCACCGGTGTCGTGACCTACGCGCTGCGTGGAGGCAGGAACGCGGGTGCGTTGCACACCAAGGGTTACGACCTTGGCGTCAACTACATGTTCCCGCACACCCCGATCGGCCAGTTCCGGCTCGCCTTTGCCGGTACCTACTGGTCGGCGCAGGAATCCAAGGCCGACAACGCACCGGACACCCCGTTCGTTTCCTTCAACGGCCTGGATGCAAACTTCCGCTACCGCGCCAATCTGAACCTGGATTGGTCGCTGGGTCCGTGGGGCGCCACCTGGACCACCCGCTACTACTCCGGGTTCCGGGAGGATTGCTCCTACGACAAGGTGAACGGCGGTCCGGAATGCCAGTTGCCTGACCACATTTCGAACGGTAGCCTCACCCCGCAACGGCAGCTCGGCAGCACGACGTTCAACGACCTCCAGGTCCGTTACCTGATCAAGCCGATCAACGCCACCATCTCGGTGGGCGCCAACAACGTGTTCGACAAGTTCGGCCCGGTCATCTACGGCAACGCCCGTACTGTCATCACCCCGTACTACGCTGGCTTCGATATCGGCCGGTTCTACTACGTCCGTTACCTCCAGAAGTTCTGAGCACACGCTGCAAGCTGTACTTCAAGCGGCCCCGATTGTCGGGGCCGCTTTTTTCATGGCTGGTCGCCGAATCGGTGCTCCGGCTGGAGAAATGGGCGTGGCCGGGGACCGGCAAGGCGCGGCGCGTGGACCCGGCGGTGCCGCAGCTACGTGGCCCCGACGATGTTGCAGCTACGTGGCACCGACGATGTTGCAGCCGCGTGGGACCGTCGGTGTCGCAGCCGCGAAAAGCCGGTGCTGGCCCGTGATCGCGGTTCAGGCCGGATCGGTCGCCCCGGTACCCAGGGCCTGCAGCAGCGGGGCAAGCTGCGCCTGGTAAGGGCGCCACAGGTTGCCGCGGTCGGTTCGCAGGGGACCCCGTACCTGTGCGGCACTCGGGGTTGCACTGGGCGACTGGTTGCGGGCCAGGTCCGCGCAGCCCGGTTCCCAGCCCAGCCCGCAAAAATCGAAGGCCTGACGGAGGATCCGGTCCGGATCGCTCACCAGGTCGGTGTAGTTCACGTCCAGGATCGCGCCCGGCATCACGCGGTGCCAATGCTCGAGGGTGCGCTGGTAGGTCCGGAAGTACGCCGCCATCGCTGCGAGGTCGTAGCTGTAGCCACAGGTATTCCCGAAAAAGACGCGCCAGTTGGAAAAACAGGTGTCCACGGGATCGCGGACGAGGTTCAGGATTGGCGCCCGCGGCAGCGCCGCGTGGATCGGCCCCGCGAACATCCAGTTCGGCGGGTTCTTGTCGATGTAGAACGGCGTGCCGTGGGCGCGCCACTGCGTCTGCAGCAAGTAGCGGCGGCCTAGCCCTGCGTAGTCCAGCCCGGCGACGCGCGTGAGGAATTTCTCCCCGAATATGTTGCTCGTGTCGGCGGACCAGAGGAACTGCTGGCGGAAATCCATCAGTTCGCCGGCGGCCGTGACCTGCGTGTGGTTGCCGAGCATGCGTTCCAGCAGGGTGGTGCCCGAGCGGGGGATTCCGATGATGAAGATGGGTACGGGCCCTTCCATCGGCTCCTGCGCGCCGCGCGGTTGCGCGGCCGCAACCGCGGGCAGGAATCGGTCCAGCCACGCGGGCAGGTGTGGCGTTTCGTCCGGCAGGTGGGCGCGCATCAGCGCGTTGCCGCGCGCCAGCGCCTGCCACGCCTCATCATGGCGGCCAAGGTCCTCCAGGGTCGCATAGCGGGCGAACTCGAACGCTGCCTGTTCGTCGGGCGCGATGCCGGCGGTACGAATGCCGGATTCGATGGCGGGCAGCCAATTGCGCTCGGGTGTCTGCCGCCGCAGCCTCACCAGCGGCACCGCCACCGTACCGCGGTCGGGTGCCTCGGCAAGGGTTTTGGCGAGTTCTTCTTCCGCTTCGTCGATCCGGCCCCGGACGATCAAGGCCCGGCCGCGCGCATATCGCAGTGCCGGGTTGACGTTGCCGAGGGCTTTCGCCTGGTCCAGCAACAGCATCGACTCGGCATGCTGTTCCAGGCGTTTGTGCATGGTCGCCAGCCCCGTCAGCAGCAGCGGATCGTCGCACCCTTCGAGCGACAGGCGAGCGAGGCACTCCCGCGCGGCCAGGTTCTCCCCGATGTCCAGCAATACGCCCACCACCGCGTTGAGGGTCTCGGCATCGTCCGGCGCGATCCGGGCAGCTTCCAGGGCCTCGGCCGTACTGTCGCGTACGCGGTCCTCGTGCCAGGCGATCTGCGAGGCCAGGAGATGCGCGTGCGTATCGTTGCCGCGTCCCAGCACCTGGTACGCCGTCAATACGTTGCGCGCGCCTCCCACGTCGTTGCGGCCAAGGCTGGCCTGGCCCTTTTGCCACAGCAGGTCGCCTTGAAAGCCACGCGGCTGGGTAGCGGTCGTCATTGGGATGATCCTGGGCGCCGGTTCGGCGCGGCATGTCGGGCAGTGGTAACGGACGGTTGGTCCGGTTGGTCACGCCATGGGGAAACTCTGATTTTGCTCGTCATACCGGCGTAGACCGGAATCCAGTCGAGAAGGAGATCGCGGGCTGTGGCTGCGATACAAAGCCGGACTGGGCCCCGTCCCCGGATCAGAAGCACTTCCGGGGCAGGCTCTGCGCAAAAGACAAGACGGCGCTGCGCGCCGGGCGACGATCAAGAGCGTTGGTCAGCGGTTCCCATGGCGTGCGTCGGGAGTCGATTCTACCGTTCCATCGCGCCAACGCGAACGGCAGCATTGGTGTTCCCGGGCCCGACCCCGGGATGGCGCCGCCCGTCCGCCGGGGTTCGAACGTCACCGGTACGGTTCGGCTGCCGGTGAACGGTGCGGAGGCCAGCCCTGGCCTCCGCACACGTGGGCCGACGGAACGGTCCGGTCGGTCAATAGCGGTAGTGGTCGGCCTTGTACGGGCCTTCCACCGGCACGCCGAGGTAGTCGGCCTGGTCCTTCGTCAGCTTCGTCAGTTTGACGCCGATCTGGTCGAGGTGCAGGCGCGCCACTTCCTCGTCCAGTTGCTTGGACAGGCGGTAGACCTTCTTCTCGTACTTGTCCTTGTTGGCCCAAAGGTCCATCTGCGCGAGGGTCTGGTTCGAGAAGGAATTGGACATCACGAACGACGGATGGCCGTGTGCGCAACCGAGGTTCACGAGACGGCCTTCGGCCAGCAAATAGATGTCGTGCCCGTCGGGGAAGATGTAGCGGTCGACCTGCGGCTTGATGTTCTCGTGCTTGACATCCCTGGCTGACTGCAGCTTCTCGACCTGGATTTCGTTGTCGAAGTGGCCGATGTTGCACACCAGCGCGTGGTTCTTCATCTTTTGCATGTGCTCGAAGGTGATGACGTCGCGGTTGCCGGTGGTGGTGACGTAGATGTCGGCTTCACCCAGGGTGTCTTCGACGGTCGCCACCTGGAAGCCTTCCATCGCCGCCTGCAGCGCGCAGATCGGGTCGATTTCCGCAATCCAGACCTGCGCCGCCAGCGCGCGCAGCGCCTGCGCCGATCCCTTGCCGACGTCGCCGTAGCCGCACACCAGCGCGACTTTGCCCGCGACCATCACGTCGGTCGCGCGCTTGATGCCGTCGACCAGCGATTCGCGGCAGCCGTACAGGTTGTCGAACTTGCTCTTCGTCACCGAGTCGTTGACGTTGATCGCCGGGAAGCCGAGCCGGTTCTCCTTGTGCATCTGGTAGAGGCGCTTCACGCCGGTGGTCGTCTCCTCGGTGACGCCGCGGATCTCGCGCTTGATGCGCGAATAGAAGCCGGGCGACGCGTCGAGCCGCTTCGCGATCGCGGCGAACAGCGCCTCCTCCTCCTCGCTCGTCGGACGCGAGATGAGCGACCGGTCGGTTTCCGCCTGCGCGCCCAGGTGCACCAGCAGCGTCGCGTCGCCTCCGTCGTCGAGGATCATGTTCGGCGTCTGGCCGCCGCTCCACTCGAAGATCCGGTGCGTGAAGTCCCAGTAGCGTTCGAGCGTCTCGCCCTTGTATGCGAACACCGGCGTGCCGCGCGCGGCGATCGCCGCGGCCGCGTGA
>DASURP010000007.1:0-28521 GCA_036279975.1 Rhodanobacteraceae bacterium
GGTCGGGCCGGAATTGGTGCCGTCGTACCAGTAGATGCGCAGCAGCGGGCAGCCGCCGATGGTTTCTGCGCAGGTGGCAAGGTATTGCGCGAATTCGGCGTTGGCGAGGTGCATTTCACCGCGCCGGAGCGGCGTGCCGAACAATAATTCACTGGCGGATGCGTAGAAGTAGCCGGCGTCAACGAATACGGCGATGCGGTTCATGGAATGCTCCATTCAAAAGGCGCATCCGTGCCAAGGATCGATCAATGGAAACCCCTATCCCCTCGGGAGAGGGGCAGGGGTGAGGGTCCGGGTTCGCGTAGAGTTGGATGAGCGCGCAAATGGAAAGTTCGGGGAAGGACCGTACCCTCACCCGCCCTTCGGGCACCCTCTCCCGGAGGGAGAGGGGAAGAAGCGTTACTCGAAATCGAGGAACGAGCGCAGCTGCTCGCTGCGGGACGGATGCCTGAGCTTGCGCAGCGCCTTGGCCTCGATCTGGCGGATGCGCTCGCGGGTGACATCGAACTGCTTGCCGACTTCTTCCAGCGTATGGTCGGTGTTCATGTCGATGCCGAAGCGCATGCGCAGCACCTTGGCCTCGCGCGGGGTCAGGCCCGCCAGCACGTCGCGCACGGTTTCGGTCAAGCCCGTATCGGTTGCCGATTCCACCGGCGAGCCCGCGTTCTGGTCCTCGATGAAATCGCCGAGGTGCGAATCCTCGTCGTCGCCGATCGGGGTTTCCATCGAGATCGGTTCCTTGGCGATCTTCAGCACCTTGCGGATCTTGTCCTCGGGCATTTCCATCGCCACGGCCAGCTCTTCCGGGGTCGGCTCGCGGCCGTACAACTGCAGCATCTGGCGGCTGATGCGGTTCAACTTGTTGATGGTCTCGATCATGTGCACCGGGATGCGGATGGTGCGCGCCTGGTCGGCGATCGAACGGGTGATGGCCTGGCGGATCCACCACGTCGCGTAGGTACTGAACTTGTAGCCGCGGCGGTATTCGAACTTGTCGACGGCCTTCATCAGGCCGATGTTGCCTTCCTGGATCAAGTCCAGGAACTGCAGGCCGCGGTTGGTGTACTTCTTGGCGATCGAGATCACCAGGCGCAGGTTGGCCTCGACCATTTCCTTCTTGGCGCGGCGGGCCTTGGCCTCGCC
This sequence comes from Rhodanobacteraceae bacterium, assembly GCA_036279975.1. Lineage (GTDB taxonomy): Bacteria > Pseudomonadota > Gammaproteobacteria > Xanthomonadales > Rhodanobacteraceae > 66-474. Next base: position 1,144 of record DASURP010000007.1, read on the forward strand.
GATCGACATCGCGCGGTTGATTTCCTTGATGTCGGTGAGCGGCAGGTACAGCGCGCGCTCGATCTCGGTGAGCTTCTGCTGCTCCAGCAGGATGTCGTCGCGATGGTTGCGGATCGCGGGCACCCACTTCTGGCGCTTGCGCGAGAGTTCGGCGGTCCAGTCGAGGTTGGTTTCGTTGGACGGGAACAGCTCGATGAATTCCTTGCGCGGCATGTGGCACTGGCGCACGCAGATGTCCATGATCACGCGCTCGTGCTGGCGGATCGCCGCCACCACTTCGCGCAGCTTGCGCACGAAACCGTCGATCAGCGCCGAGGGGAGCTTCAGGTTCAGGAACTCCTCGCCCATCTTCTCGCGCAGCTTCTGTGATTTCTTGTCGGCGACGCCGTACTTGTCGGCGGTCTTCTGGAACTTGCCGTACAGTTCGCGCAACACGTCCATGCGGCGCGCCACTTCCACCGGATCGGGACCGCTCGGACCCGCCGTGTCATCGTCACCGCCCGAGGCATCATCCTCGTCGTCTTCGTCACCGTCGGAATCGTCGCCGCCGTTGTCGCTGGATGCGCCGGCTTCGCTGGCCTGCGCGCTGGCGCCGAATTCCTCGGCCGGGATTTCGAGGTCGGCGAAGCCGGCCAGGATTTCGCTCATGCGACGCTTGCCGTCGAGATGCAGGTCGTATTCTTCCAGCAGCAGGCCGATTGCCCACGGGAAGCTCGCCAGCGCGGTCTGCACCTGGGTGAGGCCTTCCTCGATGCGCTTGGCGATCGCGATCTCGCCTTCGCGGGTCAGGAGCTCCACCGTGCCCATCTCGCGCATGTACATGCGCACCGGGTCGGTGGTGCGGCCGACTTCCGCGTCCACGGCGGACAGCAGCGCGACCGCTTCCTCGGTGGCGGTTTCGTCGTCGTCGCCGCTGACCGGGCCCTCGGCGCTGATGGTGTCGGTATCGGGCGCGATTTCGTGCACCTCGATGCCCATGCCGTTGATCATCCCGATGATGTCTTCGATCTGCTCCGGATCGACGATGTCGTCGGGGAGGTGATCGTTGACCTCGGCGTAAGTCAGGTAACCCTGCTCACGGCCCTTGGTGATCAACTGCTTGATTTCGGATTGCTGCGAGGGGAGGTTTTCCATGGGGGTATCAGGCACGACAAGACCGCTCAGTATAACAAAATGGAGGCCTTCCGGCCATGGATCAAGGCCGAAAAAACGAGACGGGACAAGCGGCTAGGGCAAAAGTGCCATGCAAGAATCATCCCAAGCGGCGGCTGGCTTGGCTTCCCCTTGGCAGGAAGGGAACCGCTTTTCCTTCCCCCTTCCATGGGAAGGGGGATCGAGGGGGGATGGCTTTTGGCCAGGCCTCGCACACATCCCCCCGCCGCCGACGCGGCGACCCCTTCCCTTGGAAGGGGGGTCAGGCGTGCAGCCAGAACGTTACCGGGCCTTCGTTGACCAGCGAAACCTGCATGTGGGCGCCGAAGCGGCCGGTTGCAACCTTCGGGTGACCGGCGCGCGCCAATTCCACCAGCCGTCCGAACCAGCGCTTGCCCTGCTCCGGCGCCGCTGCCGTGGTGAAGCTGGGCCGCATGCCCTTGCGGGTGTCGGCCGCCAGGGTGAATTGGGGCACCAGCAGCAGCCCGCCGCCGGTGTCGGCCAGCGACAGGTTCATCCGGCCTTCGGCGTCGCCGAACATCCGGTAGCCCAGCAGTCGCTCGCACATGCGCCGCGCCTGTGCTTCGCCGTCGGCGGGTTCCACCGCGACCAACACCAGCAGGCCGGCATCGATCGCACCCACGGTTTCACCGGCGACCACGACCGCGGCAGAGGTGACGCGTTGCAGCAGGGCGATCATGGTTCGGGACTCCGGGCTCGCGTTCGAACGAGCGTAACAATTTTCGTCATGCCGGCGAAGCCTGCCCCGGAAGTGCTCTTGGTCCGGGGGCCGGCATCCAGTTTTCGACACTGTGCCCCGGCCTGCGCCGGGGCGACGATCTGGAAGGTTCCTGTTCTTGGTTACACTCCGCTGATGCGTTGGCACACCCGAATCGCCTACGGACTGATGTGGCTGGCCGCACGCCTGCCGCTGGGCGTGCCCCGCGCGCTGGGCAGGGGGTTGGGTTGGCTGTTCTGGACCACCGGCAGCCGCAAGCGCCGGATCGTCGAGGCCAATCTTGCGCTGGTGCGGCCCCGGCTTGATCCCGCGGAGCGTCACCGTGTCGCGCGCGACTGCATCCGGCAAACCGGCATTTCGCTGCTGGAAGTGTTCGGGATCTGGACGAATCCGCGCCGCACGCTGGCGCTGGTGCGCGATGTCCGTGGCCAGGCATTGTTCGATGCCGCGCTGGCCGCAGGACGCGGGCTGATCCTGTGCGCGCCGCACCTCGGCAGTTGGGAGGTCGCCAACTACTGGGTCGGCGCGCACACGCCATTCGCGACCTTCTACACCCAGCCGCGTGATCCGCAGGCCGAAGCCCTGCTGCGCGGGTTGCGCGAGGGTGGCGCCAGCACCCAGTTTCCGATCGACGATTCCGGCGTGCGGCGCGTGTTCCGGCACCTCAAACACGGTGGGGTGGTCTCGATCATGCCCGACCACGTGCCGCGCGCGGGCAGCGTGGTCGCGCCGTTTTTCGGGGTGCCGGCGCTCACCATGACGCTGCTGCCGCGGCTCGCGCAGCGTACCGGCGCGGCCGTGCTGATGCTGTTCGTCGAGCGTCTGCCGCGCGGGTTCCGGGTGCACTTTCGCGAGCCGCCCGCGGCGCTCGGCGATTCCGATCCGCGGGTCGCCTGCGCGGCCATGAACGCGGCGGTCGAGGCCTGCGTGCGCGACGCATTCACCCAATACCAGTGGAACTACAAGCGCTTCAAGCCCCGCGCCGGCAGCGGCCTGAGCGACGACGTCTATGCCGCCATGGGCGTGGCGACCTGATGCGCTGGTACGTGCGAGCGACGTGGTGGACGCTGCGTGTGCTGGGCGTGCTGCCGCTGCCGGTGCTGTACGCCGTCGGCGGCGCGCTGGGGCGGCCACTGTGGTGGCGGCGGCGTGCGCGCGAGCGGGTGCATACGGAAGTGAACATGCGCATCGTGCGTCCGGAACTCGACGCCGCCGCGCGCGACGCCCTGGTCCGCGCCTGCCTGGTCGAAACCGGCCACGCTGTCACCGAGATGGCGGCGGTGTGGGGGCGCGGCGCGCGGCGCGCGTTGCACCTGGTGCGCGAGGTCGAGGGCGGGGCACGCTTCGACGCGGCACTGGCATCGGGGCGCGGACTGATCGTCGCGGCGCCACACCTCGGCTGCTGGGAGCTCCTGAACTACTGGCTGTGCAGCCGCACGCCGATCGCGATCCTGTACGCGCCGCCGCGCAACCGGGCGTGGGAAGCCATGCTGGTGCGTGCGCGCGGCGACCTCGAGCCCGAGCAGGTGCGCGCCGAAGGCGCGGGCGTGCGCAGCTTGTACAAGCGCCTGGCCGCGGGCGGCGTGGTCGGTATCCTGCCCGACCAGCAACCCAAGCGAGGCGAGGGCAGGTTCGCGCCGTTCTTCGGCTTCCCGGCCAATACCATGGTGCTGTTGCCGCGCATCGCCGAGCGTACCGGCGCCACGGTGCTGTTTGCGTTCGCGGAACGCCTGCCACGCGGCGCGGGGTATCGCATCCGCATCCTGCCTGCGCCCGACGGCATCGCCGATCCGGACCTCGGCGTAGCCTGCGCGGCGCTCAATCACGGCGTCGAACGCTGCGTGGCGCTCGCGTTCCCGCAATACCAGTGGACCTACAAGCGTTGGGCCGATCGGCCCGATCCGCTGGAGCACGATCCCTATTGGCTGGCCCGTAACGGACTGACGGAAAATCAAGCGCGCAGGTTGGGGTGAGCGCTGTTTGGGGACCCAGCATTGCCAACATTGCGGCGAGATGGGGATGGGCTTCGCCTGAAGCCGCTCACCCCAACCTGCCGTCCAGTTCATCGGAGCGCGACGACCATGCAACCCATCACCTGCATCGAGGATCTGCGCCGGCTCTACCTGAAGCGCGTGCCGCGGATGTTCGTGGACTATTGCGAATCGGGTTCCTGGACCGAAGCCACGCTGCGCCGCAACCGCGAGGATTTCGCGCGGATCCAGCTGCACCAGCGGGTGGCGATGGGCGTCGAGGGCGGCACCACGGCCACCACGATGCTGGGCGGGAAGGTCGCGCTGCCGGTCGCGCTGGCGCCGGTCGGGCTGTGCGGGATGCAGCATGCCGACGGCGAGATGCTGGCGGCGAAAGCGGCGCTGGATTTCGGCGTGCCGTTCACGCTCTCGACCATGAGCGTGTGCTCGATCGAGGACGTGGCCGCGTTCGTCAAGCGTCCGTTCTGGTTCCAGTTGTACGTGATGCGCGACCACGCTTTCATCGAACGCCTGATCGACCGCGCGAAAGCCGCCGGTTGCTCGGCGCTGGTGCTGACGCTGGACCTGCAGGTGATGGGCCAGCGCCACCGCGATATCAAGAACGGGCTGTCCACGCCACCCAGGCCGACGTTGAAGAATCTCGCGAACCTCGCGCTGCATCCGCGCTGGTGCCTCGGGATGGCGCGCACGCGCCGCCACCGGTTCGGCAACATCGTTGGCCACGTCGAGGGCGTCAGCGACATGTCTTCCCTGTCGGCGTGGACGGCCGAGCAGTTCGACCGCGGGCTCAACTGGAACGACGTCGAATGGATCAAGCACCGCTGGGGCGGCAAGCTGGTGATGAAGGGCGTGCTTGACCCCGACGATGCACGCCGGGCGGCGGACTGTGGCGCCGACGCGATCGTGGTGTCGAACCACGGCGGGCGCCAGCTCGACGGTGCGCCATCCTCGATTTCCGTATTGCCGGGGATCGCGGCGCGCGTCGGCAAGGACTGCGAGGTGTGGCTGGACAGCGGCGTGCGCTCCGGGCAGGACGTGTTCAAGGCCATCGCGCTGGGCGCGCGCGGCGTGATGATCGGGCGCGCGTTCGTGTACGGGCTTGGCGCGTTGGGCGGGGAGGGCGTCGCCGCCGCACTGGAGCTGATCCGGCGCGAACTCGATTTGACCATGGTGCTGTGCGGGGTGCGCACCGTCGCCGAAATCGATCGACGCGTGCTGCACGAGCGGAATGGTGCCGCGTGAAATGCCGTGAAATGGTGTCGGGGGCAATTCCGCACCACCCCGCTGGCTGCGATGGTCAATCAACGACGAAAATTGTCCCTGACACCATTTCCGGCTAATGCAACACGACGAACCCGACCAGCACCGCCGTGACGACCAGGTACGGGATCGACCACGCATGGAAGCGCCAGCCGATGCCGCGGCTGCCGTCGAGGCGCAACGCGATCAGGTTGGCCAGCGATCCGATCAGCAGCCCCGATCCACCGACGTTCACCGCAGCCGCGAGCAAGGTCAAGTTCGGTACATAGTGTTGCAACAGTACTGCCGCCGGCACGTTGCTGATGAGCTGCGCGAGCGCGATGCCGCCCGCGTAGGCGACGCGCGGGTCGTGCCACGCCAGCGCCCCGACGTGCGCCTGCACCACGGGCAGCGCGGCGAGGTGGCCCAGGCCCGTGAACATCGCGGCGAAAGTCACCAGCAGCAGCCAGTCCACGCCGGCCAGCACCTGCCGGTAGAACGCCAAGCCGATCGCCAGCACGACCAGTGCGGCGGGTATCGCGAAGTCCAATTGCAGGGCCGCGACCATCGCCGCGAGCAACGCCAGCGAACCTGCCAGCAGCGGCGTGTCGAGGGACGGATGGTCCACCCGTGCCGCGTCGAGCTGCAAGGGCGCTGCAGGAAACGCGAAGCCGCAGGCCAGCAGCAAGACCAGGGCAAGGACCGCGCCGGTCGATGCGAGCGCCGCGACGTAACCGAAAAACCCCAATCCCGAGTGCTGCCACAGCAACAGGTTCTGCGGGTTGCCGATCGGACTGAAGGTGGAGCCTGCGTTCACCGCCAGCGCCTCGAAGATCACCAGCCGTTGGCGCGGCACGCGCACGATGCGGTCGAGCGCGAGTGTCAGCGGCACCACCAGGAACAGGGCGACGTCGTTGGTCAGCACGGTTGCGAGCAACGCGGAAAGACCGACCAACACGTATGCCAGGGTGCGCACGTCGTGCAGGCGCGCGACCAGCTGCAGCGCGAAGCGTTGCACGTGTCCACTCATCCGCACGCCCTGGGCCAGGATCAGCAGGCTGCACAGCCCGGCGAGCGTCGGCAGGTCGAGCCAGCGCAGGTATTCGCGTGGTGCACGCGGGTCGAGGACGGCAAGCACCAGCACCAGCGCCAGCAGGACCTGCAGCAGGCGTTCGCGGGCAAGGCGTTGCAGGTGGACGCGCATTGACGTTGCAGGGATGTCCACGCGCCAGGGGTGGAGGGCCGCGATCGGATGCCGAGCGTAACGCAAGCAACCTTCCCGGGCGTACTTCGTGCCGAGGTCACGCTGGCCCCGCGGGATTGCTCAGATGCCCGCGTACCACTGGTAGCCCTGGTCTTCCCAGTAACCGCCGCGGCCGCCTTCGATGTGCCCGAACGAGGCGACCAGGTCGATGCGGCGCAGGTACTTGGCCATCTTGTAGCCGAGCTGGCGCGGCACCCGCAGCCGCAGCGGCGCGCCGTTCGGGACCGGCAGGGTCTTGCCGTTCAATTCCCAGGCCAGCAGGGTCTGCGGGTGGCGGGCGTCGTCGAAGCCCAGCGATTCGTAGTATTCGCGGCCGTCGTCCATCGCATCGAAGCAGCGGAATACCACGTAGCGCGCGGCCTGGGCCGCGCGCGCGAGGTCCAGCACGCGCGACAGCTGCACGCCCGTCCACTTGCCGATCACGCTCCAGCCTTCCACGCAATCGTGGCGGGTGATCTGGGTGCGGTTGGGCAGTGCGCGCAATTGCTCCAGCGACAACGACAGCGGCTGCGCGACCAGCCCGCCGACCTCGAGCCTGTAGTCGCGGAAACCATTGGCGGCCAAGGTCCGGTAGGCCGGCGCCTGCGGATCGGTGCTGCCGTTGGGGCGGAAATACGGTGAGATGTCCGCCTCGCCATACTCGCGTGCCAGCGCATCACGCGACAGCGCGCGCTGCGCGGCGTGGCTCAAGCTGGTCGCGCCGTCCAGCACCTTCGGCGCCCAATCCGTTTGCGAAAGCCTGTCGCAGCCGCCCACGGCCACCGCGCCGGTCAGCGCCAGCGCATCGCGCAGGAAGCGGCGGCGCCTGTTGATGAGTTTCATGACCTGCCTCCGTGCGGGGGCTCGGCAGCCTCTTCGCGCACCAGGTCGGCTCGTGGTGCGGCGACGAGCGGGTCCGCGGGTGCGGCGGGTTGTCCGGGGTCCTCCTCGATCGCGTAGCGGCCGGTGATGATCGAACGCAGGTTGTTGCCGAGGCCGGTCACGATCACCTCGAAGATGTGGACCAGGAAAAACGCGACGAAGCCCATCGCGATCAGGAAGTGGATGCTGCGCGCGGATTGCCGGCCACCGACCGCATCGACCAGCCAGCCCAGCACCGAATCCATGCGTGGCGACATCGCGAGCCCCATCAACACCACGCCGCCGCCGAAGCCGAAGATCACCACCAGGTAGGCGATGCGCTGCAGCACGTTGTAGCGTGCAGCCTCCTCGCCGCGCGGGTGCCGCAACAGGGCATGGTCGCGGATGGAGCGGCCGATGCCGCGCCAGTCGCCGCGGGTCGGCACCAGGTCGCGCGCAAGGTGCCGGGTCCACAGTGCATACGCGACGAACAACGCCCCGTTGATCACGAACAGCCAGGCAAAGAAGAAATGCCAGGCGCGTCCCATCGCCAGCCATTGCGGGCCGGGGATCGTCGCCCAGGCGGGAAACCCGCGCACCGTCGGCCGGCCGTCCAGCTTCGACAGGCCGAGCACGCCGGTGGTATCGAAACGCCGCGAGCCGAGCGTGGTGACGCCGTGCAGCTTGCCGTCGGGCGCGCGGACCGCGCCGAGGTGCAGCCACGGTCGCTCGAAGTTAGAGCGCTGGCCCCAGTACAAGGCCGGGTGTGCATTGAAGATCTGCAGCCCGCTGCCGAGCAGGACCAGCAGGCAGATCGCGTTGATCCAGTGCATGATCCGGAGCGGCAGGGTGTGCCGGCAGACCGTGCGCCGCAGTGTGCGCGCGGGTGCAGCCGCCATCGGCGGCGGGGGAATCGCGTCCTCGGGGATGCTGGCCATGCTCGCGCTCCGGCCCGTCCGGCGATCCGGCGAGCTTACTGCAACGGGGTTCGTCCGGTGGGCCGCCGGGGTTACATCCCCGGCGGTCGGCGATATGCTCCCCGATCGTCCCTTGAACAGCCGGCGCCGCGGCGTCGCAGGAGAACCGCCATGTCTCTCGAAGGAAAACGCGTCGTCGTCACCGGTGCATTCGGTTCGCTGGGCGCGGCCGTGGTGCAGGCCGCGCTCGCCGCGGGTGCGCAGGTCGCCGCGCTCGACCGCATCGATGCCCCGCCGTCGAACGTCGGGCCGGGCGACGCGCACCGTTTCGGCGGTGTCGACCTTGCCGACAGCGCGCAGGCCGGGACCGCGCTCGACGCGGCGGCGAAGGCGCTCGGCGGCCTCGATGCGCTGGTCAACATCGCCGGGACGTTCCGCTATGAAACCCTGGCCGACGGCAGTCCGGAAACGTTCGACCTGCTGTACCGCATCAACCTGCGCACCGCGGTGGCCGCCAGCAAGGCCGCGCTTGCCCACCTGCCCGACGGCGGGCGCATCGTCAACATCGGCGCGGCTTCGGCCCTGAAGGCCGGCGCCGGCGTGGCCGCCTATACCGCATCCAAGTCCGGCGTGATGCGCTTCACCGAATCGCTGGCCGAAGAACTCAAACCGCGCGGCATCACCGTCAACGCGCTGCTGCCCTCGATCATCGACACGCCGCCGAACCGCAAGGACATGCCCAAGGCGGATTTCAGCAAGTGGGTGAAGCCGGAACAACTGGCCGGCGTGATTGTGTTCCTGCTTTCGGACCGGGCCTCGGCGATTACGGGTGCGCTGATTCCGGTGACGGGGCGGGTGTAGGAGCGCGCCTGCGCGCGACCGTTCGGCGACGACCTGTCGCCTGCGGGCAGGCTCCTGCTGAGCGTTCGTGTCCACAATCACCGATGCGCTGATACCGGTGACGGGGCGGGTGTAACGGGCATCCCCCCGCGACATCTGCCAACGCAGACGTCGCGACCCCCTTCCTGCGGAAGGGGGTGGTTTTTCTTTCCCCTTCGCTTGCGAAGGGGGATCGAAGCGGATGGCTTTGATCAGGCAGAGCGGTCGGCGTCCAGGTGATACTTCGCCGCCGTCTCCACTTCGTGCCTGGAACCCAGGAACACCGGCACGCGCTGGTGCAGTTGCGTGGGCTGGACCTCGAGGATGCGCGAGCGCCCGGTGCTCGCGGCGCCGCCGGCCTGCTCTACGATGAAGCTCATCGGGTTGGCTTCGTACATCAGGCGCAGCTTGCCGCCCTTCGCCTTCACTTTCTCGTCGAGCGGGTAGATGAAGATGCCGCCGCGGGTCAGGATGCGGTGCACGTCCGCCACCATCGAGGCCACCCAGCGCATGTTGAAGTCGCGCCCGCGCGGGCCGGTCCTGCCGGCCAGCAGGTCGGCGACGTAGCGCTGCATCGGGGTTTCCCAGAAACGCTGGTTGGACATGTTCACCGCGAACTCGGAGGTGTCCTCCGGGATCGTCGCATGCGCGCGGGTGAGCCGGAAGCTGCCTTGTTCGCGATCGAGCGTGAACACGTTGACGCCATGCCCGGTGGTCAGCACCAGCACCGTACTCGATCCGTACACGCAGTAGCCCGCGGCGACCTGGCGGGTGCCGGGTTGCAGGAAATCCTTTTCCGTCGGCCGCGTCACGCCTTCCGGGCAGCGCAGCACCGAAAAGATGGTGCCGACCGAAATGTTGACGTCGATGTTGGAGCTGCCATCCAGCGGGTCGAACAGCAGCAAATAATTGCCCTTGGGATAGGCATCGGGAATCGGGTACGGATCGGCCATTTCCTCCGACGCGCAGGCCGCCAGGTGCCCGCCCCAGGCGTTCGCTTCGAGCAGGATCTCGTTGGAGATCACGTCGAGTTTCTTCTGCGCTTCGCCCTGCACGTTCACGCTGATGGAACCAGCAATGCCGGCTTCGCCGAGCACGCCGCCCAGCGCGCCCTTGCCGACCGCGATCGAGATGCGCTTGCAGGCGCGCGCGACCACCTCGATCAGCAGGCGCAGGTCGGCATTGACGTTGTCGTGGCGGCGCTGCTCCTCGATCAGGTGCTGGGTCAGCGAGATGGCATCCATGGCGGGTTCCTGCAACGGGGCCGGCCATTGTCCCGTCTTCGCGCGTAGCTTGCCAGGGTCTGCCGGCGCCATGCCAAGCAAGCCGCGTTGCCTCCGCAGCGGTCGGCGACCCTTCTGCTGACAGCACGTTGTCAGCAGGGGGCCGCCAGGCTGTGCGTGCATTCCGTGAGGCCCTCCATGCGCCATCCCTTGTCGACCCTGCTCGACGCGTATCGCCCGGCGGCCCGGCACCTTGCGCGGATCGAAGGCCTGCCATGGTGTGCACGGCCCGGTTCGCCACGTCCGCCCCCGTTTCCGCCAACCATGTCGAAGGAGCTCCATCCATGAACGCGCATTCGCCCAGCGTTTTTTTCCATGCGCCACGCAGCCGCTCCGGTGCGACCCGCGCCATGCTCGAGGCACTTGGCGTTCCCTGCGACCTGGTCGCGTTGAACCTCGTGGCCGGCGGACAACGCACGCCGGATTACCTGGCGATCAATCCCATGGGCAAGGTTCCGGCGATCCGCGACGAAGGCGTGTTGATCACCGAACAGCCCGCGATCCTGATGTACCTTGCCGACCTGTACCCGGAAAAGAATCTCGCGCCATTGATGGGCGATCCCTTGCGCGGCGCCTATCTGCGCTGGATGGTGTTCTACGGCTCCTGCTTCGAGCCGGCGATGATGGATTTTTCGGCAAAACGCGCGCCGGTGCCGCCGATGCAATGCGGCTACGGTGACTACGACAGCGTGATGCGGGTAGTGGCCGCGCAACTCGAGCAGGGACCGTGGCTGCTGGGCGAACGCTTCACCGCGGCCGACGTGCTGTGGGGCGGTGCGTTGAATTATGGGTTGATGTTCAAGCTGGTTCCGGACTGGCCCGTGTTCCGCGATTACGCTGAACGGGTGCAGGCAAGACCCGCCATTCGGCGCGCCACGGAAATGGACGCGGCTTTGGCTGCCACGCAGGCGCGCGAACTGGACGAAGCGCTGGCAGCCTGGAAGATCGCTCGCGCACGCGAACTTCGGCGAGCCGCGCGGGCCAGCATCATCTCGCCCATCATCGGGAATCATCCCCATGCATGCTTCATCCGATCGTGCGATCGCGGTTGTGATAGAAGCTGCGGATGCGCCGCGCCGAGCGCCTGTTCCTCATCATCCATGCCCTGCAGGGACGCCGCACCGCGCTGCCGGCGCATCGAATGGGCGGGGCCGCACGGCCTGGTTGCTGTTACTTCGCACATACAGTATCATCATCATGTACTTCATGGAGGAACCCACATGAAGGCGCCAGCAGAACGCATCGAAGATGCCCGCGGCGATGACCGGGAGGCGGGGCGGGTGCTCGCAGAGCCGGACCTGGCCGGGCCGGCGTTGCGCACGTTCTTCAACCTGGCCGGACGCTGGAAGCTGCGGATTGCCGAGCAGCGCAAGTTGCTGGGCGACCCGCCGGAATCGACCTTCTACAAGTGGAAGCGCGAACGCGACGGCACGCTGTCGCGCGATACGCTGGAGCGCATCAGCTACCTGCTCGGCATCTTCAAGGCGCTGCAGATCCTGTTTCCGCAGCCCGACCGCGCCGATGCATGGTTGCGCAAGCCCAACGCCGCGCCGACCTTCGGCGGCAGGAGCGCGCTGGAGCGCATGCTGTCCGGCAACGTCGCCGACCTTTACGTGGTGCGGCAGTACCTGGATGCACAAAGAGGCTGACACCGAACCCTCTCCCCCCGGGAGAGACGGCCGCAGGCCGAGCGCGTAGCGCTGGGGTGAGGGTGCGTACCTTGCGGAACGTTTCGCGAAGTGCCGAACCCCCGCCCGCCCTCCGGACACCCTCTCCCGGAGGGAGAGGGGTTCGAATCCCGGCGACCGGGAAACCACCCAACCACACTCTCGCGATGTCGTCGAACGCCCCGCCCCTGCACCGCCTCCGCTGGCAACGTGCCTACCGCATCGTGCCCAGCCGGTTTCCACCGGTCGGCGTGTTCGACGCGATCGCCGATCCCAAGGATCTCGATGCGGCCTACCAGATCGAGGCGCTGACCAACCCGCGCCTGCGCGAGGAATGGGGCGAGTTGTCGAACGTGCCGAAGCAGCGGCGCGTCAGCGGCCCGGGCACGACGCCCCTGATGGCGGCGTTCACCCACGTCAACCCCGAGGGCAGCCGGTTTTCCGACGGCAGCTATGGCGTGCTGTACCTCGCCCATGAGTTCGATACCGCGGTCGAGGAAACCGTGTACCACCGCGAGCAGTTCCTCAGGGCGACGAACGAGTCGCCGATCGACCTCACCATGCGTTGCTACGTGTCGGCGGTGTACGGCGAGGTGCATGACATCCGCGGTGGCTTCCAGGTCGAGCACGATCCCGACAGCTATGCCGCGTCGCGCAAACTCGGCATGCAACTACGCAAGGGCGGTTCCAACGGCATCGCCTTCGACAGCGTGCGCCGCAAGGGCGGCGAGTGCGCCGCGTTGTTCTATCCCGACCTCGCCAGACCCTGCGTGCAGGGCAGGCACCTGATGTACCGCTGGAACGGCGAGCGGATCGCGCAGGTGCTGGAAGTCAGCGCGGTGCGGCGTCGCGCTTAGCGAAATGGCGGCGGGGACAATTTCCGATCCGGGTTGTCGTCACGATTGCACCGTGATTCCAGAATTGCCCCCGACACCATCTCGGCAATCATCAAATGTCTTCCGTCCTGGCCCAGCCCTCGCCTGTGCCGCGCTGGATCACTCGGTCGCCCGCCTGCACTGCCCCGGCGGGGAAAGCGGGCTGGTCTTTCAAGCGCGCGTAGATCGGGGTGAAGTCGGGTTTGGTGGCATCCATCAACTGCTGGAAGCCGTCGATCACGAAATAGGTTTGCTGGAAGGTGTCGATCTTGTACTTCGTGCGCATGATGCGTTCGAGGTCGAAGCCGATGCGGTTGGGCGCCTTCGATTCGAGGCTGTAGATGGATTCGCCTTTCGAGCTGACGATGCCGGAGCCGTAGATGCGCACGCCATCCGGGGTATTGATGAGTCCGAACTCGACCGTGTACCAGTACAGGCGGGTCAGGTTCATCAGCGCATCGGCGCCCAGCTTGTGCGCCTTGACGCCGCCGCGGCCGTAGGCCTGCACGTAGTCGGCGAACACCGGGTTCAGCAGCATCGGCACGTGGCCGAACAGGTCGTGGAACAGATCGGGTTCGGACAGGTAGTCGAGTTGTTCGGGTTTGCGGATCCACCAGGTCACCGGGAAACGGCGATTGGCGAGGTGGTCGAAGAAAACCTCGTCGGGCAGCAGGCCCTCGACGCCGACGATCTCCCAATTGGTGCCGGCCTTCAGCACCTTGTTCAGTTCCTGGAACTTCGGGATCGCATCGGGCGACATCCCGAAGCGCGCCTGGTTCTCGAGGAACTCGTTGCAGGCGCGGTCCTTCAGCACCTCGCGCTGGCGGCGGAACAGGGTGGCCCACACCTCGTGGTCGGTGCGGGTGTAGTCGTCCCACGGCTGCGGGACGGTGTCGGTGGTGTAGACCGGGATGTAGCCGCGATCGGTCTGCTGGTGTTCGACGCGGCGTGGCGTGCTGTTCATGGCGAGGCCCTCGTCCGAAGGCCTCCAGTGTATGCCGATCACGGTGCGGCTGCTCTTGACTTCGCGCAAGCGATACACTGTCGGCTTTGACGATGCAACGGGGGTCGTGCGGCAACGCCCGGCCGAAGGATTTGGGCATGCTGCGTTGCCTTTGGCGCTTGCCGCTGATGTTGCTGGTGGTGGCGGGAGGTTGCCTCGCGGCGATCTTCCTGTTGCCGCACGGGCCGAGGCCCGGCACCGCCGGCGCCGCGCTGCTGCGCAACTGGTCGCGCATCTTCCTGCGCACGTTCGGCGTGCGGGTGGTGTGCGTGGGCGAACCGCTGCACGACCCGGTGATGTTCGTCGCCAACCACGCTTCATGGATGGACATCACCGCATTGCACGCGGTCCGGCCGGCCGGTTTCGTGGCCAAGGCCGAGATCGGGCGCTGGCCGCTGGTCGGCTGGATGGCGCGGCGCGCCGGCACGATCTTCCACCAGCGCGGCAACAATCATTCGCTGGCGGCGGTGATGGCGGTGATGAGCGGCCGCCTGCGCGCCGGGCGCAGCATCGCGGCGTTTCCCGAAGGCGGCACCGCGCCGGCCGGCACGCTCAAGGTTTTCCACGCCCGCATCCTGCAGGCCGCGCTGGATGCCGCCGCGCCGGTGCAGCCGGTGGCGCTGCGCTATCTCAAGCACGGCGAACCCTCGCCGGAAGTGCTGTTCAAGCCCGGCGAGGGTTTCCTGCACAACGTGTTGCGCGTGCTGGCCAGCCGCACGCTGACCGCCGAGGTGCATTTCCTGAGGCCGGTGGTGTTCGATCCCGAGGGTGGCCGGCGCCGGATGGCCGAGGCTGCGCGCGCCGAGATCGCGCAGGTGCTGGGGGTTGCCACGTGACGCCGACACCGGACGACGACTTCCACCCGGCGTGGTGGCTGCGCAACCCGCACGTCCAATCGATGCTGGCTTCGAGTTCGTTGCGTAGGGTCGTGCGTGGCGCGCGCGCGCGCAGGCTGGAACGCGATGCCGAAGCGGTCACGCTGGATTGCGGCAACGGCGTGCGCCTGGCCGGCCGGTTCACCGCACAAAACGTACGCGGACGGCCGCGTGGACTCGCGGTGCTGTTCCATGGCTGGGAAGGCAGCACGCGTTCGACCTACGTGCTGCAGAACGGCGCGCGCCTGCTGGCGGAGGGCTGGGACGTGTTCCGGCTCAATTTCCGCGACCACGGCGGCAGCCAGGTCCTGAATCCCGGCATCTTCCATTCCTGCCGGATCGACGAGGTGGTCGGCGCGCTGCAGGCGTTGCAACGCGGCTACACGGTCCGCCCGCTGGCGCTGGTCGGGTTTTCGCTGGGCGGCAATTTCGCGTTGCGGGTGGCCTTGCGCGCGCCGGCGGCCGGGCTGGACCTGGAGCGCACCATCGCGGTCTGCCCGGTGATCGATCCGCACGCCGGCCTGTTCCAGCTCGAACATGCGCCGCGCATGTACCACGACTACTTCATGTGGAAGTGGCGGCGCTCGCTGAAGGCCAAGCAGCGCGCGTTCGCCGATACCGAGCTGTTCACGCGCAGCGACCTGGGCGGCAACCTGCGTTCGCTCACGGAGGCGCTGGTGCTGAAACACACCGATTTCGGCAGCCTTGACAGCTACCTCGACGGCTATTCGGTCGCGGGCGACCACTTGGCCGGGCTGCGCGTGCCGGTGTCGATCCTGGCGACCTGCGACGACCCGGTATGCCCGGCGTCGGACCTCGCAGGCATGCAGCTGCCGTCCTGCGTCGAGGTGACGGTGACCGCACGCGGCGGTCATTGCGGCTTCATCCGCGACTGGCATCTTGGCAGCTGGGCCGAGGACTACATCGCCAAGCGTCTCGCTGCGGCCTGACGTGATCCAATCCGATCGGAGCCGCTGTCGTGAAAAATCGGGGCGAGGACGGGCGCCAACGCGATGCCGGTGGCATCGCGTGCCCGGCCCGGGATGGCCGGGCCGGCGCCCGCGCCACGGACGGCTGCTCGCCGTGGACCGCAGCTTCACCGGTCCGGCGATCAGGGACGATCACGCGAATGAATGCATAATGCGCGCTCGTTTTGGAAACCCCATGCTCGAAGACTTGATCCAGTTGCACCGCAGCGGACGCCTCGACCAGGCCGAGGACGGCTACCGCAAGCTGCTGGCCGAGCGTCCCGATGATCCCGAGGCGCTGCATTTGCTCGGCATCCTGCGTGCCCAGCGCGGCGATCTCGCCGAAGGCCGGCAGCTGGTTGCCCGCGCCGGCGAACTCGCGCCGGACAACGCCGCGTGCCAACACACGCTTGGTGAGATGTACCTGTCCGAGCGCAAGCTGGACGAAGCCGAACGCGCCTACGACCGGGCGCGCATGCTCAATCCCAACCTGTCTGCCGCGCACGCGGGGCTGGGCCAGGTCGCGATGCTGCGCGGCGACATCGACGCCGGTGAGAGCCACTTCAAGGTGGCGTTGCGCGCGGACGCGAACGACGTGCAAGCGCTGACCGGGCTCGCCAACGTCGCCACCGCGCGCGGGGACTCGCAACGCGCGTTGCAACTTCTGGCGCAGGCGGGCGAACTGGCCGCGGACGATCCGCTGATCCAGACCAGCTACGCGCAGGCCATGCTGGACGAAGGCATGCTGGACTTTGCCGGCAAGGCACTGGACAACGCGCTGACCGTCAAGCCGGACTATCCGCTGGCACAGGCGCTGCGGGCCGATGTGCACGTGCGCAAGGGCGAGTACGCCGCGGCGCAGGCGATCTACGAGGCCTTGCTCGCACGCGGCGAGCAGGTGGGCCTGGCGCGTGCAGGTCTCGGCGACATTGCGCGTGCGCAAGGTCGTTTCGACGATGCGATTGCGCAGTACGACGAAGCGCTGCGCACGCAGGCGAACCTGCACCGCGCGGCGACCCGGCGCGCCGACGCGCTGGCCCGCAGCGGGCGCGTCGCGCAGGCGATCGACGACCTGCGCTGGTACCTCGCCGGCCATCCCGACAGCATCAAGGCCAACATCCGGCTGGCGCAATTGCTCACCCAGACCGGCCGCCACGACGAAGCGCTGGCCATATGGGACGCGTCCGAGGCCCGCTGGCCCGACAACGTCAACCTGAAGGCGCAGCACGCCCTCACCCTCGATCGCGCCGGCCGCAGCGATGAAGCCCTGGCCCAGGCCGATCTCGCGGCGTCCTCGCCGCGCCCTGCGATCGCGATGTTGCGCGCGCGCGGCGCGTTGCTGGCCGGCGATCCGGCCGCCGCGGTGCAACGCCTGCAACGGATCGACGAGCGGCAGTTCGAAGGCAAGCCGGTGATCCTGGCGCGCCGCCGCCAGCGCATGCTGGGGCTGGCCTTCGATCGGCTCGAGCAGTGGCCGGACGCGGTCGATGCGTTCATGCAGGCGCAGCGGATGACGACCTCGCGCCTGCCCGAACTGCCGTCGCTGGATGCCGGCACCCGTGAAGCCCTGCAGAAGCTTGCAGGCGAGCCCGAGCTGACCGCCCCGCAGGGCACGGCACCGGTGCTGCTGTGCGGCCTGCCCGGCTCCGGAGCCGGCCAGGTGGCGGCGTTGCTGGCCGACCAGCCAGGCTGGTTCGTGCGACGCGAGCGCTTCGGGGCGGCGCCGGATTTCATCAGCGCGCCCTTCGATCCGCGCCTGACCCAACCGCTCGGCGAGGCCACGCTGGGCATGCTGGCGCGCCGTTACCGGCGTCCGCTGGAGCGCGCGAGGGTGCCCGAGACCCATCGCATTGCCGACTGGCTGCCCGTGCTCGACGCGCGCAAGGTGCCCGCGATCAAGCGGGCCCTGCCGGGCGTCCGGTTGTTGATCGTGCGGCGCGATCCCGCCGATACGCTGCTCGACTGGCTGGCATTCGGTTGGTCGGCAGGCTTCGGCATGTCCGATACCCTGTCCGGCGCGCGCTGGTTGCGACTGGCCGCGGCCCACCTGGATGCGGCCACCCACATGCTGCCGAGCTTGCGCGTCGATCCCGACGTGCTGCTGGCCACGCGTGGCGGGGCCGCGCGCCAGGCCCTCGGCGAATACCTGGGGATCGGCGATGTCGGCCTGGGATCGCTCGCGCTGGGCGCCCGCAAGGGCCAGGGCGGCCTGCCGACCAGCTTCCCCGCGGGCCACGCCGCGCATTACCGCGAATTGCTGGCGGACGCCTTCGCGGTGCTGGAAGCCTAGGGGAACTCCGATCAACCCCGATCCTCGTCACCCTGCGCGCAGCACCGTCTTGGCCATCGCGCAGGCCGGGTCCATCTTGGTCTTGATTTCATTGGAAGAAAATCAAGATGGATTCCGGCCTGCGCCGGAATGACGAGCAAAACCAGGGTTTCCCTGGTGATGCGTTCAGCCATGAACGCTGGATCAGGGAACCTGCGGTTCGCGGCGAGTAACCGTCCGTGGCGCGAGCGCCGGCCCGGCCGGCCCTGGCCGGTCGCTCGTCCGGGCACGCGATGCCACAGACATCGTGTAAGCGCCCGTCTTCGCCCTGACGGTTCACAACAACTGCCCTGGACGAATCGTTTTGCGTTCGCCTTCCCGTAACACGGTTCAGGCTAAGCTCGACCGCTCGTTTGGGCGGAGGACCGTCATGCCGGGACTACAGCGTGGCACGGTGCTGCTGGCCGTGGCGCTGGCGGGGATCGCGCCGGCAGCGCGCGCCGCGGCGCCGCTCGCGCAATTGCAGGTTCCGCCGGGGTTCCAGGTCGCGCTCTACAGCGACCAGGTGCCGAACGCGCGCGAGATGGCGCTGGGCGCGCACGACACCGTGTTCGTGGGTTCGTTCCGCGAGGGCAAGGTGTACGCGTTGACCGGCATGGATGCCAACGGCCGCGCCGAACACGCGTACGTGATCGCGCAGGACCTGGAAATGCCGGTCGGGGTCGCCTTCCACGACGGCGCGCTGTACGTGTCGGCGGTCAGCCGGATCCTGAAGTATCCCGGCATCGAGCAACGCCTCGCCGATCCGCCGAAACCGGTCGTTGTCACCGACAAGCTGCCGACCAAGACCCATCACGGCTGGAAGTTCATCGCGTTCGGCCCGGATGGCAAGCTGTACGTGCCGGTCGGGGCGCCCTGCAACATCTGCGATCCGGGCCCGGATTACGCAAAGATCCTGCGCATGAATCCGGACGGCAGCGACTGGCAGACCGTGGCGACCGGCATCCGCAATTCGGTGGGGTTCGACTGGCAGCCCGGCACGCATGCCTTGTGGTTCACCAACAACGGGCGTGACCTGATGGGCGACGACGTGCCCGACGATACCCTGAACCGGGTGGGCCGGCTTGGCGAGAACTTCGGCTACCCGTATTGCCACGCGGGCAACGTACCCGATCCCGAATTCGGCAAGGGCCGCGCCTGCAGCGATTACGCGCAGCCGGCGCTGCGGCTCGGCGCACACGTGGCCGCGCTGGGCATGCGCTTCTACGTGGGACGGATGTTCCCGGCGTCGTACGATGGCGCGATCTTCATCGCCGAACATGGCTCGTGGAACCGTTCCCGCAAGTCCGGTTACCGGGTGGTCGCGGTGCACGTCGGCAAGGACGGCAAGGTCGTCTCCTCGCAACCCTTCCTGACCGGGTTCCTCGACGGCCAGAAAACCCTGGGGCGCCCGGCGGACGTGCAGCCGCTGCGCGACGGCAGCCTGCTGGTGTCGGACGATTACAACGGTGTCATTTACCGGATCACCTACACCCCTCCGCGGCAATGATTCCTGCCGTGGGCATCCCCCCGCGCCTGCGGCGCGACCCCCTGCGCAAGCGAAGGGGGTGGTTTTGGCCTCCCCCTTCCAAGGGAAGGGGGATTGAGGGGGATGGTTCTTCGACTTCCTGACTTCCGACAAGGAGCATGCATGCACATCCGCAGCGACAGTTTCCAGGACAACGCCCGCATCCCGGTCGAATTCGCCTTCGGCAAGCCCGGCGAGCCGGTCGCGCTGTCGGCCAACCGCAACCCGCACCTCGCCTGGGGCGGCGCGCCCGCGGGCACGCAGTCGTTCGCGCTGGTGTGCATCGACGGCGACGTCCCGAGCCGCGGCGACGATGTCAACCAGGCCGGGCGCACGGTGCCGGCCGACCTGCCGCGGATGGATTTCGCGCACTGGCTGATGATCGACATCCCGCCCGCGTGCACGGCGATCGCGGCCGGCGCCTGCAGCGACGGGATCACCCCGCACGGCAAACGCGATCCGCACGGTCCGGCCGGTTCGCGCCAGGGCCGCAACGATTACAGCGGCTGGTTCGCCTCCGACCCCGGCATGGCTGGCGACTACCTTGGCTACGACGGCCCGTGCCCGCCGTGGAACGATGCGTTGCGGCACCGTTACCGGTTCCGGGTGTACGCGCTGGACGTGCCGCGACTTGATCTTCCGCAATTGTTCGGCTGGGTGGAACTGCAGAATGCCTTGCGTGGTCACATATTGGATGAGGCCGAGATCGTCGGCACCTACAGCTTGAATCCAGCCGTGTCCGGGGGGTGAACGCCGGGACGGAAGCAGGCAGCCGGTGCCGCCGTCCACAGCGTTTTGCACAACTCCTTCCGGCCAACACGGCGGTCGGTCAGCCCCCGCGTCCCAACGGGGCAGGTCAAGCGGGCTACCTCGATGCCCGCAAGCATGTTTGCCAGGAGCAAGGGCCATGAGCCAGGACATCACCCAAGACGAAGGTCGCAACGGTACGACCCACGAACGCATCGAACGCACCGCCACGCGCTTCAAGGAAGGCACCAGCAGTGCGGTCAGCAGCGCCAAGCAAAAGTTCGACAGCGCCGCCGATCGCGTGGAGTCGGGCCTGCACCACGCCACCGACGCCAGTGCGCGCGGCGCCGAACGCGCCGCGGAAAAGGCCGGCAAGTTGCGTGAACGCGGCACCCGGATGGCTGCCGATGCCCGTGATCGCGCCGACGCCGCGCTCGACGACGTGCGCGATTTCGTACGCGAAAAACCGGTGCAATCGGTGGCGATCGCGCTGGCGGCCGGCTGGCTGCTGGGGCGACTGCTGCGTCCGCGCCGCTGACGTTGCCTGAACGCATGACGCGGAAGGGGCGGCCGTGAGCGTCGAAGCGGAGGAACGCGCCGACGACGTCGCGCGCGCACAACCGGATGCCGCCGCGGACGCTGCCGACGGGCCATCGTTCGGCGCGGTGTTCGCGGCCGGTGCGGGCCTGCTGGGCGCGGTGCGGCGCGTGGCGACGGCATTGGCGGCCTTGCTGGCCGCCGAGGCGCGGGTGCTGCGCGCCAGCGTCGCGGTGGTGTTCCTGGGCGGTGTCGCGCTGGTCGCATTTTCGGTATCGCTGTGGGCCTGCGCGATCGCCCTGCTCGGCTGGGCGCTGGTGATCGCCACGGGTTCCTTCGGGATCGCGCTGGCCATCCTGGTCGCGTTGCACCTGGTCCTGGTGACCGGCCTGTGGTTTGCGATCAAG
Source organism: Rhodanobacteraceae bacterium (assembly GCA_036279975.1). Lineage (GTDB taxonomy): Bacteria > Pseudomonadota > Gammaproteobacteria > Xanthomonadales > Rhodanobacteraceae > 66-474. The sequence goes on from DASURP010000007.1 coordinate 22,363, forward strand.
CGCGCGATCCACAACGCGAGCTTCCCCGCGACGCGCACCGAACTGCGCACGCTCGGCGGCGAATTGCGCGGCCATGTCGAACGCTTCCAGCGTGCCGTCCCGCCTTCCGACCGCGAGGCCCCGCCTTGAACTACGCGCGTGCATTGACCGAACGCAAGCGGGCGCTGGCGGCCAGCCGCACGGCGCGCGACGCGTTGGGCGCGTCGGTGGGCGAGGTCATCGGGGTTTACCAGGCGCACCCTGCGCCGACCCTCGCCGGTGCCGCCGGCCTCGGTTTCGTGCTGGCGCAGTTGCGCGTGGGCAGCGGCCTGATCCGTGCAGGCATGCGCATCGCGAGCGGACCGGCCTGGGGCCTGGTGCGGCAGTATCTGCGCAACGTTTCCTGAGGCGTGTCGCCGCACCGCGGAGCATCCACGCCGAACGGACTACACTGGCCGCGTCGTTGCCGTGGGAAGGGTAAACACCAGCATGCCGCCAGGCCCTCCACTCGCACCGGCGCGCGCCCTGCCGCCCGGACAGACGGGCAAATCGCCGCGCCCGGCCGGCAGGAAGCGGCGTCCGACTTCTTCCGAGCGCCGCCGCGACCGGCGACTGCGCGCGTTGCGCTTCCCGCTGGTGGTGTTGATGCTGCTGGGGATCGCCTTCGCGCTGGTGCTGGCCAGCTCGCTGTTGATCCCGTTGCTGCTGGCGGCGTTCATCGCGCTCGGGTTGAATCCGATCGTGGCCGGGCTGGCGCGCCTGCACGTTCCGCGGATGCTCGGCAGCGTGTTGCTGCTGCTGGCGTTGGGCGCGGGGGTGGCCGGCACCGTCAGTGCGTTGAGCACGCCCGCCGCCGAATGGCTGCAGCAGGCGCCCACGCTGTTGCGTGACGTCGGTTACAAGCTGCAGCGCATGACCCGGCCGTTGACCCAGGTCAGCCACGCCGCCTCGAAGTCGCTGGCCGGCATCGGCGTGGGGGAGGCGTCGGCGACCACGCCGGCGCAACCGGTCACGTTTTCCTTCGGCCGCGTGTTGCACGCTGCGCCGCGCGCGCTGGCCGACGCCCTCACCGTGGTGCTGCTGGTGTTCTTTTTCCTGACCTACGGCGACGAGTTGCGCGCGCGGATCGTGACCGCCTCGCCGCGCTTCCGCTACCGACGCATCGCCGCGCGGCTGGTGCGCGGCATCCAGTTGGAAATCTCGCGCTACCTGCTCACGGTCACCGTCATCAACTGTTGCCTCGGCGGCCTGACCGCGTTGATCCTGTGGGCGTGGAAGATGCCCGATCCACTGCTGTGGGGTGGCGTCGCGACCCTGCTCAATTTCATGCCCTACATCGGCGCCATCACCAACACCCTGCTGCTGGTGGTGGTCGGCCTGCTCACCTTCCACGCCCCCGCCCATGCCTTGCTGCCGGCGGCGAGTTTCGCGGGACTGTCGATGCTGGAAGGCAACGTGGTGACGCCGATGATCATGGGCCAGCGCATGCGGCTGTCACCGGTCGCGATCCTGGTCTGGCTGCTGGTGTGGGCGTGGATGTGGGGCATCCCCGGCGCGCTGCTGGCGGTGCCGCTGCTGACCTGCGTCAAGCTGATCGCCGAATGGACGCCGGGCTGGGAGTGGTTCGCGAAGATGGTGGAGCGGTAGGCACGCGACGCGCGCGTATTTACCCCCTTCGGAACGAAGGGGGTCGACGCGAAGCGTCGGGAGGATGACCCTTGCAACGCAAGGTCAAGAGCCGTCCCCTCTCGCGCTGCGCGCGCGTTCGCTGCGCCCCGCCCTTCCTTCCGGAAGGGGGAAGAAAGGCGCGGTGCACGGCGGTGACCCCGGTCAAGCGCTCGCGGAGCGAACGCGGCAAACTACGCGAATGAACACGCAGGCGGCACAGGCCGACGAAGCCCGCATCAACCAGGCCCGCGCGCACGCCGCGCAGCAGCGCATCGGCGAGGCCGAGGCGGCCTATCGCGAGATCCTGAAGTCGGCGCCGGACACGCCCGAGGCCTTGAACTTCGTTGCGATGTGCGCACTCGCGCGCGGCGAATTCGCGAGCGCGCAACGGGAGCTCGAGCACGCCGCGCGGCTGGAACCGACCCAGCCGGAAATCTGGAAGAACATCGGCATCGTGCAGCTGGCGCAACACCACGCCGACGAGGCGCTGGACGCGTTCGACCGCGCACTCGGGATCGAGCCGCTGCATTTCGCGGCGCGCCTGCACCGCGGCGCCGCGCTGGAGCAACTCGGTCGCCACGACGACGCCACCACCGCGTATTTCGGGGCGATTTCGGCGGCACAGACCCGCGGCAAGTGGCGCAACGACATGACCACGCCGCCCGGCCTCAGGCCCGCGGTGAAACACGCGATCGCGTTCGTCGAGCAGCACCGCCGGCGGATCTTCATGGAATTGCTGCAACCCCTGCGCGACCAGTACGGCGCACAGTCGTTGACGCGCGTGGAGCAGGGCCTGGCGATCTACCTTGGCGACCAGCCGGCCAACTATCCCGATCCCCGCCAGTTCTGCAAGTTCTTCTACGTGCCCGGCTTGCGCGCGACGCCGTATTACGAGCGCGAACTGTTTCCGTGGCACGCGGGACTGGAACAGCACACCGATACGATCCGCGCGGAATTGCAGGGCGTATTGAATGAACCGGTCGGCGTCGAACCCTTCCTCGGCACCAACGACAACACCCTGCTCAAGGAACAGAACCTGCTGGCCGGCACGCGCGGCAAGGCGGAGTGGAACTCGTTCTTCTTCCACCGCCACGGCGAAGTGTTCGAACGGAACGCGCGTCGCTGCCCGCGCACCGCCGAAGTCCTCGCGACGCTGCCGCTGGTGCACATCCGCGGGCACGCGCCGGAAGTGCTGTTCTCGATCCTGACGCCCGGCTCGCACATCCTGAAACACCACGGCGTCACCAACACGCGGCTGGTGACGCACCTGCCGCTGATCATCCCCGAGGATTGCGCGATCAGCGTGGGCGGCGTCGAGCACGCATGGCAGGAAGGCCGCTGCGTCACCTTCGACGACACCTTCGAGCACGAAGCGTGGAACCGCAGCGACAAGGTGCGCGCGGTGATGATCCTGGATTCCTGGCACCCCGACCTTGACGAAGCCGAGCGCGAGGCGATCGCGCTGCTGGTCGGCGGCATCGGCGACTTCAACCAGTCCGCGAAAGTGGCTGCGCCGCCGACGGATTGATCCGCATTCCGAACCGCGACGGCCGTATGCCCCGGAATGACAAGCTTGCCGCCCTCACGCGAGGTTCTGCAACCAACCTCCGTAGATCGCGCCCAGCAACACCGCGCCCAGCGCAATGCGGTAGATCGCGAACGCCGTGAAGCGATGGGTGCGGATGTAGCGCAGCAGCCACTTCACTGCGATGAAGGCGACGATCAGCGAGGTGATGAAGCCGATCGCCAGTGCGGCCCAGTCCTCGTGCACGGCACGGCCGCCGTGCAACACCTTGAGCAGTTCGTAACCGGTGGCCGCGTACATCGTCGGAATGCCGACCAGGAACGCGAACTCCGTCGCGGCGGGACGGTTGGAGGTGCCAAACAGCATCCCCGCGAAAATCGTCGCAGCCGAACGCGAGGTGCCGGGGAAGATGCCGGCGATCATCTGTGCGATTCCGACCAGCACCGCCACCGGCCAGGTTACCTGGTCGCGGTCGGGCATGCGCGCGGCGACCCGTTCCGCGCCGATCATCCAGATGCCGCCGATGACCAGCGCCCACGCGATCGGTTTCAGGGTCTCCGGCAACGTGAACCCGAGTTTCACCGCGATGAAACCGAGCAGCGCGGTGATGCCGAACGCGACGATCAGCTTGGCGAGGTAACCGCGCGTGTCCGCCTCGCGCCAGCGCGTCAGCAATTGCCAGATGCGCCGCCAGTACACCAGCGTGATCGCCAGGATCGCGCCGGCCTGGATGCCGACGTTGAACAGGTCCGAACGCGCGCCCAGCCAATGCTCGGCGATCAGCAGGTGCCCGGTCGAGGAAATCGGCAGGAACTCCGTGATGCCCTCGATGATGCCGAGGATGACAACGCGCAGCAGATCATGCATGGGTCACGGGCCCGCGGCGGCAAAGTCGCGCCAGTGTACGCGGCCGCGGCGTACATCACAGTGCCCGACCGCGCACGCAAGGCCAGATCCATCCTTTCATCCGTCATTCCGGCGCAAGCCGGAACCCATTTTGCCTTTATCCTTGCAAGGGACCTCCGGAGAACGACCATGCGCCTGCCAGCCATTCTGTCGTACATCGCGATTGCCGTGCTGGCGTACGCATGCACGGCATCGGCAAGCGGCCTGACGCCAACGCAGGCGGCCGGGCACATCGGCGAAACCGCGACCGTGTGCGGCGTTGTCGCCGGCGCGCATTACGCGGAAAGCAGCAATGGCCAGCCCACCTTCATCAATCTCGGCAGACCCTACCCGGGCCAGATCTTCACCATTGTGATCTTCGGCGACTACCGCGGCCGGTTTTCCCCGCCGCCGGAAACCTGGACCGGCCGGCTGTGCGTAACGGGAAAAATCACCTCCTACCACGGGCGCGCCGAAATCAAGGTATTCAAGCCCGCACAGATCAAGCGATGACGCCGCATCACTCCCGATCCAGCGGACTCAACACCCCGAGCCCACCCCGGTTCAACACGTGCGTGTAGATCTGCGTGGTGGCAACGTCCTTGTGACCCAGCAGTTCCTGGATCGTGCGGATGTCGTGGCCCGCTTCCAACAGGTGCGTCGCAAACGAATGCCGCAAGGTGTGACAGGTGGCAGGCTTGGCGATGCGGGCCGCCTTGCGCGCGCGCTGCACGGCGCGCTGCAGGACCTTTTCGTCAAGATGGTGTCGGCGCACCGCGCCGGTGCGGGGGTCGCGGGAACGCTGCGAAGCAGGAAACACGTATTGCCAGCCCCATTCGCGCGCCGCGCGCGGGTACTTGCGGGCCAGCGCGTGGGGCAGATGCACGGCACCGAAGCCCGCCCCGAGATCGGCCGCGTGCAGGGCGCGCGCTGCCGCGAGTTGTCCGCGCAGGGCGGCCACCAGCTTGCGTGGCAGGGGCACATGCCGATCCTTGTTGCCCTTGCCTTCACGGACGATGATGTCGAGGCGCTGGAAATCCACGTCCTTCACGCGCAGGCGCACGCATTCCATCAGGCGCACACCCGATCCGTACAACAAGCTGGCCATCAGCCAGTCACGACCCTGCAGTTGCGCCAGCAACCGGTTGACCTCGTCGCGCGTCAACACCACCGGAAGCCGGCGCGGCCTCTTGGCGCGGACGATGTCGCTCATCCACGGTAGATCTTGCTGCAGAACCTCGCGGTACAGGAACAACAGCGCCGACAGCGCCTGGTTCTGGGTGCCCGCGGCCACCATGCCACGAGTGGCGAGGTCCGTCAGGAATGCTTCGACCTCGCGTCCACCCAGGTCGCGGGGGTGCCGCTTGCCATTGGCAATGATGAAACGGCGGATCCAGCCCACGTACGCCTGCTCGGTGCGCAAGCTGTAGTGCCTGACCCGTAACCGCCCCCGAACTTCATCGAGCAAGCGCGGTGGCGGCTTTGTACTGCCTGTTACACCCCCACTTCGCCCTGCGAAATCCATATCGCACCACCATGACCCATATCCAGCCAGCTTGGCCACATGTCCGCGCCGATTCCATCAGCCAAGGGGTTGATGTGTTGTAGGGTTTTTCCGATTGTCAGCCAAGATCGAGCGTAGGATACTCGGTGCAGCACCCCATCGTGGGGCAGAATTGGCGTTAGGGCTTATATAAAGGGGCGATCGTATGTTTTGCTCACGTTGCGGTACTGAGGCCAGGCCGGATGCATCATTTTGCGCAAAGTGCGGCAGTCCGCTTGCGCCTGAACAGGGGCCGCGCGCCTTTGCATCATCACGAAGCCGATCCGCCGGTGTGAGCCAATCGCCAAGCAGTGAAGCACCGCGCACTGGTAAGAAACCCTTGTACGGAGTCGGTGGCTGGCTTGGGCTACTTGTCTTGGGCATGACTGCAATAGGACCCTATCTCGGCTTTACGCAGCTGTCTATGGCGTTCATAAATGCTGAAAACAATGCACCACAACTATCGTCATATGCACCGTGGGAGTCTTACAAGACGGAAACATGGGTAATATTTGGCGTTACTGCATTAATTAGTTTTTGCGCTGGCATATTATTATTT
>DASURP010000008.1:0-7603 GCA_036279975.1 Rhodanobacteraceae bacterium
TCGGAACGGGCGCAACCAGCCAGCGGACGGTCGATGCCGCGCGGGCCGCGCGGGACCAGACCGCCGCCGAGCTTGCTTCGGCCAAAGCCGCGCTCTCGCTGGCGACGGCGGGATCGCGCAGCGAGGATGTCGCCGCCGGCGAGGCGCAGGTTGCCGCCGCGCAAGCCGCGGTGGCGCAGGCCCGCACCGCGCTGTCCGACACCGAATTGACCGCGCCGAGCGACGGCATCGTGATCACGCGCGCCCGCGAACCCGGCAGCATGGTCGCGAGCAACACCCCCGTGTACACCTTGAGCCTGCGTCAGCCGGTGTACGTGCGCGCCTACGTCGGCGAGCCGGATCTCGGCCGCATCGCGCCCGGCATGCGGGTGCGTGTCGTGACCGACTCGTCCGACAAGGCATACCACGGCCAGATCGGATTCATCTCGCCGCGCGCGGAGTTCACGCCCAAGACGGTCGAGACCAGCGACCTTCGCACCGACCTCGTCTATCGCCTGCGGATCGTGATGGACGGCACCGACCCGTCGCTGCGTCAGGGCATGCCGGTGACGATCGACATCGATGCGGACGCCGCCCATGGCCAGCGGGCCCGGAGCCCCTGACGTGCACGCCCCCGCCGCCGAGGGCCCGCGCGACAGCAAGGCCACGGCCGTGGTCATCGACGGCATCGTGAAGCGTTTCGGCAAGGTCGAGGCGCTGCGCGGCTTCGGCGCGAAGATCCGCTACGGCCGCCTCACCGGCCTGGTCGGCCCCGACGGCGCGGGCAAGACCACGCTGATGCGGATCATGACCGGGTTGCTGGTGCCCGACGGCGGCAGCGTCAAGGTGGCGGGCTACGACGTGGTGCGCGACAACGACGCGATCCACGTCGTCACCGGCTACATGCCGCAGCGCTTTGGCCTGTACGAAGACCTGTCGGTGCTGGAGAACATGCGCCTGTACGCGCAACTGCGCGGCATGGACGCCGACCGCCACGCGGACCTCTTCGCCGAATTGCTGGACTTCACCCGGCTCGGTCCCTTCACCAAACGCCTGGCCGGGAAACTGTCCGGCGGCATGAAGCAGAAGCTCGGCCTCGCCTGCGCGCTGATGGCACGGCCGCGCGTGCTGCTGCTGGACGAGCCCGGCGTCGGCGTCGACCCGGTCAGCCGGCAGGATTTGTGGCGCATGGTGCAGGCGCTCACCGACGAGGGCATGGCGGTGGTCTGGTCCACGGCCTATCTCGACGAGGCCGAACGCTGCGAGAGCGTGCTGCTGCTCAACGAAGGACGGCTGTTGTTCGACGGCGCGCCGGGCGAACTCACCGCGCAACTCGAGGGCCGCAGTTTCCGGATGGAGGACGTCGGCAACGAACGCCGCGCCGTGCTGACCGAAGCGCTCGACTTGCCGAGCGTGAGCGACGGCGTGATCCAGGGCGCCGGCGTGCGCGTGGTGTTGCGCGCGGACGCCGACAGCAGGGAAATCCAGGCCCTCGCCGACCGGAGCCGCGTGCGGCTGGCCGCGGTGCCGGCGCGCTTCGAGGACGCCTTCATCGACCTGCTGGGCGGTGGTCCCGGCGGTACCTCGGCAATGGCCGAACGCCTGCCGCCCGTAGAACTCGAGTCGGACATCGCGGTGTCCTGCCGCGACCTCACCAAGCGGTTCGGCGACTTCACCGCCACCGACAACGTGAGCTTCCAGGTGCGCAAGGGCGAGATCTTCGGCCTGCTCGGCCCCAACGGCGCCGGCAAGTCCACCACCTTCAAGATGCTGTGCGGCCTGCTCAAGCCCACGCACGGCGACGCCCACGTGGTGGGGCTGGACCTGCGCCGGGCCACCGGTGCGGCCAAGGCCCGGCTCGGGTACATGGCACAGAAGTTCTCGCTGTACGGATTGCTGTCGGTGCGCCAGAACCTCGAATTCTCGGCCGGCGTGTACGGCCTCGAAGGCGACGCACGGCGCGAGCGCATCGACGAGATGATCGAGACCTTCGATCTTCGCGACTGGCTGTCCGCTGCTCCCGACGCCCTGCCGCTCGGGCACAAGCAGCGCCTCGCGCTGGCCTGCGCATTGATGCACCGTCCGCCGGTGCTGTTCCTCGACGAGCCAACCTCCGGCGTCGATCCGATCACCCGGCGCGAATTCTGGACCCACATCAACGGCCTCTCCCGCAAGGGCGTGACGATCATGGTCACCACGCACTTCATGGACGAGGCCGAGTACTGCGACCGCGTGGCGATGCTGTACCGCGCGCGGGTGATCGCGCTGGACATGCCCGATGCGCTGAAGCGCGGCGCGGCCACCGACGACCGGCCCGATCCGACCATGGAAGACGCCTTCATCCACCTGGTCGAATCGGCCGACGATGAACTGGAGGCGGCGGCATGAACGGCAACGCGCAGAAGCGGGAAACGGATCCGGCCCGGATGCGCCGCTTCGACCTGCGCCGCCTGGTGGCGCTGGTCCGCAAGGAAAGCCTGCAGGCGCTGCGCGACCCGTCGACGCTGTTGATTGCCTTCGTGCTGCCGGTGGTGCTGCTGTTGCTGTTCGCCTACGCGGTGTCGCTGGACGCCCGCAACGTGCGCGTCGGCGTGGTGCTGGAAGCGCAGGGCGCCCAGGCGCAATCGCTGGCCGCCGCCTTCGCCGGCACCCGCTACCTCGACGTGACCTTCGCGCACGACCGCCGCGAGGTTGTCGACCAGCTCGTCTCCGGCGCACTGCGCGGGTACGTGGTGATCCCGCAGGATTTCGAGCAACGCATGGCCCGGCGCGGCGGCCAGCCATGGGTACAGGTCGTCACCGACGGTTCGTACCCCAACACCGCCAAGTACGTCGCCAACTACGCGCAGGGCGTGGTCGCGAACTGGCGCGCCGGACGCGGCGACAGCGCACCCGCCGCAGCCATCCAGCTGGAACCGCGCTACTGGTTCAACGCGGAACTCGAAAGCCGCCGCGCGCTGGTGCCGGGCGCCATCGCGATCGTGATGACGATCATCGGCACCATGTTGACCGCGCTGGTGGTGGCGCGCGAGTGGGAGCGCGGCACCATGGAAGCGGTGCTGTCCACGCCGGCGTCGGTGGTGGAAATCCTGATCGGCAAGCTGCTGCCCTACTTCGTGCTCGGCATGTTGTCGACGCTGGGCGCGGCGCTGCTGGCAATCCACGTGTTCGACGTGCCGCTGCGCGGCTCGTGGTTCGCACTGCTGGCGCTGTCGGCGGTGTTCATGGTGCCGGCGCTCGGCCAGGGGCTGCTGATCTCCTCGCTCGCGCGCAACCAGTTCCTGGCCGCGCAGATCGCGCTGTTCACGGGCTTCCTGCCCGCGTTCATGCTGTCGGGCTTCCTGTTCGAGATCGACGCCATGCCGGCGCCGATCCGGGCCGCCACCCACCTGATCCCGGCGCGCTATTTCGTGGCGTCGTTGAAAACCGTGTTCCTCGCGGGTGACGTATGGCCGCTGTTCCTGCCCAATCTCGCGGCCATGGCCGCGATCGGTGCCGTGTTTTTCCTGCTGGCCAAGCGCGCCACGCGCAAGAACCTGGAGGCATGAGCCGTGTCCGCGCGCTCCGGAACCATTGCCTTCACCCGCCTGCGGGCGCAGTTCATCAAGGAAGTGCTGAGCATCCTGCGCGACCCGCGCAGCCGGATGGTGGTGTTCGTGCCGCCGTTGCTGCAGTTGCTGGTGTTCGCGTTCGCGGCGACGCTGGAGGTGCGCAACGTCGACGTTGCCGTGTACAACCAGGACGCGGGCCGGTGGTCGCACGAGATGATCCAGCGCCTGGACCGCGCGACCTTCATCAACCACGTGCGGTACGTCGAAAACCCCGCTCAGCTCGGCGACCTGATCGCCCGCGGCAAGGTGATCGCGGCACTCGACTTCCCGGCCGATTTCTCGCGCGCCATCACCGCGGACCGGACTGGCCAGGTGCAGGTGCTGGTCGATGGCCGGCGCAGCAACTCGGGCCAGATCACCGTCGGGTACCTCTCGACGATTGCCGCTGACGTCGGCGCCGGGGTGGCCGCCGCGGAGGCCAGCCCGCCGACGCCGGTCAGCGTGCGCAACGGATTCAATCCGAACCTCACCTACCGCTGGTTCATCGTGCCCGGCCTGACCGGCATCCTCGCACTGTTCAGCGCGCTCCTGATCACTTCGCTGTCGATCGCGCGCGAACGCGAACTCGGCACCTTCGACCAGTTGCTGGTGTCGCCCACCTCCACGCTGGAAATCATCATTTCGAAATCCCTGCCGGCGCTCGCGATCGGCACCGTGCTCGGCCTGCTGATGGTGGCGGCCGCGACCGGCCTGTTCCGGATTCCCTTCACCGGCTCGTTCGTGCTGCTGCTGGCCAGCCTGATGCTGTTCATCCTGTCGGTGGTCGGCATCGGCTTGATGATTTCCGCGATCAGCACGACCCAGCAGCAGGCGATCCTGGGTGCGTTCGCGATCGGGGTGCCGGCCGTGCTGATGTCGGGGTTCGCGACGCCGGTCGAAAACATGCCGGTGGCGCTGCAGTGGCTGGCGCAGGCGATCCCGCTCACCCACTTCCTCACCATCGTCGAAGGCGTGTTCCTGAAGGCGATGCCGGCGACGGACATCCTCGCCAGCCTCTGGCCACTGGCCGTGATCGCGGTGGTGACGCTGGGCCTCGCGACCATGCTGGTTCGCAGCCGCCTGCAGTGATCCAGCGACCGATGCATGAAGGAGTTGCCATGACACACCCATTGAATATCCGGCGCCACGCGACGCGCATCCCGGCGGCCGCGCTGGGCGCGTTGCTGCTCGGCGCCTGCGCCGCGGGCCCCGACTACCGCGACCCGCCGCCCGTCGACACGGGCCACGGCTGGTCCCAGCCGGCCGATGCGGTGCAGCCGGCGCCGGAACTGGCTGCGTGGTGGACGACGCTGGGCGATCCGACCCTCGACCGGCTGGTCGGCACCGCGCTCTCGGACAACCTCGACCTGCGCCAGGCCGAGGCGCGCATCCGCGAGGCGCGTGCGCTGCGCGACCGCGCGGCCGGTGGCTACGCGCCAACCGTGGGCGTCAGCGGCAGCGTGACCCGGCGCGAGCAAAGCGAAAACGGCCCGCTGCCGATCGGTTCCATTCCGGGGCTGGAGCGCAACCAGACGATCCATGACGTCGGCTTCGACGCCAGTTGGGAGATCGACCTGTTCGGCCGCACCCGGCGCGCGCTGGAAAGTGCTTCGGCCAGCATGCAGGCGGCCCAGGACGACGCCGAAGGCGTACGGATCAGCGTTGCCGCCGAAGTCGCGCGCAGCTACCTGACGCTGCGCGGTGCGCAACGCGAACTGGCCGCCCGCGAGGGTTCGGTCGCCACGCTGCGGCACACGCGTGAGCTGGTGCAGCGGCGCTACCAGTTGGGCGATGCCGCGCAGGCCGACGTCGATGCCGCGCAGGCGCGCCTTGCCGCTGCCGAGGCCGGCGTGCCGGCGATCCGCGCTCGCCTCAACGCGGCTGCACTGGGTCTCGGCGTACTGCTCGGCCAGCCGCCCGAACACGAACTGGCGTTGCTCGACACCGCGGCACCCGCACTCACGCTGGCGCCGATCCCGGTGGGCGAACGCGCCGACATCCTGCGCCGACGGCCCGACGTGCGTGCCGCCGAACGCCGCCTCGCCGCGCGCACCGCCGACATCGGCGTTGCCACCGCCGAGCTGTTCCCGAAACTCACGATCGGCGCCGGCGGCGGCTTCCAGTCGCTGGACGCCGGCAAGCTGTTCGACTCGGCCAGCCGCACCTTTTCGATCACGCCGCTGATCTCCTGGCGGGTGTTCGACGGTGGCCGCGTGCGCGCGGAAATCCGCGCCAGCGAAGCGCGCCAGCAACAGGCGGCGCTCGCCTATGAAAAGGCCGTGCTGGGCGCACTGGGCGATGCCGAGCGCGCGCTCAGCGACTATCGGTTCGGCCTGGACGCGGTGCAGCGCCAACGCACCGCGCTCGAGGCCGCGCGCACCAGTTACGCCCACGCACAAACGCGCTATGCCGCCGGCGACATCGCGTTGACCGAACTGCTGGCCGAGGAGCGTGTGCTGCGCGACGCCGAAGATGCCTACGCCCGCACCCACACCGCCACCGCCGTCGAACTGGTCGCGCTGTACAAGGCGCTGGGCGGCGGCTGGAACGCCGATGCCGCCGGCACGCCCGGCGCCGCACCATCCGGACCGGGCGACGGCAAGCCGTCTTCGACACCTTGATTCGGATTGGCGACGTCCATGAGGATCCGCAAGGCCACCCGCGATCCCGACCACGAACCCGCGCCGGTGGGCACCGGCGTGGGCTCGCCCCAACGGCTTGCTCGCCTGCGGAAACGAGGCGTCGCCCCGGCTGCCGCAGTCAGCGCGTTGGTCGCCGTGGCGCTTGCCATGATTCCGGCGGCCCCTGCGCGGGCCGCTGGCAACGACGCGTGTGCACCGGAACAAACCGTGCGCTGGCGCGGCGGCACGCTGCGTCTCGAGAACGACCTGTTCACCGGCACCGATCGCAACTACACCAACGGCGTATCGCTCAACCTCGCTTCGCGCGACATCCCCGGCCGCTTGCAGCCCGAATGCCTGCCGGCGCCGATCCGCTGGCACGCGGCCTTCATCAAGCTCGTGGACCCCGCTTTCTGGGCTGAGGCCGACCGTCCCGACGACACGCAAAACGTGGTGGCCCGGCTTGGCCAGGCGATGTACACGCCCGCGGATTACACCCGCACGGATTTGATTTCCGACGACCGGCCGTATGCGGGATTGCTGTATGCCGGCCTTGCCTGGAACCGTCGCGTCCATCCATCCGGTGCGGATCACGAAATGCTCGATACCCGCGAAGTGACGCTCGGCATCATCGGGCCGTGGTCGCTGGCCGAGCAGTCGCAGGACCTGGTGCACCGGTTGCGCGGCTTCGACCGCTTCCAGGGCTGGAACCATCAATTGCACAACGAGCCGGCGTTCCAGGTCGCGATGGAGCGCAAGTACAAACCCTGGTCCGGCGTCAACGCGGTGCAGCCGGGCTGGGGCAACGACGTGATCGGCAGTTATGCGCTGCGCCTCGGCAATATCGAGACGGCGGCCAGCGCCGGGCTGGAGTGGCGCGTGGGCTGGAACATCCCCAACGACTTCGGCAGCTACCCGATCCGCCCCGGCACCGAGAACCGACCGCCGACGGTCGCCTCCGACCTGCGCGCCGCGGAGCCACGATCCGCGCGCGCTCCACGCCCCGGCACCCATGCCTTCGTCAACGTGGAGGCCAAGGCGGTGGCTTGGGATTTCTCGCTCGACGGCAACCTGTTCCGCGCCAGCCACCACGTCACGCGCCGCCCGTGGGTCGCCCAAGCCGCCGCCGGGATCAGCAGCCAATGGCTGGTCCGCGGCCACGGTGTCCGGCTGGCGCTGATGCATGTGTGGCGGACCCGCGAGTTCGAGGGCCAGCGCGGCAGCCACGCGTTCGGCTCGGTCGCACTCAGCATGGAGTTCTGACGCTTCGTCATTCCCGCATCCGCTCCTCCACGCCCGAACAGGCAACGCCATGCAAACGCCCGGATCCCTGCGAACCCTTACCCTCAGCTTGTGCGCCACGCTCACCGGCTTCGGCGTCGCGCAGGCCACGCGCGCGGACGAGCCGCCCAA
>DASURP010000009.1:0-24535 GCA_036279975.1 Rhodanobacteraceae bacterium
TCGGCCAGGGTGATGTCGTTGGAGTCCTTGGCCAGCCCACCGACCAGGGTCATGAACCCGCGCAGCGCATTCTTTGCACGGGTGGTCAACCCGCCGCCCGCCAGTTCCGCGAGCGCGGCATCCCACAGCGAAGTGTCGTCCGTGCGTGCGCGCCGGCGCAGCGCTTCGATGCTGCGCTCGCCCACCCCGTGCGGCGGGGTCGCCAGTGCGCGCTCGAACGAAGCGTCGTCGCCGCGGTTGGCGGCCAGCCGCAAATACGCCAAGGCGTCTTTCACTTCGGCGCGCTCGAAGTAACGCTGGCCGCCGTACACGCGGTACGGAATGTTCTTCTGGTGCAGTTGCTCCTCGAAGTTGCGCGATTGCGCGTTGGAGCGATACAGCACCGCGATGTCTGAGGCATGCCCGCCGGCATCCAGGTATTCGCGGATGCGCTCGATCACGAAGCGTGCCTCGTCCTGCTCGTTGTAGGCGGCGTACAGCGCGATCGCATCGCCCTTGTCGCCGGACGTCCACAGTTTCTTGCCGAGCCGCGACGGGTTCTGCGCGATCACCGCGTTGGCGGCTTCGAGGATGGTCGCGCTGGAGCGGTAGTTCTGCTCCAGCCGCAGGGTTTTCGCATCCGGGAAATCGCGCAGGAACGCGCGCATGTTTTCGACCCTGGCGCCGCGCCAGCCGTAGATCGACTGGTCGTCGTCGCCGACCGCGAACACCTTGCCGGTCTTGCCCGCGAGCAGGCGGATCCACGCGTACTGCAGCGCGTTGGTGTCCTGGAATTCGTCGATCAAGAGGTGCCGCCAGCGTTCCTGGTAGTGCGCGCGCAGCGCGTCGTGGTCGCGGATGAGTTCGTGCGCGCGCAGCAGCAGCTCGGCGAAATCGACCAGGCCCGCGCGGCGGCATGCCGCTTCGTACGCCTCGTACACCTTGAGGTACGTGCGCGTCACGGGATGGTCGCCGGGCTCGATGCCCTCGGCGCGCTTGCCCTCGTCCTTCCACTGGTTGATCTGCCAGCACGCCTGCCGCGGCGGGTACTTGGCCTCGTCGATGCCGAGCCCGGCCACCACGCGCTTCACCAGCCGTTGCTGGTCGTCGGCGTCGAGGATCTGGAAGGTTTCCGGCAGCTGCGCTTCCTGCCAGTGCTGGCGCAGCAAACGATGTGCGATGCCGTGGAAGGTGCCGACGGTGAGTCCGCGCATGCCATGTGGCAGCAGGTTGGCGAGCCGCGCGCGCATCTCGCCGGCGGCCTTGTTGGTGAAGGTCACGGCCAGGATCGACCACGCTGGCGCGCCTTCGGCCTCGATCAGCCAGCCGATGCGGCGGGTGAGTACGCGGGTCTTGCCCGAGCCGGCACCGGCCAGCACCAGGTAGTGCCCCGGCGGGGCGGCAACGGCCTCGCGTTGCGCAGCGTTGAGCGAGTCCAGCAGGTACGAAACATCCATCCGCGTGATTGTAACGTTCACGCCGTGGTGACGACTTGGTGTGATGGCCGCAAGGCTGGATGTTTCCGGCTATCCAACGGAAGGAGAACTCCCATGTCATTTCTCGATGCGTTGAAGGGTCTGGCGGGCGGACAGGGCGCCACCAGCGGCAATCCCACGCTGGACCTGATCGGCGGGCTGGTTTCGATGCTGCAGCAGGGCGGACTGGGCGGCGTGGTCGATTCCTGGGTCGGCAGTGGCGCCAACCAGTCGGTCAGCGGCCAGCAACTGGGCCAGGCGCTGACGGGTACGGCGGCCGGCCAGCACGCCGAACAGATGGCCCGGAAGCTGGGCGTCGATCCCTCGCAGGTGCTCGGGCAACTGGCGCAGCACCTGCCGGGCGTGGTCGATCACCTCACCCCGGGCGGGCAGGTGCCGGCGGGTGGCGGCAGCGGCTTCAACCTGAGCGAGCTGTCGGGACTCGCGGGCAAACTCGGGCTTTGATCGTTCCAGGGCGGCAGCAGGAAACACGCGGCTAGCGGGCCGCGTGTTTTTTCATGCCGACTTGCGAGCCTGCGAAGGACCGGCGCGCAAGCTGGCGCGCGCAGCAGGTTGTTCAGATGTTCATTTCTTGAGCACACCCGCCGCCAGCAACACCCCGCCCACCACGATGCTTGCGTAGCCGATCGGCGCCGGCACCGGCTTGTCCACGGTGGTCTTCACTTCGATCTGGCCGAACTTGATCGGCGTTTCGGTGCTGGAATAGGTGAGCCTGCCCAGTGCGATCCACACGCCGAGCGCGATCAACACGATACCGACGAGGATGGCGGCGATACGCATGCGGGGTCTCTCCACGGTGGGGTGGACACGAGGCTACGTGAACGTGCGCCGCGGTGCCAGTGGCGGGCACCGCCGTCAGTGCGTGCTGCTGGCGCTGGCCGGGATCGCCGCATCCGACGCGACCGGCCCGGGCGGAGCGGACGTCGCGACGGAAACGGGTTTGGTGAAGGCCTGCTTCGGCAGCACGTCCTGGGCCAGTTTGGTGTCCTTGTCCAGCATCACCACTTCGTCGGCCATGATGTGCGCGGTCTCCTCCAGTTCGATGTCCTTGGCCTGCTTGGCGGCCTTCTCGCGTGCCACGGATTTCTTGACGTTCTGCTCGTTGGGGGTCAGGCCGTTGTCCGGTTCCAGCGAGATCGCGGACACGTCGCCCAGCGCCTCGCGGCGCTGCTTGAACTCGGCGTCCTGCGCCTCCTGCTGCTTGCGTTCGGCCTCGCGCACCTTGTAGTTGAGCGAAACCGTCTTCTGGTCGTGCAGCTTGCGCGCGGCGGCCAGTTCATCCAGCAGCAGTTGCCACGCCGGGTCGGTCTTGGCGCGCTCGGCGTGCTCGGCGGTCAGCGGCGCGACCAGTGGTTTCTGGTCGGCGACCGGCGTGTATTCCGCGGGCGCGATGTGGGTCCACTTCAGCGCGTTGTCGTAGCTCGACTCGCCGTAGTCCTTGTAGCCGATCGAGTGCGGGAACAGGATGTCGGGGGTGACGCCGTGCAGCTGCGTGGAATCCCCGTCCACCCGGAAGAACTCGGCGATGGTCATCTTGAGCTCGCCCAGGGTCGGCTTGTCGTTCATCGCCAACTGGTCGAGGCTCATCAGGTTCTGCACCGTGCCCTTGCCGAAGGTCTGCTCGCCGATGACCAGACCGCGGCCGTAATCCTGGATCGCGGCAGTGAAGATTTCGCTGGCCGAAGCCGAGCCACGGTTGACCAGCACCGCCATCGGCCCGGTCCACAGCATCTTCTCGTCGGAATCCTGTTCCTCGACCTGGCCGCGGTTGTCGCGCACCTGCACCACCGGGCCCTTGCCCATGAACAGGCCGGACAGGTTCACCGCCTCGCTGAGCGAGCCGCCGCCGTTGTCGCGCAGATCCACGATCACCGCCGAGACCTTGTCCTGTTTCAGCTCGGTCAGCAGCTTGGCCACGTCGCGCGAGGCGCTCTTGTAGTCGGGATCGCCGCGACGGCGCGCGTCGAAGTCCTCGTAGAAGCTCGGCAGGTCGATGATCCCTACCTTGATGGTGCGTCCGCCATCCTTGACGTCGATGACCTTCTTCTTGGCGGCCTGTTCGGCGATGGTGACCTTCTTGCGCACCAGCGTCACGATCACGGGCTTGGCGTCCGGGCCGCCCTCGGCGGGCAGGATCTCGATGCGCACCACGGTGCCCTTGTGGCCGCGGATCCTGGCGACCACGTCGTCGATGCGCCAGCCGACCACGTCCACGATGGCGCCGCATTCGCCCTGGCCCACGCCAACGATCTTGTCGCCGATCTCGAGTTTGCCGGATTTCGCGGCCGGACCACCCGGCACGATTTCGCGGATCACCGTGTACTCGTCATGTTCCTGCAGCACCGCGCCGATGCCTTCCAGCGACAGCTTCATGGTGATGTCGAAGTTCTGGCTGGCGCGTGGGCCGAAGTAATTGGTGTGCGGGTCGATTGCCGTCGCATATGCATTCATGAAGGTCTGGAACACGTCCTCGCTGTCGAGCTGGTGCACGCGGTCGAGGTAGTTCTCGTAGCGGCGCGACAGGGTCTTGCGGATCTCGGCGTCGTCCTTGCCCGCGAGCTTCAGCCGGATCCAGTCGTTCTTGACGCGCTCGCTCCACAACCGGTCGAGCGCGGAGGTGTTGGCGGCCCACGTCGCCTTGTCGCGATCGAAGGTGTAGGTGCCGTTGCCGTCGAGCTGCAAACCCTGCTTCAGCAGCGACAGTGCATACGCGGTGCGCTCGCCCGCGCGTTCCTCGTACAGGTTGAAGATCGTGAACGGGATCGACATGTCGCCGTTCCAGATCGCGTCGTCGAGCGTGTCGCGGTCGGGCGTGAACCGGTCGACGTCGGTCTGCGTGAAGAACAGCTTGCTGCCGTCCAGCGCCTTGAAGTAGGCGTCGAAGATCTTTGCCGACATCGCGTCGTCGAGCGGCAGCGCTTCGTACTGGAAGCGCGTCAGCAGGCGCGCGGCGAGGATCGCGGCCTGGCCCTGCGCCGCGGTGGGTTTCAGCACCGGCGCCGGCGTCGCCTTGTACTTGGCGACCGGCGTGGCCGGCGCGCTGGCCGGCGTGGCCGGGCAGTTCGTCGCGGGTGCGGAGCTTTGCGCGTGCGCGGCGAAGGCAAAGGCGAGTGCGGTCAGGACAACGAGAACACGCTGCAACATGGACTTTCCTTGGGCGACCGCGACAGGTCGGCCGGGTGCGCTGGAAGCGCGGACAGGGGTGACACATGCGCCAGCCGTTTGCTGGCGCTCACGGGTGCATGGTACGGGCGGGCCAGGCTCGGCGAGGCGCGGTCCGAGCTTACGGTATCGGAAATCACTGGCGCCGGATACGGCCGCAAGTCATGCAGCGGCGCGGGGCAGGGCGGGGTCCGCTTCCTGCGGCGACAATCCGAATTGTCGGCCCAGCTCAACAATCAGCAGATCCTCGACATCGGCAAGCCGCGACGGGCCGCCAAAGTCTAGCATTTGCGTGACCTGAAGGCCCGCGTAACCGCAGGGGTTGATGCGGTGGAAAGGCGTGAGGTCCATCGCGATGTTGAAAGCCAGGCCGTGGAAGCTGCAGCCGTGGCGAACCCTGAGGCCCAAAGCCGCGATCTTGGCGCCGGCCACGTATACGCCCGGCGCGCCTTCGCGGCGGGCGCCCGCGATGTTCCACTCCGCGAGGGTGTCGATGATGGCCTGCTCGATCCTGCGCACCAGTTCACGCACCCCGACGTGCAGGCGGCGCAGGTCCAGCAACGGGTAGGCCACGATCTGGCCGGGACCGTGGTAGGTGACCTGCCCGCCGCGGTCGACGTGGATGACCGGGATGTCGCCCGGTGCCAGCACGTGCTCGGGCCGACCGGCCTGGCCCAGCGTGAACACCGGATCGTGCTCGACCAGCCAGATTTCATCCGGCGTATCCGCGCCGCGTGCATCGGTGAACGCCTGCATCGCGTGCCACACCGGTTCGTACGGTTGGCGGCCGAGGCGGCGGACGAGCAGCCGGGACCCGGGACTCGGGACTCGGGACCCGCCTTCGATGTTTGAAACGATAGTGTTCATTGCAACCATTGTTGCGCCAGTCCTCGACTGGCGCAGGAATTGCGCAAGGCCGTCTCGGCTGCGCCGCCCCGGGGCTGGTGATGTGCAGTTCGAGTCAGCGAAATCACGCTTTGCCGAGTCCCGAGTCCCGTCAAAGGGTGTACCGGATATCCGGATCGGCGCGCAGTGCCGCGTGCGCGGCCTCGTGCATTTCACGCGAGGGGCAGTTGAACACCACGCTCACCGACACGTAGTTGCCCTGGCTGGAAGGGCGTTCGCGCAGGCTGGCTTCCAGCACCGACAGGCCCAGCCCGCGCAGGATTTCGGGCACGCGTTCGCGCAGGTTGGCGTTGGCGTTGCCCATCGCGGTGATTTCGAAACTGCCGGGGAACTGGAAACCCTGGCCGTCCTTCTTCTCGATGTTGTCGAGTTCGCGCATCGCGTCAAGGCACCTGGTTGGTTGCGGCCGGGGCGGAGACGGGCGTCGCCGACGACACCACGACGGTGGGCGCCGGCGTGGTGGTGGTGCCCTTGCCGTGGCGGAACAGCAGCAGGATCGCGTCCCACAGGCGCGTGAAGAAGCCGCCCTGCGGCGCGTCCTTCAGCACCACCAGGGGCTCGCTGATCAGCGGCTTGCCGTCGAAGGCGACCTTCAGCGTGCCGACCTGCTGGCCCTGCTTGAACGGTGCGATCAGGGTGGCCGGGATCTCCAGCGTGGCCTCGAGCTGGTCGTAGTGGCCGCGCGGAATGGTCACCGAGGCGTCGTGGGCGATGCCGAGTTCGAGCGTGTCGGCCGCGCCCTTCCACAGCCGCGGCGTGGCCAGCACCTGGCCCGCGGCGTACAGCTTGTGGGTGCGGTAGAAATTGAAGCCCCAGTTCAGCAGGGCTTCGTCGCCGGTGCTCGCGGCGTTCATGTCGGGGCCGCCCATCGTCACAGCGATCAGGCGCATGCCGTCGCGCAGCGCCGAGGCGGCGAGGCAATAACCGGCCTCCTTGGTCGAGCCGGTCTTGATGCCGTCCACCGAGGGGTCGGTCCACAACAACGTGTTGCGGTTGTGCTGGGTGATGCCGTTCCACTCGAACGACTTGATCGCCGAGATCTTGTATTCCTCGGGGAAGTTCATGATCAACGCGCGCGACAGGATCGCGATGTCGCGGGCACTGCTGTAATGATCGGGCGCGGGGTAGCCCGAGGCATTCACGAAGTGGGTGTTGTCCATCCCGAGCCGCTTCGCATAGGCATCCATCAATTGCGCGAACGCGGACTCGGAGCCGGCGACGTGTTCGGCCAGCGCGATCGCGGCGTCGTTGCCGGACTGGATGATCATGCCGTACAGCAGGTCCTTCAGCGGCACGTCGGAGTTCAACTTGAGAAAGCTGGTGGAACCGTCGGTGCCGGCGCCACCCGCGCGCCAGGCGTGCTCGCTGATGCGCACCTTGTCGTCCAGGTGGATCTTGCCGGCCGCGATCTCGGAATTGACCACGTACTCGGTCATGATCTTGGTCAGCGAGGCCGGCGCGCGGCGCTGGTCCATGTTGCTCGAGGCGAGGATCTGGCCGTTGGCGTAATCCATCAGCACCCACGCCTGCGCGTTCGGTTGCGGCGACGGCGGAATCGGCGCCTGCGGAATCGCCGGCACCGGTTTGGGCGGTGTGGCGGCTTTCGGTGGCAGGGGCGTCTGCGCGAACAGCACGCCGGCGAACGCGGTCAGGGCAACCGTCAGCAACGAACGCAGGTGTTGTTTATTCATCAAGATCTCTATGTTCGTGCGATCGTCCATGACCGCTGTGCAGTGGTACCACGTATCGTACGCGAGCCTGTCGCGATCATGAAGACCAGAACGGCCATCCGAGCTGCCATCCATGGCCGAGAGCTCCCTGGCCTGGCTTTTCACAAAAGCTGCTCCGCACGAGCGCCGAGCCATTCACTGTACGGTAACCGAGGCGTGAGGCAACCCGAGTGCGTCCAGCCGCGCGGTGGTGCGATCCACCGCATCCACGTCGCCGAGCGGTCCGATCTGCACGCGTTGCAGGGTGTGTCCATCCACCCTGGCCGCGACCACCCGCACCGCGCCCAGCCGCAAGCCACGCAGGCGCGCCGCGAGCCGTTCGGCGTTGCCGGCGTCGGCGAACGCGCCGACCTGCACGTAAAGGCGTGGACTCCGGCCGGTCCGGGGTGTGACCGCGGTGACGGGCGCGGGTTCCGCATCCGGATGCGCGGGATCGATGCCCTGCACTTCCACCAGTCCCGTGCCCTTGGGCCACACGCCGATCCGCACCGCTGCCGCCAGCGACAGGTCGATGATGCGGTTGGGTACGAACGGCCCGCGGTCGTTGACCCTGACGATCACGCTCTTGCCGTTCTCGAGGTTGGTGACGCGCGCGAAACTCGGCAACGGCAGCACCTTGCTGGCCGCCGAGAACTTGTACATGTCGTAGGTTTCGAGGTTCGAGGTCTTGTAGCCGTTGAACTTGCTGCCGTAATAGGACGCGATGCCGCGCTCGTCGTAGCCCGCCGCGCTGGACAGCACGCGATAGGTCTGCCCGTTCACCTTGTACGGCGACTTGTTGCCGTAGCGCGAGCGCGGCTCGGCGGTCGGCACCGGTTCCGGGATCCGGCCGAAGTCGATGTCCGAGATGTCGGGCGTCGAGTCGTCGCGTTGCCGGTAGCGCTCGGATTGCGACAGGCTGGTGTCGTCGCGCCACGGCGCGTTGCCCTCACCCTGGCGTGGCCCGGCATGCCGCGCCGGATTCGACGAACACCCCGCCAGCGCCAGCAGCGCGAGTGGCAGCAGGCGGCACAGCCGGCGCTTCATTGCGCGGCGGGGGGCGTGGCGGTACCGCGTGCGATCGCGTCGGCCAGCTGGGTCACGGCCATGGCGTACAACGGGCTGTGGTTGTAGCGGGTGATCACGTAGAAGTTCCGGAAGGTCAGCCAGTATTCGGGGCCGCCGGCGCCGTCCAGCGACAGCAGGTTGGCCGGCATGGCCGGGTCGACCTGCGCGGTCGGCGCATAGCCTGCCGCGGTGAACTGTTCGAGTGGCGTCCCGGGCAGCTTGTTGGCGTAGGCCGGCGCCGGCGCGGCCGTCGCGCTGGGGTCGGCCTGTATCGCCACCGGTTCGCCGGGCTGCCAGCCGTGCGCGCCGAAATAATTGGCGATGCTGGCGAATGCATCCGGCAGCGAGGCCATCAGGTTGGTGTGGCCGTCGCCGTCGGCGTCCACCGCGTACTCCCGGATGCTTGAAGGCATGAACTGGCCGAGGCCTTCGGCGCCGGCGTAGGAGCCGTGGATCCGGTCGATCGGTCCGGGGAGCTTGCTGGCCGGCAATTCCAGCAGCGTCTTCAACTCGCCCCGGAAATACTTCGCCCGCGGCGGGTAGTGGAACGCCAGGGTCACCAGTGCATCCAGCACGCGGTAGCTGCCGGTGTTGGCGCCGTAGTTGGTCTCGACGCCGATGATCGCGACGATGAACTGCGGCGGCACGCCGTATTGCTTGCCGATCCCGTCCAGCAACGCCTGGTGCTGGCGATAGAAGCGGATGCCTTCGTCGATCCGCTCCGGGGTCAGGAAGATCGGGCGATACTGGCTCCACGGCTTGCTTTCAGCCGGGCGGCTGATCGTGTCCAGGATGCTCTGCTGGATGACGGCGCCAGCCAGCAGGGCATTCAATGCAGCCGGGTCCTTGCCGGTAGCCGCTGCGACCTCGCGCACCAGCTCCGCCTGCCCGGGATTCGCGGGTGCTGCCTGCGCGGGCGGATTTCGCGGCGACGCGTCCGCCGTCACGAGCACGGCCGGGGCCGCCAGCGGAATTGCCGCACCGAGCACGAACAGCAACGAGGGAACGGGGTGCGGTCGGAACATGTATGGGACAGGCCTGGCCGGATTGCTTGGTTGCCGGCAGCCTAACATGCATGGCCGGCGGGGCCATGGCGGCCCGGTGCCGTAAGGTATAGTCGCAGCCGGCGGGTTCGGTGCGTGCCGGACAGCCTCCACGAATCCGCAATTCCGGAGAGCGATCGTCATGGACACTTCCATCGCGCGCATGTTTTGCAACGCCCCGCGCAGCGCGTCATGGTTGCGCGCATCCGCGTGGCTCGGGCTGGCGTGCGTGCTGTGCATCGGGGTGCCCGCTGCGGCCCAGGATGCCGCCCGGCAGCCCACCGGCACGCAGGTCCTCGCCGAACTCGCCAATGCGCAACAGGCGGTGGAGTCGCGTGCGGCGACGGCCCCGGACGACGCCACCGGGCTGCAGGCGGTGGCCACGAAACTCCAGGGCATGGGCAGCGCGTTGCGGGCAGCACTCGGTGACGATGCCGACCAGCCGATCACCGACATCGGTTCCGACGAGCGCGCCGCCGCGGTGCGCGCCGGTTCCGCCGCGCGGCGCGTGCAGGCGTGGCTGGCTGCATCGGCAGCTGGCTGCACGCGCGACGATATCGAGGCGATGCTGAAGGCCCTGACGGCGACGCTGGACAAGCTGGCCGCCGACACCACTTCGCAGGGCGCGCCGCTGCCGATGATCGACGGGGTCACGACCCTGGACGGCAGGCCGTTGTTCGTGCTGCGCGAGGGTGCGGAAAGCACGCGCCTGGTGCTGACCGGCGCGAACCTGATCGACCCAGGATGCCCCGGTCCCGTGGTCACCGCGCTGGATGCGCAAGGCCAGCCGGTCGGCCCGCAACCGCAGGTGGCCGCGGCCCATCCGGATCGCGTCGAACTGGACTGGGCGGGCGTGGGCAAGCTGCCACCGGGCGGTTACACGCTGCAGCTGACGACCGAGCGCAAGGCGTTCCTGCATTGCGCTTCGCAACCGCCGACGAATGCGATGGTGGAGGTGGCGCCGCCACTGCGCTTCAGCGTGACCTACGTGCTGATCGCGACCTGCGCCGGCAGCACCGCGCCGGTCTCCCTGGGGGCGGCGACGTTGACGCTGGCCGGGCGCGGCCAGACCGAGGCGCGCGACATCGACGTGAAGGCCTGTCCCCAGCCGGTCAGCTACACGGTCACGGCGGCGGTGCGCGATGCGGGCGGATTCGAGACCAAGATGAGCCCGGTCACCCACCCGGCCGATGCCGCCATCGACGCCGACCTGGGCAACGGCCTGACCCTGGACTGGGATCCGGCCGGGCACCGGTTGTCCGTGAATTCGGGCGGGCGTACCTGCAAGGGCGTGTATTGAGTCCGCGGCGGCCGGCCTGGCGCAGGGGCAGGTCACGGCCGGAGGCTTAACCGTCTCCGAACATGCGACCGCGCTAGGCTACAAGATCCGGGTCCCGGGAAACCTCGCCGCCATGACCCTGCGCAGCCTGTTCGTCGATTTCAACAGTTACTTCGCCTCGGTCGAGCAGGAGGACAGCCCGCGCCTGCGCGGCCGGCCGGTGGCGGTGACGCCGGTGGTCGCGCCGACCGGCTGTTGCATCGCGGCCAGCGTCGAGGCCAAGACCTTCGGCGTGCAGACCGGTTGCCTGGTGCGCGATGCCAAACACCTGTGCCCGGAGCTCGCGATCGTGGAAGCGCGGCCTGCACTGTACGTGGCCTGGCACCGGCGCCTGATGGCGGCCATCCAGAACGCCATTCCGATCGCTGCGGTGCATTCGGTGGACGAGGCGGCGTGCGAGTTGATCGGCCGCCAGTGCCGGCGCGGGAACGCGATCGAGGTCGCGCACGCGGTCAAGCGCGAAGTCGCGGCGGCGGCGCCGGGTGGCGCGATCCGTTGCTCGATCGGGATCGCCCCCAACCACTGGCTGGCCAAGACCGGCACCGACATGCAGAAACCGGATGGGCTGGTGGTGATCGAACCCGGGGACCTGCCGCAGATCCTGCATGCGATGGAACTGACCGACCTGTGCGGCATCAGCGCCTCGATGCGCGCGCGCCTGCACGCGGTCGGCATCGACACGGTGGCGCAGCTGACCGCCGCCGGCAAGCCGCTGCTGCGCATCGCCTGGGGCGGCATCGAGGGCGAGCGGATGTGGGCGCAACTGCGTGGCCAGTGGTTGCCCGAACGCCGGACCACGCGCGGTTCGGTCGGGCATTCGCACGTGCTCGAACCCGCGCTGCGCACGCCGCGCGGTGCGCGCGCGGTGCTGGCCAAACTGCTGGTGAAGGCCGCGATGCGCCTGCGCAGTTACGACTTGCTGGCGGGCGCGCTGTCCGTGCGCATCCGCTACCTCGGGGCCGGGCAACGCTGGGAATACGATGTCGCGTTCGACCCCACCGATGACAGCCGCGCGTTCCTGCACCGGATGAACGAGGCGCTGGACCGCGCCGCGCGGCGGCCCGGGGGGCTGCCGTTCGCGCGTGCCAGGCCGCTGTCGGTCAGCGTCACCCTGCACCGGGTGTTGCCGCGTGGGGCGGCGTCGGGCGACCTGTTCGGGGATCGCCGGCGCGGCGAGGCCTTGTCGGTGCTGCTGGACGGCGTCAATGCGCGTTTCGGCAACAACACCCTGTACTTCGGCGGCATGCACGCGGCGCTTGCTGCCGCGCCCATGCGCATCCCGTTCACCCGCGTGCCGGAGCTGGAACAGGAAGAGGACCGCCAGCTGTGGCCGACCGCGATGGAGCAGGCGAAAGTCCTGGCCGAAGCCGAACACCGCCGCTTCGACCGCGAGCGTGCGGCACGGATCGCGCGCGCCAGGCGGCCCGTGCCAAGGCCTCTGTCGAACCCGCCTTGCTCATGAAGGAGTGCTAGCCATGATCATGCGCATCTGGCGTGGCATCACCGCAAAGGAACAGGCCGACGCCTACCTCGAACACCTGCAGCAGACCGCGTTGCCGGCCTTGAAGGAATACCAGGGCCAGCGCGGCGCGTGGGTGCTGCGGCGGGTGCAGGGCGAGCAGTGCGAGTTCCAGGTGTTGACCCTGTGGGATTCGATGAAGGCCCTGCATGCCTACACCGGCAACAAACCCGAGCGTGCGGTGTACTACGACGAGGACGACAAGTTCCTGCTGGACATGGAGCCATTGGTGCGATTGTACGAAGTGGCTGATACCGTGGTGCCGCCGCAATGACGCGCACCCGCGGCGGCGCACGCAGGGGCTGACATCCGTGTCGAGGGCCGACGCCATGCATCCGGAAGTCGAATCGTTCTTCCACGGCGACACCGGCACGTGGACGCACGTCGCGCACGATGGCGAGGTCGCGGCAATCATCGACCCGGTACTGGATTACGACGCCGCGGCGGCGCGCACCGGCTGCGCCAGCGCCGACGCGGTACTGGCGTGCGTGCGGGAGCGGGCACTGCGCGTCGCGTGGATCCTGGAAACCCACGCGCACGCCGACCACCTGAGCGCCGCGGGTTATTTGCACGACGCGTTGCAGGCGCCGGTCGCGATCGGGCGCGGCATCGTCGCGGTGCAGGCGCACTTCAAGCAGGTGTTCGGATTGGGCGGCGATTTCGTTGCCGACGGCAGCCAGTTCGACCGGTTGCTCGACGATGGCGAGACTCTGGCGGTC
Organism: Rhodanobacteraceae bacterium; assembly: GCA_036279975.1. Classification (GTDB taxonomy): domain Bacteria; phylum Pseudomonadota; class Gammaproteobacteria; order Xanthomonadales; family Rhodanobacteraceae; genus 66-474. The sequence goes on from DASURP010000009.1 coordinate 12,941, forward strand.
GGCGCGCTGACGCTGCGGACGTTGGCGACGCCCGGCCATACGTGCGACAGCCTTGCCTACGTCGCCGGCGATGCCGCGTTCATCGGCGACACCCTGTTCGCGCCCGACGTCGGCACCGCGCGCTGCGATTTCCCGGGTGGTGACGGCGACGCCCTGTACGCGTCGATCCGGCGCATCCTGGCGTTGCCGGAAGCGACCCGGTTGTTCCTGTGCCACGACTATCCACCCCCGGCGCGCGGCCCACGACGTGAAACGACGATTGCGTGCCAGCTGCAGGAGAACGTGCACGTGGGCGGCGGCGTAGGCGAGCGGGCATTCGTCGCCAGGCGCCGCGCGCGCGACGCCACGCTGCCGGTGCCGCGCCTGCTGTTGCCCGCGCTGCAGGTCAACATCCGCGCCGGCCGCCTGCCGCCGCCGGATCCGGACGGGCACGTCTACCTGCGCCTGCCGGTCAACCGGATCGGCTGATCCGGCTCCTGCTCGACCTGCCCGGGGACGCAACGCAACCGTGCCACCCGCGCGGCAGCCCGCGCTAGCATGTGCCCTTTCGTCTGCCGGCGAGGATCGATGGCTTTCTCCCTGCGCACGTGGCTGGCCGCCGTCCTGCGCTCGCCGCTTACCCCGATCTGGCTGCTGGTTTTCCTGCTGCCGTTCGGACGCAGCAGCGAGCTGGGCACGCTGCTCTGCCTGCTCGGCGCGGTCATCCTCATCGTGCGCGATCGCCACGCGCTGGCAGGGCATCCGGGTGCGCGGCTGCTGTTGTGGCTGTGGGCGGCGTATTTCCTGGCCGCGCTCATCTCGGCGCCGGCCGCGGTCGACCCCGCGCGCAGCTGGAACAACGTGGCGGCGTGCCTGCGCTTCGCGCCGTTCGGGGTGTACGTATGCTTCGCGGTGCGGCGCGAATCGCGCCTGCGCGCGCTGTGCCTTGCAACCGGCGCGGTGGTGGCGTTGTGGGCGCTGGATGCCTGGGTGCAGGCGTTGACCGGCTACAGCCTCGGCGGCCACGCCGAGGCGCAACGGATTTCCGGCATCTTCGGCGCGCACAACCTCAAGCTCGGCCCGGTGCTGGCTTCGCTGGCGCCGTTCGTGTTGTGGGCGGCGCGCCAGCAGCTTGGCCGCGGCGGACTCATCGCGGCGATGCTGTTCCTGCTGGTGCCGATCCTGCTGGCGGGTTCGCGCGCGGCGTGGATCACCTACGGCGTCGTGCTGCTGGCGTTCTTCTGGATCGAGGCGCGCACGCCATGGCGCTTTGCCGGATGGGTGCTGGCGGCGTGCGTGGTGGCGGCGGCGGCGATCGGCGCCGCGTGGAAAACCTCGCCGCGCTTCGACGCGCGCATGGAGCGCACCGTCGCCGCGTTGCGCGACACCCGGCACGCGGTCAACTACGCGACCAGTGGGCGCATCGACATCTGGCGCGTCAGCGCGCGGATGATCGCCGCGCATCCGTTCGTCGGCGTGGGGGTGCGCGATTTCCGCAAGGCCTATCCGGATTTCGCGGCGCCCAACGACCACTTCGTCACCGACGAAGCCTGCGGCGTGGACGAGGGCGCCTGCCATCCGCACCAGATCGTGCTGGAGGTGCTCAGCAACACCGGGGCCGTGGGACTGGCGTTGTGGCTGGCCGGCGCCGGGCTCGCGATCACGGCGTGGCGGAAGGTGGGGCCGGAGGCGCGCCGGCGCGCTTTCCCGGTCACCGTCGCGCTGGCGGCGACGGTGTTTCCCCTCAATTCCCACCTCGCGTTCTATTCCGCGTGGTGGGGCCTGCTGTTCTGGTGGCTGCTGGCGCTGTGGTGCGCAGCGCTGCATGCGGACGTGCCGGACGATGCGCCGGTCGCCAGGCCGTACCTGCGCGTGAAGGATGCCGTGCATGGCGCGTGAGCCTTTCTCGCTGGTAATCATCACGTACGACAACGCCAACACGCTGGGGCGTTGCCTCGACGCCGCGGATTTCGCCGACGAGATCGTGGTGCTGGATTCGGGGTCCACCGACGCGACCGTGGAAATCGCGCAGCGCCACGGCGCGCGCGTCGCGGTGCATCCGTTCGACGACTACGGCCCGCAGAAGCAGCGCGCGATCGACATGGCGGCGCACGACTGGATATTGAACCTCGATGCCGACGAAATTCTTTCGCCCGGCACGCGCAGCGTGATCGAGCGCGCGCTGGAAAGCCCGCGCGCCGCGGGTTTTCGCCTGCCGCGCCGGGAGCGGATGTTCTGGGGCGTGCAGCATCCGTGGAGCCATCGCAATGGCCATTTGCGCCTGTTCGACCGCAGGCGCGGACGCATGAACGCGGTGCCGATCCACGCCGCCGTGGAAGTGGACGGGCCAGTCGAAACGTTGAGACGCGCAGACTTCGTCAACATGGGCGACGACGGCATCGCCGCGCGCGTCGCCAAGATCAATCGTTATTCGTCGGGAATGGTCGCGGACAAGCTCGCGCGAGGGCAGCGCTTCAGCGGACCGATGATGCTGCTGTATCCGCCGATCTTCTTCGTGCGGCAATACATCTTCAAGCGTTACTTTCTTTCCGGCTGGGCCGGCTTCGTCGCCAGCACGTTGGGTGCGTTCTACGTGTTCCTGAAATACGCCAAGTTGCATGAAGCGCGAAGAGCCGGGACCAGGGACCGGGGACCGGGGACCAGGTGAGCTTCGCGAGGCGGTGTGGTTTGCCCTGTAGCCAGCGTGGCATTGCAAGGAAAGTATTCGAGGCCGACGCGTGGCGGCGAGCGACAGTGCTGCGCTTTACCGGTACCCGGTCCCTGCTCCCCGCTCCCCATATACCTGCGCCAACCCGTCAGGCCGTGTCTTGAACCGCTTGTGTGCCCACAGGTATTGCGCGGGCGCTTCGCGCACCATGCGTTCGATCGCGGCGTTGACGCGCGCGGTGTCGGCGACCACGTCGTCGCCCGGGAAATCCGCGAGCGGGGCTTCCAGCCGCAGCACGTAGCCGCCCGACGGCGTGCGGCGATGGAAAAACGGCATCACCGCGGCGCCGGAAAGCCGCGCGAGGTGATGCGTTGCGGTGATGGTCGAAGCCGGCACGCCGAAGAACGGCGCGAATACCGTGTCCTTGCCGCGCATGTCCTGGTCCGGTGCGTACCAGATCGTGCCGCCGCGCTTCAGGTATTTCACGCTGGCGCGCAACTGGTCCTTGTCGAACATCGTGTCGGCGTAGCGCAGGCGCGCACGCAGCACCATGTATTCGAACACGGCGGAATCCATGCGCCGGTACATGCCGGCGATGCGGATGCGCCGCGAAATCAGGCGCGCACACAATTCCAGGTGCGCGAAGTGTCCGCCCACCAGCAGCACGCCGCGACCCTGCGCGCGCGTGGCTTCGAGGTGTTTCAGCCCCTCGATTTCGACGTGCAGCCGCGCAAGCTTGGCATCGGATGCAAACCAGCCCAGCGCGAATTCGCCCAGCATCCGTCCCATCTCGCGGGTCGCCGCGTGGCGCAACGCGTCGCGTTGCCGCGGATCGAGTCCGGGAAAACAAAGCTCCAGATTGCGTGCGATCACATGCCGGCGCGCGCGCAGCAGCGGTGACACCAGCGTGCCGAAGGCCGCGCCCGCGCCGATCACCCAAACGGCCGGCAACAGCACCAGCAGCCGGATGCAGGCGACGCCCAGCCACGCCGGCCAGTGGCGTGGGGCGAGCAGTTTGCGTGGAAACGGCGGCGCGGACATGAAGGACGATGATAGCAATTGCGGATTCACCCCCTTCGGAACGAAGGGGGTCGCGCGCGACGCGCGCAGGGGAACACCGGCGTACGGCGTGCCGGGACATTGCGCGAAGCAAAAGGCACATCCCCCTCGATCCCCCTTCCCTTGGGAGGGGGAAGAAAATCAGCCAAGCATCGCCGCGATCTTCGCCAGTTGCGCCGCCGCGACGTCGCGCCGCGCCTGGTCGTCGGCTTCGGGGTCGGCGCCGTCGCGGCGCAGTTCGGCGGCAGGCAGCTCGTCGAGGAACCGGCTGGGCTTTTGCCTGAAAACCTGTCTGTAGCGCCGGCCCTGCACGCTGTAAGAGAGGTGCAGCAGTTCCCTGGCGCGGGTGATGCCGACGTACAACAGGCGGCGCTCTTCATCCAGCCGCCCTTCGTCGATCGCGCCTTCGTGGGGCAGGGTGCCATCCTCGCAGCCGACGATGTGCACCGAACGGAATTCCAGCCCCTTGGCCGCGTGCAGGGTCATCAGCCGGACCGCGTCGCCGCCCTCGTCCTTGTCGGCGTGGTTGAGCAGCGCCAGCTGCGCGGCCAGGTCGCCGCTGCGCGCGCGGCCCGAGTCCATCGCCCGGAACCAGTCGATCAGTTCGCGCACGTTGTCCAGCCGGCGCGCGTGCAGGACCTGATCCTTCGACGCCTGCGCGAGGTGTTCGGCGTAGCGGCTGCGGCGAAGGACGGCCTCGACCAGTTCCGGTGCGCGCAGGTGTCCTGCTTCCGAGGTCAGCGCGCCGGTCAATTCGACGAATCCCGCCAGCGCCGCGGCGGGTCGCGCGGCCAGCTGCTGCAACACGGTGCTACTGCGCGCCGCGTGCAACAGCGACAGGTGCCTGGATTGTGCGAGTCGGCCCAGTTTTTCCAGCGTGGTGGCGCCGATCTCGCGGCGCGGCACGTTCACCACGCGCAGGAACGCCGCATCGTCGTCGGGGTTGGCGATGAGGCGCAGGTAGGCCAGCACGTCCTTCACCTCGGCGCGGTCGAGAAACGACAACGCGCCGGTCAGGTGGTACGGCACGCGCGCGAGCTGCAGCGCCTTTTCCAGCGGGCGCGCCTGGTGGTTGCCGCGGTACAGCACCGCGCAGTCCGACCACGCGAGGCCGTGCTTATCGCGCAGGTACATCAGTTGCGAAGCGACGCGCTCGGCTTCGTGTTCGGCGTCGCGGCATTCCAGCACGCGGATGCGTTCGCCGTCGGCGTGCGCGCTCCACAGTTTCTTCGGATGCGCGTGCGGATTCTGCGCGATCAGCGCGTTGGCGGCGCGCAGGATCCGCTGCGTGCAGCGGTAGTTCTGCTCCAGCTTGACCACGCGCAAGTCCGGGTAGTCGGCCGGGAGCTTGTCGAGGTTGCCGGGGTCGGCGCCGCGCCATGCATAGATCGACTGGTCGTCGTCGCCCACGCAGGTGAACGCGCCGCGCTCGCCGGCCAGCAATTTCAGGAGCGCGTATTGCGCGGCGTTGGTGTCCTGGCACTCGTCCACCAGCAGGTAGCGGATGCGTTCGCGCCACGCCATGCGCGCTTCCTCGTCGCGATCCAGCACCGCCACCGGCAGACGGATCAGGTCGTCGAAATCCACCGCATTGAACGCGGCCAGCCGCTTCTGGTACGCGGCATAAAGCTGCGCGGCCTCGAGTTCGCGCGGCGCGCGCGCGGCGTCCAGTGCCACCTCGGGCGTCAGCCCGTCGCCCTTGAGCCGCGACAGCAGGGTGCGCAACTGGAACAGCTTGTCCGATTTCACCGACGCACCGGCCAGCTCCTTCACCAGTCCCGCGCTGTCGTCGGCATCCAGCACCGAGAAGCCACGGCGCAGGCCGGCGCGCGCGTGTTCGATCTGCAGGAACTTCAGCCCCAACGCGTGGAACGTGCACACGTTCAAGCCTTCGGCGGCGTCGCCCTTGATGCGTTTGGCGACGCGCTCGCGCATTTCGCGCGCGGCCTTGTTGGTGAAGGTGATCGCCGCGATCTTCACGGCCGGCACCGCGCCGCGTTCGACCAGGTGCGCGATCTTCTCGCTGATCACGCGGGTCTTGCCCGAACCCGCGCCGGCCAGCACCAGCAGGGGACCATCGGTGTACTCGACGGCGGCTCGTTGGGGGGGATTCAACATGGGGGATGGGGAGTGGGTAGCGAGGGTGCGATCATGGCGGTTCGTGCGAGAATGCAGCATTGTCGGAGGCAAGCGCCGCAAAGGCCAGTCGTTTGCGTGGCGCTTCACCCATGCGCCCCCGCTACCCGTCCCCAATCCCCTGCACGTGTCCAACGTGTGTTCCGGAGTTGCGCCATGACCGTTTCCCCCGATTGGTCCCGTCCGCACTGGAGCCGCGACGAAGCCAGCGCGATGTTGCTGTATTTCGTGTTCGGCGAATTCCCCGCCGAACTGAAGCTCGACCTGTCCGCGCATGGCAGCCGGGGATTGCCGCAAGGGGTCGAGATGCGGCGCATCCAGAAAGCCATGCTGGCGCACTGGGACGGCCATCCGCTGCACGGCGCGCTGGGCGGTATCCTGCGCGAAGGCAACCCGGGGGCGTTCGAGGCCGCACGCAAGGCGCCGGAATGCCTGTTGCTGCGCGGCGAATTGCCTGATGCCGATTCGCTGGATTACCTGTGCGACACGCTCGGCGTGGTCGCGGCACTGCTGGATGCCGGCGGCGTCGCGGTGGTCGATCCGCAAATCCTGGAAATGTTTTCCGCCGCCGACTGGTGGGCCCGCTACGCCGGTCCCGCGTGCACCGAGCCGCGCAGGCACGTGGCAATCTTGTGCAACGACGACGGGGCCGGGAACATGGACCAGCGGGTCTATACGCGCGGCCTGCGCAAGTTCGCGCGCCCCGATGTCAGCATCCGGCATGTCCCGCAGGACGACCTGCAGCGGGCTGGCGCGGTCGCGGCACGGCTGGTCGACCTGCAGGCGCGCGGGATGCGCTTCGGCGATGGTTCGACCGTCGCGGCCGAAGGCTTGCCCGGGGACCTGAAGGTGACGCGTGGCGGTTCGCTGGACGATCCCGAGTTCAACAACACGCATCTCGAGATCGAATGGCCCAAGCCATAGCGGAACCGTTTTGTTCGCCATCCCGGCGCAAGCAGGGATCCATGGGCCTTCCGGGGCGGGCCCGGCACGGGACGGCGTGATTGGTTGCTGAGATTGCCCGGCGCGGCGGTGTGGCGGATGATCTAACCTTGCCGCATGCGCATCTCGGCCGCCATCGACATCCCCGAACCGGAATTGACCGAACGCTTCCTGCGCGCGGACGGCCCCGGCGGACAGCACGTCAACCGCACCGAGAGCGCAGTGGAGTTGCGTTTCGACGTGGCGGCTTCGCCGTCGCTGCCGGAAGCGGTGCGGGCGCGGGTGCTGGCGCGCCGCGACCGGCGCCTCACCGAGGCCGGCGTGCTGGTGATCCAGGCGCGCCGGTTCCGTGACCAGGCGCGCAACCGCGAGGATGCGCGCGCACGGCTGGTCGAAATCCTGCGCGGGGCGTTGACGCCGCCGAAACAGCGCTTCGCGACCAGACCCACGCGCGCCTCGAAGGAACGCCGGCTGGCCGGCAAGAAGCAGCGCGGCGCGGTCAAGCGCAATCGCGGCCGCGCCTGGAGCGACGATTGAACGACAAGAGCCGGAACCGGGGTCCGGGGACCCGGGATCCGCATGATCCGGGGCGGCGCGTCTTGCCGCTGGCGCTTCCGCCCTGCATGCCGCAGTTTCCCGCGCGCGCATGGCGTAAACTGTTCCGCGCGATCGTCCGCCTGGGCGGCTGGCAGCTGGAGGGCGAACTGCCCGACGTGCCGAAACTGGTGCTGATCGTCGCGCCGCATTCGTCGTGGTGGGACGGCATCTGGGGCCTTCTGTTCAAGGTCGCGCTGGGCGCGGACATCTCCTTCATGGCCAAGCGCGAACTGTTCAACTGGCCGTTGGGCGGTTTGTTGCGGAAACTCGGCGGCGTGCCGATCGAACGCGGTGCCGCGGCCGACGTGGTGGGGCAGATGGTCGAACGCTTCCACGGCCGCGAACGGTTGTGGCTGGGTATCGAGCCGGAGGGCACCCGCAAGGCGGTGCCGAAGTGGAAATCGGGCTTCTGGCACATCGCCCGGCAGGCCGGGGTGCCCATCCTGCCGGGCTACTTCGACTATCCGCGCAAGGTGATCGGCCTCGGCCCGCTGTTCACGCCGGGCGGCGACAAGGATGCCGACATCGCCGCCTTGCGTGCCTTCTACGCCCCCTTCCGGGGCAAGCATCGCGGGGTGTAGCGGGCAGGCGCGGGCATTCCCGGTGCGCGGTGATCAGTCCTGCTCGGTGCCGTCGAGACCGGTTGGCCCGCCAATCGCCAGCGTGTAATTGCGGTTGAGGTACTGCTGCACCACGGTGGCGATGCGCGCCAGCATGCCGTTGTCCGTGCCTCCGATGCTCCATGCGCCGCCGGAGGCGGCGGCGCGCTGGTAGAACTCGGGGTCGGCGATCACGCGGCCGGTTTGTGCGTCCACGAACTTGACCCGCATCAGGACCGCCGAGCTGCCAGCCAGGGCGCCGGCGAAAAAGCGTGCGCCGCCGCCGACGAACTTCAATTCGACGATGTGGGGTTCGATGTCGAGCACGCGACCGCCCTGGTTGCGGTTCTCCCACGAGGCGAGCGTGCCGCCCACGCGCAGGCGCATGTACTCGGAAATCTTGCTGATGGCAGCCGTCTCGTGCGCGGCGGCATCGGACACCTTGATCGGCTCCAGCACGAAATGCTGGAAGTGTGAAAGTGGTTCGATGGGTGGCGGGTTGCCGGTCACATCCGGGCGGATGTGGGTGACGCACGCGCAACAGGCCAGCGCCAATGCCGCAGGAATCAACAGGCGGAACTTCATGTTCCTTCCCCCCTTTGGATGGAGTTGAGACCCAAGCAGGATCCATGCCACGTGCACGCGGCACGTCTGGCCGTTGCCCGCCCGGCATGCGTCTTGCTTGCGGCTGGGGTATGATCCCGAGCCTGATGACAGGGGGTGGTCGTGTCCAGTGTGCTGCCGAATACCCGAGCTGCCGCTTCCGCCGGTTCGGCCACCGGGACGCCGGTGATGGGCCGGTTGCCGCGGCGCTTGTCGGAACGCGAAATGGCGCTGTTCACGGGCGTCGGCCAGCGGCTCGAGCTCGCGCCCGGCCGTGCGGTGTTCCGGCGCGGCGAATACGGCCGCAGCATGTTCGTGATCGAGTCCGGGCGCGTCCTGCTGGAGTTCGCGGGGGACCTGCCCGACAAGCTGATCGGCCCCGACGAGTATTTCGGGGAACTGGCGCTGTTCGTGGGCAGCCATGCCCGCTCGGGCAGTGCGTTGGCCTCCGAACCGTGCGTCGTGTACCTGATCGACCCCGATGTGTTCGAGACCCTGCTGCGGCGCGAACCGTTGCAGATGGCGCAGTTCATGCTGCGCTCGTTTACCTACCTCGTGGCCAGCGAGCAACAGCTGATCGCCAACTACAAGCGCCGCAACGAGGACCTGATGCAGACGCTGGACTCGCTGCGCCAGACCCGCGACCAGTTGCAGCTTGCGCGCCGCCAGGTTTGCACCGACGACCTCACCGGCCTCGCCAACCGGCGCGGCCTGTACCAGTTTCTTGAAGGCGCCAACGAGCTGCGCGGCCACGATCGGCAGTTCGGCCTGCTGCTGATCGATGTCGACCACTTCAAGCAGATCAACGACCAGCACGGACACCTCGTCGGCGACGAGGTGTTGCGGGCGATCGGCTCGGAGATCCAGGAGTCCGCGTGCGCCACCGACCTGCCGTGCCGGCTTGGCGGCGATGAATTCGCGCTGCTGACCCTGGTGGGCGACCAGCGCGAGCTGACCGAACGCGCCCTGCGCATCACCGAGGGCGTGCGCCAGTTGCGCTTCCCGGCTTCGGCGCCGGCGCTCACCGTCTCGGTCAGCATCGGCGGCGGCCTGTGCCGCGACGAAGACGAATGGTCGGTGTGGTACAGCGAGGCCGATTGCGCGCTCTACCACGTCAAGGGCTCGGGCGGCGACGGCGCGCACGTAATGAGTTGATGCAAGGAAAACATCCGCGGATGCGGATGTTTTGCGACCCGTCGTTCCGTGGCCGCGCGCGGCGCGGGATTCGGGGCACGACCGCTGGGATGTAGATGCAAGGCGCAGGGTTCCGGATCGCCGCTTTGCGGCGTCCAGGATGATGAACATGTCGTCATGCCCGCGAAAGCCGGAACCCAGTGGCTTCGACAAGCGAAACGTGGCTGAATGGAGTCGCCGGGTCCCGGATGCCGCACTGCACGCAACCCGGAATGACGAAAAGTCGAAGTCTCGGGTACCCCCATGACCGCCGAAATCCACCAGCTCGAAACCGCCCCCGGTCCCGGCCACATGGCCACGCCGCAACTGCGCACGCTGGTGGTGTGCGACATCGCCGATTCCACCGCGCTGGTCGAGCGCATGGGCGACCAGAACGCCGCCAACATCATCCGCAAGCACGACCGCCTCGCGCGGGCGCTGGTGGAACAGCACCGCGGCCGCGAAATCGACAAGACCGACGGCTTCCTGCTGATGTTCGAACGCCCCATCCAGGCCGCCGCGTTCGCGCTGGATTACCAGCGCGGCCTGAAACACATGTCCGCCGCCGAAGGCGTCGTGGTGCGCGCGCGCGTCGGCATCCACATGGGCGACGTGGTGGTCTGGGAAAACGCGCCGGAAGACGTATCGCGCGGCGCCAAGCCCACCGAGGTGGAAGGTTTGGTGAAACCCGTGGCGGCGCGGCTCGCGCAACTGGCGCGGCCGCAGCAGATCCTGATGTCATCCGCTGCCGCCGGCATCGCGCATCGCGCCGAGGGCGAGCTGGGCGCGCAGGCTGCCGAGCGCGTGCACTGGAAAACCCACGGCCGCTACCGCTTCAAGGGCCTGCCCGAAGCCCTCGAAGTGGTGGAAGTGGGCGAGGATGAAGTCGCCCCGCTGCATGCGCCGAAATCGGTGCGCACCGCCAGGCGCATCCTGCCGTGGTGGCGGCGTCCGCTGACCCTAGCCGCCGAGGCCGCGATGCTGCTGATCGCCGTCGGCATCACCGCGTGGTTCCTGCTGCAGAGCCCGCCCACGCTGGCGTTCGCCGCGCGCGACTGGGTGGTGGTCGGCAACCTGCACAACCTCACCGGCGACAAGCTGTACGACCGGTCGGTCGATTCCGCGTTGCGTATCAGCCTGGAGCAGTCGCAGTACGTCAACGTGCTGCCGGAACTGTCGGTGCAGCAGACCTTGCAGCGCATGCAATTGAACCCGGACAAGACCCAGGTCACCCGCGCCATCGGCGCGCAGGTCGCGCTGCGCGAAGGCGCGCGCGCCCTGATCCTGCCCACCGTCGCCGACGTCGGTGGCCGCGTGCGGGTCACCGCGGAAGTGATCGATCCCAACACCCAGGCCACGGTGTACTCGGTGTCCGCCGACGGCTTCGGCGCGCAATCCGTACTGCCCTCGCTGGACAGCGTCAGCAAGCAGTTGCGCGGCAAGCTGGGCGAGGCGCTGGCGATGGTATCCAGGCAATCGCAGCCGCTGGCGCAGGTGGCGACGCCGGACTTGAATGCGTTGAAGGCGTATTCGCTGGGGGAAAGTGCCTACGACCATACCGATTTCAAAAGTGCCGAGGCATATTTCACCGAAGCGTTGCGGATCGATCCACATTTTGCGCTGGCGCATGTCGGTCTCGCCAGAGTTTTTGTCGGTGAGGATCAGTCAGCCAAAATTCTGCAGGAAATCCGCGCAGCCCAAGCCGATCATGCGCGACTGTCCTCACGTGAAGCGCTTTACGTCGACGCATGGGCTGCCAATTTCACCCAACCGCGTCAGGCTTTGGAGAAGTGGAAATTGCTGGCGTCCGTGTACCCAGACTATTTCCCCGGACTCAGT
>DASURP010000010.1:0-80977 GCA_036279975.1 Rhodanobacteraceae bacterium
ATTCCCGCATCCGCTCCTCCACGCCCGAACAGGCAACGCCATGCAAACGCCCGGATCCCTGCGAACCCTTACCCTCAGCTTGTGCGCCACGCTCACCGGCTTCGGCGTCGCGCAGGCCACGCGCGCGGACGAGCCGCCCAAACCCATGGTGCTGCGCAGCGTGATGCAGCAGCTCGATCGCGACATGCAGGCCGTCACGGCTGCGATCGCACGCGAAGACTGGCCGCGGGTCGCCGCACTCGCACCGAAGATCGGCGAGCACCCGGCGCCGCCGCTCGGAGAAAAACTGCGCATCCTCGCCTGGCTCGGGACCGACGCCGGCAAGTTCCGCAGTTACGACACCGGAGTGCGGGAGGCCTCCGCAGCCATGGGCGATGCCGCGACACGCGGCGACGGCCACACAGTGATCGCGGGCTTCGCCAAGGTGCAGCAGGCTTGCCTGGGCTGCCACCAGACCTTCCGTGCACGCTTCGTGGGGAAGTTTGGCGAGTAGTCCCGATCCCCCGGGCAGGACTTCAATGGCGCGCACCGCCCCCGCGTTCCAGGAATCAGCGTGGTGGCTCATCCGCTGTTGCCAGTTCCGGAACCCGGCGTGGCGCCTGCCGCTCGCGGGGTACACACCTGTTGATCGGATCGATGCGCGGATCGACGCGCTTGCGACCCGTGAACATCGCCCGCACCAGGTTTTCGCGGTGGCGCAGGCTGCTGTACACGACGCCCGCCACGTGCAGGCCGACCAGCCCCAGCATGCCGTTGGCCAACGTCTTGTGGAGCGTATCCAGCACCTCGCTGCCCCAGAACGCGTCCGTGGTCTGCAGCCAGCCGGTGACGCCCGTCGCAACCAGTACCAGCAGCATCGCGATGATCATCACGGCCCCGGCCGGATTGTGGCCGAGGTGGCGCGCCTCGCGGCGCGCCACCAGGTCCCTCGCGTACGCCAGCAGCCGGCGCGGCGTCGGCACGAAGTTCGCAAACCGCGCATGCCGGCTGCCGACCACGCCCCACACCAGCCGGAACACGACCAGTCCGAGCACGCTGTAGCCGAGCGCCTGGTGCAGCGTGCCGCCATCTCCGAGGATCCAGGCGCCGAAGAAGGCGAGCACCAGCGCCCAGTGGAAGATCCGCACCAGCGGGTCCCACACCCGGACGCTGCGAGCCGGGCGTGTTTCGCCGACCGGTCGTCCCGGCTTCATGGCTTGCCGGCCTGGCCGACCACGCTGGCGTCGACCGGATTGACGAACAACTCGACCTTGTTGCCGGCCTTGTCGCGGGCGTACACCTCGTAGCAGCTGCCGCCGACCTTGACCTTGCCGACGGTGTACCCCTGGCCCTGGAAGTGGGTCTTGACGTCGGCGGTGCTTTTCCACTCGGCCTTCGGCCGGTTGGTGCATTCGCCGCTGTAGGTGGAGGCGTTGGCGCCGAGCGACAATGCAGACAGCGCCAGCGCGGCGGAGACGACGATGGATTGAGTGCGCATGATGTTTTCCTCTCGATACGTTTGGGTTGGACCGGCGCATGCCGGCGTGCCGTTGGACACGTGCGCACACTGGCCGCGTGCGCTGAAGCGAGTCTTAAGGCCGCGGCGGGTTTTCCACGCTGCACTTCAGATACGCTTAAGCTTGGTCGCCGATACGATGCGCAACGCACGACGGACCGAAAACGATGCGCCTGCTGGTGGTGGAAGACGACCCGATCCTCGGGAACGGCATCGAGGTCGGCCTGAAGCAGGCCGGCTATGCGGTGGACTGGGCGCACGACGGACGCAGCGCGCAACTGGCACTGGAAACCACCGACTACGAGCTGGTGGTGCTGGATCTGGGCCTGCCGCGCGTGGACGGCATGGAGATCCTGCGCCGACTGCGCGCGCGCGGCAGCGACCTGCCGGTACTGGTGTTGACGGCGCGCGACACGGTGCGCGACCGCGTCGGCGGACTCGAAGCCGGCGCCGACGACTACCTGGTCAAGCCATTCGACCTCTCGGAACTCGTCGCTCGCATCCGCGCATTGCTGCGGCGCGCGCATGGGCGCAGTATCGACACCATTTGTTACCGCGACCTGGTGCTGGTGCCCGACAGCCTGACCGTGACGCGCGGCGATGAAACGATCACCCTGTCCGGACGCGAGTGCGCGATCCTGGTCGAACTGCTGGACCACCGCGGCACGGCGCTCTCGCGGGCGCGCCTCGAGGAAAGCCTGTACGGCTGGAACGAGGAGATCGAAAGCAATGCCGTCGAGGTGCACATCCACAGTCTGCGCAAAAAGCTCGGTGGCGATCTCATCAAGACCATCCGCGGCGTGGGTTACCTGATTCCGAAGGCACCCGCATGAGCGGCTTCTCACTGCGCGGCCGCCTGCTGCTGCTGCTGCTCGGCAGCCTCGTGCTGGTGTGGGGCGCGATGCTCGGCGTCGGTTACGACAAGGCGCACGAGGAGATCCACGAACTCGCCGACGCGCGTTTGCAGCAGGCCGCGCGCACCTTGCTGGTGCTCGACCTGAAGCGCCTGTCGCGGCTGGCCGAGGCCGGTGCCGCTACCGCGGCGGGCGACGGCAGCGAGGTGGACCAGGGCAAGGGCATGCGGCCGCTCGCATTCCAGGTCTGGAGCGACACCGGCCGGTTGCTGCTCGCCAGCGGCGGCGCACCGCCGGCGCCGTACCGCGCCGAAGACGGCTACGCGACCCGCGCGATCGATGGCCGCGCCTGGCGCAGCTACAGCATCCGGGATGGCAAGCACGACTATCGGGTCACGGTGCTGGAGCCGCTGGCCGTCCGCGAGCATCCGGTCCGCGAACTGGCCGGGCGCATGGGCCTGATACTGCTGTGGGCGTTGCCGCTGCTCGCGTTGCTGGTGTGGTTCAGCGTCCACCACGGCCTCAAGCCGCTGGCGCGGTTGTCGGACGAAATCGGCGCGCGCGACGCCGGCAACCTGGACCCGATCCGCCTGCAGCGGGTTCCTGAGGAGGCGCAGGCGCCGGTCGTTGCGTTGAATCGGCTGCTCGAGCGGCTGGCACGCTCGCTCGACAAGGAGCGCGCGTTCACCGCCGACGCCGCGCACGAACTGCGCACGCCACTGGCGGCGGTCAAAGTGCAGGCGGAAGTTGCCCTCGCCGCGCAGGACGAGGCCACCCGCCGCCACGCAATCGAACAGGTGATCGCGGGCGTGAACCGCACCACCCACCTCGCACAGCAACTGTTGCTGCTTGCGCGGCTCGAACACATCGAGCCGGCGATGCGTCAGGCGGTCGACCTTGGCCGGATCGCCGCAGACGTCGTGGCACAGCGCGCCGACGACGCAATCCGGAAGGCCATCGAAGTCGAGCTGGCTGCGGATCCAGGGTGTGTGTTGCAGGGCGATCCGGCAGTCCTGGCCACCATGCTCGACAACCTGCTCGACAATGCCATCAAGTACGGTGGCGCCGGCGGGCACGTCGTCGTGTCCGTGCGGCGTGACGCGTCCGCAATACTGCTGGTGGTGGCCGATGACGGCGCGGGTGTCGCCGCAAACGAGCATGCGCGACTGCGCGACCGGTTTTTCCGGGGCGAGGGCCACGCCGAACCCGGCAGCGGACTGGGCCTGTCGATCGTCGGGAAAATCGCCGCGGCGCACGGCGGCAGCATCGAGACCGGAAACGGCCTGGCGGGGCGCGGCCTCGCCGTCACGCTGCGCTTCCCGACCGGCACGTGACGTGCGCGGTGCGCACAACGCGCACTTTGCAGGTCAGGCCGCTGGAGTCACCGGCCGGTATCCAGCGCCTGCCATGCCGGGTCGATGAAACGGGTGCCGTAATCGTCGTATGCGACGACCACCGCCAGCGCGGCTTCGCGCCGCCGCTCGACGGGCTCGCTGGTGCGCTGCATGGTGCCCGCCGCCGTCAGCATCCGCGCGATGTAGCCATGCAGCACCGCGTCTGCGTCGGGCGGCAGTTTGCATTCGCGCACGATGGTGCCGAGGCGGCCCTCGAGGTCGCGCCCGAGCGTCGCGTATTCCGCATCGTTCAATTCTCCGACCCGGATCGAGTCGAGTCGCCGCGCGAATGCCGCGCGAATGGCCGCCATTTCGCGGCTCAGCGTTGCATCCGGCTTGAAGGTCGCCTGCGAGCTGGACGCCTCCGGCACGTGGCTGGGGTGGTGGGAGTTCTGTTGCGCGAGAGCAACAGACGGAGCCAGCAAGGCGCACACCAGCACGGCGGTCGGGAGGGTGCTGGCGAAATACTTTGTCGGAGGCATGCTACGGGATCTCCCGGTTCAAAAAAGGACGCATCCGCCCGATGTTACGCCAGGCGCTTGCCGCGTGCTCACAGGAAAGGAAGGCCGCCACACGCTTCCGTCGGCGGCCCCCGACATGACGGAAACGGCTCAGCCGACGGCGATGCGTTTTGCGCCGCCGTTGCCCTTCTTGGGCAGGGTCAGCATGAGCACGCCCTTGTCGTAACGCGCCTCCGTGCGTTCCCCATCGACATCACCGGGCAACATGAAGGCGCGATAGGCCTTGCCGTAGCGGCGCTCGACGAAGATTTCCCTTTCGTCCTTCTTCTTCTCCTCCTGCTTCAATTCGGCGGTGATGGCCACCTGGTTTCCTTCCACGGAAACGTCGATATCGTCCTTGTTGACGCCGGGGATTTCCGCCCTGACGTGGAATGCCTTGTCGTCCTCCGTGACATCCAGGCACACATCGGGGGCCGACCCCGGTTCCCGCCAGAGCGGGCTGAGTGCGAAATTGCGGAACAAATCATCGAACAGGGCCGGCGTCTCGAAGCGTGACGCGGTCCGGAATGGAGTGAAGCGTGCAATGGCTGGCATGGTCAGGGTTCCTCGTTTTCAGGCGTACCTCGGGGGCACGCCCGGTCACGTTACGTCACCCCCGGTCGCGGCCGTTGATGCAAGTCAACTTCGCTCGATTCCCGGAACGGAAGTGGTGTCCTGGCCGGCCATGCGGTATCCCGCGCCCGCCGGTACGCAGGGAAAACGCAACGAATTGACACGACTCAAATACCCGGGCCGCGGTGCGGCGCAAGCTTGCAATGCGTCTGCGTGGAACGACGATGCGCCACACGCAATCAACGTCTCCGGCACCACGTGAACGGGCGTCGTCGTTGCCGACGCCAGCGGTTGCCCCGACTGTCCAACGAGGAAGAACCTGCCATGAAAATCCTGCTGCCTGTCGATGGAAGCCCCAGCAGCTCCCGCGCGTTGCGCTACGTGATCAAGCACTGGGGCGGCAAGACGCCCGCGCGACGCGCGTCGTTGTTGTTGCTGCACGTGGATCCTCCCCTGCCCGAGCGCGTGGGTCGCTACCTGACGCTGGAAGCCCGCGCCCGCTTCCACGAGGACCGGGCCAGGCGCGCCGTGCGCGCGGCGCGCCGCATGCTCCGCGCTGCCGGCCTGCCGTTCGAGGAACGACTCGTGGTCGGCGATCCCGCCCCCATCGTCATCCGGACGGCGGCAAAAGACCACTGTGACCTCATAGCGATGGGTTCGCACGGCCGCGGCGCGCTGATGAGCCTCGTGCTGGGATCGGTGGTGATGAAAGTATTGTCACTTTCCAGGGTCCCGGTTCTGGTGGCGCGCTGAGCCGCGACCCCGTGCGGGCGCACGGGCATCGCGGGCGGGTCCCGCGGTGGTCGATGCCGGAGCGTGCCCCCGCGGAATCGGGCGTAGCGCCCGCCATCAGTCATCCGGAGTGATCCCGGTCAATTCGCGGCGACGTCCGGCGTTTACGCTGCCCGGCAACGGTAGTCGACGCACAGCGGGCCCGCCCGTTTGCCAGGAGATCGCCGATGGAAGTCCTTTTCATCATGCTGCCGATATTCGTTTACGCGCTGGTGTCGGGCCTTGTCCTGGGTTACGTGCTGGGGCTGGTGCTGCCCCGCCTGCGCGCCTCCGACGAGCGCAACCGCGCGCCGAGGCAGCACGACACGCCCGGGCGGCAATCGACGCCGTGACGATCGCGCTGCGCGTGCGCGCAGCGACCGCGCCCCGCAGCGTGGATTTGACGCGGCGAAACGCGGGTTGTTGATGCGGATCAATCTGCCGGGTCCGGTTCCGGATGGAATGGTTCCCGGGACCGGTCCGGAGGCCAGCCATGAACGACAAAGAACTGCGCCAGCTCGTCATCGACGAACTGGAATACGAACCGAGCATCGATGCCGCCGACATCGGCGTCGCCGCGGAAAACGGAGTCATCACACTCAGTGGTTATGTCACCGATTACACCCAGAAGACCACCGCCGAACGCGCGGCCTGGCGGGTGAAGGGCGTCAAGGGCATCGCGCAGAAAATCGAAGTCCGCCTGGCGGGTGACAAGAAGCGCAACGACGACGAGATCGCGCAACGCGCCCTCAGCATCCTCGCATGGAAGGCGGTGGTCCCGCTCGACAGTGTCCGGGTTCGCGTGTCGGACGGCTGGGTGACCTTGTCGGGTAGCGTGAACTGGAATTACCAGCGCTGGAACGCGGAAAAGGAAGTCCGCAGGCTGGGCGGCGTCAAGGGCGTCATCAACGACATCACCCTCGCCACCGCCGCGCAGTCCGGCGACGTGCGGCGGCGCATCCAGGACGCGTTGAAGCGGCATGCGGAAATCCAGGCCGAATTGGTGCGGGTGGACATTCGCAATGACGGCACCGTACGCATCGATGGCCGTGTCGACAACTGGAGCGAGAAGCAGGCGGTGGAACGTGCCGTCTGGTCCGCACCGGGCGTGCGCATGGTCGAAGACCGCCTCACCATCGGATGAACCAGCCATGCCGGATACCTGGATCCTCGTTGCCGACCACGCACGCGCCCGCCTGTTTTCGCTGGAACACCGTGCGGGACGGATGGGCGAACTCGAGAGCTTTGCCAACGTCGAGGCGCGTACCCCCGGCCACGAGCGCGAGCGCGCGCCACCACCGCGTACGCATGACCGCCTGGGCGAAGGCCGTCACGTGATCGAGCCGCACACCACGGCGCGCGACAAATCCGCGGCGCAGTTCGCCGGAACGCTGGAATCCGTGCTGGCGCGCGGGCTCGACGAGCAGCGTTATGTGGACCTGGTGCTGATCGCCCCGCCGCGTTTTCTCGGAATCCTCAATGCATCGCTGCGCCCGCGCGTGCGCGAGGCGGTGGCGCTGAAGATCGCCAAGAACCTGGTGCGGCGCAGCGTTTCCACCATCCGCGTCCAAATCCCGCGGCGGCTCGCCCTGCGTGGCCCGCTGCCACAGCGCGCACCAGCGTGACCCCTTGACGACGCCCCGACGGGAGCAAGCGATGAACAGACTGGATGGAAAGGTTGCGGTGGTCACCGGCGGTGCCGTGGGCATCGGCGCCGCGTGCGCGCGCCGCATGCTGCAGGAAGGCGCGCGGGTGGCCATCGTGGACATCCTCGACGAACCCGGCGGCAAGCTGGCGCAGGAATTGGCGGGAACCGGAAAGGCCGCGATCTACCTGCACGCGGATGTCGCGCGCGAACAGGAAGTGGCCACCGCGATCGACACCGCCGCCGCGACCTTCGGGCAGCTCGACGTGCTGGTCAACAACGCCGGCATCGCCGGACCCGACAAACCCACCCACCTGCTGACCGAGCAGGACTGGGACCGGGTGTTCGCGATCAACGTCAAGGGCGTGTTCCTGTGCACCAAGCATGCGTTGCGGCACCTGCGCCGCAACGGCGGCGGCAGCATCATCAACCTTTCGTCCATTTACGGGCTGGTCGGCGCGCCGGACGTACCGCCCTACCACGCTTCCAAGGGCGCCGTGCGCCTGATGAGCAAGACCGATGCGTTGCAGTACGCAGCCGATGGCATCCGCGTCAACTCGATCCACCCCGGCTTCATCTGGACGCCGATGGTGCAGGGTTACCTCGCCGCCCACTCCGGCGACCGGCCGGCCCAACGCAGCAACCTGGATGCGTTGCACCCATTGGGCCACATGGGTGAACCCGACGACATTGCGTGGGGTGTCGTGTACCTGGCCTCGGACGAGTCGAAATTCGTGACCGGCAGCGAACTGGTGATCGACGGCGGCTACACCTGTCGATGAACCGGGGCGATGCGGACCCGCGACGCGGCCGTGAACATCGAATCGCCGCTTCCGATGGCTTCCGCTGATCGCCCCGGCGACCGGCACCTCGGCCTCAGCCACGCCGAGGCACAACGGCGCCTGGCGGAGCACGGTCCGAACGCGTTGCCCGGCGGCGAACACAAGCCGCTGCACCGGATCGTGCTGAAGGTGCTGGCCGAACCGATGTTCATGATGCTGCTGGTCGCCGGCAGCATCTACCTGGTGCTGGGCGATCTGGCCGAGGCGATCTTCCTGCTGGCGTCGATCTTCCTGGTCATCGGCATCACGCTGGTGCAGGAACGCCGTACCCAGCGGGCGCTCGAAGCGCTGCGCGATCTTTCCGCGCCGCGCGCGCTGGTGATACGCGCCGGGGAGAAGCTGCGGATATCCGGGCGCGAGGTGGTGCCGGGCGACCTGCTGGCGCTGCACGAGGGCGACCGGATCGCGGCCGACGCCACCCTCCTGGAAGGTTACCTGGAGGTGGACGAGTCGCTGCTCACCGGCGAAGCCGTCGCCGTGGGGCGGCTGGCCGGCTCGGATCGCGACCGTGTCTGCGCGAGCACCGTGGTGACCAAGGGCAACGCGCTGGCGCAGGTGTCGGCGACCGGCAGCGCCACCCGGGTCGGCGAAATCGGGGCGATGCTGGCCACCGCCGGCGAACCGCTTTCAGGGCTGCAACGGTCATCGCGTGGCCTGATCGCCACGCTCAGCGTGGTCGGACTGTTGCTCGCCGCCGGCTATTCGCTGCTCAACTGGTTGTGGAATGGCCACACCTTCCTCGACAGCCTGCTCGCCGGCGTCGCGCTCAGCATGGCCATCCTTCCCGAGGAAATCCCGGTGGTGATCACGGTGTTCCTCGCGATGGGGGCATGGCGGTTGTCGCGGCACAACGTCCTGACGCGGCGCATTCCCGCGGTGGAGGCGCTCGGCGCGATCACCGTGCTGGCCGCCGACAAGACCGGCACCCTGACCCAGAATCGCATGCAGGTGACCGCCCTGGCCACGCCCGATGGCGCCATCGCGGACACGCGGCCCGACGCCGAAGCGTGGACGGACGCCGGGCGCGAACTCGTGGAACACGCCCTGCTGGCGACGCCGTCCGACCCGTTCGACCCCACCGAGAAGGCGATCGTCCTGCTCGGCCAACGGCTCGCTGCTTTGCGGCAGGCACACCGGGGCTGGACTCTGGTGCGCGAATATCCGCTTTCATCCGCAACGCTTGCGATGACGCGCGCCTACGCGGCGCCGGGGGCGGCCCACCACCAGCTCGCCGTCAAGGGTGCGCCCGAAACCATCGTCGCGCTGTGCCGGCTGTCGGAGGTGGAAGCCGCGGTAGCCCTGCGGCAGGCCAGCACGCTAGCGGCGCGGGGCCTGCGCGTGCTCGGCGTGGCACACGGCGAATGGACCGGCTCGACGTGGCCGGACTCGCAACAGGCATTCGCCTTCCGGTTCGCCGGCTTCCTCGGGTTCGGCGATCCGCCGCGGCCGGAAGTCCCGGCTGCGATCGCCGAATGCCGCAGCGCCGGCGTGCGGATCCTTATGCTCACCGGCGACCACCCGGCCACGGCGCAAGCGATTGCGCGTGAAATCGGGATGTCTTGGCATCCCGAGGTCCTGACCGGGCCTGAAATGGCCGGCATGGATGACGCCGCGTTGCGCGAGCGGCTGGCGCGTGTCGATGTCTGCGCACGCCTGCGGCCGGAACAAAAGCTGCGCCTGGTGCACCTGCTGCAGGATGCGGGCGACGTGGTGGCGATGACCGGCGACGGCGTGAACGATGCACCGGCGCTGAAGACCGCCGATGTCGGCGTCGCGATGGGCGAACGCGGCACCGATGTCGCGCGCGAGGCCTCCGCGCTGGTGCTGCTGGACGACAGCTTCGCCAGCATCGTGCGCGCGATCCGCCAGGGACGGCGGATCTACGACAACATCGGCAAGGCGACCGGGTTCGTGTTCGCCGTGCACGCCCCGATCATCGCGCTGACGCTGGTCCCGGCGCTGCTGCATTGGCCCGTGCTGCTGGCGCCGGTCCACATCGTGCTGCTGGAACTGCTGATCGACCCGGCCTGCTCGATGGTGTTCGAAGCCGAGCCGGAAAGCGCGGACACGATGCGTCGGCCGCCGCGTCCGCGCAAGCAGACGCCGTTTGCACCGGGCCGGTTGGCGCGTGCGATCCTGCAGGGCGCCGGCCTAGCCGCATTGCTGCTGGCGGGATGCGGCGTGCTGCTGGCGCAGTCCGCAGGCGTCGAGCAGGTACGCACGCTGGTATTCGCGGGACTGCTGGTGGGCCTGTACCAGTTGGCGCTTGCCAACCACGGCAGGTCACCCGGACGGACGCACCCGCGCAACCCCCGGATGAAATGGATCCTGGTCGGGGTGGCGGTGGTGCTCGCCGCCGTGCTGGGGATTCCGTGGCTGCGGGCCCTGATGGGCGTGTCGTGGCCGGATCCAGTGACCGTGGCGGCACTGGCCGCGGTAATCCTGGCCATGTTCGCGTGGACCACGTTGCTGCGTGTCGGCACACGCAGGTGGCGCGCAGCGGCGTGAAAAACGATATCCGGCGCGTCCGGTTGCCCTTGCGCGGGTGCCGCGATGCCCGAACCCTCCCCCGCCCGTGGCAAAGCCCGTCAACCCAGCCGCAGTTCGTAGGTCACGCTGGCCGGGTCGCGGGAATCCAGGCGCCGCTTGAAGCCAAGCCGTTCGGCGAGATGGTCGGGGCTGTCACTCAAGTGCGCCGGCGCGAATGCGCGCATGCGCCGGATGCCGCGCTTGCGCGCGGCTTCGATCAGCTGGCGCATCAGCAACGACCCGACCCCGCGGTTCTGCCAGATTTCGATGACCGCAAGCGAACAATCGCAGGCGTCGCCTTTCGCATTGACGCGAAAGTGCGCGGCGCCAATCTGCTGGTCGCGGCCATCGTTCGTCACCACGGCAATGAACCCCGCGGACCTGGCCGGATCGAGGTCCGTCAGGTCGCGCGCGACGTCCGGGTCCGGATCGCGCACGAGCCCGATGAAACGGGAACCGCGCCGTTCGGGTGACAAGCGGTTGAGGAATTCGAGTTCCAGCCCGGCATCCTGTTTCCGGATCGCCCGCACCCGGATGGGCGTGCCGTCGTGCAACCTCTCCAGCCATCCGGCAGGCTGGCTTGCCTGCGTTGGCCGGCGCCCGGCGCTGCCCATGTGTTTGCGGATTCGCGGCATGACGTGCTCCCGTGCAACAGGACATTCAGGCTAGCCTTGGTTCCGCGCCGCCAGTTGACCCTTGTCAGGTGCGTTGCGCATTGACGGGGGGCGAAGAATCCGGATCCTCGCCGCCCCGCCCGGGATCGGAATACCCGCCGCTGCCGGCAGGGCAACGTCTGCGCGGCATCGTCAGCCCGGCACCGCCGAGGCGTGCAGCTGGTGTCCGTCGCCATCCTGCACGCGCACACTGACGGGCACGCCCGCACGCACGCTCTCGGTGACGATGCAGAAATCCTCGAACTGGGCCAGGGCCCGGTCCAGGTGCTGCAGCGCCTCGGCACGGTCGGCAAGCTGCATGTCCACCTGCATGTCCGCGACCCGCCAGCGCCCGTTCGCGTTGCGCTCCAGTTGCGCCCGCGCCCTGGCCTTGATCGGTCCGGGGTCGTTGCGGAACTTGCGCAGCGCAAACAGCAGGCTCGCGGCGAGGCAGTTGGCCACCGCCACCAGCAGCAGCCGCGACGGATTGGGGCCGGCGTTGTGGCCCTGCGGCGGCGGTTCGTCGGTGGCGAGGTCGGCGATCGCGGTGCCGTCGAAGCGGACGCGGAACTCGAAATCCTCGACCTGCTCCAGGCTTACTTCGAAACTCTGGTTTTCACTCATGGTGCCTCTCCCGGGTGGATGCCAAGACGGGGCGGGAACCGGACTCGGGATTGCGTTGCAGCCCTACCCGCCGCATGCGCCACAGCATACCGAAGGCACCTGTTCGAGCTGTTTCCAGTTGACGGGATAACCGGTTTGCGTCAGCAAGGCAAGCAACTCCGGGGAACTCAGCTCCGCCGCGACCCGCAGGCTCGCATCGGCCGGGTCGATGTCGGCTACCGCCAGCGGGTCGATCCGGATCAGCGCCGCATTGATCACGTCCAGGTCCGGTTTCACGCCGCGGGTTTTTATGTGGAATTCCATGCCTGCCTCGCATGCTGGTGCAACCACATCCATTGTCGCCCGGCAGCGCCCGTGCAGCCATTGACCGTTGTCAAGCGCAGCCCGCTGCTGGCCGTCGCCGCCGGGCTCACGCGGGATGCCGGCGCGCCAGCCATGCGTAGTACAGCAGCGGAATCACCAGCAGGGTCAGCACGGTGGAAACCAGGATGCCGAAGATCAGCGATACCGCGAGGCCCTGGAAGATCGGATCGTCGAGGATGAAGAAGCCGCCGATCATCGCCGCCAGCGCGGTCAGCGCGATCGGCTTGGCGCGCACCGCCGCGGCCTCGACCACCGCTTCGCGGAGCGGCCGGCCCGCCGCCAGCGCGAGGTTGATGAAATCGATCAGCAGGATCGAGTTGCGCACGATGATTCCGGCCAGCGCGATCATCCCGATCATCGAGGTCGCCGTGAATTGCGCACCCAGCAGCGCATGCCCAGGCATCACGCCGATCACGGTCAGCGGGATCGGCGCCATGATGATCAGCGGCACCAGGTATTGCTTGAAGTGCCCCACCACCAGCAGGTAGATCAGCAGCAATCCGGCGACGTAGGCGAGCCCCATGTCGCGGAAGGTCTCGTAGGTGATCTGCCATTCGCCGTCCCACTTCACCGCATAGCCGGCCGGTTCCACCGGTTGACGGACGAAGTCCTGCGCCAGCGAATGGCCGTCCACCTTCTGTTGGCGCAGCTTCGACACCATCGCGAACATGCCGTACAACGGGCTGTCGGTGCGGCCGGCATCGTCGGCGGTGACATAGGTGTAGGGCAACAGGTCCTTGTGGTAGATCGCCTTCTCCCAGCCGGCCTGGTGCACCGTGACGACTTCGGACAACGGCACCAGCACCCCGCCGAGCGCGCGCACCCGCAGCGCCAGCAGTTGCTCGAGCGAAGCCTGGTCGCCCGGCGGCAGCCGCAGCCGCACCGGCACGGCGTGGCGCGAGCGGCCATCCATCAGGTACGTGGCATCATCGCCCGACAACGCGGTGCGCAAGGCCTGCGCAATGTCGGCCTGGGCCAGGCCCAGCCGCGCCGCACGGGCGCGGTCGACCACCACGACTTCGCGCGGCGCGTCCGCTTCCACGCTGGTGTCGATGTCGACGAGACCGGGATCGGAACGGAAATCCTGCTCCAGCCCAAGTGCAAGCTTGCGCAAGGTGGCGTAATCCGGCCCGTAGATTTCGGCGACGATCGGCGCCAGCACCGGCGGGCCGGGCGGCACCTCCACCACCTTTACCGACGCGCCGTAACGCGCGCCGATCGCGGCCAGCATCGGGCGCACCGCCAGCGCGATTTCGTGGCTTTGGCGTTTGCGTTCGCCCTTGCCGACCAGGTTCACCTGCAGGTCGCCGTCGAACGGACCCGCACGCAGGTAGTACTGCCGCACCAGGCCGTTGAAGGTGATCGGCGCGGCGGTGCCGGCGTAGCCCTGGTAGTTCATGACCTCCGGCACCCCGTCCAGCGCGTGGGCCATGTCCGTGAGCACCCGGTTGGTGGTTTCGAGCGTGCTGCCTTCGGGCATGTCCAGCACCACCTGGAATTCCGACTTGTTGTCGAACGGCAGCATCTTCAGGACGACGGCTTTGACGACCACCAGGCCCACCGCCGCCAGCACCAGGCCCGCCATCGCGGCGAACAGCACGCGCCGCCGGCGGGCCGCGCGGTGACCGGCGACGAACGGCGTCATCAGGCGACGGAACAGGCGGGTCAGCCGCGTCTCGCGTGGTTCCGCCTGCGCGGACGGCGCACCGTGCCGGCGCAGCAGTTTCAGCGACAACCACGGCGTCACCACCAGTGCGACCGCCAGCGACAGCAGCATGCCGGCCGAGGCGTTGATCGGGATCGGCCGCATGTACGGGCCCATCAGGCCCGACACGAACGCCATCGGCAACAGCGCGGCGATCACCGTGAAGGTCGCGAGGATGGTCGGCCCGCCGACCTCGCCGACGGCTTCCGGGATCGCATCGCGCAACGAACGCCCGCCCAGCGCCATGTGCCGGTGGATGTTTTCCACCACCACGATCGCGTCGTCCACCAGGATGCCGATCGAGAAGATCAGCGCGAACAACGAAACCCGGTTGATGGTGAAACCCATCGCCCACGAAGCGAACAGGGTCAGCATCAGGGTGATGATCACCGCGGTACCGACCACGATCGCTTCGCGCCAACCCAGCGTCAGCAACACCAGCAGCACGACGGAGAGCGTCGCGAACAGCAGTTTGTGGATCAGCAGGTCGGCCTTGGCGGTCGAGGTTTCGCCGTAATCGCGGGTCACCGCCACGTGCACGCCCGCGGGAATCACCACGCCCTGGAGTGCATGGATGCGCTGCCGGATCACCTGCGTGATGTCGGCGGAGTTGCTGCCGGAAAGTTTGGTGACGGCGATCGTCACCGCCGGCGCCATCCCGGTCCCGGGACCACCCTTGCCGGGCGGGGTGCCGAACCAGGCGTAGCGGTTGGGCACGTCGGCGCCGCGCCGGATGCTGGCGACATCGGACAGGAACACCGGCTGGCCGCCCTTGAGGCCGATCACCAGGTGCGCGATTTCGTCGGCATCCGCAAGGAAGGTGCCTGCGGTGACCGGAATATCACGGTCGCCGCTGACTCGATCGCCGGCCTGCGCGACCACGTTGGCGGCCTCGAGCGAACGCGCGAGGTCGTCGACGCCCAGCCCGTAGGCGGCGAGTTTCGCGGGATCGAGCTGCACCACCACCGCGCGGTCCGGTGCGCCGAGGGTGTACACGTCGCGGGTGCCGTGGACGTGCTTGAGATCGGCCTCCAGCGTGTGGGCGACCTCGGCTAGATCGACCGGTCCGCGCACGGGATCGTCGGTCCACAGCGTCAATACCAGCACCGGCACGTCGTCGATGCCCATCGCGCGGATCATGGGCTGGCCCACGCCGAAATTGGCCGGCCACAAGTCGCGGTTCTGGAACACCTGGTTGTACAGCCGCACCAGCGCGGTCTGGCGCGGCACCCCGACCTTGAACTCGGCGGTCAGCATGGCCATGCCCGGCCGGCTCACCGAATACACGTGCTTGATGCCGGCGATGCCCGCGAGTTTTTGTTCCAGCGGCGAGGTCACCAGGTTCTCGACGTCGTGCACGTCGGCGCCCGGGAACGGCACCATCACGTTGGCCATGGTGACGTCGATCTGCGGCTCTTCCTCGCGTGGCGTGATCGCGAGCGCAACCAGGCCCAGCAGCAACGCCGCCACCGCGAGGATGGGCGTGAGCGGGTGGTCCTGGAACGCGCGGGCGATGCGTCCGGAAAACCCGGGGCGCGTGTCCATGGTCAATCTTTCCCCGTGGCGCGCAGGCTGGCGAGGTACAGTGCCGCGGCCTCGGGATCGCGCGCGACGCGCTCACCCGGCGCGAGCCCCGCGAGGACTTCCACACCGTCGTCGAAGCGATGGCCCAACCGCAACTGGCGCAAGGCCACGGCGTGATCGGCGCCGACCACGTAGACGCCGCTCAGCTCGCCGCGCCGCACCAGGGCGCCGACCGGCACCAGCAGGCGCCTTGCCGCGCCGACCGCGAACGCCACCTTGACCGTCATCCCGGGATACAGCCCGCCACTGTCGGATGGCAGACGGACGCGGATCCGGAAGGTGTGGGTCGCGGGATCGGCATACGGAAACACCGTG
Source organism: Rhodanobacteraceae bacterium (assembly GCA_036279975.1). GTDB lineage: Bacteria > Pseudomonadota > Gammaproteobacteria > Xanthomonadales > Rhodanobacteraceae > 66-474. The sequence goes on from DASURP010000010.1 coordinate 15,848, forward strand.
AGCGCGGTGGCGTGCACGCGCTTGCCGTCGGCGAACACCACCTCGGCGTGGTGGAACCTGCGGATCGCGTCGATCGCACTCTGCGGCGCCACCACGTCCACCCGCAGCGCGTCCAGCGAGGCCAGCGCGATCAGCGGCTGCGGTGTTGGCGGCCCGGATTGCACGGCCTCGCCGACCTGCACGAAGCGGCGCGTGACCACACCGTCGAACGGCGCGCGCACCACCGTGTAATCGGCCTGCTGGCCGGCACTTTTCAACGCGGCTTCGGCTGCGCGCAGCGCCGCGCCCGCCGCATCGCGGCGCGCAGTCGCGGCATCCATGTCGGCACGGGATACATAACCCTGCGCGACGACCGCGTGCATGCGCTTCCAGTTGGCCTCGGCGTCCCGGTAGGTGGCGCGCGCCGCAGCGACATCGGCTGCGGCGGCCTTGCGGCCGGATTGCTGTTCGATGTCGCTGAACCGCACCAGTACTTCGCCCCGGGTCACGCGGTCGCCGACATCGACCGGCAGTTCGAGCACCCGCGCGTTGGTCTGCGCCGCAAGCGTGGTCTCGTCGACGGCCTCGACCACCCCGTCCCAGACCTGCTCACGCGCAGCCTGGGCAGGCTCCACCAACAGAGTCGCAAGCGGCGGCGGCGATGATGCCGGCGCCTGCCCTGGCGTCCGCCCGCAGGCGGCCAGCAGGACGAGCGCGGCGAATGGCGTGGCGAAGCGCCACGCCCGGAGGGCACCCGGGAAGCGCATCACTTCGCCTCGTCGATCATCCGCCGCGTGGCGTCTCCAACCTCGCGCGCCACCACCGCCAGCGCGGGATCGTCCGACAGTGTCGCCAGCATGCGCTCGGGTTCGAGCATGCCGATGCGGGTCGCACCGTGCTCGGTGTACACCGAAATCCGGCAAGGCAGCGCCGTGTTGAGGCGCAAGTCATTGGCAAGCACGCGCGCGGCTTGCGGCGGACTGCACACCTCGAACACCTTGCACTCGCCGTCGAAGGCCTGGCCCTTGCTGCGCAAGGTGTTGCCGATGTCGTGGACATGCAGCACGCCGAACCGGTGACGCTTGACCGCGGCGTCCAGGTCCTCGACCGCCTGCGCGAAAGGTTTGCTTGAGTCCACGATGTAATACACGCTGTCTTCCTCCATCGGGTTTCGACAAGTTGCCGGTGTCATTTCGGGAACGCGGTGCCCGGCCGCATGCCGAGTTTCCTCAGGATGCGGGCCAGCGGGCAGAAGCCGGTGAACGAGGCCTGCAGCAGGTTCAGGCCGACGAACAGCGCCAGCAGCAGCCACCACGGCGTGAAGAAATACGCCAGCAACACGCTTGCGATCACCATGCTGCCGGCGATGCGCATCACCATTCGATCGATGTTCATGTTGTCGCCTCCGTCAATCAAAAGTCGTGCTGCGTGCGCGCCCGGCAGGCTGCCGGCGACTGCGCCATGGCAGCATGCGCAGCAGCGTGTCGTCGCGCATGAAGTAGTGGTGGAACAGTGCGGCGGCCGCGTGCAAGCCGACGAGGTAGTAGCCGAGCGTGCCGATGGTCTCGTGGATCTCCTCGAAGTCGTGGGCCAGCGCCTGGTCCGGTCCGACCAGGGCCGGCAGGTGCAATCCGAAGAAGGGGACCGGATCGCCCTCCGCGCTCAAAGTGAGCCAACCCAGCAGCGGCATCACGATCAGGAACGCGTACAGGGCCAGGTACATCGCCGCGGCCAGCCGCCGCATCCAGGCCGGGGGCGACGGCGCGATGGGCGGCGCCCGGAACAGCAACCGCAACACCAGGCGTACGCCGACCACCCCGAACACCGTCAGGCCCAGCATGAAATGCCATGCCTTCATCGCTTCGCGCGGGTCGCTGCCCTTCGGAAAGACCTCGCGCAGTTCGATCAACGCGTACACCGCGACCAGCAACGCCAGCGTCAGCCAATGCGCGGCAATCGACAAGGTATGGTAACGGTTGCTGGTGGTTTTCAGGTCCATGGATCCGCTCGCATGCCGGCATGCCGGCGCCTGATTGACTACGGGACGCGTGGTTCATCGCGTGCCGGTTCCGGGTTTCAGCCGCTCGATGCCGAGCAGCTTCATGATGTATTTCTCGTAGATGGGCTCGCTGTGGCCGGTGCGCATCTTCCGCAGGTAATACTTCTCGAACGCGACCTTCGCGACATGCACCCATTTGCCGATCTTCGTCCAGGTGACGTTGCGCGGCGGGATCTGCGGCAGCGCCACGAACGCGGCGCCGGTGTCGCCCATGTCGGCCAGGCACACCGCGTTCCAGGTCGCTTCGGCCGCGGCCGCCCTTCCGGCCAGCTCATCCCGCAGGTTGGCGGCGATCGCGGTCACCATCGATTCGATCATCAACCCGGTCTTGGGCGCGCCGGTCGGCACCGGCGTCACCTCGACCGGGGGAATCGCCACGCACACACCGGCGGCGAAGATGTTGCGGTACTTCAGGTTGCGCTGGTGCTTGTCGATCAGGATGAAGCCCCGCGGGTTGACCAGCCCGTCGATGCCGCGCACGGCGTCGACGCCGGTGAAGGCTGGGATGACCATCGAGTACGCGAATGGCAATGCATGTTCCCGGGCCACCTGTCCGTCCGCAGCCATTTCCTCCGCGTGCAGCATGCCGGCCTCGACACGCGTGATGCGCGCATTGGTGATCCAGCGGATGTGGCGCTGGCGGAATTCGGATTCGAGCAGGCCTTGCGAATCGCCCACCCCGCCAAGCCCCATGTGGCCGATCCAGGGCTCGCTGGTCACGTAGGTCATCGGTACCTTGTCGCGCAGCTTGCGTTTGCGCAGGTCGGCGTCGAGGATCATGGCGGTCTCGTAGGCGGGGCCGAAGCAGCTCGCGCCCTGCGCCGCAGCCACCACGATCGGGCCGGGATGCTCGACGAACGCCTGGTACGCGGCCCAGGCCCGCTCCGCATGCGGCGTGGTGCACACCGATTGGGTGTGGCCATCGGGCCCCAGTCCGGGAATTTCATCGAAAGCCAGGCGCGGCCCGGTGGTGATCACAAGATAGTCGTAGGGCACTTCGCGTCCGCCCGCGGTGACCAGTTTGTCCTCGTCCGGATGGAGCCTGGCCGCGGGCTCGCCGATGAACTCGATGCCGCGCCGGGCCAGCGGCCCGGCGACGTCCAGGCCCACCTGGGCGGGCCGCCGCCAGCCCACCGCGACCCACGGATTGGACGGCGTGAAGGAAAAGCGCGGGCCATCGCCGACCACGGTCAGGCCGTGCTGCTTGCCGAGCGCGGCGCGCAGTTCGTATGCTGCACTCATGCCGCCCAGTCCGGCCCCCAACACCACGATTCTGGCCATGACACCCTCGCCGTCCTTTATGATCATCATCTAATTTAGTTACAGCTTAATAAGAAAAGGGTACAATGTCAACACCCTGAGCGCCTTTGCCCGCTCGCTGGCCGCCACCATGAATCCCGCCCCCACCCTCGACCTCGACGCGATGCAAGCCCATTCCGACGAAGCGGCGCAGCTGCTGCGGGCGCTGGGAAACACCCAACGCCTGCGCATCCTGTGCCTGCTGATCGGGGACGAGCTGAACGTCGGCCAGATCAACCAGCACCTGCCGGAGCTGAGCCAATCGGCGCTCTCGCAACACCTCGCCCGACTGCGCGAGCAGGGACTGGTGGTGACGCGGCGCGAAGCGCAAACGGTCTGGTACTCGCTGCCGCCGGGGCCGGCGCAGGCGATCATCGCGACGCTCCACGGCATCTACTGCGCGCCGCGCAAGCCCGGACACCGAGCCGTGCACAAGCGCTAGCCGCGTGCGCGCAACCGGATTGGCACCGGGACGACCATCCGGGCGATTTGTGTTTGCGTCCATCACGCCTTGCTCCGCCAGCGCGCGGTCACGCCGCGCCGCCTGCGTGACGATTGCACCGCAACGGCAGCCACGCCGGTTGATGCGGGTCAACTCAAACGGGCCCGCGCGTGCAGGCCTGCCCGAAGCCAGGCGAGCGGGCGGCACGCGCCCCGGCCACGCGGCAGGCACGGCTCCGACGACTTGGCGCAACGATTGACGGGGGTCAATTGACAACGCGGTCAACAGCCAGACAATCCGCGCCGTTCCGGGCCCACCGAGGTGCAGTCATGTCCGCCACGTTGCCGCTGTCCGAGTCCGAAGCCCCACTCTCACCCTGGTGGAAGCGCACCATCCTTGCCGTGATGGTGCTGGGCTTCGCGGTGCTGGTCGCGATCACGGTGCTCGGTTACAAAAAAGCGCCGCCGATTCCCGACCGGATCGTCGATGTCCACGGCAACACCTTGTTCGAGGGTGCCGACATCCGTGCCGGACAAGGCGTGTTCCTGAAGTACGGGCTGATGGACAACGGCTCGATCTGGGGCCACGGCGCCTATCTCGGCCCCGATTACTCGGCGGCGGCGCTGCACGCGATGGGCGTGGACGTCGCGGACAGCCTGGCTGCGCGGCAGTACGGCAAGCCATTCGGCGAGCTCGATGCGACCCGGCAGGCAGCGGTACGCGCGGAGGTCGCGGTGACACTCAAGGCCAACCGTTACGACACCGCCACGGGCACCCTGGTGTTGACCCCGGAAGAAGCGCTGGCGTGGCAACAGGGGCAGGCGCACTGGGCCGATTACTTCAGGCACCCCGAGCGCAACGGCGGGCTCAAGCCGGACCTGGTTTCCGACCCACAGGAGCTGCGTGAATTCACCGCCTTCGTCACGTGGGCCGCATGGGCTTCGGTGGCCGAACGCCCCGGCTACGGATATTCCTACACCAACAATTTCCCCTACGACCCGCTGGTCGGCAATACCGCGATCCCCGGCGCGGTGCTGTGGAGCGCATTGAGCCTGCTGATGCTGCTGGGCGGTATCGCGGCGGTGCTGCTGTTGTTCGGCAAGTTCGACTACCTCGGCTGGATTTCGCGCGGACACGCGCTGCATCCCCACATCGTGCCGGGCCAGGCCGGTCCCGGGCAACGCGCGCTGGTGAAGTTCTTCGTGGTGGTCGCGGCGCTGTTCGTGTTCCAGACCCTGGTCGGTGCCGCCACCGCGCACTACCGCGCCGATCCCGGCAGCTTCTACGGCTTCCATCTGGAAAACATCTTCCCCAGCAATTTGATGCGTACCTGGCACCTGCAGAGCGCGATCTTCTGGATTGCAACGGCCTACGCCGCGGCGGCGTTGTTCCTCGGACGCACGTTGCGTGACCACGAGCCGCGCGGTTTCAGCGCGTGGGTGAACATCCTGTTCGTCGCGTTCGTCGCGGTGATCGGGCTCAGCCTGCTGGGCGAATGGGCCGGCATCGCCGGCTGGTTCGGCAAGCTCTGGTTCTGGTTCGGCAACCAGGGCTGGGAGTACCTCGAAATCGGCCGGTTCTGGCAGATCCTGCTGATCGTGGGCCTGCTGGCGTGGTTCGCGGTGCTGTACTGGATCGCGCACCCGCGCAAGGCCGCCGACGCCAACGCGCGGCCACTCGCCAGGATGTTCCTGCTCTCGGCGCTGGCGATCCCGGTGTTCTACCTGCCGGCGCTGTTCTATGGCGCACACACCAACTACACCATCGTCGACACCTGGCGGTTCTGGATCATCCACTTGTGGGTGGAAGGCTTCTTCGAGTTCTTCGCGACCACCGTGGTGGCGCTGACCTTCTACCAGATGGGCATCGCGCACAAGAACGTCGCGCTGCGCGTGATCTACCTCGACGCAATCCTGTATTTCCTCGCCGGCCTGATCGGCACCGGCCACCACTGGTATTTCACGGGGCACACGCAGTTCAACATGGCGCTGTCAGCGCTGTTCTCGGCGCTGGAAGTGGTGCCGCTGACGCTGCTGACGCTGGACGCCTGGGACTTCGTGCGCACCACGCGCGGCGAGGTCGACATCGACGGTACCCGCCGTCGCGTGCCGCACAAGTGGACGTTCTACTTCCTGATGGCGGTTGGCTTCTGGAACTTCGCCGGGGCGGGCATGTTCGGATTCCTGATCAACCTGCCGATCATCAGCTACTACGAAGTCGGTACCCAGTTGACGCCGAACCACGGCCACGCCGCGATGATGGGCGTGTTCGGGATGCTGGCGCTGGCGCTGATGGTGTTCGTGCTGCGCCAGGCCAGTGATGAGCGCAGCTGGCCCGGCATCGAGAAATACGTCAAGGTCGCGTTCTGGGGCACCAACGTCGGACTGGCCATGATGCTGGTGATGAGCCTGTTCCCGAGCGGCGTCCTGCAAATCTGGGACGTGGTCCAGCACGGCTACTGGCATGCGCGCAGCTTCGACTTCATCGGCACGCCACGCGCACGGTTGATCGAATGGCTGCGCTTGCCGGGCGACCTGGTATTCATCGTGTTCGGCGCCATCCCGATGCTGATCGCCGCGGGCAAGACCTGGCTGGGGCTGCGTGCCACGTATGCCAACGGTGGCGGCCCGGCGCCCCGCGGATGAACCAACGAACAGCGTTCGCCGCAGGTCCGGCCGGCGCGCCAGCCGAGGTCCGGACTCAGTGGCCAGCCGCCGCGCGCATCATCTTCCTGTGCCGCTGCTGGCGCGTGATCGGCGCGGACCGCCGGCGTCGCAGGGGCTCCCGCACGGCCTGCTCCACCCGTTTGAGTGCGCCATCCATCGCACCCTGCAGGGAGTCGCTGCGGGATTCGACCACGACTGCCTGCATGCCACGCAGGCTGACCTTGATGCGGCACAGCTTGTCCACGCCACCGCGCGGACCGTTGTCGTCCTCCAGCCGCACGCTGACCCGCTGCACGTCCGGCGCGAACTTGCCGAGCCTGCGGCCAAGCTTGCGTCGCAGGTAGGCCTTGTCGGCAGGACCGGCGGACGACCCCGCGGAACGGATGTACGCGGGGATGTCCGTGGGCACGCTGGCCGCACCCGCGTGTTTCAGCGCGCGGGTGGTGGTCGCTGCCAGCGGCGCACGCCGGGTGCTGTCCGGGGTGCGCACGCGTTCGCGCCCTGCCCGCGAAGTGTTGCGTCCGCTGGCCGCCGCGGGTCGCTCCACGTCGGTGCCCCGTTTGGGTGGCTTGGGCTTCCCGCCACCGGCGCCCGAACCGCGCCGCTCCCGCGCCCGCGACGTGGCCCTGCGGGAGCTGGCGGGCGGCAACCGCATCGAACGTCGTTGCGCCCGCACCAAAGGGCGCGTGGCGCCGCGTCCGAGTTCGTCGAGTACATCGGTTGCGGTGACGATGCCGACCACCCGGTCATCCACCAACACCGGAAGCGAACCAACCATGCGCCCGCGCATCAGGTTGGCGGCCTGCCGCAGCGTCATGTCGGGCGTCGCCAGTGCGGGCGAGCCCGACATCAACTCGCCGATGCTGCGGCCCCGGCGTGTCGCGGCGCCCCGGCGTCCGCCGAGGTCCCGCTCCGAGAGCATCCCCACCATGCGGCCGCCCTCGAGCACGACCAGATGGCGAATCCGGGCGCGCTGCATCCGTGCCCACGCAACGTCGGCCGTCTCATCCGGGGCGGCGGTGATGACCTCGGTGCTCATGATTTCGTGTAATCGCATGATGTGTCCCTTGGCAGTTCGTGCGGGAAATCCGGCCTGTCCGGAAGTCCCGGGATTCGCACACGCATCGTTTCATCCATATCCACACCGTACGCCGGGGAATTGATCCCCGTCAACGCGGCCATGGATCCAACGCTGCCGGGTCCGACGCTGCCGACCCGGCATGTGCGCGGCCATGGCGGCACCACGGATCCGCCTGTCAGGGGTTTGGTTGACGCCGATCAACTGCGCCGGCCCGGACCCGTGGTTCCTTTGCCGGCAAGGATGCGTCCCGCAACACGACTTCGCCCGGGTTTCGATGGCTGCACGAGGGGAAACACATGTTGCAGCGGAATGTCGTCAACATGTTCTGGGCGCTGGCCCGCGTGGCCGCGCTCCTGCTGGCCGGTGCGGCGCTGCTCGCAATATCGACCCGAAGCGCCTCGGCGATGCCCGAGTTCGCGCGTCGCTACAACCTGAGCTGCGCGGCGTGCCACTCGGCCTTCCCGCGCCTGAACCAGTTCGGCGAGCACTTCGCCGCCAACAACATGCGCCTGCCGAACTGGATGGAAACCTCGAAGCAGTTGGGCGACACGCGCCTCGCGCTGCCGGACCACGTTCCGTTGGCCGTGCGCGCGCAGGCATACGTGCAGGCCCGCGACGGCAAGACGATCGACCCCCTGACCGGCGCCACCCAATACGCGGCGACGGATTTCCAGGCGCCCTACCTGGTCAAGGTCCTGTCCAGCGCGCCGCTCAGCGAGAACATCACTTACTACTTCTATGCGATCTTCGCCGAGAAGGGCGAGAACGGCACCGTGCTGGTCGAGGATGCCTGGTTCAGTTACGCCAACCTTTTCCGCACCGGCATCGACATGATGCTCGGACAATTCCAGATTTCCGACCTGATGTTCCCACGCGAAGTCCGCCTCCCGTTCCAGGACTACATGGTTTATCGCATGGCCGGGATCACCTATGACCGCGGCGTGCTGTTCAGCCGCGGAGCCGGTCCGTTCAACCTGGATCTCGGCTTCACCAACGGCAACGGCATCAACGGCAATCTCAAGATCAACAGCCCCGGTTACGGCCGCCCCGACCGGATGTTCGACAACGACAGCTCCAAGACCGTGTTCGGGCGCATCGGCGCGGAGCTGGGGCCGGTGCACGCGGGCCTGTTCGGCGCTTCCGGCAAGCAGCGCAGCGCGACCGGCCCCGCGGGCCTGCTGGGTGGCGCACGCGATACCGACAAGCGTATTTTCGGCCTCGACGCCTCGGGCCAGTTCAGCCCCAACGTGTACTGGTATGTCCAATACCTGTGGAACGCCTGGGACGGATTCCTGGACGCCGACCCCGCGCGCAATTACCACTGGAACGGCGGGTTCGCCGGCATCGACTGGATCCCGAACGACCGCTGGGCGTTTTCGGCCCTCTACAACCGCGACAATGCCGGCGACCTTGCGCGTACCAACACCATCTACGAAGGCATCGCGATGAACAGCCTTACCTTGACGTCGTCGTACTACTTCATGCGCAATGTCAAGGGCATCATCGAGCTCAACTTCGATTTCCTGGACAAGACCAGGCCGGTCGGGCCGTACTTCGTCGGCCACCTGGACAAGGAAAACTACATCCTGGTCGGCTTCGACACGGCGTTCTGACATGCGCGCCCCGACCTGCCCGTGCTGGCGACATGCCTGGCCCTGCGCCGTGGCGCTGGCGCTGCTGGCGGCATCGGGCGGCGCGCTGGCGCAAGGCGTGAAGGTCGGCACCCTGCGCATCGCGTCCGTGCCGGCGGGCGCCAGCGTCGAGCTGGTCGGCGGCGCTGCAGGCGTGACGCCGTTGGCGGTCAGCGAGCGCGACATCTATCCCAACCATTACTCCGACGCGCGCGCAGACATGTACGGGATGGTCCTGCTCCGGCACCCCGGCTGCGCGCCGCTGCGCCACCGGGTCACGCTGGGCGACATCGAGCAGGGTTTGCAGTTGCGCCTCGCCTGCGACACTGCCGCGGCCGGACCGCTCGAGGCGCCGCCGGAATTGTCGCCGGCGGCGCTGCCCGCGGCGCAATCGTTCACCGCCGCGCCACGCCCAGGCGCGACACTTCCCCAGCGCCGCCTGCGCCAACTGCAGGTGCTGCAGGAACTGCTGGACGACGGATTGATCGGCCCGGACGAGGAACAGCGCATCCGCCGGCGGATCCTGCAGGCCGGGTCGTCCGGCGACTAGAGAGCGTTGCGCGATTCAGGCCGGCAGTTGCCTCGATTGCCCGAGCAGCTCGCGCACGGCCTGGTCGTCCACCTGCTCGAAATCCTCGTAAAGCTCGTCGATCGCGAAGAACCGCACGCCACGCTTCACGCACACCAATTCGTTCACGACCGCATCCAGCCGTTGCGCCGCGTCGGCCGACGCCACCGGCACGGCAACCACGATGCGCGCGGGTTGGAGCGAGCGCAACGCCAGCGCCGCGGCCTGCATCGTGGCACCGGTGGCAATGCCGTCGTCCACCACGATCACGACCCGCCCCTGCACCCGCAACGGCGGGCGCGCGCCACGATAGAGGCGTTCGCGCCGCGTGAGTTCGGCCCGTTCACGTGCTTCCACCGCACGCAGCTCCATGATGCTCACGCGGGCATCCCAGAGCACGTCGTTCAACAGGAAGCGGGCGCCGCCCGATGCGATCGCACCCATGGCGAGTTCAGGCTGTTGCGGCACGCCGAGCTTGCGCACCACCAGCACGTCGAGCGGGGCGTCCAGCGCGCGCGCTACCTCGCAGCCCACCGGCACACCGCCGCGCGGCAGCGCCAGCACCACCACGTCCGGCCGTCCCGCATACTTGCGCAGCCGTTCCGCAAGCTGCCGGCCTGCGTCACGCCGATCGAGGAATCGGCTGGCCATCGTGATCCCCCTCGCAGCGACCAGTGCGGAAACGGGCGATGGCCGCTGCCTGCCGATGCCGACCATGCTTGCCCTTGGCTCGCTGGCAGGCCCGAGGTGGGATCCTGCCTTTGGTCGGCATGGCGATGCAGACAACGGCCATCATGACCGGTTTCCCGAAAATCCCGCCCGCGCGCACGCCCGTATCGCGTGCACGCCGGCGCTCTACTCCAGCACGAAGGTGAGCTTGAGGTATACCCGGTAGGCGACGATCTTGCCGTCGCGCACCGTCACCTTCTGTTCCTTCACCCACGCGCCCCGCACGTTGCTGAGTGTCTTCTGCGCCTGGCGGATGCCCGCAGTGATGGCATCCTCGAAGCTGGTTGCGGATTCACTGCAAATCTCGATCACCTTGGCAACGGACATGGCGCTCTCCTTCTCTCTCTCAGGCCGGTTGCCAGCATCCCATCGTCGGTGGGTCGTGGGTTGAGCAAGATCAAGTCACCCCGGCATGGCCGGCCTTCCGTCAACGCACCACCAGCACCGGAATGCCGGTGTGGGCGAGGACCTGTTGCGTCTGGCTGCCGAGAACCAGCCGGGCGATCCCGCGCCTGCCGTGCGACGCCATCACGATCAGGTCGCAGCGGGACTTCCGGGCCGCGGCGACGATCGCTTCCCACGGGCGATCACCGCGCTCGGCCAGCGTGTCGCAGGGCACGCCGGCGCGCCCGGCCTTGCCCTGCAAGGGCGCAAGCAGCTTGTCGGCGTGCGCGCGCGCCAGCGCACGGAGTTCCTCCGCGGGGGGCTCCAGCAATTCATCGACGATGCCCGGATGCGCGAACTCCGTCATGGCATGGAATCCGGTGATGCGGGCGCCGACGGACCGTGCCAGCTCCACGCCCCATGCAAGCGCGCGCCGCGACCCCGGGTCGTCATCGATGGGAATGAGAATATGCTTGAACATGTGTGGCCATACCCTTGGATCGCGGCCCGTTCCGTGGGCCGCGATCCCGACCGGCGCTGCCCCTGTGCAGCGCTGCGACGGCTCAGGATGCCGTCACGGCGCCCACGCGCCACGCCTTGCCTGCACGTTTCATTGCTCGTGCAGGCGCTGGCATTCAATGCAACGCTTGGCTGTCGGGTAGGCCAGCAGGCGTTCGAAACCGACGGGCTCCCCGCAATCGATGCAAATTCCGTAGCTGCCGGAGGCGAGGCGCTTGCGCGCGGCGTCGATGTCGCGCATGTCCTGCATGTTCTGTCGGACCATGGCATCGTCGGTGGCCATGGCGGTGTCGGCCATGGCCACGTCTAGCCGGTCGGCGGCCGGCCCGGCCGAGGCCGCCTGGCCGCGTTCCTGCAGGGAACGCATGGTGATCGTGTCGATCTCGCGCCGCTCACGCGCGTAGCGTTCGTCCATCAACCGGACGAGCTGCAGGGTTTGTTCTGGCTTCAAGGTGGTCATGTGGCTTCCGTGGATTGAACGGTCGCTGCAGCCGGTGCCGCGGCGCGCGCCGCGCCGCTTCAAACGAACAACGGGAACCGCTCGGTGTAGCGGAACACGTCGCGCAGGCCCGCCGGCAGTTGCCCCCGCACGTCCTCTGCCTGGCCCTCGCTGATGCCTCCGGCGATGATCCCCGCGACGGCCGCCAGGATCCGCGCCGCCTCCGGCGGCTCCACGCCCAGCAATGCGCACAGTTCGGTTTGGATCGATTCCTCGGTGACCGCCCTGTCCGGCCCGGGTGGCAACGCACGCAGCGCGGGCTGCAGCAGCGAAGGCAACTGCGCGATGAGGTCGCCGGCTTCCTGCGGGATCAGGCGGCGCACCAGCGCCGTCAGCACGGTGTCGACGGCGGTGCGGGCCTGCTCGAGGCTTTCCAGTTCGGCCTCGTCACGGACCGCGGACAGCAATTGCGTCAAGGTCGCTTCCGCGCGCGCGAGGCTGCGTCGGCGTGCCGGGGAACGCGCCACGTACGGACCGCCCTCCCCGATTTGCGACTGCACGATCGCCGCCAGTGCTTCCTGCGGCGCGGCCTCGTCGAGCAGCAGGTCGTCCAGCGTCACCATCCCGACCACCCGCCCGTTTTCCACCAGGGGAATGCGCCGGACATTCCGGTCCTGCATGAGGCGGATTGCGTCGCTCACCCTGTTCGCAGGCGTCAACGTGGATGGCGACGTGGTCATCACGTCCGCGATCTTCGTGGCAGCCGGGTCACGCTGGAGCGCCAGCACCCGGGTCGCCAGATCGCGATCGGTCAGGATTCCCACGACGCGGCCCTTGTCCTGCACCACCACGGCGCCGATACGGTTTTGCCCGATCGCACGCGCCGCATCCAGCACCGGACTGTCGGGCTTGAGTACCACCAGGCGCGGCCGTCTGTACCATCGCAATGACATTCCGTTTCTCCTCCCGAACCGGCCGTCGACCGACCGGCATGCATCCACGCTAGTGCCGGGGCGCATGCCGGAGTTGACGTGGGTCAACGCCGCCGCAAGCGATGCCGCCACAAACGGCATTGGGTTAAGATTCCCCACAGGCCTTCCGTGTCGTGCGTGGATGCCATGTCGGACCCAATGCGCCTGCTGGTGGTGGATGACGATCCCGGGGTGCTGGACGTGCTGCGTCGCTACTTCGCCGGCCAGGGCTTCAGCGTGAGCACCGCGGCAAGCGGCGCCGACATGCGCAACGTGCTGGCGCGCACCACCATCGACCTGGTGCTGCTGGACCTCGGCCTGCCGGGTGAGGACGGCTTCGAGCTGACGCGACAGTTGCGCAGGACGTGGAACGGCGCGGTGATCATCATCACCGGCCGGGGCGACTCGGTCGACCGCGTGGTCGGCCTGGAGCTCGGCGCCGATGACTACGTTTCCAAGCCGCTGGACCTGCGCGAATTGCTGGCACGGGTGCGCTCGGTGCTGCGCCGCACCTCCGCGCGCGAATCGCCTGCGGACGGCGCGGGTGAATTCCGCTTCGCCGGGTTCACGCTGGACCCTCGTTCACGGGCGCTGACCGACCCGCAAGGAGGCGAGATCACGCTGACCACGGGTGAATACGCCCTGCTGTACGCGTTCCTCACGCGCCCCAACCAGGTGTTGTCGCGTGATGACCTGATGACGAACTTGTACGGCCGCCGCGCGGGCCCGTTCGACCGCGCCATCGACGTGCAGGTCGGGCGGCTGCGCCGCAAGATCGAGGCCGACCCTGCCTGCCCCGACCTGATCAAGGCGGTGCGCGGCGCCGGTTACCTGTTCACGGCGAACGTGCGGCAAGCTGGCCCGTGAGCCACGTGCAATCCGGCAGCCCGGTTCCGGACCTGCTGCGGGTCGTGTTCGACGTGGTGCCCGACGCGTTGCTCGCCGTGGACAGCGACGGCATGATCGTGTTTGCAAACGCACATACCGAGGAACTGTTCGGCTACACACCGGGCGCAATGCTGCGCATGCCGCTCGAAACGGTGTTGCCCTCGCCCCTGCGCCATGCGCCGGTCGCGGATTTTCGCAGCTTCACCGCAATCCCGCGCGTACGCGCGGCGGGTCTCAACTATCAACTGCGGGGCGTGCGCCGCGACGGCAAGACGTTCGCCGCCGAGGTCGGCCTGAGTCCGCTGGGCATGGAACAGGGCGCCCTCGCGATCGTTTCGATCCGCGAGACTTCCGGCAGCCGGCGTGCACGCCGCGACACCCTGGTCGTGCAAATAGGCCGGCTGCTGCTGGAATCCTCCGACTACCGCCAGGCGATCTCCCAGGTGCCCGAGATGGTCGGTTCGGCGCTGGATGTCGATGCGGTTGCCATTTTTTCCAGCGAGTGGCATCGCGGCAACCTGCACGCGAGGGCCGTGCACGGAATTTCCATGGAAGCCTCCGAGCGGCTTGCCGCGAGCTTCACGGACGCGAACCTGGTCCACCACTTTTTCGTCAGCCGCGATCTGCCCGCCCTCACGCTGGGGTCCGCTGCCGCGGATGAATTCGGGCCGGTGCGCACGACGTTGCTGGAGCTGGGTTTCCGCGACGCGGCGCTGGCGCCGTTGTTCGGCCTGCACGAACCGTCGGGGCTGTTGGCGGCGTTGTCGCGCACCGGACGCCGCTTCGACCATGCCACCGTGAGCTTCCTGCAATCGGTCGCCAACCTGCTGGCGTCCGCCGTGCAACGCGGCCGCATCGAGTTGCAGCTGGCCCACGCGCAGCGCCTGGACGCGGTCGGCCAACTCACCGGCGGCATCGCACACGACTTCAACAACCTGCTGACGGTCGTATCCGGCAACCTGCAACTGCTGGAGATGGAGCTTGGCGAACGCCCTGATGCGCACGAAGCCATCGCCGGCGTGCAACGCGCGGTGGCGCGCGGCGCAGAACTGACCCGCAAGCTGCTGGCCTTCTCCCGGCGCCAACCGCTGCGCCCGGTGGCGACCCCTCCGAAGCCGATGCTGGACGAGCTTGGGGTCATGCTCCGGCGTACCCTCGGCGGCGCCATCGCCGTCGAGATCGATTGCCCGGTGGACATCCCGGACGCGTATGCCGATCCCAACGAATTGGAAACGGCGCTGATCAACCTGGCGTTGAACGGACGCGACGCAATGCCGCGCGGCGGTTGCCTGACCCTTGCGGCACGCATGCAGATGGTGGAAGGCGATCCGGAATTGAGTGCGGGCCGGTACGTGGTGTTCGCCGTGGCCGATACCGGCACGGGCATGTCGCCGGAGGTGCAGGCGCGTGTGTTCGAACCCTTCTTCACCACCAAGGATTCCGGCAAGGGCAGTGGCCTTGGCATGAGCATGGTGTACGGATTCGTCACCCAGTCCGGCGGACGCATGACCGTGGACAGCCGCCTCGGTTACGGGACCCGGATCGAGTTGTGGCTGCCCGCACCCGGCGCGGCATCGCTGGACGCGCCGGCGACACGCCCACCCACGGCCGATGCAGGCCAGGCTACTACGGTACTGGTGGTCGAAGACGAACCGGAGGTGCTCGCGATCGCCACCGCCTTCCTGCGTTCGCTTGGGCATGCCGTGTTGACCGCCAGCAATGCCCAGGATGCGCTGGGCCTGCTGGCGGATCATGCCGAAGTCGGCCTGTTGTTCAGCGATGTCGTACTGGGCAACGGCATGAATGGCGTGGCGCTTGCACGGGAAGCGTTGCGGGTGCGCCCCGGGTTGCGGGTCCTGCTGACTTCGGGGTACCCGCACTCATCGCTGGGACAACCCGGCGACATTTCCGGCTTCGAACTGCTGCGCAAACCCTATCGGCGCGAAGAACTTGCCGATGCCGTTGCGCGGGTGCTTGCCGGCGCGTGATCCGCAACACGCCGGCGTTCGACGCCAGACCTTCTCAGTGCACGGTGGCGGTGGCACCGCCGCCGACATACGCACGCAGCCCCGGGATGTCCAGCAGCTTGATTTCCTTGCGCATCACCGATATCAGGCCGCGTTGTGCGAGCCGCGTAAGCGCCCGGGTAACGGTCTCGTGCTGGATCGCAAGATAGCTTGCAATGTCGGCGCGGCCCATCCGCAGGATGAAGTGGCTGGAGCTGAATCCGAGCCGGGCGTGGCGCGCCGCGAAGTCGAGCAGGAACGCGGCCACGCGATGCTCGGCGGCAAGGGTGCCGATCGTGAGCATCCAGGAGCGGTTGCGGCGGATCTCGTCGGCCAGCGTGGCGGCAAGGCGGGCCTGCATGGCCGCGTCGCCCCGGCAGACCCCCAGCACCGGTGCGTACGGCAGGCACCAGACCTCCGCATCGTCCAACGACACGACATCGCAACTGTACGCGTCGAGGCCGATCGATTCCACGCCCAGCAATTCCCCGCGCATGCGGAAACCGGTGACCTGCTCGCGCCCGTCCCGCGACAACTCGCAGGTCTTCAGGAATCCGACGTGCACCAGGTACAGCGAGTTGAACGGCTGGCCGCTCCGGTACAGGTATTCGCCCGGTTTCAGCTTGCGCCGCGCCAGCGCCAGCTGGCCGCGCAACGGTTCGATATCGAGGCTGGACGCGGGTACGAAATCCGGAAGCGGCGCGTGGCGCGGGACGACATCGGCGACGGCATGCGTGGTGTCCATGGTCAGGCTCGCGTTGGTGAGGGACAGTTGCACGATAGCCCTCGCGCCTCCCATGGCAATGTCGAACCGGCAACGCCGTGTAACAGCGTGTAACAGGCAACGGATGTCGCCGCGGCGGTTGATGCGGGTCAATTCGCGCGACCGGCTCCACGCGACACTCGCGTACGTGCCCACGGTCGCCGCTGCAATGGAAGTTCATCGGGTTTCGCCATTCATCGAAGCCGCGTCCGTGGAGGCGTGGGACGCGTGGTTCCGGTGGCGCAACGGCACCAGCCTGCACGACATCTCGATCGAGGATACGTGGCAACGCGTCGCCACCGCCCTGGCCGCGGCGGAAGAATCAGACGTGGCGTCGTTGTGGGCATCCCGATTCAACGAGGCCTTGGCAGGCTGGCGGGTGCTGCCCGACGAACGCTTGCTGGCCTCCGCCGGGACCCGGAGGATCGGCTGGAAGCGCGGCGACCTCTGTGCCTCCCTCAACGCCGCGGCCTTCGTGTTTGCAGCCGGCACCGTGCATGCGCACATCGACCGCAATGCGGTCCTGGAGTGTGCACGGCTGGCGGTGCGCATGCTCGACAATGCGTATCGCATCGCGGGCCTCGCGGCGCCGCGCATACGCGTGGGCCTCATCGGCATGGCCGATGCGCTGCTGTTGCTCGGCCTCGACTACGACAGCGAAGGCGGGCGCTCGGAAGCCGGGGCATTCTCCGCCGCGCTCTGCAAGGGCTGCATGTACGGCAGTGTCCAGCTCGCCCGCGACCGCGGCCCCGCGCCGGCGGATCCGGGCGCTGCGATCGCCCGCGCCATGCGCCGTGGCGACGATCGCAACCTGTTGCGGGACGCCAGGCGGCATGGCCTCCGCTACCTCGAACTGACATCCATCACCTCGCAACGACGCCTTGCCTTGCTGGCGAACGACGTGTCCGACGCACTCGACCCGTTGCGTGAGGACAACCACGTCCACTACATCGACGCACCCGGGGGTGAACGCGTGCTGCACTCGTCCGGCTACGCGTTGAACGTGTTGCGCGCGGGCGGCCGATGCGATGCCGTGCACCTGGAAACCTCGACCATGCTGCCGTGGCAGGCGCAGGTGACGATGCGTGCCGCGGTGCAACCGTGGATGGACGAACCGATTTCGTATCCGTTCCTTCTGCGCGGCATGCCCGGCGCTCCGCAACGCCGTGAGGCCGCGCGCCTCGGCGCGATGCACGGATTGGGCAAGCCGGCGTGGCGGATACCGGACGCGAAACATCCGCCCCGGTCACCGCAGCGCCGCGGCCAGCATCCATGACCACGCGCGCACGTCCAGCATGTCCACCGCGTGCGTGTGGGAGTTGTCCTGATTCGCGCGCAAGCCAGGCGATGCGGCAACGCCGGACAGCCGTGGAACACGGGCATCGCCAGCCCGTGCGCAGCAGCGTTGACATCCGTCAACTCGAACGCGCCGTGGCCTGCAACGCTGCATGCAAACCCGGATCCGTGCATGGACAACCCCGCTGCCACCGCCAACCGCGTGCCATCCTCCCGCTTCGACGGCTGGCTGGAAAAGGCCTGTGCACTCGGCCCGCTGTCGGCAGCCATCGTGCACCCGTGTGACGAGCGCACCCTGCGCGCGGTGGCGGACGCCGACCGGCTCGGCATGCTTCGACCGATCCTGGTCGGCCCCGGCGAGAGGATCCGGCGGGCGGCCGCAGCCGCCCGCATCGACATCGAAGGTTTCGACATCGAGGACGTCCCGCACAGCCATGCCGCGGCGGCGCGCGCGGTGGCATTGGCGCGCTCGGGCTCGGCCGGCATGCTGGTGAAGGGCGCGTTGCGCACCGACGAGTTGATGTCCGAAGTGCTCGACGAAGCACATGGCCTGCGCAGCGAGCGTCGCGCGAGCCACGTGTTCGCGCTGGACGTACCGGCCTATCCCAAACCGGTGTTCCTGACCGACGGCGCCATCAACATCGCACCGGGCCTGCGCGAAAAACGCGACATCGTGCAGAACGCGATCGACCTGCTCCATGCAATCGGGGTTGCCGTGCCCAGGGTAGCAATCCTGTCCGCGGTGGAAACGGTCAACGAGAGGATCGCGTCCACGGTCGAGGCGGCGGCGCTGTGCAAGATGGCCGAGCGCGGCCAGATCACGGGCGCGCTGCTGGACGGGCCGCTCGCGTTCGACAACGCCATTTCGCGGCAGGCGGCCGCCATCAAGGGCATCCGTTCTCCCGTCGCGGGCGACGCCGACATCCTGGTGGTGCCGGACCTGGTGTCGGGCAACATGCTGGCCAAGCAGCTCGTCTATCTTTCGGACGCGCGCTCGGCCGGCATCGTGCTCGGCACGCGCGTACCGGTTGCCCTTGCCAGCCGCGCGGATGACACGCGCGCGCACCTGATTTCCTGCGTACTGGCAAGGCTGCTGGCGGCGCACCTAGCGATCATCGCCACGCCATGATCCCCGCGGTCCTGACCATCAACATCGGCTCATCCGGGACCAAGTTCGCGTTGTTCCGGGCGGACTTCCTGGACCTGGTCGAACGGGGCGTGATCACGGCGCCCGGCGCTTCGCCAGTGCTGACGCTGGAAGGTTGTTCCTGCCCCCGCGACCAGCGCGTGGTGCCGCTGCCGCACGGCACCGGCGGGGAAGACGCAATCCGCTGGCTGCTCGGCTTCGTGCACAAGCGTTTTGCAGGCATGGTCCTGGCCGCCGTCGGCCATCGCGTCGTGCACGGCGGCCTGCGCTACGTCGAGCCGACGCGGCTGGATACGGGGGTGCTGGCCGATCTGGAATCGCTGGTGCCGTTGGCGCCGGAGCACCAGCCCCAGGCGCTTGCGGCCATACGCGCCATCGCCGCGACGGATCCGGGATTGCCGCAGGTCGCGTGTTTCGACACGGCCTTCCACCGGCACCTGCCAGCGCTGGCGCGGCGGTTCGCGCTGCCGCGCGCGCTGCACGACGAAGGCATCGTGCGCTACGGATTCCACGGCCTGTCGTATGAATACATCGCGAGCGTGCTGCCCACGGTGGCCGGCACCTGCGCCAACGGCCGCGTCATCGTTGCCCACCTCGGGCATGGTGCCAGCCTGTGCGCGATGCAGAACCTGCGCAGCGCCGGCACGACGATGGGCTTTACCCCGCTCGATGGCCTGATGATGGGCACGCGCAGCGGCGGCATCGACCCGGGCGTACTGCTGCACCTGCTCGAAACGCGCGGGATGGGTGTGCACGAAGTACACGAACTGCTGGCGTACCGGTCGGGCCTGCGTGGCGTATCGGGCATCAGCGGCGACGTGCAGGAACTGGAAGCGAGCGACGATCCGCGCGCGCGCGAAGCGCTGGAGCTGTTCGCGCAGCGCGCGGCCATGGAAATCGCCGCGCAATGCGTGCTGCTGGGCGGACTCGATGCGCTGGTGTTCACCGCCGGCATTGGCGAGCGCTCCGCGCAGATGCGTAACCGGATTTGCGCGCGGCTCGACTGGCTCGGCGTCGACCTCGACCCGGCTGCGAACGCCGCGCACCATCCGCAGATCGGCAGGACCGATTCCCCGGTTCCGGTTTTCGTAATCCGCACCAACGAGGAACTCGTGATTGCGCGCGCGGCCGTGGGCCTGCTCGGGGACGCGCGGCGCAACGTAGCGCGGGTCTCGACCGACGCCCGCGTCACCCACCCCCGCAAGCCGGGGCTTCCCGGCAACGCAACGCAAAGAGGCATGCCAGCATGAACGCGAACGGCACACTCGGCTCCTCCCTCCACACACCCAACCCGGCACCACGGCCGAGCGGCGCAATGGTCACCAAACCGGGGACACCCATCGGCGATCTGCCCCGGTGGATCGACACGCTGGAAGACGGCACCCAGGTCCTCATCCGTATCTTGCGCAAGGACGATGCGGATCTGGAACGCACCTTCATCCACCGACTCAGCCCGGAGTCACGGCGGCTCCGGTTCCTGGGGCAGATCGCCGAACCTTCCGACGAGTTGATCCACAAGCTCGTGGACATCGATTACACCCGCGACCTCGCCTTCGTCGCATTGGTCACGCACGCGGGCGAAGAAGTGGCGGCGGGCATCAGCCGCTACAGCCTCGCGTCCGACGCGCTGTCATGCGAGTGCACGGTCGCGGTTGCCGACGAATGGCAGAACAAGGGATTGGGCACCCTGCTGATGCGCCGCTTGATCGCGATCGCCAGGAAGCGCGGAATCCACACGATGGTGTCGATCGATTCCGCTGAAAACTGGCGCATGCGCGAGTTGGCCGAGGACCTGGGTTTCACGCGCGAAACGGATCCCGGCGACGCCAGGATGGTGATCCACCGCCTCCAGCTGTGAAGCGTGCGGCCGATCGTCGCGTCGACACCGGCGTGGGTCCTTTCCCACTGTTCCCGGCACGCCTGCAAGGGCCGGGCCGCCGCTCGTATACTGCGGGGGTACGCCACGCCAGGCGTACCCCTGCATTCCGGAATGATTGGCGACCGACTTGAACGAGACCGACGTGGAAACGTCCAAAACCCGCAAGCCCCGGCCCGGCCCGGCCAGGCGCGACAGCCAGGCGGCCACCGTGGAGGCCAACAAGCGTGGCGCACGCGCAGCCAGCCAGCGATCCGCCCAGCACGCTGCCGGAGAAACCGCGTCGCCATGGACGTGTCCCAAATGCCACGGACGACGGGTGCTGCGCCGTGACAGGCGCGACCCGCGCGGCAGCGGCGACAAGTAACACCCCCGCATCGCCCCGGCATGCACCCGTGCGGCTTGATCGTCGTCAACACCGCGTGCACGCACCGCCTGCAGCTTGCGCGACATGGACGCCCCCGCTGTCGCCGTATTCGATGCGGCGCTGATCGCACGCTGCGACACCCACGGTCCGCGCTATACCAGTTATCCGGCCGCCCCGCAGTTCCGGCCCGATTTCAAGGCCGCCGCACTGCGCGGCGCGATCGAGCGCTCCAACCGGGTGGCGCCGCCGCGTCCGCTGTCGCTGTACGTGCACGTGCCGTTCTGCATGAGTCCATGCTTCTATTGCGGTTGCAACCGCATCATCACCCGCGACACCAGCCGCTCCGACCAGTACCTCGATTACCTCGAGCGCGAACTGGAACTGACCGCCCCGCTGTTCGATGCCGGACGGCCCGTCACCCAGCTCCATCTTGGCGGCGGCACGCCGAACTTCCTGGACGTTCCGCGCACGCACCGGCTGATGGACATGCTGGCCGGGCACTTCCATTTCGCGGACCCGGCAAGCCGCGAGTTCGGCATCGAGACCGACCCGCGCTTCGCCGGCGCGGCTTGCATCCGCGACCTCGGCGGCATGGGCTTCAACCGGATTTCGATCGGTACCCAGGACTTCGCGCTCGGAAAGCTCGCTGCACTCGTCGAGGACGGCCTGGCCACCATCGATGCCCGTGCTATCCGGGTGACGCCGCGTGGACGCTACCTGCTGCGCAGTGTCGCGATGTGCTTCGATACCTACCTCGACGTCCAGGCCGCCGGGCCGCGTTACTCGCGCACGATCTGAATGCGCCTCGATCGATTGACCGTCGTCAAGGCGGCGCAACCGCGCCGCCTGCAAGCTGCACAGCCTCCCTGCGGTGCGTCCCCATGAGTCGACCCGCCACCTACGACCACGACCAGCTGCTCGCCTGTGCCCGCGGCGAATTGTTCGGTCCCGGCAACGCACGCCTGCCGGCATCGCCGATGCTGATGTTCGACCGCATCACGCGCATTGACGAGAGCGGCGGCGCCTATGGCAAGGGCGTCCTGAACGCCGAACTGGACATCCGCCCCAACCTGTGGTTCTTCGGTTGCCACTTCGAGGGTGACCCGGTGATGCCGGGTTGCCTTGGCCTCGACGCGATGTGGCAACTCGCCGGTTTCTTCTTGCCGTGGCTGGGCGAGCCGGGGCGCGGGCGCGCGCTGGGGGTGGGCGAGGTCAAGTTCACGGGACAGGTGCTGCCGGGCGCGAACCTCGTGCGCTACGTCATCGACGTCAGCCGGGTGATCCGCGGACGGCTGAAGATGATCGTCGCGGACGGCCGCACGTTCGTCGACGAACGCCTGATCTACACCGCCAAGGACATGCGCGTGGGACTGTTCCGGTCCACCGAGGGGTTCTGATGCAACGCGTGGTCGTCACCGGCATGGGCATCGTGTCCTGCCTCGGCAATGCGCTGGGCACCGTTTCGCAGGCGTTGCGTGAATTGAAGAGCGGGATCGTCGCGGTGCCGGAGTTCGCGGCCAACGGCCTGCGCAGCCACGTCGCGGGCCTGCCGCGCATCGACCTCGATGCGCTGATCGACCGCAAGCCCAGGCGCTTCATGGGCGACGCCGCCGCCTATGCGTACGCCGCGATGCGTTCCGCAATCGCCGACGCCGGGCTTACGCCCGACCAGGTCAGCCATCCGCGCACCGGCGTCGTGGCCGGTTCCGGCGGCGGCTCGCCGCAATGGCAGATCGCGGTCGCCGACCTGTTGCGCGGCAAGGGCGTGCGCCGGGTCGGGCCATACATGGTGCCGCGCACGATGTGCTCGACGGTGTCGGCGACCCTGGCGACCACCTTCGGCATCCTGGGCCTGAGTTACTCGATCGCCGCCGCCTGCGCCACCTCGGCGCACTGCATCGGCGCCGGTGCGGACCTGATCCGGCACGGCGCGCAGGACGTGGTTTTCGCTGGCGGCGGCGAGGAAGCGCACTGGGGCATGACCGCGCAGTTCGATGCGATGGGGGCGCTCTCGACCGCGCGCAACGCCGAGCCCGAGCACGCCTCGCGCCCCTACGACGTCGCTCGCGATGGTTTCGTGATCGGCGCCGGCGGCGGCATGCTGGTGCTGGAATCGTTCGAGCACGCGCGCGCCCGCGGCGCGGACATCCGCGCCGAGCTGGTCGGCTACGGCGCGACCTCGGACGGCGCCGACATGGTGGCGCCGTCGGGCGAAGGCGCCGTGCGTTGCATGCGCATCGCGCAGGCCGCGGCCGCGCGCCCCGTCGACTACCTCAATACCCACGGCACCGCGACGCCGCTCGGCGACATCGTGGAACTCGAAGCCGTGCGTGAGGCGTTCGGCGCATCCATGCCGATGCTGTCGTCCACCAAGGCGCTGACCGGGCACGCGCTTGGCGCAGCCGGGGTGCACGAAGCCATCTACAGCCTGGCCATGCTCGAGGACGGCTTCGTCGCGGGCTCGGCCAACATCGACGAGCTCGACCCGCGCGCCGCAAACTATCCGATCCTGCGCGAGTCCCGTCCCGCGCGCCTCGCCACGGTAATGTCCAACAGCTTCGGCTTCGGCGGCACCAACGCCAGCCTGGTGTTCGCCCGTGTCTGACCGGCCGCGGCGACGCCAGGCGCTGCAGGCCGAGCGCCGTCGCGCTCAGAGGTCCCGGCCGGACAGGGCCGCGCCGCGCGCCCGGACAAGTCCGACGCTCGCGTTGGCCAGCACCCGGACCCGCTTTTCCAGGAATTCGAAATAGCGGCCGATGTAATCGATCCCGTTCTCGGTATCCAGCAGGAACGGATTCATCAGCGTGTGGCGCAGGATCCGGAGCGGCTCGGACGACCCGGCCAGCGCAGCCGGCAGGTGCAGGCACTCGAGCAGCGCGTGCGCGGTGTCGCGATCCAGCGCGTCCAGCCGCATGGTGGTGGTGGAGCCGAAAAATTCACGGGTCTGCACCGGACCGGCGGGATCGATGCTCATGGATTCGTAGAGTTTGTCCACGAACGCATTCGCACCCCCGATGGTCGTGTTGTCGAGCGGATTCAGGGCCAGGCACACCAGGTTGGAGTCGGGCGCGAACGGCAGGCATGCACGCACCTGGTCGGCGCACGCCGAGGCGAAGTGCCGGGCCCGTTCGACGAAGTCGTCCGCCGCACGCAGGGTCTGCGCGGGCAGGCGTCCGAAATGTTCGTGGTCGAGCGGCAGCACGCGGTGCGTCACGTACACCGAAGCCGCCATGGCGCCTGGCCTGGAACCTTCGATGATGTATCGACCCGGTTGCCGGAAGCGCGCGAAGTAGTCCGCCTCGGGTTCCTGCGTGAACACGTAGCTGGCGTCGATCGCGAGCAGCGCGGCCGCACGCTGGTCGCGGCACACGAAGGCGCCGGCGCCGTACGGTGCATAGCCCTGCTTGTGCGGATCGATGGTCGCCGAATCGGTGCGGGACAGCGCGGCGACTGCCGCGTGCGTGGCGGGGGACGGAAACCGCCCGTACTCCGCGCGCATCTCCGCGAGCCCGCGCAGGCTTCCATCCGGCCGGCGGAACAAGGTGGCGAGATACCCGCCCCAGGCCGCGTCCACGTGCACCGCGAAGCCGAATCCCGTTGCCGCGCAACGGTCGCGCGCCTCGACCAGCCGGTCGATCGGGTCGATCGCGCCATACTCGGTGGTGCCCAGCATGCCCACGCACAGCAGCACCGGCCGGCGCTTCGCTTCGGCATCGGCAAGCAAGGCGTCGAGCGCGTCGGCATCGATGCGCGCGTCACGCTGCGGCACCGGGACCAGGCGGCCGGCGCCGAGGCCCAGCAGTTGCATGCCCTTGCGCCAGGAGTAGTGCGCGCTCGCGGGCGCGATCACGATCGGCAGGTGGATTTCGGGGTGGCGATAGAAGAAGTCGGCGTGCCCCAGTGTTTCGATGCGCTGGCACGCAACCGCCTCCACGCAGCTTCGGCGCTCTGCGGGTGGCAACTTCGTCAAGTACGTTTCCCAGGCGTCCAGCAATGCCACGATCGCCGCGGGCGGTAGGTTGAACGCGGTCCAATCGTCTTTCGGCGTCGCAAGTCCCGTGGGCGCGGCGGCGCGCAAGGCAACCGGAAACGCCTTCATCGCCAGTGCCAGGCGCAGCGCCTGCAGATTGGCCAGCGTGCCGCCCGAGGTGAGGTGCCCGAAGGCACAATCCGGACGCCCCGGGTCATCGGGATAACCGAACAGCCGCGCCAGTTGCAGCCCGATCTTGATCTCGAGGTCTACCGTCACCGGGGCGGTGTCGCCACTGATGTTGTTGGGGTTGTAGGGCAACACCAGGAACTGTGCAGCCAGCGCCGGCAACAGCAGGTCCGAGACCATGTGCCCGATGTAGCGCGGGTTGTGCGAAGGCACCGACCGCTTCAGCGCCGCCGACAGTGCGTGCAGCTCGCGCCGCAGGCGTGACTCGAACTCGCGGTACTCGGGCGAGGATGCCGCATCGGTGGGAATGGCCGGTGGATCCTCGGGGTGGAAATTGCGCCGCCAGTACACGTGGTCGCGCAGGAATTCCACCACCAGTTTTTCCAGGAGCCCGTCGTTCTCTCCGTAGGGCCCCAGGAAACACGGATACAGGATCGGATCGCTCATGGGTGTCGTACCGCCGCTGCGCGCGGAGCCGTGACCGAAGCACGCGCGGCTCAGGAACCGGGCGCAGCGGCGGCACCGGGTCGCGGGCGCACCAAGCCGCGCCATGCGCCCGCGGGCCGCGTGTCCACCAGCGTTGCCGCCAGCGCGTCGCGCAGCGGACGCAACCGCCGCATGCCGCCGATCACCGCATGACGCACTGGCTGCGCCAGCGCACGGTCGTCGGTGAACAGGCCCGCGACCGCTCCGGTGCCGAGGTACAGCGGCAATGCCCCCACCCGATGGCGGCGCTGGTAGCGCATGAGGGCCGCGGGATCGGCGACGCTGCCGCCCTGCTCCAGCGCCTTCCCCAGTGGCCTCGCGAGGCGGGCGACACTGGCCAGGCCCAGGTTGAAACCATGCGCGGTGACCGGATGCATCCCGACCGCGGCGTCGCCCACCAGTGCGAAGCCCGGCCCCGCGAAACAATGCGCCCAGGTCGCCACCAGCGGATACACGTGGCGCGTGTCGACCAGTTCCATTGCCCCAAGGCGATGCTCGAACCGCGACGAGATGTCGCGTGCGAACGCGGCGGCGTCGAGTTCCTGCAGCGCCGCCGCCTCGCGCCCGGTCACGGTCAACACCACCGAAACCGTGTGTTCGGCGAGCGGAAGCAGCGCCCGGGTCTGGCCGCTGCCGAACCATTCGTGCGCCACGCCCGCGTGCGGCACTTCGTGCCGCATCCGGCACACCAGCATGCTCTTGCCGAAATCCTTCATCGCGACGGGCACCCCGAGCAGGCGGCGGACCTGCGAAAAGCGGCTGTCGGCGGCGACCAGCAATGGGGCGAGGTGGCGGCTGCCGTCGGCCAGGCGGACGGCGAGCGCATCGCCTTCGCGCTCGACGGCTTCCACCGCCGAGTCGGTGTGCACCCGGATCCCCGGGGTGGCGCGCACCGCCTGCCAGGCCGCGGCGCGGATCACGCAATTGGAGACGAGACTGCCCAACTGCGCCTTGCCGAAAGCATCGGCGTTCACCTCGAAGCCTTCCCGCGCACCGTCACTGACGCGCGCACGCCGCAGCGGGTGGATTTCGCATTCGGGAATCCGGCCCCGGATGCCAAGCCGGTCGAGGATACCCATGGAACCGTGGGTGAGCGCGATTTCCCTGCCGTCGAATTCCGGATCGGCCAATGCGGCCTCGGGTTGGCGCTCGAGGATGTCGACCTCGACCCCCAGCGCCGCCAGCGCCCGCGCCATGCACAACCCGGCAGGTCCGGCGCCGACGATCACGGCGCGGCGAAAAGATGCGGCATCGACGGTCATGGCTCGCTCCCGACTGAAGTAGCACGATTGTGCCGGCTGCCCCACCCCACGCCCATGACGATGGTCAAGTGCCTGCGTTGCAGCGAACGGGCGCCAGGACTTTCCCGGGATTCATGATCCCCTGCGGGTCGAGGACGGCCTTGATCCGGTGCATCAGCGCGAGTTCGACCGGATCCTTGTAGCGAACAAGCATGTCGCGCTTGAGCTGGCCGATCCCGTGTTCGGCGCTGATCGAACCGCCGGCGGCGTGCACGCGATCGTGCACCAGCGCATAAACGTCCTGCTGGCGCGCCAGCAGCCGTTCCTCCGTCCAGTCCGCGCCGCGGGCGACGTTGTAATGCAGGTTGCCATCGCCGAGGTGGCCGAAGACCACGTTGCGGATGCCCGGAAAGGCGTGCTGCAACGCCTGGTCGGTGTCCCGCACGAAGTCCGCCATGCCCGACACCGGGATCGAGATGTCGTGCTTGATGCTCTTGCCGGTTTCCTTCTCGGCCAGCGGGATGCTTTCGCGCAGGTGCCAGAGCGCCTGGCTCTGCGCGAGCGAACCCGCGATGACGGCATCGGCGACGCATCCGGCTTCGATGGCCCCGCCCACCACGACCTCGCAACGCTCGCGCGCGTGGGCATCGGATTCGTTGTCCGAGACTTCCAGCAACACGTACCACGGCATGCCCGCCGCGGCGCCGTCGAACGGCAAGCGTTGCTGCGGGAAACATTCCACGACCCGTTGCAGGCACGCGCTGGACATCAACTCGAAGCCGGTCAGGGTGGCGCCCAGCCCGGCACGCGCGCGCGCCAGCATCGCGACCGCCGCCGCGATCGATGCCACGGCCAGCAAGGCCGTGCAACGCGCCGCGGGCAGCGGGTACAACTTCAGGGTTGCCGCGGTGATCACGCCCAGGGTTCCCTCGCTGCCTATGAACAGGTCGCGCAGGTCGTAACCGGTGTTGTCCTTGCGCAGGCCGCGCAGGCCATGCATGACATCGCCCTGCGCCGTGACGACTTCCACGCCCAGCGTCAGGTCGCGCGCATTGCCGTAGCGCAGCACCTGGGTGCCGCCGGCATTGGTGGCGAGGTTGCCCCCGATCGTGCAACTGCCTTCCGCGGCGAGGCTGAGCGGAAACAGGCGGCCCGCGTCGCGCGCCGCCTGTTGCACGCTTTGCAGGATGCAGCCCGCTTCGACTTCCATGCTGTCGTTGTCGGCATCGATGGCGCGGATCCGGTTCAGGCGTTGCAGGGAAAGGACGATCGCCTGCCCGGAATCGTCAGGCGTGGCGCCGCCGCACAATCCGGTGTTGCCGCCTTGCGGCACGACCGGAATGCCGGCCTCGGCGCACAGGCGCACCACGGCGGCGACCTCATCGACGCTGCCCGGCCGCACCACCGCCAGCGGCCGGCCGCGGTAACGTTCGCGCCAGTCGACGGAATAGGGCCGCGCATCGCTACCGGTCAGCACGTTGCGCGTGCCCACCAGCGGCCGCAACCTGTCCAGATCGTCCACGGTGATGCACCCTGCCGCTGCAAAAAAAGGCCCCCCAGTGTAACGGGAGGCCCTGCCTGTACGGATGGCAGCCCGGAGCAGTCGTGCAGCCCGCGCAACAATCCGCGAATCGCACGCGACCGGGTTATTTGCCCACCACCGTCACGGTGCCGTGCATCACCGTCGAGTGGCCCGGGAACGAACAGAAGAACACGTAATCGGTCCCTGCCTTCAACGCGGACGGCTTGAACGTCACCGCGGTGGTCCCGCCACCGCCGATCACCTTGGTATGGGCGATCACGCGCGTATCGCCGGGCTTGATGTAATCGTTGTCGAGACCGGCCTTGGCGCCATCGGCATCCACCGCAGCCTTGTCGGCGGCGCTGGTCAACACCCAGTCGTGGCCCATGACATTGCGCGGAAGCTTGCCGGTGTGCTTGAGCGTGACCGTGAAGGTCTTGCAGGTCCTCGGCACGTTCACGTTGGAAACGTTGAACTGCATGGCATCGTTGGCCTCGACCGTGGTGCTGCAATTGGCCGCCCACAACGGCGTGGACAGCAGGCCGAGGACGACGAGAACGAAAATGCGACGGAACATGATTGTGCCCTTGTGGTTGGTTGAACCACGCAATTCTCCGATGCGACCCGGCGCCGCTCCCTGACGCAGGTCAGCACGCGGCATGCCTGCAGGCTTTTGGTTCAGCCCGCGTTGCGGCAAGGCCGTCCTGCGCATGCAAGCGTGCGGCGCCATTCCCGCTCGAGACGACCCCGGACAGCGCGGCCACACAGGCCACGCTTCCGCGCCAGGGCGTGGTCCGCGTGCGCTATTTCCTGCGCGCCACGGGCGCGGGGTTCGCGATCCGGCCCCAGGTCGACTTGTTGCCCCAGACGTTCTGGCGCAAGCCTTCCAGTTGCAGGATCTGCGAGTGGTCGCAGAACAGGTTCACCTCGTTGCCGTAGTTCTTGATGTACCACTCGAACACCGGCGGATCGGCCGCCTCGAACATCACCGACTCCAGCCCCACGCCATTGATGATCGACGCCGCCGCGGACGTGTTCCATTGCGCGACGTTCTCGGTGATGCCTTCGGATTCGATCATGATGATATCGGCGCCGGCATCCAGCAGCCGTTTGGCGCGGTGCACCAGGTCGCCGATGTCCTTCTTCGATTCGGCCGCCAGTTCCTCGACGCCGGAGTCGCCGCCGGAACCGAACTGGATGCCGAGCTCCGGCTTGGCCTTGAAGCCCGCCTTCTTCACCTGCTCCACCAGCCGCAGCATGCCGCTGGTCGGGATGGTCAGGAACCCGGCGGAGATCTCGATGACGTCGAAGCCGACTTCCCTGGCTTCCTTCAGGTACTTCGCGACCGCATCGGGGCCGTAGCGCAAGACCGTCTCGATCCAGCCGCCGGAGGACACGTAGGCATCGTGCTTGTGCGCGAGGTCGCTGAAGGCGCGCACCTGGTCGCGCGGCACCAGCGAAAACGAGCCGCCCGCCCACTTGATGCCGTCCACCCATTGCCCGGCCACGTCGAACACGTCGGCCAGGTGGCGGGTGCCGAAGGTGTTGTAGTACGGCGCGCGGATTTCGGTGATGCCGAACTTGCGCGGCTTCTCCGGGCGGTACGCGCGTGGAATGAAATCGAAACTGGTGTTGGACATGCTTTTTCTCCTTGGCTGGAACCGAAAGCGTCAGCGTGACGCCGTGGACGCCGCCGGGTTGGCCGCGACTTGCGCCAGCAGGTGGGTCAGGTCGCGCACGTCGTGCGAATCGAGGTGGTGCACGCATTCGATGATCCGCCCCGCCAGGCCCTCGTCGACGAAGGGCGCCACCAGCGGACGGAACTTCGCGCACGCCGCGTCCCAATCCAGCGGTTGCAGCGTGAACCCCTGGAAGCTGGCCGCGGAGACGCAGAACCGTGTGCCGTCATACATCTCCACTTCCACCTGGGTCGGCATCTCGGCCGGGAAGCGCGCCGAGAATGCAGCGTCGGGCGCCACCTCGACCTTGCGCAGCAGGGTCTGCACGTCCGGGCGCAGGATCCGCCCGGGCAGGTACTGGTACGGCTGCACCTGGCCATCCAGCAATGCCACCGCAATCATGTACGGCAACGAATGGTCGGCCTCTTCCTTGCTGCCGACATGCCGCTTGTCGCCCTCTTCGCCGCCGCCGATGATGTCGTAGGCCACCTGGAAGGTCTTGACGCGCACCGCGCGGATCGCGTCGGCCCGGAAGCCGGTTTGCATGCCGATGGTGATGGCCGCGTCGATCGACGACTGCGAATGCACCTCGGCATTGTGCTTCTTGACGACGGTGCGCAGCACGCTTTCCAGGTCTTCGCGCGACCAGTCGATCGTGAACGGGCCGGCGATGCTCTCCTTGAAGCCCTTGTTGCCCTCGAACACCTGGGCCGGCCCGGTGATGCCCGCGCGCGCCAGCAGCGCGGCGAACGTGCCTTCCTTGCCGACCTGCGGATAAGCCAGGCCCTTCCAGTTGGAAAGGTCGCCGGTGCGCGTCACCCGCAGCGCGTTGTTGGCGGTGCCGGAGATTGCAACCGCATTCGCGATCTGCGCGGGCGCAAGCTTCAGCGCCTTCGCCACCGCGCCGGCCACCGCGTAGGCGCCTTGTACGGTATGGTCGAAGCCGTGTGCGCGCACGGGCGCCACGTCGGAAAGGCGCGTCTGCACCTGGTAGGCGACCGCGACCGCGGTCAGGAAATCCTTGCCGCTGGCGCCGACGCTTTCGGCCGCTGCCAGCACCGCGCCGATGTTGTCGGAGGGATGGCAAGTCTCGCCGGGCGCAAGATAGCTGTCCATGAAATCGAGGTAACGGCTGAGTGCGATGTTGTGGAACGCAGCGCGGTCGATGGCGCTGCGCCCGCCGCCGATCAGCGTGGCGTCGGCGTTGCCACCCAGCGACCGGGTGAGTCCGCGGATGGCGAGCATGGGCGGCGCATCCAGTGCGGCGATGGCCACGCCCAGCGTATCGAGGATGCGGATCTTGAGCTGCTCGACCGCCGCGGCACTGATGTCGGGATAGTTGGCGGCGTGGATGAATGCGGCCAGTTTCTGGACCTCGGTCAAGGCGGCAGAAGACCCCGGACGGTCGCGTTCCGCGGTCCGGGAAACAGGGCGATGCAGGGACATTTCGATCACTCCCGGTGCACGGTGGCACGTTCAGGACGGGACTCCCGGGCCAGGCCTGGCGATGAATCGGGCATCGCGCGCTTGGACCTGGACAATCGGCCCGGCCGCGGCATCGACAACGAAGTGTGGTCCGGAAGCCAACAAAGCAAGTATGTTGCGATGCACAAGACCGTGCACTGACCCATATCAATCTGCTGGCGCCGACACAGCCGCAGGCAACACTACTGCGTCGTCGCGGGCTTGATCCGCATCAGGCTCCGGACCCGTGTCATTGCATACAGTTTACTGCTTGCGTTGCAGCGAACGCAGCCACGGACAGTCCATGGAAATCCGCAATCAAATCGTGCTGGTGACCGGCGCCGGACGCGGGCTCGGCATGGCGATCGCGCGCGCCTTCGCGCGCGAGGGCGCACGGGTCGTGCTGAACTACCGACGCAGCCGCGAACCGGCGGAAGCGTTCGCGGAGGAACTGGGCCGCGGGCGCGCGCTGGCCATCCCGGCGGATGTCACCAACGCCACGCAGGTACGCGCCATGTTCGCTGAAGCCGCGCGACATTTCGG
The DNA here is from genome assembly GCA_036279975.1 of Rhodanobacteraceae bacterium. Taxonomy (GTDB): domain Bacteria; phylum Pseudomonadota; class Gammaproteobacteria; order Xanthomonadales; family Rhodanobacteraceae; genus 66-474. The sequence goes on from DASURP010000010.1 coordinate 48,052, forward strand.
CGATCCGGTCACCACCCTGGTCAACAACGCGCTGCCGGACTTTTCGTTCAACGGCGACGCCCGCAGCAAGGCCGAGCGGATTGGCTGGGGGGAATTCGACAGCCAGCTCGAAGGCGCCGTGGGCGGCACGCTCAATACCATCCAGGCCACGCTTCCCGCGATGCGTGCTGCACGTTTCGGACGCATCGTCAACATCGGCAGCAACCTGTTCCAGAATCCGGTGGTGCCCTACCACGATTACACCGCGGCCAAGGCCGCGCTGTTGTCGCTGACGCGCACGATGTCCGCGGAGCTCGGCCCGGACGGCATCACCGTCAACATGGTGTCGGGCGGATTGCTGCGCACCACCGATGCCAGTAGCGCGACGCCCGCGGAGGTGTTCGACCTGATCGCCGCCAGCACGCCGTTGCGGCGGGTCACCACGCCCGCGGAATTCGCCGACGCCGTGCTGTTCTTTGCATCGCCGTGGGCGCGCGCGGTGACCGGGCAGAACCTCGTGGTGGACGGCGGGCTGGTCAAGGATTGACCGGGCGGCGTATCTGCCGAGGCGGCAGCCACACGGACAGCGCGCGCTCCGCCCGTTCGGGCCATTGCCGGTTGGCCGCCGGATTGGCGGGACTCGGATGCAACAGATAGAGCACGGGGATGCGCCCACCCACGCAGCGGCGCGCCTGGCGTTCGGCATAGCGCCCGATCGCCACGATGGCGCTCGGCTCCAGCACGGCGAGCGCGCGCTCGAGCGCGGCGTCGCACACCGAACCCAGTGCTTGCGCCTCGTCTGCGGCGAGCCCGGCCGGGGTGAGGTTGCGATTCCGGGCCAGGAACAGCAGGGGGCAGTAATTCCACACGAAGAAGCGGTCGAAGAAGCGTTCGGGGGATCCCACGCGTCGCCTCGCCCAGCCCCACAACCGCTTGCCGCTGCCTTCGTCGCGCGGGCAGGCGAGCCCCAGGATCGGGTACTTCGGATGTTGCACCGGCAGGCTGCGCGCGAGTTGCGCCTCGATGCCGAACCATTCGCGCACCGCGGAAACGTTCCCGAACGGTATCCCCGTCTGCGCCATGCCCCAGGGGCCGGGGTTCATGCCGAGCAGCAGCACCCTGCCCCGTTTCGCACCGTAGCGTTGCAGGTATTCCAGGTGGGGCTTCCACGCATACAGCAAGGGGTTGTAGACGTGGCTGGGCGTGCGCAGCCGCAAATGCCCGGCTTCGCGCGCCAGCGTGCGGGCTACGTTCACCAGGCCTGGTTGACTCATGCGTGTGGCGACGGATGTGGTGGACCGAGCCACGACTATCGCGCCCGACCCGTCGATGCGGCGTCGATCCGGCGCATTCGTCCGGCGCCGCGCAGCCGTGACAGCTGATGCAGGTCATTGACCGGGCGTCCGCAGCGGCCCAACCTGTGCCCGGTTGTATATCGTTTCATCCGTATACAAAGATACATGCGCGGCTGCGGGCCTTGCCGCCATCGCAAGAGGATCATCGCCATGCCACGGGTCACGTACTCGGGATTTCCCCGCATCGGACTGAAGCGCGAACTCAAACGCGCACTGGAATCGTACTGGCGCGGCGAAAGTTCCGCGGCAAACCTGCTCGACACGGCGCGCGGGCTGCGCCACCGGCATTGGCAACTGGGCCGCACGGCGGGTGCCGACGTCGTGCCGTGCAACGACTTCAGCCTGTACGACCACGTGCTGGACACCGCGGTACTGTTCGATGCCATTCCGGAACGCTACCGCGGCCTGTACGACCGGGACGAACTGGCCGGCTACTTCGCCATGGCACGCGGCGGCAAGCACGGCGGGGCCGATGTACGCGCGCTGGAAATGACCAAGTGGTTCGACACCAACTACCACTACATCGTCCCCGAGCTCGACGCCAACCAGAAGTTCCGGCTGCGCGGCGACAAACCGCTGGCGGAATTCACCGAGGCACGCGCGGCCTGCCACACCGCCCGCCCGGTGTTGCTCGGGCCGGTGTCCTTCCTGCTGCTGTCCAAGACGACCGATGGCAGCGACCGCCTGCGCCTGCTGGATGCGCTGCTGCCTGCGTATGTCGAACTGTTGAATCAGCTCGCCGCTGCGGGCGCAGGGTGGGTGCAACTCGACGAACCCTGCCTTGTGCAGGACCTCGATGGCGCGGCCCGGGCCGCCTTCGAACGTGCGTACGCCGCGCTCGCCAACGCCGGCTCGCCACGAATCCTGCTGGCCAGCTACTTCGGGGCGCTGGGCGACAACGCCGAGCTCGCGTTGCGCCTGCCGGTGCAGGGCTGGCACGTGGACCTGGTGCGCGCTCCGCGGCAACTCGACGCGGTGCTGGATACGCTGCCGGAAGGCCGCGTACTCAGCGCCGGAATCATCGACGGCCGCAACGTCTGGCGCAGCAGTCCCGATGCGGTGTTGCCGATCCTCCAGAAAATACGCGCGCGCATCGGGGACGAACGCCTGTGGCTGGCGCCGTCGTGCTCGCTGCTGCACGTTCCGATCGACCTCGAAGCCGAAACCGCGCTCGCTCCCGCGCAGCGGGCCTGGATGGCGTTCGCCCGGCAGAAAATCCGGGAACTGCGCAGCTACGCCGACGCATTGGCGGGCGATGCCGGCGCGATCGCCCGCCTCGGCGATCAGCAGGCAAAACTCGCTGGGCGCGCCAGGACCACGGGCGTGGTCAACGCCAGGATCCGCGCCCGCGTCGCTGCGCTTGCGCCGGAAGCCACCCGCCGCCGTTCCGCTTACGCCGCGCGCGCCGCCGCGCAGGCGAAGGTACTGGCGTTGCCGCGGTTTCCCACCACCACCATCGGTTCCTTCCCCCAGACCGGCGAGCTGCGCGCGGCACGCGCTGCGCACCGGGCCGGACGGCTCGACGACGCCGGTTACGAGCGGATGCTGGAGCAACACATCGAACACTGTATCCGTTCCCAGGAAAGCATCGGACTGGACGTGCTGGTGCATGGCGAAGCCGAACGCAATGACATGGTCGAGTACTTCGGCGAGCAACTCGATGGCTACATCTTCACCCGGCACGGTTGGGTGCAAAGCTACGGTTCGCGCTGCGTGAAGCCCCCGGTGATCGTCGGCGACGTCGCGCGCGCGGCCCCGATGACGCTGCGCTGGGCGAAGTACGCGCAATCGCTGACAGGCAAACCCGTGAAGGGAATGCTCACCGGCCCGGTGACGATGTTGCAGTGGTCGTTCGTGCGCGACGACCTGCCGCGTGCGAGCGTGTGCCGGCAGATCGCGTTGGCGCTGCGCGATGAAGTGCAGGACCTCGAAGCCGCCGGGATCGGCGTGATCCAGGTCGACGAACCCGCCTTCCGCGAGGGCCTGCCGCTGCGGCGCGCCGACTGGGCCGGTTACCTTGCCTGGGCGGTCGAATGCTTCCGCATCGCCACCAGCGGCGTGCGCGACACGACCCAGGTCCACACCCACATGTGCTATTCGGAGTTCAACGACATCATCGAGGCGGTGGCGGCCATGGACGCCGACGTGATCTCGATCGAGACCAGCCGCTCGCGCATGGAGCTGCTGGATGCGTTCGCGCGCTTCCGCTACCCCAATGCGATCGGTCCCGGCGTGTACGACATCCATTCGCCGCGCGTGCCCGCGCAATCGGAGATGCTCGGGTTGCTGCGCAAGGCGCTGCGGGTACTCGAACCCGCGCAGTTGTGGGTCAATCCAGACTGCGGACTCAAGACGCGCAGCTGGGTCGAAGTCGAACCCGCACTGACGGCGATGGTCGGCGCGGCACGGGAACTGCGGGCCGAACCCAAGGACGACGCAACCCGAACCGGGGGTTCCATTCCAGGACCCGCTTGGCGGGTTGCACACGGATCCCGCAGGGCCTCTTGATGCAGGTCAACTGCACGCTGGATGCGGGCGGTTTTCGCACCCCACGGTTTGCCGCCCGCTGCCGGTAAAAACAGGCCCATCCCGACCACCAAACCGGCGCGCCCTTGTAGTAACCTTCGACCCACGGACAACCAACGCATCCGAAGTACGCCTTGCGGGGCAGGTCACGACAGCTTGCCCATCGCGGCAATGCTTCGCCATGCAAGGAAAAGGGTGTGTTGCCTGTCTGCATGCAGCCGCTCGAATCCAGGACGACAGGGGGCAATGCGAATGGAACCACAAATCCGCACCTGACATGCGCCGCCTTGGGCCGGTCGATTCGTCACCCCCCGCAGGAACAACCAGCGCTTGCTCGACAGGGGGTTCGACCACCCCAGCGGGCGGCTGACGGAATCGCCCGACAACCGGCTGGATCGGTTGCGGCGAGCCCAGGACACTCAGGATCGGATCACTGACCGGACGGGCCTGGACCGGGTCCCGCGGGCTTGTGGCGATTCCGAATCCAACGAGATATTGCCTGATTGGATCGGGCCGGATCGGACCGGGCCGGACCGGACCAGGATGAACGGGACAATGATTTCGCCGCTGGCGTTGCAGCAGCCAGCGTGACGACGAAACCGACGGTTTTTTCGGGGGGGAGGCAACATGACAAGGCCTCGTGGTACAAAGGGCAACACCAAACAACGGAACACAGGCGAACACGCCATGGCCGACGTGACGCCCCGCGACAAAACCCTGATCCACGAACTGTTCGAGGCACAGGTCGCGCGCACGCCGCAGCGTACCGCACTGGTGAGCCGCGGCATGTCCCTGGGTTACGCCGAGCTGGGCGCACGCGCCCGGCGCATCGCTGGTGCGCTGCGTGCGCGCGGCGTGGGACCTGGACAGCGGGTCGGCTTGTGCGTCGAACGCGGCACCGACATGGTTGCGGCCATGCTCGGCATCCTCGAGGCGGGGGCTGCCTACGTTCCGCTGGATCCTTCGTATCCGCGCGAGCGCCTGCGCTTCATGGTCGACGACGCAGGCCTGGCGATGCTCGTGAGTACCACCAGGCAGAACCATCCCTTCACGCTGGCGCGGGAACGGCAGTTGCTGCTCGATGCCGACGCCGCAGCCATCGATGCGGCGACGCCGGATGCGCAGGCCGGGCATCAGGACGCGGACGGAGAAGCTCCCGCCTACACCATCTACACCTCCGGTTCGACCGGGCGTCCCAAGGGCGTCGTCGTCCCGCACCGGGCGGTCGTGAATTTCCTGCGCAGCATGGCCCACGAACCAGGCCTGGCGGCGGACGACGTACTGATTGCGGTGACCACGCTGTCGTTCGACATCGCGGTGCTGGAGCTGCTGCTGCCGCTGGCCGTCGGGGCCACGGCGGTGATCGCCAGCCGCGACGAGGCCCGCGATGGGCAAACACTGAAACACCTGATCGAAACGCACCACGCGACCGTGATGCAGGCCACCCCGGTCACCTGGCAGTTGCTGCTGGACGCAGGCTGGACGGGCGGCACGCAATTCAAGGCCCTGGTCGGCGGCGAAGCCCTCGCGCCGCAGCTGGCGGCCCATCTGCTGGCACGCGTCGCGCAGTTGTGGAACATGTACGGCCCCACCGAAACCACGGTCTGGTCGACCTGCGGACGCATCACCACCGCCGCAGACATCCACATCGGCCGCCCGATCGACAACACCGACATCCTCGTCGTCGACGGCCAACTGCAGCCGGCGCCGGTCGGCGTGGACGGCGAATTGCTGATCGGCGGCGCCGGTTTGTCGTGCGGTTACCTCGATCGACCCGAACTCACCGCCGAGAAGTTCATCGCCCACCCGCTCAGGCCGGGGGCCCGCATGTATCGCACGGGCGACCTGGCGCGGCTGCGGGCGGACGGAAACATCCAATGCCTCGGTCGCCTGGACCATCAGGTGAAGATCCGGGGACACCGCATCGAACTCGGCGAGATCGAAGCGGCGTTGTCGCGGGCCGAAGGCGTGCGCCGGGCGGTGGTCGTGGCGCAGGAGGAACGGCCGGGCGACAAGCGGCTGGTCGCCTACTACACCGAAACCGGCACAAGCCAAGGCGCGCCGATGGTGGGCGCGTTGCGCGAACACCTGCGCACGACCCTGCCTGACTACATGGTGCCCTCGGTATTCCAGCGGGTCGAAACGTTTCCGTTGACCCCCAACGGCAAGATCGATCGCAAGGCGCTCCCCGAGCCCAGCCGGCAACGGCCCGAACTCGCGCAGGCCTACATCGCCCCGCGCACGGCCGCGGAAAAACAGCTCGCCAAGGTGTGGTGCGAACTGCTGCGGCTGGACGAGGTCGGCATCGACGACAACTTCTTCGACCTCGGCGGCACGTCGCTGGCCGTCGTGCGCATGGCCAGCCTGTACCACCAGCGGTTCGGCCACGACATTCCGCCGATCAAGGTATTCCAGCACCCCACGATCGCACGGCTCGCGCGCTTCGTGGAGGGCGGAGACGCCCCGGTGAAGTCGATCGAGCAAGCCGAACAACGCGCGCGCGGGGCCAACCGGACGTCGGGCGGTCGAGCCGGCGACGCGGTGGCGATCGTGGGCATGGCCGGGCGCTTTCCCGGAGCCGACAGCGTCGACCATCTGTGGCGCAACCTGTGCGACGGCGTGGAGTCGATTTCGTTCTTCACGCCCGAAGAGCTCGGGCCAGGCATCGACCCGCGCCTGCGCAATGACCCCGACTACGTGCGCGCGCGCGGCCTGATCGAGGGCGCGGACCAGTTCGACGCAGCCTTCTTCGGGATCAGCCCGCTCGATGCGCGCGTGACCGACCCGCAACAACGGGTCTTCCTCGAACTGGCCCAGCAGGCCCTGGAAAACGCCGGCATCGATCCCGCGCGCTGCAAGGGACTCATCGGTGTCTGGGCCGGCATCGGCGACAACCATTACTACACGACGAACCTGCTGACGCACCCCGAACTGCTGGCGCTGGCCGGCAAACTGGCGGTCGAATACGGCAACCAGAAGGACTACATCGCGCTGCGCACCGCCTACCTGCTGGACCTGCGCGGTCCCGCCGTCAGCCTCAACACCGCGTGCTCGACGACGCTGCTGGCGATCGACCAAGCCTACCGGGCCCTGCTCGACCACGAATGCGACGTTGCCCTGGCGGGCGGCATCGACATCACGGTGCCGCAGAAGAGCGGCTTCCTGTACCAGGAAGGCGGAACCTTCGCGCGCGACGGACACTGCCGTCCGTTCGATGCCGATGCCAGCGGCACGATGTTCTGCGACGGTGCGGGCATCGTGGTGCTCAAGCGCCTGCAAGACGCCATCGCCGATGGCGACACCATCTACGCCACCCTCATCGGCAGCGGCAAGAACAACAACGGCGCACGGCCGGTGTCGTTCCTGGCGCCGAGCGTGGAGGGCCAGGCCGAAGCCATCGCCATGGCGCAGGCGCGCGCCGGCGTGCCGGTCGAGACCATCGGCTACATCGAGGCGCACGGCACCGGAACGCCGGTCGGCGATCCGATCGAAATGGAAGCGCTGCACCAGGTATTCCAGGCCAAGACCGACAAGCAGCACTTCTGCCGTGTCGGATCGATCAAGGGCAACATCGGCCATCCCACCAATGCGGCCGGCGTGGCGGGCCTGATCAAGGCCGCGCTGGTGCTGCACCACGAGCAGATCCCGGCGACGCTGCACTTCAGGAAACTCAACCCGAAGATCGACCTGACCCACAGCCCGTTCCTGATCGCCGACCGCCTGCTTCCGTTTCCCCGCGGCCCCCAGCCGCGCCGCGCCGCGGTAAGTGCGTTCGGCTTCGGTGGCACGAACGTGCACATGATCCTCGAGGAAGCGCCCGTCGCTTCCCCCGGCGGCGCATCGCGGCCGGTCCAGTTGCTGCCGCTGTCGGCGCGTTCGAGCGCCGCCCTCGATGCGGTCAGCCAGTCGCTGGCATCGTACCTCGCCGGCCTGCCGCCGCAACGGTTCGCCGATGCGGCCTTCACCCTGCAGACCGGACGCAGGAACATGGCGCAGCGGCGCTTCGTCGTCGCCAGCGACGCGAACGAGGCAGCCCAACTCCTGCGACAGCGGCAACCGAATCCGTTGCAGTCCGGATCCCGTCGCTGCGAGCGCCGCGATCCCCCGGTGGTTTTCCTGTTTGGAGGGCAAGGCACGCAGTACGTGCGCATGGGGGAAAACCTGTACCAGGGCGAGCCGTTGTTCCGCGCCGTGATCGACGACTGCTGCGAATTGCTCAAACCCAATCTGGGCCGCGACCTGCGCGAGCTGTTCTATCCGCGCCACGACGACGAGCAGACCGCACGCGCATCGCTGCAGGACACTTTCTATACGCAACCCGCGATCTTCGTCATCGAATACGCGCTCGCCCGTTTGTGGCAAAGCCTCGGCGTCGAGCCGGCCATGATGGCGGGCCACAGCATCGGGGAATTCGTGGCTGCGACCCTGGCCGACGTGTGGGATCTGGAGGACGCCCTTCGCATCATCGCGCTGCGCGGTCACCTGATGCAGGAGCTGCCGCGCGGCGCCATGCTGGCGATCAGCGCCGCGGCCGACGCGGTGGAGCCGATGCTCCCCGCCAGCGTGCAGATCGCCTCCAACAACAGCCCCTCCACCTGCGTCGTTGCGGGCGCCGACGCGGACGTGGCGGATTTCAAGGCCGTCCTCGAGGCCAAGGGCCTCGTGTGCCGCCACCTGCACACCTCGCACGCCTTCCACTCCGCGATGATGGATCCGATGCTGGAGCGCCTGCGCGCGGCCGTGGCGGAGGTGAAACTGCGTCCGCCGTCCCGGCCCATGATGTCGACCGTGACGGGACGGCCGATGACCGACGCCGATGCCACCGACCCGGGCTACTGGTCACGCCACGCGCGCTCGACCGTGCAATTCTCGAAGGCGGCCCGCTACCTGCTGGACAACCACTACGACCTGTTTCTCGAATGTGGCCCGCGCGCGACGCTGTCGTCCCTGACGCGACAGCATTTCTCGACGCAACAGCCCGGCGTGGCGATCCCGACCCTGGGCGACACCCCCAACGACCACGCCGAGTGGAAGGCGCTGCTGTTCGCGGTCGGCTCGCTGTGGCTGAACGGCATCGACCTGGACTGGGAAGCCTTCTACGCCCATGAGGACCGCCGTCACGTACCCCTGCCCACCTACGCGTTCGAACGCAAGCGTTACTGGGTCGATCCGGTGCCAACGAACGCCACTGCCGCCGCCGCACCGATGCCCGAATCCGCACCGGCGCCCGAGCTCGGCGACTCACGGCAGGACGTTCCAGCGGCACCCGCAGCCGGGCGCGAGAGCGACGTGGTCGCCCGGCTGATCGATGTGCTGCTGCCGATCTCCGGTCTCGACAGGGCGCAGATCAACACGTCCGCCACGTTCCTCGAACAAGGCTTCGACTCACTGTCCCTGACCCAGGCCAGCCTAGGCATCCAGCAGGCGTTCGGGGTCAAGGTGACCTTCGCCCAGCTCATGAACCAGTTGCCCAACCTGGAGCTGCTGGCGGCGCATCTCGAGCGCACCATGCGGGGGGACACCGGGCCTGCGCCGCAGCCGGCGCCGCCAGCTTCGCCGCCGGTCGCCGCCACCGCCCAACCGCAGGATCCGGCAGCGCCCCTGGAGTTGCCGACCACTGCCGGGCAGCAGGAAATCTGGTTCGCATCGAAATTGGGGGGGACCCGGATCTACCACCAACTGGTCGAGATCCACCTGCGCGGGCCACTGCAGCCTGCGCAACTGCACGCAGCGCTGCAGGAACTGGTCGACCGCAACGATGCCTTGCGAATCACGCTTGCCGCCGACGGAACCCGGCAATTCATCCACCCCGCGCGCCAGCAGGACATGCCCATGATCGACCTGTCGGGCGTACCCGGCGACGAGCGGAAGAAGCGGCTGCTCGAACTCGTCGATGCATACCGCGAGACGCCCTTCAAGCTTGTCAGCGGACCGCTCATGAAGGCGCAGCTGGTCCGGCTCGATGCGCAGGAACACATCCTGCAACTGGTATTCCACCACGTCGTGATCGACGGCTGGTCAACGCATGTCGTGGCCATCGAATTGAGCCGGCTGTACTCGGCCCGCATCGAAAGCGGCCGGAGCGAGCCGGCGCCTGCATTGCAGTACCGGGACTATCTTGCGTGGTACGACTCCGACGCGACCGTCCGGGCGCGACGGAAAGCCCACGACTACTGGGCGCGTTCGCTGGCCAATGCGCCTGCGGCAGTCGACCTGCCCACGCAACGGCCCCGGCCGACGCAACGCTCGTACCGGGCCAGCACCCTGGAAGGGGCGATCGATGCCACGCTGCTTGCACGCATCCGGGAAGCCAGTGCCGCGTCGAACGCCACCGTCTTCCACTTCCTGCTGGCCACGTCGATGGTGTGGCTGCATTACATCACGGGGCAGCGGCGCATCGTCATCGGGGTGCCGGTGGCCGGCCAGATGGCTGCCGACCTGCAGCAGCTGGCGGGATGCGAGCGGTTGCTCGGCCACTTGACTTCGTTGCTGCCTGTCGGCGCGGCCATCGACGAGCGCCGGCCCTTCGTCGATCTTGTCGCCGACGTGAAGCGCGACCTGCTGGAGGCCCGCACGCACGAGGCTTGCACCTACGGCGAACTGATCCGTGAATACGATCCACCCCACGCCCCCGGGGCGCTGCCGCTGGTCTCCGTCCTGCTGAACCTGAACGATCAACCGTCGATGCATTGGTCCGGCCTGCAGGCAGAGATCCGGGTGCCGCCGCGCACGCACATCTTCTTCGACCTGGAGATCAACATCTGGCAGCACGGCGACGGCCTGGGGGTCGCCTGCTACTTCGCGAGGGACCTGTTCGACGAAGAGACGGTACGGCAGTGGTTCGACCAATGGCGGGCCTTGATGGCGAGTGCGGCCCTGCATCCCGCCAGCGAACTGGAACGCCTCGGCGAGACCGTCCAGCCGCGCGTGGCCGACGCGATCGCGCAAAGCGTCTGAAGCGCGTCATGCCGGTGGTTCGACGAACCGGCGAGGTTCGATTCCATGCACGTGGAGGGAGGAAATGACCGGATCCTGCGGATTCGGGCTCGCAGCTGGAGGCCAGGGTCGGAATCGAACCGGCGTACGCGGATTTGCAGTCCGCTGCATGACCACTCTGCCACCTGGCCGGTGACGCTGAATCTGTTTCAACCCATCCATGGAGCACTTCCCGTTCGCCATCCATGGCCCACCCTCACTTGCCGCACGACATGCCCCCGGCATGTCGCAAACACGTCAGGTTCGACCACTCTGCCACCTGGCCGGTGACGGGGACGCGACGTTGCGCAAAGCCGCCTCCCAACCGGAACGGCGTTGCGCGGCCCGGAAACAACAGACCCCGGCGTGCCGGGGTCCCGAAAACCTGGAGCGGGAAACGAGACTCGAACTCGCGACCCCGACCTTGGCAAGGTCGTGCTCTACCAACTGAGCTATTCCCGCGCGAGCCGGCAATGATACGGGGATGCCCGCATTCGATCAAGCAAGAATGTCAAACCCGCACACGCCGGAAAGAGGCCGTCGAACCGCCTTGCGGAGGGCATCCCGGCGGGCCGCGGAACTGGTAATCCCGGCCCCGGGACCACCCGGCCGCGCGGCGCGACGCGCAGGTGACCGAGCCCTGGATGCCGCGGCTGCACGATGCGGCCGCGGCATCCGGGGCCTCAGCCTCCGGATCCGGAATCCCTGCCCGGCATCTTGCCGTTTTTCAGCACCGGCCACGCGGCCTTCATGTAGGCCAGCCCGGACCAGATGGTCAACACGGCCGCGAATACCAGCAGGCCCTCGCCGACCTTCCAGGCACGCAGGACGGTGGCGTCCTTGTCGCGTTCCCACAGCAGGATCAGGATCGCGACGATCTGCATCACGGTCTTGAACTTGCCAAGCCACTGCACCTTGACCCGCGCGTGTTCGCCCACGAATGCCATCCATTCGCGCAATGCCGAAACGGTGATTTCGCGACCCACGATCACGGCGCTGGTCACCGCCAGCAGCCAGGTGGGGTGGCTCTGCACCAGCAGGAACAGCGCAACCGCCATCATCAACTTGTCGGCGACCGGGTCTAGGAACGCGCCGAACGCCGATTCCATGTGCCAGCGCCGCGCGATCCAGCCGTCCAGCCAGTCGGTCAGCGACGCCAGCGCAAACACCACCACGGCCGCGATATTGGCGAAGCGCAGTGGAATGGCGTCGATCACATCGTGCGAATAGAACACCAGCACCATCACCGGCAGCAACAGCACGCGGAACAGGGTCAGCCAGGTCGGCAGGTTGATGGGCAATGGGACGATTCCGGTTGTTGGCCCGACAAGGCAACCCGTCAAGTTTCTCACACGCACGCGACGCCGTCATCGACCACATGAACCATCGCGAGACATCGGGAACGAAGCTGCTGTTGTGAAAAGTCAGGCCAGGGATGGCCGTTCTGGACTTCATGGCGCAGATGGCCTGAGTTACGGCGGCTTTCGGTGATGCAGCGATCAGGGACGATCGCACAAATTACCCGTGCAGGAAGGCGTGGATCCTTTCGGCCAGTTCGCGATTGATCCCGCGCACCCGGCACAGTTCCTCGACCCCCGCCCCCACCACCCCGGCGTGTCCGCCGAACGCCCGCAGCAGCGCGGCGCGCCGGGCCGCGCCGATGCCGGGAATGTCCTCTAGCACGCCGTGCTCGCGGGCCTTTTCGCGGCGCTTGCGGTGTCCGGTGATCGCGAAGCGGTGCGCTTCGTCGCGCACCGCATCGATCAGGTGCAGCGCGGGCGAGTCGGGGCCGGGTTCCAGTTCGCGCCCGCTGGCGCCCAGCACAAGCGTCTCCTCGCCCGCGCGCCGCGACGGGCCCTTGGCCACGCCGACCACTTCGATCCCCTCGATTCCGAGTTCGCGCAGCACCGCCAGCGCCTGCGCGACCTGGCCCTTGCCGCCGTCGATCAGCAGTACGTCCGGGGCCTCGCCCTCGCCCCGCGCCAGCGGTTTGAAGCGCCGTTCCAGCGCCTGCCGCATCGCCGCGTAATCGTCGCCACCGGTAATGCCGCGGATGTTGAAGCGCCGATAGTGCTGTTTCCGGGGGCCCTCCGGCCCGAACACCACGCAGGATGCCACGGTTTCCTCGCCCATGGTGTGGCTGATGTCGAAACACTCGATGCGCGCGGGAACGCCGTCCAGCCGCAACAGCGAGCGCAAGGCATCGAAACGCGCGTGCAGGGTCTGGCGGCTGGACAGGCGCGCCAGCAACGCTGCCTCGGCGTTGCGCGCGGCCAGTTCCACGAAGCGCGCGCGCGCGCCGCGTACCCGCCACTTCAGTGCAACGTTGCGCGCGCGCCGGGTGGAGAGCATTTCCGCAAGCGCCGCGGCGTCGCCGGGTTCGCGGTCGCACACCACCTCGGCGGGGGCCGGCTGGTCGAGGTAGTACTGCGCGAGGAACTGGCCCAGCACGTCTTCCGGCGTGGCATCCAGCGCAAGCCTCGGAAAATGGTCGCGCGAACCCAGGCTGACGCCGTTGCGGAAGAACAGCACCGACACGCATGCGACGCCCGCTTCCACCCGGCACGCGAACACGTCCATGTCGGCGCTGGCGCCGCGCACGTAACTGTGCGCCTGCAGGCTGCGCAGCATCGCCACCTGGTCGCGTAAACGCGCCGCACGCTCGTAGTCCTGGTGCGCACTGGCCGCGTCCATGCGTTTGGTCAGCTCATCGAGCACCGCATCGTTGCGGCCCTCCAGGAACATCACCGCGTGCCGAACGTCCTCGGCATATTCCTGCGCGTCGATGTAACCGACGCAGGGCGCAGTGCAGCGTCCGATCTGGTACTGCAGGCACGGGCGCGAACGGTTGCGGTAGTAGCTGTTCTCGCAATTGCGGATCCGGAACAGCCGTTGCATCAGGGTGATGCTTTCGCGCACGGCATGCGCGCTCGGATACGGCCCGAAGTAACGGCCCTTCTCGCGCTTGGCGCCGCGGTGGAACACGATGCGCGGAAACGGATCGTCCGACACGAAGATGTACGGATAACTCTTGTCGTCGCGCAACATGATGTTGTAGCGCGGCTTCAGCGACTTGATGAGCTGCGCCTCCAGCAGCAGCGCCTCGCCCTCGGTGCGCGTCAGCGTCACCTCGATGCGCGCGATCTGCATCACCATCGCGGCGATCCGCGGCTCCAGCTGCGGTTTCAGGAAATAGCTGCCGACGCGCTTTTTGAGATTGCTCGCCTTGCCGACGTACAACAGCGCGTCGCCGGCGCCGAACATCCGGTAGACGCCGGGCGAAGTCGTGAGGGTGCGGACGAAGGCCTTGCCGTCGAAGGCCACGGCATTGGACTGCATCGCGGCATTGTATCCGTGGTGCCGGCCACTGCCCTGTCGTCGATCAAATACACGACAACGTTGATTCCACGACCGCCCGTGTCGCCTGCCAGCGGCCACACCGCGCAATCTCCCCGCGGGGCAGGATTTTCCGCGGGCTCATTCGCCCACCGGCACCCGCACGCAGGTGCCCTGCCCCGGATCGACGCGCAGGATCGCGTGGTCGTTGCGGTCGGCAACCCACAGCGAACCCGCGGCGTACGACAGGCCCTGGGGTTCGTGCAGCGGATGGTCGAATTCCAGGGTCGCCAATTCGCCGCTGTAGGGATCGAGCAGGCACAGGCGATCGTTGCAGGTGTCGGCGAGGTAGACGCGGTTGTCCGCGGCTGTGAGGCCGCAGGGATAGGCAAGCCTCACCTTCCGCCCGGTGCCATCCAATCGCCCGGGCTCCCACGGCGAGGCGCCCACCAGCGTGGTCAAGGCGAGATCCGCGAAACGCAGGCGACGAATCGCGTTGCCGGCGGAATCCGCGATCAGCAACTGGCCCGGCATCAGCGCCAGCGCACCGGGCTGCGCCAGCGAGGCCTGTCCGCCGATGCCGTCGCGTACGTCGCAACGCCCGTCGCCGGCGATGGTGGTGACCCGCTGGGCACGCAGATCCACGCGCAGGACCTGGTTCTGGCCGGCAGCAGCCACGTACACCACCTCGCCGTCCACCGCCACCGCGTGCGGCGAGTTGATCGCGGCGCGCAAGCCCGCGCCTTGTGTCTCGACGTCACCGTAGGCGGGCCGCCCTGCGCCGAGCACGCTGTCGACTTCGCCGGTGTCGAGACGAATGCGGCGCACGCAATGGTTGCCGGTATCGGCGACGTAAACGGCGTCCTGGCCCACCGCGAGTCCCTGCGGCGACTGGAAGCCGCACGCCGCCGACTGCCCATCCCAGTTGCCCGGCGTACCCGAGCCGAACTGCCGCAGCACCCGCCCATCATGGCTGCATTCGAGGATCCGGTGGTGCCCGGTATCGCTCACGTACAAGCGCTCGTCGGTCGCCAATGCGTGCGCGGGAAACGCAAGCGCGCCCCCGGCTTCGGCGCGTGTGTCGTCCGGCAACTCCGCCCGGGACCGCACGTGCACCGGGGGCAGCCCCTCCTGCAACTGCACCACGGCTTCCTCGATCTCCTCGACCCGGCCTTCACCCACGAAGCGTGCCGCCAGCCCGCCATCGGGGTCGACCAGCAAGGTCGTCGGCCAGGCCGTAATCGAGTAAAGCTTCCACGCCAGCCAGTCCTGGTCGTTCGCGACGGGCGCACGCATGCGGCTGCGTTGCAGGGTCTTCAGCACCACCGCGTCCGGTTGCTGCGATGCGTAGCGCGGGGTATGCACGCCCAGCAACACGAACGCACCGGGCAGCTTGCGCTCGAGCTGGCGCAACTCGCACAACAGGTTCATGCTGCTGGTGCTGGTCGCGTTCCAGAACGCCACCAGCACGATATGCCCGCGCAACTCGGACAGGCGGATCCGCTCGCGACGGTTTACCCATTGCAACGCATCGGGCAACTCCGGAAGTGCGTCGCGCGGATTCGTGCGCCCTGCCTGGAAGGGAATGTCGCCCGGCATCATGGCCGCGCCTCCGGACGATCGGGTCGGGACAGGCGCGCCGCCAACGCCTCCACGCCGCGCCGGATCAGGCCCAGCACCT
Source organism: Rhodanobacteraceae bacterium (assembly GCA_036279975.1). GTDB lineage: Bacteria > Pseudomonadota > Gammaproteobacteria > Xanthomonadales > Rhodanobacteraceae > 66-474. The sequence goes on from DASURP010000010.1 coordinate 63,904, forward strand.
CGAGGAAATCATCGCGGGTCCCGGTGTAGGGATCGGGCACGTCGCCCGCAGCGCCGGCCTGGCGCGACGCCAACCCCGCGGCCACGAGAAAACGCTCCGGCGGAGGCGTGTCATCGGGCACGCGTCGCAGCAATTCGGCAAGCGTCGCGCGGTCGACCGCCAACACCCTGTCGAACCGCTGGAAGTCGTCGTCATCGAACTGGCGCGCGCGGTGTGCGGACAGGTCGTACCCCGCGCCCCGCGCCGCGGCTGCCGCGCGCGGGTCGGCCCCCTGCCCCACGTGCCAATCGCCCAGCCCGCGCGACGCCACCGGAAGCTGCACGCCCAACCTGTCGAACTCCGTGCGCGCCACGTACTCGGCGGTCGGCGACCGGCAGATGTTGCCGAGGCATACGAACAACACCCCGGGCGGCGGCCGGATCATGGCGCCGCGCCCCGGGCCAGCACGCCCTCGGCGCGCGCGAGATCCGCTTCGGTGTCTACGCCCGACGGAAACGGTTCGGGTGTGATGCGCACCGCGATCGCGTGGCCGTGTTCCAGCGCCCGCAACTGTTCCAGCGATTCGGCGCGTTCCAGCGGCGTCACCGGCAGCTTCGACAGGGCCTTGAGGTAGCCCGCGCGATAACCGTAGATGCCGATGTGCCTGAGCACCGGCACGCCGTCCGGCAGATGCGTGCGGTCGCGCGCCAGCGCGTCACGCGCCCACGGCAGCGGGGCGCGCGAAAAGTACAACGCACGGCCGCGCAGGTCGCGGACAACCTTGACGCAATTGGGATCGAACCATTGTTCGGCGGTCTCGAGCGGCGCCGCCAGCGTGGCCATCCCGGCGCCATCCTCGACCAGCGCGGCGACGAGCGCGCGGATGCCGGCCACCGGGGCGAACGGCTCGTCGCCCTGCAGGTTCACCACCAACGCATCGTCGGGCCAGCCGAGCTGCGCCGCGCATTCGGCCAGGCGATCGCTGCCACTGGCGTGGTCGGCGCGGGTCATGCAGGCCTGCACGCCGATCGCGGCGACGGCCGCGACGATCCGCGCGTCGTCGGTTGCGACGACCACCTGCGCCGCGCCCGCCGCGCGCGCGCGGCGCGCGACATGCGCGATCAGCGGCTCGCCCGCCAACAGGCGCAACGGCTTGCCCGGCAGGCGGGTCGAGCCATAACGCGCGGGAATCGCAACGATGAAGCCCGGCGTTGCGCTCACGCGTCCCCCGTGCCGGGCTGCACCGCCGCGGACCGCGGGCGCCTGACCAATTCGCCGCCGCAATTGGGACACACGCGGTGCATCGACTCCGCGCAGTCCGTGCAGAAAGTGCACTCGAACACGCAGATCCATGCGCTGTCTCCGGGTGCCAATGCGGTGCCGCAGTGTTCGCACTCGCCGCGCATTTCGAGCGTCATGTCCCGCCTTCCTGCCTGCCTGTCGCGCTGGCCTCGTTGCGCACAAGGTTAACCCGAACGCAGGCGGTGCCGAGCGTCTCGGCGCCATCACAACGCCATACGTCCACGGCGGCGCTCGCGCGCCAGTCCGAGGCCAACGCCGGCAGGGCGACTTCCACGGCCGTGACGTTGCGGGCGAAGTGATTGGTCACCAGCAGCGCCAACTGGTCCGGCCCCGCCTGGCCCGGCAACTCCACCGCGCGTTGCGGGACCATGGTTTCCCCGTCGACCGTCACCGGGCGTATGCCCGCCGCGCGCGCCGTGCGATACAGCAATTCGACGCCCAGCAACCCACCCCCATCCTCCAGCCGCAGCCAGCGGATCACGCCAACCATCCAGTCACGCTCGTCCGGCACCTCGGCTACGGGCGACAGGCCGACGACTTCGCCGATCCGCAGGCGTGCGCCGTCCGATTCCTGCAACCGCAACCTGTAACCACCCTCGCTCTGGTCCAGCACTTCGCCCCGGAGGGTCTGGGGACGCACCGCATCGCTGGCCGCCAGCCACGCCGATGCGAGCGTGTGGCGGCTTACCGTGATGGCCTCGCCATGCACCTGGCGCACGAAAGTCGCGAAATCCATGTTGCCGGCCAGCGCATAGTGCAAGGCATGCATGCCGACCACCAGATCGAGGTCATGGGATGCCGCAAGCCGCGCGTGACCACGCTCCGCGGTGCCCCAGCCGGCCAGCAGGCGGCGCAGGAACCCGACGCTGGTGCCCACCACGCCACCACCCGGCAGCAGCAGATCCACCACCTCCGCGCCGTTCGGCAACATCGCGATACGCTCGTCGATGACCCGCTGCGCAGGTTGCACGTCCAGCGTCCTGGAGCCCGCGGCCAGGCGCTCCTCGGCAACATAGCCCGGGCCTGCGTCGGAATCCGCATCGACGCTCACGCCCTGCCCGCCCGCACGCGTCAACACGCACAGCCCCGCCACGCAGCAGATGATCGCACAGGCTTCCTTCAATTCGCGCGCGGAGAACCGGTAGGGGTTGCTCATCGCGAGCAACAGCGTTTGCGCATACACCGTGCGTGCCGTCGCGGAACGGCCCGCGGACAGCGGGTCGTCAACGGCCTGGTCGGCGACGCCGAGTTCGCACGCAAATCCGTACAAGCCGTGGATGAGCCGCCAAACGCCGGCCGCCGGCGCCTGGTACTGCCGGTATGCCCAGACCAGGGCCTGGCCGGCATGCGCCAGCCCCGCCAGGACCGCGCCGGCGCCTAGCTTGCCCTTGAACATCGGCAGCTTGCCGGAGGGCGCGCACAATTCGTGCAGCCCCGTCGCGGCGTTGCGCGCGAGCTTCCACTGCAGGCGTTGCGCGGTCGCCGCGCGTGCCGCGCTGGCAGGCGGCAGCGGCTGGGCTTCCACGCCCAGGTGCTGTTCGATGCCATGGCACAGGCTTGCGACCGGCGCCTGCAGATGCGCCAGCGCGGCGATGCGGTCGCCACCGCTCCACGCGGTTGCCAGCATGCCATCCAGGATCTGCTCGACTTCCTGCACGGCCTGCGCCGGGTTGGCCAGGGGCACGCCCGCGACGGCCTCGCGTACGGCCTTCTCACCCCCACGCCGCGATCGCCCGGACAGCGGGCGCGCAGGCGAATCTTCGATCAGGCGTTGGTATGCATCCATCCCGCTGGCGTCCCCTTTTTCACTCCTTGCGGCTCCCGCATCGACCGCTCCATCCAACCTCCGGATTCTAGCCTTGATCCGGAAGCACTGCTGGCCGAACATGGTCCCATGCAAACCCGCATGCACGACCCGCGCCAGCCACGCCGCCCCAGTTTCAGGATGGTGGCGGAGCAGGCCTTGACCCGCGCTGCCGGCGCGCCGCTCTCGACCGGGAATCGCGTGGATCTGTTGATCGACGCCCGCGCGAACTTCGACGCCTGGCTCGAAACGATCACAAGCGCCAGACGCAACATATTGTTCGGAAATTACATTTTCCGGAACGACGCGGTCGGGCGCGAATTTGTTGCGGCACTGGCCGAACGTGCCCGCGCCGGCGTCCACGTCTGCGTGTTGCGCGACTGGATGGGTTGCCTCGGCCAGTCGCGCTTGCGCTTCTGGCAACCCCTGCTCGAAGCCGGCGGCGAGGTGCGCACCTTCAACCCGTTCGACCCGTTGAGCCCGTTCGGCTGGGTCAACCGCGACCACCGCAAGCTGCTGGCGGTGGACGGCAAGGTCGGGTTCGTATCCGGGGTTTGCGTCAGTGGGGCCTGGCTGGGCAATCCCGCCCGCGGCCGGGAACCCTGGCGCGACACGGGCGTGGCGTTGCGCGGCCCCGCGGTCGCCGAGCTCGAACGCGCCTTCGCCGACACCTGGGCGATGCTGGGGACACCGCTGGATCCGCGGCACTCTCCAATCGCCGCCACGTATCCGCCCGCCGGCGACGTCGCCCTGCGGGTCGTCGCCACCCAGCCGTCCACCACCAGCACCTACCGGATGGATCAACTGATCGCGGCGCTGGCGAGCAAGCGACTGTGGCTGACCGACGCCTATTTCATCGGCGTGGCCCCCTATCTCAGTGCCCTCACCAACGCGTCGCACGACGGCGTGGACGTACGCCTGCTGGTGCCGGGGGCTTCCGACATTCCCGCGGTGGCCGCGTTGTCGCGCACCGGTTATCGCGCGCTGCTCGAAGCCGGCATCCGCATCTTCGAATGGAACGGCTCGATGCTGCATGCCAAGACCGCCGTGGCCGACGACCGTTGGGCACGCGTGGGCTCCACCAACCTCAACATCGCGAGCTGGCTTGGCAACTGCGAGATCGACGTGGCCATCGAGGACGAGGTGTTCGTCCGGCAAATGGCGGACCAGTACGAGCGCGACCTCGGGCACGCCACCGAGATCGTACTGTCGCGCCATCGTGCCCGTCCGGCCGTGCGGCCACCGCGCCATGGCCTGCACGGCCACGGCAGCGCCGGGCGCAGCGCGGTGGGCGCGATGCGCATGGCGACCACGCTGGGCGCGGCGCTCGGCAACCGGCGCGTGTTGAGTGACGCCGAAACCCGCCCCTTGCTGGGCGGCGCACTGCTGCTGTTGGCGCTCGCCGTGATTGCCGCGCTGTGGCCGCGGGCGCTGGCCTGGCCACTGGGCGCGCTGGCGGCGTGGATCGGGATCAGCCTCGCGGCGCGTTGGGCGCGGATGCGCCGGCACCGCCGGCAGGCTGCCAGGCGGCAGGCGTGCGAGACTGTCGGTCCCCCGCTTTCCACCCCGTCAGACGATGACCACTGAGCCCGCTCCCACCGACCCGCGCAAGGTACTGACGCCCTCTGCGCTCAACCGGCTGGTGCGCGAGCTGATCGAAGGCGCGCTGCCGATGGTGTGGATCGAGGGCGAGATCAGCAATTTCACGCGCGCCGCATCCGGACACTGGTACTTCTCGCTCAAGGACGCCGCCGCCGAGGTGCGTTGCGCGATGTTCGCGCGCGAGAACGCACGGCTCCGCTTCCGCCCCGGCAACGGCACCAAGGTGCTGGCGCGCGCGCGGGTGAGCCTGTACGAAGCGCGTGGCAGTTTCCAGTTGATCGTCGAACAGCTGGAAGACGCCGGCGAAGGCGCACTGCGGCGCGCGTTCGAGGCGTTGAAAGCGAAGCTGCAGGCGGAAGGCCTGTTCGACGCCGCGCGCAAGCGAGCGCTGCCGGCATTCCCGCGCCGGATCGGCGTGATCACCTCGGCCGGCGGCGCCGCGGTTCGCGACGTATTGTCGGTGGCGCGGCGCCGTTTCGCCCTGACCGAAATCGAGGTGTTGCCGGTGCTGGTGCAAGGCACCGAGGCGCCGGCGCAGATCGCCGCGATGTTGCGCACGGCAGCCCGGGCATGTCGTTACGACCTGTTGCTGGTCACCCGCGGCGGTGGTTCGCTGGAAGACCTCGCCGCCTTCAACGACGAAGGCGTGGCGCGTGCGATCGCGGCCAGTCCGGTACCGGTGGTGTCGGCGGTCGGCCACGAGGTCGACTTCTCGATCAGCGATTTCGTCGCCGACCTGCGCGCACCCACGCCTTCGGCGGCGGCGGAACTGATCCTGCCCGACGGCGACGCCCTGGCGGCAAAGCTGGGGCAGTTCGAGGCGCGCGCGCAGCGTGCCTGGAACCGGCGCAGGCAGGACGCGGCCCAGCGCCTGGACCACCTGCTTGCGCGGCTCAACACCCAGCGCCCGCAGCAGCGCCTGGCGCAAGGCCGCGAGCGGATGCTCGCGCTGCACGAACGCTTCCTGCGCGCACATGCGGCGCTGCGCGAGCGCGCGGCCGCGCGCACCGCACAGGCCCATGCACGGCTGCTCGCACATCACCCGCGTGCGCGGCTGGCGTCGCTGGCGCAGGGGAACGCGGAGCTGCAGCGCCGCCTCACGGCAGCATGGCGCCACGCCGCCGAACGCGACCGGCAGCGGCTGGCCGAGCTGGCGCGCGCACTCCACGCGGTCAGCCCGCTGGACGTGCTGAAACGCGGCTACGCGATCCTGTTCGACGAAGCCGGCGTGGTGTTGCGTTCGGCCCGCGGCGTCGAGCCGGGGGCGCGCCTGCGCGCGAAACTCGCCGACGGCGAACTGGCGCTCAGGGCGGATGGCGCCGATACGCCACGTTGACGCCTGCCGGCGTAGCCTGGACGGGCTGTCCGTTCCTGGAAGCCAGCATGCCGGCCAAACCGAAACTGAAGAATCGCTACCCCTATTACCTCGCCAACAAGCCGGTCGAGGCGAACGCCGACCTCGCGGTGCTGGACAAGTATTCGGGCAAGGTCGCGACCCGCGTGGCGCTGGCCGACGCCAAGGCCATCGACGCCGCGATCGGTGCCGCCGCGAAAGCCGCCGCACCGATGGCCGCACTGCGGCCGTACCAGCGCCGCGCGGTGCTGGAACATTGCGTGGACAGCATGCGCAAGCGCAAGCAGGACCTTGCCTACGCGTTGTGCGTCGAGGCGGGCAAGCCGATTCGGGACGCCCAGGGCGAAGTCGAACGCCTGATCGACACTTTCCGGATCGCCGCCGATGAATCCACCCGCAGCGACGGCGAAATCGTGAACCTGGAAATCTCGGAGCGCACCCGCGGCTACCGCGGTTTCGTCAAGCGCGTGCCGCTGGGACCCTGCTCGTTCATCACGCCGTTCAATTTCCCGCTGAACCTGGTCGCGCACAAGGTCGCACCGGCAATCGCCGCGGGCTGCCCGTTCGTGTTGAAGCCCTCGGAACGCACCCCGATCGGCGCGTTGATCATCGGCGAAGTGCTGGCGGAAACCGACCTGCCGAAAGGCGCGTTCTCGATCCTGCCTGCCCGCATCGAAGACGCCGATCCATTCGTCACGGACGAGCGCCTGAAACTGCTGTCGTTCACCGGCGGCCAGGTCGGCTGGGAGTTGAAGGCGCGCGCCGGCCGCAAGAAGGTCGTGCTGGAGCTCGGCGGCAACGCGGCCTGCATCGTGGATGCCGACCAGGAGCCGCGGCTGGACTACGTGGTCGCGCGGCTGGTCTCCGGCAGCTTCTACCAGTCCGGGCAAAGCTGCATCGGCGTGCAGCGCATCCTCGTCCACGCCTCGCTGTACGCAGCGGTGAAAAAGCGTTTCGTCGCGGCCACGAAAAAACTGAAAGCCGGCGATCCGAAGGATCCGGAGACCTTCCTGGGACCGATGATCGACGAGGCGGCGGCAAAACGCCTCGAGGGCTGGATCGGCGAGGCGAAAAAGGCCGGCGCCAAGGTGCTGTGCGGCGGCCAACGTCGCGGCAGCATGCTGGAGGCGACCGTACTCGAAGACGTGCCGCACACCGCGAAACTCAACCGCATGGAAGCATTCGGGCCGGTCGCGCTGCTGGAGCCGTTCGAGGACTTCCAGGCGGCGCTCGCCGTGGTCAACGGTTCGGAATACGGCCTGCAGGCCGGCCTGTTCAGCGACAGCCTTGACCACGCGATGCAGGCGTGGGACGGCCTGGTCGAGGGTGGCGTGGTGGTCGGCGACATCCCGAGTTTCCGCGTGGACAACATGCCCTACGGCGGCGTGAAACGCTCCGGATTCGGACGCGAGGGCATCCGCTACGCGATCGAGGACATGACCGAGCGCAGGCTGCTGGTGATCCGCGACGCGCCGTAGCCAGCCGCGGCACCACCGCGCGCAACCCCCCGCCGGCAGCGCGCGGTGCCGGCGTGGCAGGCCGCGGGCCGACCGGGCGATCAGGCCGCCGGCGTGGCCTGCGCGGCAGCGGCAGCGTCCTCGGGCGCCACGTCCGAGGCTTGCATGCCCTTGGGGCCTTGCACCACTTCGAATCGGACGCGCTGGCCTTCCTTCAGGCTGCGGAATCCCTGTGCGCGGATCGCAGAGAAGTGCACGAACACATCCGAACCACCGCCGTCAGGTGTGATGAAACCGAAACCCTTGGCGTCGTTGAACCACTTCACGGTACCTACTGCCATTTCGAAGACCCCTCTTCGCAACGATCCCTATCACGGCATCCACTCCGCCGTGCAAGTGAGTATCAGCCGTGGCGATGCCGTTCGCAAGCGCCATTTCGTGACGCAGGGCCTATTAACGCCATGCCACGTGGCCGCGCCGCCAGCCCGAAGGGTGGCCCCGCAGCGGTTCATCCGGCATGGCGCCATCCGGCCCGGGGTTCCCTCAACCCGCGAGCAGTGCGTGCACGATCGCCGGCACCTGCCCGGCCGCGGCTGCAAGGTGCGCATGGATTTCCGCGAGGCTGATCGGCGCATCGGGATCGGGCCCGCAACCGGCCGCCCAATTGGCGACCACCGCAATGCAGGCGTACGCGATCTTCCGTTCGCGTGCCAGCGCGGCCTCGGGCATGCCCGTCATGCCGACCAGATCGCAGCCGTCGCGGCGCATGCGCGCGATTTCGGCGCGGGTTTCCAGGCGCGGCCCCTGGGTTGCCCCGTAGCAGCCGCCGGCGACCACCGCGACGTCCGCGCGCCTCGCGGCATCCAGCAGTGCGCGCCGGAGCCGTACGTCGTACGGCTCGCCGAACTCGGCGTGCAGCACCGCTTCGCCCTCGGCGTCGCTGAAGCTGGACGCGCGCCCCCACGTGTAGTCGATCAACTGGTCGGGGATCGCCAGCACCTGCGGCCCCATGTCGTCGCGGATGCCGCCCACCGCGTTGACACCGACGATGCGCGTCACCCCGAGTGCGTGCAGCGCATCGATGTTGGCGCGGTAGTTGATGCGGTGCGGCGCGAGCGTGTGCTGCTCGCCGTGGCGGGCCAGGAACGCGACGCGTTTCCCCACAACCTCGCCGACGACGATTGCCGACGATGGCGCGCCCCAGCGGGTGTCGGCCTCGCAGCGTTGCGGACCCCCCAGGCCCGGGAATGCATACACGCCGGTGCCGCCGATCACGGCAAGGTCGATGGACGACGAACACGGTTGGGCTCTCATGCCGTCATCCCGTGATGGGGATTGGGGATGGATGGTGGGGATGCGATGGCGGGACGCTGCCGCCGACTTGCGGGCTGCGCACACGCTTCGGCGTTGCGCCCGCGCTAGCCATCCCCCGCCTCCACTTCATGCAACGCGTAAATGTCCGGCAGGTTGCGGCCCTGCCCGTAATAATCGAGTCCGAAGCCGAGCACGTAACGATCGGGCACTTCCACCCCCATGAAGTCCGCTTCCAGCCCTGCCACCCGCCGCGCGTGGCGCTTCACGCACAACACCGCGATCAGGACGCGGCGCGCGCCCTCGGCCACGCACCAGTCCCGCAACGCCGCCAGGGTATAGCCCTCGTCGAGAATGTCGTCGACCAGGATCACCGTGCGGCCGGCCAGCCGCACCTGCGGGCGGTGCTTCCACTCGACGTCGTGCCCCGCCGTGCCGCCGCGATAGCGGGTCGCGTGCACGTAATCGAATTCCAGATCGCAGTCGATCGCAAGCGCCAACGGCGCGGCGAAGAAAAGCCCGCCGTTCATCACCGTGAGGAACACCGCGCGCTCACCGCGCAATGCCTGGCCGATCGCACCGCCCATGCGCGCGATCGTCCGTTCCAGCGCGGCACGCTCGTGGATGCGCTCGGCGAACGGCAGCACGGCCGCGAGTGGATGGTCCTGCGCGCTCACGCGCTGGCCGCCTCCGGCGTAGCCAGCGAACCCAGGGCCGCGACGTAGCGCGCGTGTTGCGGATCCGCCTGCAGGTTGGCCCAGCCTTCCGCGACGCTGCCGCGCAACGCCGCAAGCCTGGCGCCCGCGCAGGGCGTTCGCCCGCGCACCGATTCGATCGCGGCATCCACCATCGTCGGATGGCACACCAGCACCAGGTCGCAACCGGCATCGAGATGCGCGCACACCCGCGCGCCGATGCCGCCCGCGGATTCCGCCGCGACCATGCCGACGTCGTCGCTGAACACCACGCCGCGGAATCCCAGCTCGCCACGCAACAACACGTCGATCCAGGTCCGGGAATAGCCCGCCGCCAAAGGATCGACCGCGGGGTACGTCACGTGCGCGACCATCACGGCCTCGGCTCCGGCCGCGATCCCTTCCACGAAAGGCGCCATGTCGGCGGCGCGGATGGCGTCCAGCGGGCGCCGGTCGAGCGCCGTCTCGAAGTGGGTGTCCTCGGGGATGGAACCGTGCCCCGGCCAATGCTTCAGGGTCGCGGCCATGCCCGCGAGGCGCATCCCGCGCACGTACGCGGCGGCAAGTTCGGCCACCACCTGCGGATCGGGATCGAACGCGCGCAGGCCGATCACCCGGTTGCCGCGTGCCAGGTCCACCACCGGCGCGAACGACAGGTCGATGTCGCAGGCGCGCAACTCGCTCGCCATCACGATCGCGTGCGTTTCCGCCACAGCGATCGCCGCGCCGCGATCGTGGTGATACAGCGCGCCGATCGCCGCCAGCGGCGGCAGGCGCGTGAAGCCCAGCCGGAACCGCTGCACCGGGCCGCCCTCGTGGTCCACGCTGATGATGAATCCGTCGCCGCGAAGTTCGCGGATCGCCGCGACCAGGGCCTGCAGTTGTTCACGATCCGCGTAATTGCGGGTGAACAGGATCGCGCCACTCACCTCGGCTGCGAGCAGGCGGGCGCGTTCGTGGTCGGCGAGTTGCTTGCCTTCGATTCCGATGATGAGCATGGCGCGGGGGTGTGCGTGGCGGCGGCGCGGCTGGTGTCGATGATAGAGCACCGCCCGCACCCACAGTGCGGCCAAGCCTTCAGGCGGCCGGCAGCACCCGGCAAATGAAGCCTTTCAGGTAATCGGTCTCGGGGATCGCGGGGTGCACCGGATGGTCGGGGGCCTGCTGCAGGGCCTGCAGGACCTGCACGCTGCGTTCGAGGTGCCGCGCGCCCTTTTGTATCGCATCCAGCAATCCCGCACGCGGCATGTGGTACGAGCACGAACAGGTCACCAGGATGCCATCCTTGCCGAGCACCTGCATCGCCAGCTCGTTGATGCGGCGATAGGCGAGCGCGCCTTCCTTCAGGCCCTTCCTGCGCTTGACGAACGCGGGCGGATCGAGGATCACCACGTCGAAATGCTCACGCGCCTCGCGTCGCGCCTTCAACCAGTCGAACGCATCGGCGCGTTCGGCGCGCACCCGGTCCGCGAGCCCGTTGTGTGCGGCATTCGCATCGATCAGCCTCACGGCCGACGCCGACGCGTCCACGCACGTGACCTCCTGCGCCCCCATCGCGGCGGCGCGCAGCCCCCAGGCGCCAAGGTAGGCAAACATGTCCAGCACCCGTGTACCCTTGACGAACGGCGCCAACGCATCGCGATTGGCGCGCTGGTCGTAGAACCAGCCGGTCTTCTGGCCGCCGATCGCATCGAGCGCGAACCCGACGCCGCCCTCGCGCACGTGCAGCGCGCCCGGCGGTTCGCCGAAACCGATGTCCGCGTACGCCATCAGCCCTTCCAGCGCACGGATCCCGCCATCGTTCTTCCAGATCAGTGCGCGCGGCTTCAGCACCTTTTGCACGGCGGTCTCGATTTCCGCTTTCAAGCGTTCGATCCCCGCGGTGGTGGCCTGCGCCACGATCACGTCGTCGAACCGGTCGAGCGTGAGGCCGGGCACGCCGTCGGATTCGCCATAAAGCAGCCGGTAGTACGGCTCCGCGTAAAGACGCTCGCGCAGCGCCAGCGCGACCCGCAGCCGGTGCACCAGCAGCGATGCATCCAGGGGGCGCTGCACGCCCCGCGCCACCAGCCGCGCGCAGATCAACGAATGCGGATTGACATAGCCGACGCCGAGCGGCCGGTCGCGCGCGTCCACGATCGCGCAGGCCTCACCGGGGTCGAACGACGTGAGCGGCGAACGCGCGACGTCGACCTCATTGGCGAACACCCACAGGTGCCCCGCGCGCAGGCGCGCATCTTCACCGCGCTTCAGATACAACGCAGGGTATTCGACGGGGCGTTCCACCGCAGGAATTCCATTGGTCGGCGCGTCAACTTATCGGAACTTGGCACACTGCCACAAGGGACTTGCTGCCGGCAGTAGCATGTCCGGATGGCAGGTTCCAACTCTGAACGCAACCGGCTCGCCAACGCATCCAGCCCCTACCTTCGCCAGCACGCCGGCAACCCGGTGGCCTGGCAGCCGTGGGACGACGCGGCGCTGGCACACGCGCGCGCCAGCGACACGCCCATCCTGCTCTCGATCGGCTACAGCGCCTGCCATTGGTGCCACGTGATGGCGCACGAGTGTTTCGAGAGCCCCGCCATCGCGGCGGCGATGAATGCGGGTTTCGTCAACATCAAGCTGGACCGCGAGGAACGCCCCGACATCGACCACGTGTACCAGCTCGCGTACCAGGCCTTGAGCGGAGGCGGCGGTGGCTGGCCCTTGACCGCGTTCCTCGATCCGCAGGACCTCTCGCCGTTCTACATCGGCACTTATTTCCCGCCGGCGCCACGCCACGGGCTGCCCGGCTTCCCCGAGGTGCTGCAAGGCGTGCGTGCCTACTTCGACAACCACCGCAAGGAACTCCGCAGCCAGGCCGAACAGCTCCGCGCATGGTTGCAACACGCGCAAGCCGAAGCGCCGGGAGCCGCTGTCGACCCGATCAAGGCGCAGCAAGTCGCCATGCAGCGCATCGGGTCGCGCTTCGACGACCAATGGGGCGGCAACACGGGCGCCCCCAAGTTTCCGCGCGCAGCTGAACTGGAATGGCTGCTCGATGCAGGGGGCAACGACGCCCCTGCCCTGGCGCGGCCCACCCTCGCGAACATGGCTGCGCGGGGACTGCAGGATCACCTGGGCGGCGGCTTCTTCCGCTACTGCGTCGACGCGAGCTGGACGATCCCGCACTTCGAGAAGATGCTGTACGACAACGCGCAGTTGTTGCCCGTCTATGCGCGGGCCGCGGCATCACGAAACACCGATGCGGCGTTGCGCGACATGGCAACCCAGGCCGTGCGGGGAATCACGGACTGGCTGGCTCGCGACATGGCCGCGCCGGACGGCGCGTTCTACAGCGCCCGCGACGCCGACAGCGAGGGCGAGGAAGGCAAGTTCTACCTGTGGACACGCGACGAGGTGCATGCCGCACTGGACGACAGCGACGTCGCCTTGGCCGCGGCAGCCTACGGGCTGGACGCCCCGCCCAATTTCGAGGGGCGGGCGTGGCACCTGCTGCGCAGCACGCCGCTGGAATCACTGGCGGCACGCTTCGACGGCACGCAGGCAGCGGTCGCGGCCCGGCTGGATTCGATACGCCGGCGCCTGCACGACACCCGCGCAGGCCGGACGCCGCCGGCGCTCGATGACAAGATCCTCACGGCCTGGAACGCGCTGGCGATTTCCGGCCTGGCGCGGGCAGCCCGCATGCTCGGCGACGCCCGCTGCGCCGAGATGGCCCTGCGCGCGCTGGCTGGTTTGCACGAAACCAGCTGGACCGGGGGCAGGCTTTTCGCCAACGCCGCGGCACCGGCTTCCCGCATCCCCGGCTTCCTCGACGACCACGCCCTGCTGCTGGACGCCTTGCTCGAAACGCTGCAACTCGCGTTCAGCCCGCGCAATCTCGAATGGGCGATCGCATTGGCGGATGCGCTGTGCGGACAATTCTCCGATCCCGACGGCGGCGGCTTCTGGTTCTCGACCGCGCAACACGCCACGCCGCTGGTGCGCAGCCGCAGCTGGACCGATGACGCCCTGCCGAACGGCAATGCCGTGGCGATCCGCGCACTGCTGCGGCTGGGACACCTGCTCGGGGACACGCGGTATCTCGAGCACGCCGCACGCGCCCTGCAAGCCGCGACGGGGGCGCTCGACCGATATCCCGATGCCTGCCCGAGTTTGTTGCGCTCCCTGCGCGAATCCGAACAGCCGCGCGCGCAGATCGTGGTGCGCTGCCCGGACGCACGGCAGCAGGCGTGGCAAGCAGCGTTGCACGACGGCTTGCGTGCGGCCGGGATCCCGCCCGGTGGCGACCCGCTCGATGCATTCGTGATCCCCACGGGTTGCGGACCCCTGCCCGGCCTGCTGGCCACGCGCGAGGCGCACGGCGAGCACGGTGCGGCCTACCTGTGCTCGGGACTGACCTGCCAGGCGCCCATCACGTCACCGGATGCGCTGCGGCAAGCGCTGCGCGACCATGTGGCATAGCGTCAACAGGCCCTAAAGCACCACCGGCTTGTTCGGCAACTCGTCGCGCCGTCCGGGACCCGGCGGCAGGTAAAGCTCGAGCAACGCGTGCGTGGATTCGATCCCCGCCAGCGCGCCTTCCTTCCAGTGCTCGCCGCGGAACTGCTCGCTCATGAATCCGATGATCTTGTCCCACGAGCCTTCCGGCACCCGCGACACCACGCCGCGATCGGGGATGATCTCGATCGTGTAGTCGCCCAGCAGCACGTAGATCAGCACGCCCGTGCGCCGTTCGGTGTCCCAGACCTTCAGGTCGCCGAACACGCTTTCGGCGCGTGCGCGTATGCGGCGCCCGCCAATCAGGTAACGCGCGGGCAGGCGCGCCTCGACCGCGAAACAGATCTCGCCGTCGTGCTTCGCCTCACCACGTGCGATCGCCTCCTGGATTTCCTGCATCACCGCAGGCGGAAACGCCCGGCTCGCGGGGGCGTGGAACCAGTGTCTCAACCAACGCATTGCATCCATCACCAACTCCCTGAAGCGCCGCCACCACCGGTTGCACCGCCCCCGCCGGAAAAACCGCCGCCTCCGCCAAGGCCCCCACCAAATCCGCCGCCGCCCCAGCCACCGCCAAGGCCTCCACCCCAACCGCCGAAACCGCCGCGCCGCGCGAAGGTTCCACCCGTCACGCCCACCAGGCCGACCAGCAGACCGACCACGCCGAGCGCAATGCCGAACGGCCACAGCCCGCTGAACAACCACGCCAGGACGCCCGTCACCGTACCCACCAGCCCCGCGCGCGGCACCCGCGGAATGCGCGCGAACAAGGCGCGTCCCCACAGCATCACGATCCAGGCAACCACCAGGCCCGTGAACCAGTCGTGTCCGTGCACGACGCCGCCGGGTTCGCGTTCCGGCCCCTGCAGGGGCGGCGGCAGCGGTTCGCCGTCGATCAGTCTGGTCAGTGCATCGATCGCGTCGTTCAAGCCGCCGTTGAAATCATCCACGCGGAACTTCGGCGACATGTACTCGCGGATGATCCGCGCCGCCGCGGCGTCCGGGATCGCGCCTTCGAGGCCATAACCGGTTTCGATCATTGCGCGATGGTCGTCCTTGGCCACCACCACCAGCACGCCGTCATCGACGCCCTTGCGCCCGATCTTCCACTGGTCGAACACGCGCGTCGAATAATCGAAAATGTCCTCGGGCTGCGTGGTCGGCAGCATCAGCACCACGACCTGTGCGCCCTTGCGTTGCTCCAGCGCCGCAAGTTTCGCCTCCAGTTGCTGCGTCTGTTGCGCGCTGAGCGTGCCGGTGAGGTCGGTGATGCGCGCCTTCAACACCGGCACCGCGACCTCGGCGTGCGCCATGGTCGCAAACGCAAGCAGGCACGCTACAACCATCACGAGCACGACGAGATTGTTCGCAACCACGCGCTTGATCCCCTCTCCCTTCGGGCATAGCCGCCGTCCATGGCCAGGAGTTCCATGGTGGCCGAAGGCCGGGTGAGGGTACGAACTTGCGAGAGGCTTATTCAGGAACACGGACCCTCACCCCTACCCCTCTCCCGGAGGGAGAGGGGAAAATCCGGCGACATTGCAATGTTGCCCATCAATGCGTGCTCGATGCGGGCACGGGTGCGGACGGTGCCGCGGGAGGCGCGGGAGCCGGCGGCGGGGATGGCGCGGGCGCCTTGCCGAAATCCACCTTCGGCGCAGTCGAGATCGCTGCCTCGTTCTCCACGGTGAAATTGGGCTTGATCCTGTAACCGAACACCTTCGCGGTCAGGTTCACCGGGAAGCTGCGGATGTAGGCGTTGTAGTCCTGCACCGCCTGCACGTAGCGGTTGCGCGCCACGGTGATGCGATTCTCGGTGCCTTCGAGTTGCGCCTGCAGGTTCTGGAACAGGCCGTCGGCCTTGAGGTTAGGATAATTTTCCGAAACCGCCATCAGGCGCGTCAGCGCGCCGGAAAGCTCGCCCTGCGCGGCCTGGAATTTCGCGAGCGACGCCGCGTCGTCGGCGTTCACCGTCACCTGCCCGACCTTTGCACGCGCCCCGGTGACCTCGCGGAACACCTGTTCCTCGTGCGCGGCGTAGCCCTTGACCGTCGCGACCAGGTTCGGGACCAGGTCGGCACGGCGCTGGTACTGGTTGATCACTTCCGACCACGCGGCCTTGACCGCTTCGTCCTTCTGCTGGATCCGGTTGTAGCCGCACCCCGACAACAAGCCGCAAGCCAGCAGCAACACACAACCCGCAATGAAAAACCGGACAGCGCGCATGGGATTCTCCGTGCCAGTCTGGGCGGTGATTGCAGCATGCGCGGCTGGTCCGCGCAATGCCGATGCGAGGGTGTTACAGCGCACGCGGAAGCAGGATGATGATCCAGATCACCAGCACGTTGACCATCAACAGGAATACCGCCGCCGAGCCCATGTCCTTGGCGCGCCCGGCAATCTCGTTGCGCTCGGGCCACAGCCTGTCCACCACGGCCTCCAGGCCGGAGTTCAGCATCTCCGCGGCCAACACCGGCAGCAGCGAGCCCGCCAGCAACGCCTTTTCGATCACACCATCGCCCAGCCACAGCCCGAGCGGAAACAGGATCACGAGCAGGACCACTTCCAGCCGGAACGAGGCCTCGATGCGCCAACCCTCGCGCAATCCCTTCAGCGACCAGACCAATGCCAGCCAGATCTGGCGCGGTCCACGATTGACGTTGCTGGGCATTGCCTGGTTTTCCCCGTCGAATGGAATGCTCGCCCGGTCGATCCGGCACTTGCCAGTGACCGCGGCCGCACGCGAGCATACGATGACTTGACGGACGCCGCGAGCCCCGCGGCCAGGGAACCTGCATGCGGACATTGCGACGGTGGTTGCCGCTGGTCTTGCTGATCCCGTTCGCCGCGCTGTTGTGGGTGCCGTTCTACAACCGCACCCAGCCGGTTGTCGCGGGCTTCCCGTTCTTCTACGTCTGGCAGTTCGCGTGGGTGGTGCTGGCCGCGCTGCTGACCTGGGCCGTGCATCGCGGGTGGCGCGCATGAGCGGACCGCAGCTCGACTGGACCGCGCTCGGCGTGTTCGTGTTCTTCTTCGCCCTGGTCACGGTGCTGGGCTTCATTGC
>DASURP010000011.1:0-2513 GCA_036279975.1 Rhodanobacteraceae bacterium
TATCGTCGATCGCGGCATTGTCGGCCGCCACCGCGGCCTGGTACTGCGCGACCGTGTTCTTCTGGGTGATGCGGTCGATCTCGGCGACGTACTGACGGTATTTCGGGTCTTCGGAACGCTCGAGGTTGGCCTTGGCGGTGGCGAGCTGGGTCTGGTCGCGCGTGCGGTTGGCAATGGCCTGGTCAAGTTGCGCCTGCAGGGTGCGCGGGTCGATCTCGGCCAGCACCTGGCCCTTCTCGACCGGCCCGCCTTCGACGAAGTCCAGTTTCAGCAACTGGCCGCCGACCTGCGGCTGCACGCTGACCGTGCTGATCGGCGTGACCGTGCCCGAATTGGAAAGGTAGACCGGCACGTTCTCGGCGGTCACCGGCACCACGGTCACGGGAACCGCAGCGTTCGGCCCGGATTCGCCGGGGCCGGTTGGCTTGCCGCCACCTGCGAAGATGCGCCACAGGATCACGGCCACGATGACGGCGGCGACGATCGCCAGGATCCATTTGGTTCGCGACATTCGGGTCTTGTCCATGCTGCAAAGCATCCATTCGACCGTGCGCGCGCACGGGGGGTTCACCGCGCGACGATCTTGCGGAGTACCGAAATTAACCGATCAGGCACACAGCCGCCCCTGCCGTTCGGCAGGGGGGCTTCCGGCATGGGCATTATTGCTCGGACTGGATCGTCGGCATGCCCTGCACGGCCGGGTTGAGGTTCGCATAGCTCGCGTGCCTGGCGTCAAGCTTGCGCATGATCGGCAGCACCGCCAGCGCGATGATGGTGCAGGCGACACCCGCGACGCCCAGCCAGAAAAACAGGTTGGTGTAATAGGGCATCGTCACCACGTTCAACTGCTCGTTGAATTGCTGCAGCGTCTGTTGGGTCGAGGCCGGCAGGCTGGCATACGCGGGCAGGTGGTTGGCGGCCATCACCTTGGCGGCGTTGCCGGTACCGGTGATCCAGTCGCGGAAGTCGCCCAGCGAAAGCTGCAGCGCGTCGGGCACGGTTTGCTGCACGGAGGTCGTGGCGGTCATCGCCGCGTTGTGCACGAAGTCGCTGATCTTGTCGGGCAGGCTGGCGAAGGAGGCGACGATGCCGCCGAGGTATTGCGCCACGCCCGAGGCCACGAAGTAGGCGCCCATCATGAAGCCGCCCATCCGCGCCGGCACGTAGCGGGCCACGAAGGCCAGCCCGAGCCCGCTGGTCAGCAGCTCGCCCAGCGAGCCGAAACCGTAGCCCCACACCATGGTCCACGAGGTGGTGGTGCCGGGCGAGGTGGTGAAGTGCCCGGCCGCACCGTAGATGAAGAAGCCGATCGCGACGGCGAGGAAGCCGAACGCGAACTTGGCGGCGATGGAAAGGTCCTTGCCGCGCTTCGCGAAGCGGGTGTAGGTGATCGCCAGGATCGGGCTCAGGATGAAGATCCAGATCGGGTTGAAGGCCTGGAATTGCGCCGGGTCCCAGTTCCACAGGTGCAGGCCGAACACATCGAACGACGGGTTCACGTTGCGCAGCGCGAACAGGTTCAGCGAGGTGGACATCTGTTGGTAGAAGATGAAGAAAAACACCGTCTCGACCACCAGGATCAGCGCGATGATCAGGCCGGGTTTCTCGCGGCTTGCGGATTTCATGATCAGGTAGCCGAAGATCGCGAGCACGCAGGCGCCGGCCACGTACACGAAGATCCGCGCGACGCCGGTGTATTTCAGGATGATGGTCGAGATGAACACCACCACGATCCCGCCCGCGATCACCGCCAGCAGCTTCCAGAACTTGAACGGCTGGTGGTCGGGTTCGGAGCCGATGTGGTTCAGGGTGTGCCGCATCACCGCGTAGTTGCCCAGGCCCACCAGCAGGCCGACGCAGCACACCGCGAACGCGATGTGCCAGCCCAGCCCGTCGCCGAACAGGTGCTGGGCGCCGGGCAGCCACGCCAGCTGGCCGTCGTAGCTGGCGTTGAAGTAATTCTTGATGACCGGCGTCAGCAGCATCGAGAAGGTCGAGCCGATGTTCACCGCCATGTAGTAGAGCGTGAAGGCACTGTCGATCTTGCTGTCGTCGCCCTCGTAGATCTTGCGCACCAGATTGCCGGCGTTGGCCTTGAACAGGCCGTTGCCGACCACGATCACGCCCAGTGCCACGAACAGGAAGTTGGTGCTGTGCGCCGGCACCACCATCAGCGCGTAGCCGATCGCCAGCACGATGGCGCCCAGCAGCATGGTGTGGCGAGTGCCGAAGAACTTGTCGCCGACCCAGCCGCCGATCGCCGGGGACACGTAGATCAGGGCGGCCGCCGCGCTCCAGGTCAGGTTGGCGGGCGTGTCCTGGAATCCCAGCCGCTGCACCATGTAATAGATGATCAGCGCCTGCATGCCGTAATAGCCGAAGCGCTCCCACATCTCGATCAGGAACACGGTGGAGAACGAGCGGGTCTTGGATACGGCAGGCATGGCGGAATTCATGTTCTGGGGACACCCCTGGCGGATGGCGATCGGCCAAGCCTACCCGAACCTTGGCTG
>DASURP010000012.1:0-7563 GCA_036279975.1 Rhodanobacteraceae bacterium
TCCGTTGTCCGCGGCGGTCGATCCGGTATTTGAATCGAAGAGCGACTGGGAGATCTTCAAGGCGATCGCGAAGAAGTTTTCCGAACTTTCCGAAGGCGTGCTGGGCGTCGAAAAGGACGTGGTGCTGGTGCCGATCCTGCACGACACGAAAGGTGAAATCGCCCAACCGTTCGAAGTGCGCGACTGGAAGAAGGGCGAGTGCGAACTGATCCCCGGCGTCACCGCGCCCAACATCGTCACGGTCGAACGCGACTACCCGGCGACGTACGCGCGCTACACCGCACTGGGTCCGCTGATGGACAAGCTGGGCAACGGCGGCAAGGGCATCGCCTGGAACACCCAGGCCGAGGTAAAGGGCCTGGGCGCACTCAACTACACGGTGCCC
Source organism: Rhodanobacteraceae bacterium (assembly GCA_036279975.1). Classification (GTDB taxonomy): domain Bacteria; phylum Pseudomonadota; class Gammaproteobacteria; order Xanthomonadales; family Rhodanobacteraceae; genus 66-474. Next base: position 386 of record DASURP010000012.1, read on the forward strand.
GACGGACCGGCCAAGGGCCGCCCGCGCATCTTCAGCGACATCGACGCCGCCGAAACCATCATGTACCTCGCCCCGGAAACCAACGGCGAGGTGGCGGTCAAGGCGTGGGCGGCGCTGTCGCAGATCACCGGGCGCGACCACACCCATCTTGCGCGCGCCCGCGAAGACGAGAAGATCCGCTTCCGCGACATCCAGGCGCAGCCGCGCAAGATCATCTCCTCGCCCACCTGGTCGGGCATCGAGAGCGAGCATGTCAGCTACAACGCGGGCTGGACGAACGTCAACGAGCTGATCCCGTGGCGCACCCTCACCGGTCGCCAGCAGTTCTACCAGGACCATGCCTGGATGCGCGACTTCGGCGAGGGCTTCGCGCTGTACCGCCCGCCGGTCGACATGCACGCGACCGCGCCGCTGCTCGGCAGGAAGGACAACGGCCATCCCGAGGTCGTGCTGAACTTCATCACCCCGCACCAGAAGTGGGGCATCCACAGCACCTACACCGACAACCTGATCATGCTGACGCTGTCGCGCGGCGGCCCCATCGTGTGGATTTCCGAGATCGATGCGAAGAAGGCCGGCCTGGTCGACAACGACTGGATCGAATGCTTCAACGCCAACGGTGCGCTGACCGCGCGCGCGGTGGTCAGCCAGCGCGTCAAGGAAGGCATGTGCCTGATGTACCACGCGCAGGAAAAGATCGTGAACGTGCCCGGCTCGCAGATAACCGGACAGCGCGGCGGCATCCACAACTCGGTGACGCGCACGGTGGTCAAGCCCACCCACATGATCGGTGGTTACGCGCAGCTTTCGTACGGGCTCAACTACTACGGCACCACCGGCGCCAACCGCGACTCGTTCGTGATCGTGCGCAAGCTGGCCAAGGTGGACTGGATGGACCGCGTGCAACGCGAAGCCCGCGAGCACGAACTGCACACGACGCTGGTGGAGGCCCGCTGATGAAAATCCGCGCACAAATCGCGATGGTGCTGAACCTCGACAAGTGCATCGGCTGCCACACCTGTTCGGTCACCTGCAAGAACGTGTGGACCTCGCGCAAGGGCATGGAATACGCCTGGTTCAACAACGTCGAGACCAAACCCGGCATCGGCTACCCCAAGGATTGGGAAAACCAGGACCGCTGGAAAGGCGGCTGGGAGCGCAAGGCCAACGGCAAGCTGGTGCCGAAACAGGGCGGGCGCTTCGCAGTGCTGGCGAAAATCTTCGCCAACCCGCACCTGCCCGAGATCGACGACTACTACGAGCCCTTCACCTTCGACTACGAAAACCTGCAGACCGCGCCGGAATTGCCGACCGCGCCGGTGGCCCGGCCGATCTCGCTGGTCTCCGGGCGCACCATGGAGAAAGTCGAATGGGGCCCGAACTGGGAGGAGATCCTCGGCGGCGAATTCGACAAGCGCAGCAAGGACTACAACTTCGAGGCCGTGCAGAAGGACATCTACGGCCAGTTCGAAAACACCTTCATGATGTACCTGCCGCGCCTGTGCGAGCACTGCCTCAACCCGACCTGCGTGGCGTCGTGCCCGTCCGGCTCGATCTACAAGCGCGAGGAGGACGGCATCGTCCTGATCGACCAGGACAAGTGCCGCGGCTGGCGCATGTGCGTGTCCGGCTGCCCGTACAAGAAGATCTACTACAACTGGGTTTCCGGCAAGGCCGAAAAGTGCACGTTCTGCTACCCGCGCATCGAGGTCGGCCTGCCGACGGTATGCTCGGAAACCTGCGTCGGGCGCATCCGCTACCTCGGCGTGCTGCTGTACGACGCCGATGGCATCGAACAGGCCGCGTCCACCGAGAATCCCGGGGACTTGTACCAGGCACAACTCGACATCTTCCTCGATCCGTCCGATCCGGAGGTCCAGCGCCAGGCATTGGCCGACGGCATTCCCGCCGCGTGGATCGAATCGGCGCAGAAATCGCCTGCCTACAAGATGGCGGTGGACTGGAAGATCGCCTTCCCGCTGCACCCGGAATACCGCACGCTGCCGATGGTCTGGTACGTCCCGCCACTGTCGCCGATTTCCGCGCACGCCAATTCCGGCAACATCGAAAGCGCCGCCAACGGCCTGCCCGACGTGGGTTCGCTGCGCATCCCGGTGCGCTATCTCGCCAACCTCCTGACCGCCGGCAACGAGCCGCCGATCGTCAGTGCGCTGGAGCGCATGATGGCGATGCGCGCGTGGTTCCGCGGCAAGCAACTCGGGGCGGAGCCGGATGCGGCGCTGCTTTCCAGCGTCGGCCTCGACGAAGCGACCGCCGAGGCCATGCACCGCTACCTCGCGATCGCCAACTACGAGGATCGTTTCGTGATCCCGACCGCCCATCGCGAGGAAGCCGAGAACGCCTACCAGTTGCGCGGAGGGTGCGGCTTCACCTTCGGCAACGGCTGCGACGGCATCGACGCCAAGGCCGGCCTGTTCGGCGGCAAGATGGGGCGGCGCAAGGTGATTCCGGTTCGTGAACTCGACGATTCGGAGTAGCGACGCGTGTCCCACAATCCCACCCTGCTGCTGCGCGCCTTGTCTGCCCTGCTCGCCTATCCCGGCGCCGAGTTGCGGGCTGCGCTGCCGGAAATCGCCGACGCCATCCGTGACGCGCGCGCCATCGACGCCCAGCGCAAGGACGACCTGACGGCATTGGTCGATGAAATCGCCGCGCGCGATCCGCTGGATGCCGAGGGCCGCTACGTCGACCTGTTCGACCGCGGCCGGCGCACTTCGCTGAACCTGTTCGAGCACGTGCATGGTGACGGCCGCCAGCGCGGCCCCGCGATGCTCGAACTCAAGCAGCGTTACCTCGATGCGGGCATGCAGCCAGTCGTCGACGAACTGCCCGACCACCTGCCGCTGCTGCTGGAATACCTGAGCTGCCGCGACTTCGCCGAAACGAAGGACACCATCGGCGAGATCGCGCACATCCTCAGGGTGCTGGGCAACACCCTGCTGCAACGCGACAGCCGCTACGCGGCCGTGATGGCCGCGTTGCTGCAGCTCGGCGGCGAAAAAGGGCTCGATGCGCATGCACCGGTGCCACCCGCCGAGGACATCGACCAGGCATGGGAAGAAAAACCCGCGTTCGCGCCACCCGAGCCCAACCCCGCCATCACGCCCGAGCAACCCGTTCCCTGATCCGTCCGGAGATGCCACCATGACCCTGCCATCCCAGCTCAACTACTTCCTGTTCGGCATCTACCCTTACATCTGTCTCGCGGTGCTCCTGCTCGGCAGCCTGGTCCGCTTCGATCGCGAACCGTATTCCTGGAAAAGCGATTCCTCGCAGACGCTGCACAAGGGCGAACTCAGGCTCGGATCGAACCTGTTCCATTACGGCGTCCTGGTCGTGATCCTGGGCCACTTCGCCGGTTTCCTGATGCCCGAGCCGCTAGTGATGGCGCTGATGAGTCCGACCTACCACCAGCTGCTGGCGATGGTCGTGGGCGGCATCGCCGGCCTGGTTGCGCTGATCGGCGCCTCGGTGCTGATCCACCGTCGCCTCGCCTACCGTCGCGTGCGTGGCAACAGCCGCAAATGGGACATCACCATTATCGTAATGTTGTGGCTGCAGCTTGCGCTGGGCGTCGCCACCGTGCCGCTTTCCGCGCAGCACATGGACGGCGCGATGTTCGAGCGGCTGGTTGCCTACGTGCAGGGCGTGGTGCTGTTCCATGGCGGCAACGCGACACTACTGCAGGGCACGCCGTGGGTGTACCAGGTGCACATCCTGCTCGGCTTCACCATCTTCCTGGTCTCGCCGTTCACGCGCATGGTACACATCTGGAGCGGCGTCGGTTCGCTGGCCTACCTGGTGCGTCCGTACCAGCTGGTGCGCAAGCGCGGCGGATCGGTGAATCAATGAACGACGGAGCAGCCTGCCCGTTCACGCTCCGCCTCCACATGACCATTCATCCACACCCCCCGCCAAACGATTGCCAAGCAACCGTTTGCCCCCTTGACTCAAGGGGGCCGGTCACAACGCCCATGCAGTAGTGAATTCAGAGGTCACTCCATGTCAGTAACCGTCAACGGCGTCGCGGTCGATCCCACCGAGTGGCCCACGCCGCAGCTCGCGGCGGTGCACGAACTGCTGCGCCAGCGCGCCGAGGCGCTTGGCCTGCTCGCCAGCGATGCCGGCGACGCCGACACCGAGCGCGCGATCGAGCGGACCCTGGCCGAAGAAGTGCCGGTACCCGAACCGACCGACGAGGAATGCCGGCGCTGGTTCGAGGCCAATGCCGGACGCTTCCGCAGCGGCGACCTCGTGTGCGCGCGGCACATCCTGTTCCAGGTCACGCCGGGCTCGCCGGTGCCCGCGATCCGCGGAGTCGCCGAAGCCATGCTGCATGAAATCCAGGCCAACCCCGCGCTGTTCGGCGAGCGCGCGCGCGAACATTCCAACTGTCCGTCCGGCGCCAACGGCGGCCAGCTCGGGCAACTGCAACGCGGGGAAACCGTTCCGGAATTCGAGAAGGCCATCTTCGGCGACGACGCCAGCATCGGCATCCTGCCGAAGCTCGTGACCACCCGCCACGGCTTCCACATCATCTCGGTGGACAAGCGCATCGAGGGCAAGCAGCTTCCGTACGACCTTGTGCGCGACGAAGCGGCCGCGGAACTGCGCCGCCGCAGCGAGGCGCGCGCGCTGTCGCAGTACGTGCGCGTGCTGGCCGGCAACGCCGACATCGAAGGCGTCGAACTGGACGCCGCCACCTCGCCGCTGGTGCAGTAGTAAAACCGGTTTTATCCATGAGCGACCCCGCTTCCGCCGCCACCCCAGCACCCGCCGGTTTCACGGGACGGGTGCGCGCGTCGATACAAACCATGTCGCCTGGCTACTTCAGCATGGTGATGGCGACCGGCATCCTGTCGCTGGCCGCGCACCTGCTGGGCCTGCCGTTGCTGGCCCGGGTGCTGTTCGTGCTGAACGCGGTGCTGTTCGCGGTCATTTGCGTACTGGCGGTGGCGCGCCTGGCGTGGCACGCGCGGCGCACGCTCGGCGACCTGTTCGACCACCTGCAGGCATTCGGCTTCTTCACCTTCGTCGCTGCCTGCTCGATCCTCGGCAGCCAGGCCCTGTTGATCGGCGGCAGCGTGCGCATCGCGGCCGTGTTCGGCATCGTGGCCCTGCTCGCGTGGGTGGGACTCACCTACACGATCTTCACCGTACTGACCGTCAAGCAGCAGAAACCGGCGCTCGACCGCGGCATCAACGGCGGCTGGCTGCTGGCGGTGGTCGCGACGCAGTCGCTGGCGGTGCTGGGCGCGCAACTGGCGCCCGAGGTCGCGCAGCCGCTGCGGATGGAACTCAACTTCTTCGCACTGTCGATGTGGCTGTGGGGCGGCATGCTGTACATCTGGATGATGTCGCTGATCTTCTACCGCTACACCTTCTTCGCGTTCTCGCCGGCCGACCTGTCGCCACCGTACTGGATCAACATGGGCGCAATGGCCATCTCCACGCTGGCCGGCTCACTGCTGATCGAGAACACGCCGCACGCGCCATTCCTCGGCTCGGCGCTGCCGTTCCTGAAAGGCTTCACCGTTTTCTATTGGGCGACGGGCACCTGGTGGATCCCGATGCTGGCGGTGCTGGCGATCTGGCGCCACGGCATCAAGCGCTTTCCGTTCACCTACGACCCGATGTACTGGGGCGCGGTGTTTCCACTGGGCATGTATGCCACCGCGACCCTGCGCATGATGCATGCGCTGGAGTTGCCCTTCCTCGGGCTGCTGCCGCACTTCATGTTCGGGCTCGGCTGCGCGGCCTGGCTGATCCTGTTCACCGGCCAGCTGCGCGCGCTGCACCGCGATTGGCGGACCTACGCCCACCACTGACTGACCGGCCACGCAAGCAGGCTCTTCCCGCCTCAGAATCCCGCCGGCACGTACTTGAACCGCTGCATCTGCCCGCGATGGTCGGCGACGATGCGTTGCACCTGCTCGCGGCTCAATGCTTCCCGCCACTGATTGGCGCGACCCTTGAAAAAAAACCGCGTTTTCCCGTCCACCGCCTCCATGAAGCCGTGTTTCTGTTCGAGCGATGACAGCGTCTGGAAAGACGTGTGCCGCACCGCCCGTTCGATGCGCGGCTTGTCCTGCCCCAAGCCGATCAGCCTTGCGACCTTGGCGAAATGTTTCGCGGGTTTCTCCAGCAGGTCCTCGTAACGCAGCACGATGATCTTGCCGGGCGACCGTTCGGCGGCGTCCGCCCAGCCCGATACGTGCGTGGACCATGAGCCGATCAAGTTGCTCACCGCCACCGCGTCGTTGATCGAAGCCACACGGTCATCGCCAAGCCGAGCGATGGCTTCGTCCTGGGTCAAGCCGAAGTGGTGGGTCATGCTGACCGCGACGTCCAGCGGGTTGCGCACCACGTAGACCGCTCCCGCCGTCACCTGCCAGTTGAACAGCGGCTGGCCCTCGAAGCTGCCACAGAAATTGTGCGTCATCACCAGCCGTGTGCCTTGCGCGCGCTGCGCGATCAGCGCGTGCACCTCGGGGCGCAACGCCGAAATCTCCTCGATCGTCAGTTCGGTGCTCGGCTTGCCGGCCAGCTCGGTGTAACGATCGGTGCGCGATTCCGCATCGGTGTAATCGCGGATTTCATCCGGCCGCAGCGGATCCACCCGATTGGCCACGAGGTTGGCCAGGAACGCGCGCAGCCAGGTATTGCCGGATTTCGGATAAGACGCCAGCCAGACGATACTGCCCATGCGTATGCCACGCCCTTCGTCGGATGAACCAACCCCGCATGATGCCAGCCGCCGCGATTGATTTCCTGCCCGCCAGCCCGCATCATGATTGTCCCCGGGGGCGACCTGGCTTCGACGGGGGCTGTGAAGTAGCCTGGAGCATGCCGAGGGCGTCATCTTCCTCGTTAATCCGGTGGCAAAAAACTAGACGCGAACGACGACGTCTACGCTCTGGCCGCTTAAGGCCTAAGCCCCGAACCCACTTGTGCTCGTGCTCGTGGATGTAGGGTCATCATCACGGGATCGTCGGTGGCTGCCGCGGGTCGGCCATCGGCCAAAACAAAACCGGCTGGTTCCGTGGTGCGCTTGGTCCAGCGTGCTGCCCCGGAACGAGATCGAACGCTGGGCTAAGCATGTAGCGCCGGGCGCGGAGCGCCTTCGGACGGGGGTTCGATTCCCCCCGCCTCCACCA
>DASURP010000013.1:0-63552 GCA_036279975.1 Rhodanobacteraceae bacterium
CGCCTGGTGGTCCACAAGCTCGACGTCACCGACGCGCGTGCGATCGACGCCTTGCCCCAGGCCGCGGCGAAGCACCTGCAGCGCATCGACCTGCTGGTCAACAACGCCGGCGTGCTGGTATCGGGCGAGCGCTTCGGCAACGTCAAGTCCGAATCGCTGTCCGAGAGTTTCGCGGTGAACGCCACGGCGCCGCTGCTGATCACGCAGGCGCTGGCGCCGCTGCTCGCGCTCGGAAACAAGCCGCGGGTGTTGTGCATCACCTCGCAGCTGGCGTCGATCGCGCAGGCCTCGGATTTCCGCACCCTGAGCTACGCGATGAGCAAAGCCGCGCTCAACATGGCGGTCAAGCGCCTCGCCGCGGAACTTGCGCCGCGCGGCATCGTGGTGCTGGCCGCGCACCCCGGCTGGGTCAAGACCGGGATGGGCGGCAAGGGCGCGACGCTGGGACCCGCCGATTCCGCGCATGCCTTGCTGGACCTGATCGAGAACGCGCGCGTGCAGGATGCCGGCAAGTTCCTGGCCTACGATGGCGCCGAACTGCCTTGGTAAGGGGCCCTGGGCACGCCCATCAGCACGTTCCGGCCGCGCAAGGCGTGACCCGGATACCGGTCAGGGCGTGACGCAACTACCGTGTTTGCAATTGCTTGCAATTCGCTGGCGCGGCTGGCACACGCGATGCTTCGTTTCCCCCTTGCCGGAGCATCCGGCGTGGCAAGCAGCAGGGGGCGACATGAAAGCCGAAATGTTCATTCTGCGTGGCCTGTACGCGATGACGGCCCTGGCCGTGCTGTTCGGGATCGGTGCATTCCTGTTCCACGCGCATTGACGGCGCCGGTATCGGCCAGCGGACGGCTTGCCCGTGTCCCGGCGCGTGTTGCGCCGGGTGGCATCGCCTGCGCGACGCACGGCGATAATGGGGGATGCTGCACGTCATCCTGCATCGGCCCGAGATCCCGCCCAACACCGGCAACGTGATCCGGCTGTGTGCGAACGCCGGCGCCTCGCTGCACCTGGTCCGGCCGCTGGGCTTCGAGCTGGACCACGCGAAGATGCGTCGCGCCGGACTCGACTACCACGAGTTCGTCGACGTGGCTGTGCACGACGACCTCGCGGGCTGCCTCGTGGCGTTGCAACACCCGCGCTTGTTCGCGTTCAGCAGCCATGCCGCGCGCAGCTATGCCGATGTCCGTTTCGCCGACGGCGATGCGCTGCTGTTCGGGCGCGAGACCAACGGCTTGCCGGAGGAGGTCCTGCGCTCGATCCCGGAACCGCAGCGCCTGCGCCTGCCGATGCAGCCCGACAATCGCAGCCTCAATCTTTCCAACGCGGTCGCGGTCGCGGTGTACGAGGCGTGGCGGCAGCTGGGCTTTCCCGGGGGGAGGTAGTGTCAGCGCAGCAATATCCACAGTCCCAGCGCGGCGAACAATGCCGCAGCCGTGAGACGCGTGGCGCGCAGCGGCAGGTGCGCGGCGAAACGTACGCCGAGGAACACCACCGGCACGTTCGCGACCAGCATGCCCGCGGTGCTGCCGGCGACGACCTGCCACAACGGCTGGTATTGCGCGCCCAACACGACCGTCGCGATCTGGGTGCGGTCGCCCAGTTCGGCGAGGAAGAACGCCACCAGCGATACCACGAACACACCATGCCCGTGCCGTGGCGGCGCATCGACCGGCTCGGCTTTTTCCGGCAGCAGCGCCCACGCGGCCACCGCGAGGAAGGACAGTCCGATCAGCCAGCGCTGCACTTCGGGCGTCATCCAGAGCGCCAGCCACGCGCCCAGTTCCGCGGCAATCGCGTGGCTCAGCAAGGAGGCGACCAGGATGCCGGCGCAGATCGGCCACGGCTTCTTGAACTTCGCCGCCAGCACCAGCGAGAGCAGTTGCGTCTTGTCGCCGATCTCTGCCAGCGCGACCGCGCCCAGGGAAATCAGGAACGGTGAAACCAGGAAGGCGTGCAAGGGAGTCTCCGGGGCCGGGTGACGCGCGACAATCCCATGCGCATTCCGGCCCGGACACGCGCACGTGGACTGTCGGTCTCGCCGATCATCGAGATCGCCTGCGCCACGGCCGGCTGGCCGAGTGTGTTGACGCGAGGCCCTTCGGCAGCGTGCCGAAGGCGGCTACTCCCCGACGGAGTGCGCGCAGGGTAGCGGCGCCCGCCGTGCCGTGCAACGCCGCGGCTACAATGAACGGATGCCTGATCGCGAACCCAACGCCTGGATTCCCCATCCGTTGCGCCGCCTCGGCGGCATGGCGCTTACCCTCGCGCTGAACCGCCTGGTCGCCCTCGATCCCGAATCGCGCGAGGCGATCGGCAAGCTGGAAGGTCGCCGTATCGGCGTGCACCTGCAGGGCCCGGAGATCGCTTTCGCGATCGCCGCGCGCAACGGTACCCTGCAGATCGAGCCGCCGCCGAACGCGGGCGACGACGGCAGCGCCAATGATTTCGACGTCAACGCCAGCCCCGGTGCGCTGCTGGCGATGGCGCTGGCCGGCGACGGCGAAGCGCGTTCCACGGGCAAGGTCGCGATTGCCGGCGATGCCGAGCTGGCACGCCGGGTGCAACGCCTGGCCCGCGACTACAAGCCCGATTTCGAGGCGGCGTTCGCTGCGGTGTTCGGCGAAGTGGCCGGCACCACGATCGCACGCGCGCTGCTGGATGCGGCGAAGTGGGCCGGCGAAGGCGCCCGGCACTTCCGTGACGATACCGTCGACTGGCTGCGCGACGAAGCCAGGCTCACGGTCCCGCACGCCGAGATGAACGCGTTCCTCGACGACGTGGACGGCTTGCGTGAACGAACCGAGCGGCTGGCGGCGCGCTGCGCGCGGTTGGACAGCAAGCCATGATGCGGCTGCGCCTGTTGCCGCGCGTGGTGCATGTGCTCGCGGTGCTGGTGCGCTATCGCGTGGACGACCTGGTCGACGAACAGCATGCGATGCGGCCGCTGCGCTGGACCCGCGCGCTGCTGCCGCGGCCGCGCAGGCAGATCGCGAGCCTGCCGCGTGGCGCGCGCCTGCGGCTGGCGTTGACCGAACTCGGTCCGATCTGGGTGAAGGCGGGACAGGTCCTGTCCACGCGGCGCGACCTGATCCCGGAAGACGTGGCCGACGAACTCGCGCGCCTGCAGGACCAGGTGCAGCCGTTCCCCGGCAACCAGGCACGCGCGATCGTCGAGGCCTCGCTGGGCAAGCCGGTCGGTGAACTGTTTGCGGGCTTCGACGAGACGCCGCTGGCGTCGGCCTCGATCGCGCAGGTGCATGCGGCACGCTTGCCGAGTGGACGCGAAGTGGTGGTCAAGGTGCTGCGTCCGAACGTGGCCGGGAATGTCGAGCACAATCTCCAGCTGCTCGACGCGCTGGCGCACCTGGTCGAGCGCTGGCATCCGCAGGCCGACAAGATCCGCCCGCGCGACATGTTCGACGAGGTCGCCAAGACCCTGCACAACGAACTGAACCTGCAGCACGAGGGCGCCAACGCCAGCCTGTTGCGCCGCAACTTCGAGGGATCGGACGACCTGTACGTGCCGCAGATCTTCTGGTCGCACTCGGGCGAGAAAGTGTTGACGATGGAACGCGTGCACGGCATCCCCGCCGACGACGTGGAGGCGCTGGACAAACTCGGCATCGACCGCCGGCGACTGGCCGAGAAGGGCGTGCGGTTGTTCTACGAGCAAGTGTTCCGCGACAACTTCTTCCACGCCGACGCGCATCCCGGCAACATCTGGGTCGATCCCGCCCGCACCCGCGAGCCGCGCTTCATCGCGCTGGACTTCGGGATCATGGGTTCGCTGCCCGAGGAGGACCAGTACTGGCTGGCGGAAAACTTCATCGCCATGTTCGAGCGCAACTACCGACGCATCGCGGAGCTGCACCTCGCGGCCGGCTGGATGCCCCGGCACATCCGGGTCGATGAACTCGAGGCCGCGATCCGCACCGTGTGCGAGCCGTATTTCACGCGTCCGCTGTCGGAGATTTCACTCGCCGAAGTGGTCGCGAAACTGTTCAGCACCGCGCGCAAGTTCGAACTGACCCTGCAGCCGCAGCTGATCCTGTTGCAGAAGACCCTGCTCAACGTGGAAGGCCTGGGGCGGCAACTCGACCCCGACATCGACATCTGGTCGGTGGCGCAGCCGGTCCTGAAGCGCATCCTGGCCGACCGCTACAGCCTGAAGCACGCGGTCAGGGAAATCCGCAAGCGCATACCGGAATGGTTGCGCATCGCGCCGCTGGTCCCGGAAAAGATCCACGACGCGCTGGAGAAGCTGGCCGAAGGCAACGGTCCGCTGCAGGTCGGCGAGCGCGAGATCGAGCACCTGCATGCGCTCGGGCGCGAGGTCCAGCGCCGGGTCCTGGCCGCCGGCTTTGGCGGCGCCCTGCTGGTCGGCGCCGCGCTGGTGTTCGCGCTGGGAGATCGTTACGGCATCTGGCCACCGATCATCCTCGCGCTGGCGGGCGTAACGAGCTTCGCTGCGGCGTGGCCGTGGAAGCGCTTCAAGGGTTAGCCGCGCCCGACCCGGCCTACGGCGCCTTGGCGCGTCCCTGCGCAGCCACCGCGGCCGCCTTCGCGGCGATCGCCTCGGCGTCGCCCAGGTAGAAGTGTTTCACGGGGTTCATCGCATCGTCGAATTCGTACACCAGCGGCACGCCGGTCGGGATGTTGAGGTCGGCGATGTCGGCATCGGAAATGCCGTCCAGATATTTGACCAGCGCGCGCATCGAGTTGCCGTGCGCAACCAGCAGGACGCGCTGGCCGCCGTGGATCGCGGGCGCCAGCAACTCGTGCCAGTAGGGCAGCACCCGCGCCACCGTGTCCCTCAGGCATTCGGTCAACGGAATCTGCCCGGGGTCGAGCCTGGCGTAACGCGGGTCGTCTGCGCAGAAATTGTCGGCGGGGTCCAGCGGTGGCGGCGGCACGTCGTAACTGCGCCGCCAGATGTGCACCTGTTCGTCGCCGTGTTTGGCCGCGATCTCGGCCTTGTTCATGCCGGTCAGGGCGCCGTAGTGGCGCTCGTTGAGACGCCAGTCGGTGACCACCGGCAGCCATGCCAGGTCCATCGCGTCCTGCACGCCCCACAGGGTGTGTACTGCGCGCTTCAACACCGAGGTATGCGCGATGTCGAAGGCGTAACCTTCCTTTTTCAGCAACTCGCCCGCTTCGCGCGCCTCGATCCGGCCCTGCTCCGACAGGTCGATGTCGGCCCAACCGGTGAAGCGGTTTTCCTTGTTCCACAGCGACTGGCCGTGGCGGATCATCACGAGGGTGTGCATGGCGTGTCCCTTCCCGAAAGCGACCCATTGTAGCGAGCCTGTATGCGGGCTCCGAATGCGTGTGCAGGCAACGGCGTGGGCCGCGGGGGCCTGTCGGGGGGCACGCCTCGTCGGCAAGCCGGGACACGCGCGCCCTTGCCATGCACGAAGACACCGGAAGCCGCTTGGGATTTCCAGGACCGGATACATCCGTTGACGCACGTCAATTCCGGAGTCCACTGGGCAGCGACGATCGCGGTGGGTGTCCCGAAAGTCATGGTGACTTCGGACCTATTGTCGACACCGCAATAGTCAGGCAGGATCGCCATTGATCACCGCGCACCGCGCAGGAGGCTTCCCATGCGACCCGCACGTCTATGCACCCTCGCCTTCGCCCTGCTGGCGCTGCCGTTCGCGCTCGCCGCATGCGTGGGCGGCGTCAACGGGTCGGTCGATGTCGCTCCGGGCTCCAGTGTTTCCGACGCCAGCACCGTGAACGGTTCGGTGAACATCGGCGCCAACGCCAAGGCCGACAAGGCCTCCACCGTCAACGGCTCGATCCACCTCGCGGAAAGCGCCAAGGTGGGTGACGCCAGCACCGTGAACGGCAGCGTCACCCTGGGCGAACACGCCACTGCAGCCAACATCAGCACCGTCAATGGCCGCGTGACGCTGGACAAGAACGCCACGGTGACCGGCACCGTGTCGGCGGTCAATGGCGATCTCGAGCTTGCCGCCGGGTCGGACGTGAACGGTGCGCTGACCAACGTCAACAACCAGATCACGATCGACGGCGCACATGTCGGCAAGGGCATCACCACCGTGAATGGCGACATCGACATCACCGGCAACGCCGTGATCGATGGCGGCATCCATGTGCAGAAACCGAACGAAAACGGCATTTTCGGCATCCACTTTGCCAGCGACAACGTTCCGACCATCACGATCGGTCCCGGCGTCACCGTGAACGGCCCGCTGACCTTCGAGCGCCAGGTCAAGCTCTACATCAGCGACCAGGCCCACGTTACGGGGCCGATTACCGGGGCGGCGGCGGTGAAGTTCACGGGTGCGGCGCCGCCGGCGTCCTGACCCGGGAGTGCGTCATCCCGGCGAAGGCCGGGATCCATTTCGCCGTCATTCCGGATCGCGGCCGTTACGCGGGCTGGCCCGGCCTCACAGGCAACGAGGGCAGCGCGCCGCACGTCAGAACGGCAACTGCAGGCTCGAATCGCAGGCCAGGATCTGCGCGCGAAACACATCCTGGATGCGCTGCAGCGCTGCGGCATTGTCGGCGTCGAAGCGCAGCACCAGCACCGGGGTGGTGTTGGACGCGCGCACCAGGCCCCAGCCGTCCGGCCAGTCGGCGCGCAGGCCATCGATGGTGGTGAGGCGCGCGCCATCGAACTGCGCGCGTTCGCGGAAGCGCGCGATGAAGGGATGGTTCTGGCCTTCGGCCATCTGGACGTGCAGCTCAGGCGTCGAGACGCCCTTAGGCAGCGTCGCGAAGATTTCTTCCGGTGCGCGCCCTTCCGGATCGTCGGCCAGGATTTCCAGCAGGCGCGCGGCGGCGTACACGCCGTCATCGAAGCCGTACCAGCGTTCACGGAAGAAGAAGTGCCCGCTCATCTCGCCCGCGAGTTGCGCGCCGGTTTCCTTCATCTTGGCCTTGATCAGCGAGTGCCCGGTCTTCCACATCAGCGGGCTGCCGCCGGCCTTCAGGATCAACGGCTGCAGGTGGCCGGTGCACTTGACGTCGTACAGGATGGTCGCGCCGGGGTTGCGGGTCAGCACGTCCTGCGCGAACAGCATCAGCACGCGGTCGGGGTAGATGATTTCGCCCGCCTTCGTAACCACGCCCAGGCGGTCGCCGTCACCGTCGAAGGCAAGGCCGATGTCGGCGCCGGTCTTCTGCACCGTCAGGATCAGGTCGGCGAGGTTTTTCGGTTCCGACGGATCGGGGTGGTGGTTGGGGAAGTTGCCATCCACCTCGCAATACAGCGGGATCGGCGCGCAGCCGATCGCTTGCACCACGCCGGGTGCGGTTTCGCCCGCAATGCCGTTGCCGCAATCGACGACGACTTTCAGCGCGCGCCCGGTCTGGATGTCCGAGGCGATGCGCTCGATGTACTCGGCGGTGATGTCGTATTGGCGCACGCTGCCGTGGCCACTCGCGAGGCGGCCGTCGACGATGCGCTGGTAGAGATCCTGGATCGCGTCCTCGGCCAGCGTTTCGCCGCCGATCACGACCTTGAAACCGTTGTAGTCGGGCGGATTGTGGCTGCCGGTCACCGACACGCACGAGCCCGTGTTGAGCAGGTAGGCCGCGAAATAGCTGACCGGGGTCGGCACCGCACCGATGTCGATCACGTCCACGCCAGCTGCGCGCAGGCCTTCGATCAAGGCGTCCGACAGCATCGGGCCGGACAGCCGTCCGTCGCGCCCGACCACGATCCCGGAAAGGTCCTTGTCGCGCACCGCACTGCCGATCGCGCGACCGAGCTGGCGCGCAACCCCATCGGTCAGCGTTCGGCCCACCACGCCGCGGATGTCGTAGGCACGGAAGATGCCCTGCTCGGGGATCACCTCTGCATGCGCCGCGGCGGTGGCCGCGGGCACCGCCTGCACGGCGGACTTTCGGGCGGGCGCGGATTTGGAGGGTGGCGGCGTGGCCGCGATCACGTCCGCCAGCACCGGTTCATCCCCGAGCGGCGCCCCGCCCAGGCGTGCGCGTACGCGCGGGCGCACCCACAGCAATGCGATGCCAGCCAGCAACGTTGCG
The DNA here is from genome assembly GCA_036279975.1 of Rhodanobacteraceae bacterium. Classification (GTDB taxonomy): domain Bacteria; phylum Pseudomonadota; class Gammaproteobacteria; order Xanthomonadales; family Rhodanobacteraceae; genus 66-474. Next base: position 8,029 of record DASURP010000013.1, read on the forward strand.
ATGGCAAGCACCAGCGCGACGATGAACGAGCGTGTGATGGGCAACCAGAAGTCGGGCGGCGCCGACGCGATGCGGAACAGGCTGTGCGGCACCGGCACGCCGGCGTCGTCGGTGGTGGACAGGCCGCCTTCGCCGACGCTGTCCAGCACGATGTCGCCGGACTGGTTGCTCTGCCTGAGGTCCAGCCGGCCCGCGCGCACCCGCGCCGAGTGCAGTGCGACCCGCAGCGGCGAATCGTGGAAATCGACCGTGGCGTACGCGAGGGTCTTGCCGTCCGGGCCCATGATCGGGCCGGCGAAGCTGAGGGTCTTCGCGGCCGGCACTTGGGCGGGGCCGACGTCGCCGTCGCCCAGCAACGCCATCAGTTGGGCCGCGCGCGCATAACCAAGTCGTTGCAGGTCGCCGTGCAGCACTTCGTTCAATTGCGCGCTGTACAGCGTCACGGCGACGCCGCCGTTCAGCTCCGCCTTGATGCTTTGTGCCGCGGCCGCGCGGGTGGCCGCATCGTCGTTGGCGGCCAACGCGGCCACCAGCGCGGGCTGGTCGAGCGCCTTGACGACTTGCGTGCGTTTGTCGGCGACGATCAACGCGACTTTCTGTGCGACGTCCTGGCGTGCTTGTGCCAGGTGCTGCGCGGCATTGGCCTGACGCTCGGCCAGCCATGCCTGCCAAACCATGAACAGGCCGAACAGCACCAGCAACGTGGCCAGCGCGAGCACGAGATCGGCGGCGACCTCGGCCATGCCGCGGCGCAGGCTGAAGCGCGCGCGCACCGCGCGGGCGGCGGCCTGCACCTGGTGGGCGCTGGCTGGTTTGCCGGGTGCCGGATCGTTGTCCATTCTGGTCTGCTACTCGACTCCGGTGGAGCCGAATCCCCCGACTCCACGTTCACTGGGCGCGAACTCCTCGACCACCCGCCATGCCACCCGCGCGACCGGCGTCAGCAGCAGTTGCGCGATCCGGTCGCCAGGCTGGATGGTAAACGCCTCCCTGCCGCGGTTCCAGCACGAGATCATCAGCGGCCCCTGGTAATCGGCGTCGATGAGACCGGTGAGGTTGCCAAGCACCAGTCCGTGTTTGTGGCCCAGCCCCGAGCGCGGCAGGATCAGCGCGCACCAGCCGGGATCGCCGATATGGATCGCGAGCCCGGTGGGGATCAGCGCGCTGTCGCCGGGCGCGAGGACGACCGCGGTTTCCGGCGCGGCGCGCAGGTCCATCGCGGCGCTGCCGTCGGTGGCGTAGGCGGGCAGCGGGATCGACTCGCCGAGGCGCGGGTCGAGGCGTTTCAATTCCACCGCGACGACGGTCTTCATGCGCGTGCCTGCCCGCGTGCGTGGTAGCGCGCGGCGATGCGCGCCACCAGCATCCGCGCCAGCTCGGGCTTCGCGGCCCGCGGCAGCGATTCGCCGCCGCCCGGCCAGAGCAATTCCAGCGCATTGTCGTCGGCGCCGATCCCGACCCGCTCACCGACCTGGTTGGCCGCCAGCATGTCCAGTTTCTTGCGTTCCAGTTTTTCGCGGGCGTGTTCCACCACATGGTCGGTCTCGGCGGCGAAGCCCACCACGAACGGGCGCGGGTCGCGCGCCGCGACCCCGGCGAGGATGTCGGGGTTCTCCACCAGTTCCAGCACCGGCGCGCCGGCTGCACCCTTCTTGATCTTGCGCGCCGAGTATCCGGCCACGCGCCAGTCCGCGACCGCCGCGGTGGCGATGAAGATGTCCGCATCAGGGATTGCGGCCATGACCGCGTCGCGCATCTGCAGCGCACTGCGCACGTCCACCCGGCGCACGACGCCCGGCGGCGTCGCCAGCGCGACCGGCCCTGCGACCAGGGTCACCTCGGCGCCCGCCTGCGCGGCCGCCGCGGCCACCGCGAAGCCCATCTTGCCCGAGCTGCGGTTGCCCAGGAACCGCACCGGGTCGATGTCTTCGTAGGTGGGTCCGGCGTCGATCACGACGTGCAGGCCGGCCAGGGCGCCATCGAGGCTGTCGCGGGATGTCACGTGCCGTGACCCGCACGCGTGATCGACGTCGATGGGTCGGACTCATGCAACATGCGTGCCGCCCGGCGCCAGCAACGCCTGCACCAGTTGCAGGGGTTCCAGCATGCGGCCGGGCCCCGACTCGCCTTCCGCAAGCGGCCCGTTGGCGGGGCCGAGGATGGCAACGCCGCGCGCGCGCAGGGTTTCGACGTTGGCTTTTGTCGCGGGGTGCAGCCACATCCGGTGGTTCATCGCCGGCGCCACCGCCAGTGGCGCGGTGGTGGCCAGGCACAGCGTCGAAAGCAGGTCATCGGCAAGACCGTGCGCGAGCCTGGCCAGGACATCGGCCGAAGCCGGCGCGACCAGCACGGCATCCGCCCAACGCGCAAGTTCGAGGTGTCCCATGCCCAGTTCGGCTTCGCTGTCCCACAGGCCGTGGCGCACCGCTTGCCCCGATAACGCCTGGAACGTCAGCGGCGTGACGAAGCGTTCCGCTTTTTCGGTCAGCACCACGCGCACTTCGGCGCCAGTGTCGCGCAGGCGTCGCACCACTTCGCACGCCTTGTACGCGGCGATGCCGCCCGACACGCCGAGCAGCACACGTCGATGTTTGCTGGGGCGATGTTCCCGGGTACCCATGTCGGAATCCACTGACAGACCGGCAAGCGGCTAGCTTACCGGATTCGAAACCCGGGGCCGCTGCAACGGCGGCGACGCACGCGACATGCTGCAAGCCTGCCACCGGGATTCGAACGATGAGCATCCGCGAATGGCCCGCCGACGAACGTCCCCGCGAGAAAATGCTCGCACGCGGCGCCACGGCGCTCACTGCCGCGGAACTGCTGGCGGTGTTGCTGGGCAGCGGCGTGCGCGGGCGCAGCGCGGTGGACCTGGGGCGCGACTTGCTGGGCCGGGCCGGCAGCCTGAATGCGTTGCTGTCGGGCGAAATCGACGAAACGCACGGCCTGGGGCCTGCCAAGCGCGCGCGCTTGACCGCCGCGCTGGAATTGGCGCGGCGTACCCTGCTCGAGGAATTGTCGGCCCGAACCGCCCTGACCAGCCCGCGCGACAGTGCGGCGTTCCTGAAGGCGCAGCTCGCGCATAAACCCTACGAGGTGTTCGCCTGCCTGTTCCTCGACAACCGGCATCGCGTGCTGGCCTTCGAGGAGTTGTTCCGCGGCACGCTGGACGGGGCGTCGGTGCATCCGCGCGAGGTGGTGCGGGCGGCGTTGAAGCACAACGCGGCGGCGGTGATCCTGGCGCATAACCATCCGTCGGGTGTCGCCGAGCCCTCCGCTGCCGACCGCAACATCACCCGCCAGTTGCGCGACGCGCTGCAACTGGTCGGCGTGCGGGTGCTCGACCACCTGGTCGTGGGCGCGGCCGAGCCGACCTCGATGGCCGCGCGTGGATTGATCTGAAGCCCGCGCGGCTCCCGGCCCCGCAGCTTGCCAGTCGCAACGGCCTCGCACTTGGGCGCAATGTGTTCGCGGCCCATACCCACGATTGCAATGGGAATAGGCCCGATCGGCCTCATCGAACCAAAGGGTTGTGTCCGCCAAACCGCATCCCTCCTGCAATCAGTTATGCACAATGCCGAATCACAAGCATTTGGGACCTGCTTTTAGCGTAATTTCCGGATGTAAATTGCAAATGACTGAATGTATTGGATAACTGAGTGTGACTCGTTGCCGAACGCAGGTGAACCGTTCGTTTCATGGATCTTTCATCCACGAGTATCCACCAGTTTATCCACAGGCTTTGCATTTGGTCGGGAAAGGCCGCTGCGTTACGATGGCAGGCCGCCTGGATCCCTGCCCCTTCGTGAAAGACGCCCTCCAAGAACTGTTGCTGCAAGCGCTGGATCGCCTGCGGCACGACAGTATGCTCGACACTCCTGCCCCTGCTTTCGTGGTCGAGCGCACCCGCGCGCGCGGGCATGGCGACTTCGCCTGCAACGCGGCGCTGCTGCTGGCCAAGCCCCTGGGCAAAAAACCGCGTGAGGTCGCGGAAACGATCGTCGCGGCGCTCCCGAAAAACCATCTGGTCGAACGGGTGGAGGTTGCGGGACCCGGATTCATCAATTTTTTCCTGACCGACGCCGCGTGGCACGAGGAAATGCGGCGCGTGTTGCGCGAAGGTGCACGCTACGGGCACAGCCAGGCGGGCGCGGGCCGCGCGGTGGGCGTGGAATTCGTCTCGGCCAATCCCACCGGGCCGCTGCACGTGGGCCACGCGCGCGCCGCCGCCATCGGCGACACCCTGGCGCGGTTGTTCTCGGCGACCGGCTGGAAGGTTTACCGCGAGTTCTATTACAACGATGCGGGTGCGCAGATCGACAATCTCGCGCTCTCGGTACAGGCGCGCATCAAGGGCATCGAGCCCGACGATGCTCGCTGGCCCGCCGATGGCTACCGCGGCGACTACATCCGTGACGTCGCCAGGGATTACCTTGCCGGCGCCACCGCCGAGGCCGGCGGCGAGCGCGTGACCGCGACGCGGAGCCCCGACGACCTCGACGCCATCCGCCGTTTTGCGGTGACGTGGCTGCGCCGCGAGCAGGACGAGGATCTGCGCGCATTCGGGGTCGCCTTCGACGTGTATTTCCTGGAATCCTCGCTGTACGCCGATGCCAAGGTGCAGCAGGTGGTGGACCGCATCGCCGCGGAAGGCCACTCCTACGAGGCCGACGGCGCGTTGTGGCTGCGCGCCACCGAGTTCGGCGACGACAAGGACCGCGTGATGCGGAAGTCCGACGGCACCTACACCTATTTCGTGCCCGACGTCGCCTATCACCTGTCCAAATGGGAGCGCGGCTACAAACGTGCGGTCACCGAACTCGGCGCCGACCACCACGGCTCGCTGGCGCGCGTGCGTGCCGGCCTGCAGGCACTCGACATCGGCATCCCGAAGGACTGGCCGGAATACGTGTTGCACCAGATGGTGACGGTGATGAAGGGTGGCGAGGAGGTGAAGATTTCCAAGCGCGCCGGCTCCTACGTCACCCTGCGCGACCTGATCGAGATGGCGGGCCTGGACGCCACCCGTTATTTCCTGATCGCGCGCAAAAGCGACTCGCAACTGGTGTTCGACATCGACCTTGCGCGCGCCCAGACCAACGACAACCCGGTCTATTACATCCAGTACGCACATGCGCGGGTGCGCAGCGTGCAACGCCAGATGCACGAACGCTCGATCGTGTTTGACCAGCACGACGCGTTGAAACACCTCGACCGCCTGGGCAGCGAACACGCGCGCGACGTGCTGGTCGAGGTCTCGCGTTTCCCGGAAATCGTCGAAGCCGCGGCGGACAACCGCGAACCGCATCTGCTGGCACAATACCTGCGCGAGCTGGCCGGCGCGTTCCACGTCTGGTACAACGCCGAACAGTTCCTGGTGGATGACGAAGGCCTGCGCAACGCACGCGTGGCGTTGGCCCTGGCGACCCGGCAGGTACTCGCGAACGGACTCGGGATGCTCGGCGTTGCGGCACCGGAATCGATGTGACGGGTTCCGTTTCCGGATGAACCGGGCCGCGGGCCGGGCATGGTTCGCGCGGGCAGACGCACCACAAGGGCAGGCACACGAGGTCAGGCAGTGGCAACACAACGCAATGGCAGGCAAGCGGTACGCAACGGCGGTTCGGGCATCCCCGGGTGGGGCCTGTTCCTGGCGGGCGTGGTGGTCGGATTGATCGTGATGGGATTCGTCGCCTGGCGCGGCCTGATTCCCAGCCTGCGCCGCACCGACCAGCCGCTGGCCAACCCCAACGCGATCGCGCAGCAAGGCAGCTCACCCGGCATTGCCGCCAGCAGCGCGGCGTCAACGAATGCCTCGCAGTTCGATTTCTACAAGGTGCTGCCGGAAAAGGAAGTGGTGATCCCGAACGCGGAGTTGTCCGCGATGGCCAAGGCCGAGCAACAACAGGCCGCGGCCGCGAACAATGCCGGCAGCACGGCCGCGGATGGCGCCACCGTTGCGCAGGGCGATTATGTCCTGCAGGTCGGCTCGTATCCCAGCGCCGACAGCGCCGATGCCATGAAGGCCAAATTGGCGCTGCAGGGCTTCACCGCGCACGTCCAGGCCATCACCCTCGACGGCAAGACCTGGAATCGCGTGCAGATCGGCCCGTTTGCATCGGCAACGCAGTTGCAGGACGTGCAGGCGCGGCTTTCCGCCGCCGGCATCCATTCGATCCCGATGAAGGAAAAGTGATGCGGACGGTGCTCGTCACCGGCGCCTCGGCCGGTTTCGGCGCCGCGATCGCGGCCAAGTTCGCGGAAAACGGCTGGCGCGTGGTCGCCTGCGCGCGCCGCGTCGAACGCCTGCAGCAACTCGTTGAAAAGTCCGGTGCAGGGCGCGTGCATGCCTGCGCATTCGACATCCGCGACGAGGCGGCGATGCGTGCCGCACTGGATGCCTTGCCCGCAAGCTTCCGCGGCATCGACGTGCTGGTCAACAACGCCGGCCTCGCACTGGGTACCGGACCCGCCCAGGACAGCGATCTCGCGCAGTGGCGACAGATGATCGACACCAACGTCACTGCGCTGGTCACCCTCACCCGCCTGCTGCTGCCGGCACTGATCGAACGACGCGGCGCGATCGTCAACATCAGTTCGATTTCCGGCACCTACCCTTACCGGGGCGGCAACGTCTACGGCGGCACCAAGGCATTCGTTACCCAGTTCTCGCTGGGCTTGCGCTGCGACCTGCACGGCACCGGCGTGCGCGTGAGCAACGTCGAGCCCGGCATGGCCGAAACCGAGTTCACCCTGGTACGCACCGGGGGCGATGCGGCCGCGTCGGACAAGCTGTACGCGGGCGCGCACCCGCTCACCGCGCAGGACATCGCCGACACTGTGTGGTGGGTCGCCAATTTGCCACCGCACCTCAACGTCAACCGCATCGAGGTGATGCCGGTCAGCCAGTCGGCGGCCGGACTGCAGGTCGCACGCGAAGCGTAACCCTCTCAGGCGGGCTTGCTCACCATCAGCCAGAAAATAACGATGACACCGAGAAACGCCGGCCAGCCCAGCCAGAACCACCAGCGCATGACGCGGTGATAACCCGCACCCAATGGCGCCTCGGCCGCGACGGCTGCGAGCGCCAGATTGCGTGCGCGCATCTGCAACCACAGCACCGGCAGCCAGCATACGCCAGCCACGAAGAACAGCACCAGGGCCGCTTTCAGCCACAACGTCGAAAGCTCGATCCCCAGTCGGGATGCAAGCCACAGGCCGGTGGCCAGTTGCACGACGACCGCCGGCGCGGTGAAGCATGCATCCGCGATGACGACGGTGCGCGCAGTGCCGGCAATCAGCGCAGGATCGCCTTGCCGGTGCGCCCGCCACATGAAGAAGGCGATGCCGAGCCCCGTGCCGAACAGCAGCGTCGAAGACAGGATGTGCACCCATTTCACCCAGAGATAGACCACGTTCACCTCCGGTCATCCAGCACCCACAGTACCGCAATCGCTGGCAGAACCACGATGTTCTTGGCCAGTCCGCCCAGCGGTGCCAACCAGGCCGCCGGCAACCACAGACTGAATGCGATCGTGTAAACCACCACGCTCGCTGCCATGCCCGCCAGCGCCCAGCGTGTGCGCCAGCCGCTGGCAAGCCAGACTGCAAGCACCAGATCCACCACTGCGGCGCTTCGTGCCAGAGCGAGTGCAGGCAGGGCCGGCAAGGCAGCGCCCGTTACCGCCGCGATGTCCGTGTTGCCAGCGAGCAGGCCCGCAAGGCCCGAGAGGAGCCACAGCCCCGCCAGCGCCGCGCGCAGCAAGGGCGCGAGAAAATACAGGCGCGCGTGCCAGCGGTCCTGGACCCGGGCCGGGTGCAGTAAAAGGCTTTCGGCGAGCGCGCGTGGCGCGAAGCCGAACGCCGCCTCGACCCGCTTCGGGGCATAGGGTGCGGTGACATTGCCGCGCCGGAGCATGCGCCACATCGTTGCGCCCAGCGGGCCGCGGCCGAGGTGTTCGGCGATCGCGGCCGCCAGTGAAACCAGCCACGTCGGCACCTCCCGGACGCGCGTGCCCGGGACGCGCAGCCACTTCCGCCACTGTTGCAGGTACCCGCGCAACGAAACCGGCGACGGGCCGCCCGCTTCGAACATTCCGCCTACATCGGATTCGACCGCGCGCACCACCAGCTCGGCCAGATCCCGCGCGTCCAGCGGTTGCAAGAGCCAATGTCCATCGCCCGGAAGCCAGACGCCGCACGGCAGCGCCGCCAATGCGCGCAGCAACGAGCTGCCGCCATACGACCCTTCCGCTGCATGGACGACCGAGGGCCGCAGCACCACCGCGCTCAGGGGCATTTCCAGCAAAGCTGCATCGAAACGGTGTTTCGAGGCGATGAATTCCCCGTCTCGGGGATCACCCAGCGCCGAGACCTGCACGAATCGGCGTACGCCCCTGCCGACGCAGGCTTGCGCCAATGCCACTGGCCCGCGCACGTGCACCGCGTCGAAGGTTTGCGCGCCCCGTTCACGCAGGATGCCCGCGGCGTTGACCACCACATCCACCTCCTGCAACGCATCGTCCCATTGTTCCGGGACCATCATCCTGGACAGGTCGCAGCGGCGCTCCTCGTCGGAGCCGGATTCGGGGCTGCGAACGCCGGCCAGTACGCGATAACCCCGTTCGCGCAGGTGGGCGGCGATGCAGCTGCCCAGGAAGCCTCGCGCTCCGATCACCAGCACCGTGGCCCGACACGCCCCCGGAATCATGTCGATATCGCTCCTTGCCGTGGTTCTATCCGCGAGGCAATGCCGCTTCGGCAAGATACGTATAGCCGGTCAGGCCCGCTTCCAGCGCAGCCTCGATACGAGTCGCGTCTGCGCCGGTCACGCCGGCGTGCGCGAGCTTGTCGCGATACGCCGCGCGCAGGTCATCGGGTTTGTAGCCGACGTAGTCGAGCAGCATGTCGGCGGAATCGCCGCGGCGCGCGCCGTCGAGCGTGAAGCTGTCGCCGTCGATGCGCACGTTCACCGCATCGGTGTCGCCGAAAAGGTTGTGGATGTCGCCCAGGGTTTCCTGGTAAGCGCCGACCAGGAAGATGCCGAGCCGATAAGGTTCGCCGGACCGCAATGCGTGCAGCGGCAGGCTGACGTCGAGGTCGCCGGATTCGACGTAGGTGTCGATGCGTCCATCGGAATCGCAGGTGAGATCGACCAGGGTGCCGCGCCGCGTCGGTTGCTCATCCAGCCGCGTAAGCGGCATGATCGGGAAGATCTGGTCGATCGCCCACACGTCCGGGATCGATTCGAACACCGAAAAATTGCAGAAGTATTTGTCGACCAGCTTCACGTCGAGCGCGTCGATGATTTCGCGGTGCGAACGCTCGTCCGCTTTCAGGTGCGCGCGCACGCCGAGCGCGATGGCGTGGAACAACGCATCGAGCTTCGCGCGCTCGGCGAGGTCCAGCGCACCCTGCGCGTACAGCAATTGCCCTTCGTGCAGGTACTGCTGGGCGTCCTGCCAGACCTCGCGCACCGGGCGCGTGCCGAGCGCGGCCAGGGTGTCGCGCAGCGATTTCAACACAGGAGATTCGTTGGCCGTCGCTGGCGGCACCGTGTCATCCGGCGCGGTTTCGACTTCGCTGACGTTGACAATGAGCACCGCGTGGTGCGCGGTCATGGCGCGTCCGGATTCGGTCAGCACGCGTGGCGGATCGAGCTTCCATTCGGCGCACGCGGCCGCGAGCGGCGCAATCACGGCGTTGGCATACTGGTCGAGGTCGTAATTGATCGAGCACTCGCCGCGCGAACGGGTGCCTTCGTAGTCCACGCCGAGGCCGCCGCCGACGTCGACGTGGTCGAGCGGCAGGCCTGCCGCGCGCAGTTCGGCGAAATGCCGCACCGCCTCGCGCATGCCGGCCGCAATGTCGCGCAGGTTGGAAATCTGCGAGCCCATGTGGAAGTGCAAAAGGCGCATCGTGTGGGTAAGATCCGCTTCGCGCAGGCGCCCGATGAGCGCCAGCAGTTGCGCGGGCGTCAGCCCGAACTTCGACTTGTCGCCGCCGGTGTTCTGCCATTTGCCGGCGCCGAGCGAGGCCAGCCGCACGCGCACGCCGAGCTTCGGTTCGACGCCGAGCGCTTTCGATTGCTCGATCACGTGCTCGAGTTCGGACGGCTTCTCGATCACGATCACCACGTCGATGCCGAGCTGGCGGCCGATCAGGGCGATGCGGATGTATTCGGCGTCCTTGTAGCCATTGCAGACCACCAGCGAACCTGGCTGTGCCAGGCCCAGCACCGCCAGCAGTTCCGGTTTGGAGCCGGCTTCCAGCCCGAAGCCGGTACCCGCGGCGCGTGGCGACACTGGGCCGCTGGCCAGCGTTTCGGCGACCGCGCGCTGCTGGTTGACCTTGATGGGGTACAAGGCGGTGTAGCCGCCCGGGTACGCGTGCGTGCGCATCGCATCGCCGAACGCGGCACGCAGGCGCGCACGCCGATCCAGCAGGATGTCTGGGAAGCGCAGCAACAGCGGCAGGCGCAGGCCGAGTCCCTGCGCGCGGGCAACGGCGTCGTCGAGCGCGATGGCCGGGCCGTCCACGCCCTGCGGCCGCATCACGGCACGGCCGTCGGCGCCGATATCGACGTAACCGTCGCTCCAGTGCGGGACGGAATAGGCAAGGCGGGCGGCATCGATGTTCCAGGCGTTCGTCATCGAAGGTCTCCGGATAACGAGGGGCGGAACGTCGCAGCGGCGGGCCTTGACGCAACGTGTTTGCCGACCGGAAGCCACCGACGCCGCGGGATCGACGCGTCATTGTAACGCGTGGCTCCGGGCCGGCCGTTACAATCAGCCGTTCTCCAACAGGATTTCCGGCATGTCCGACTGGTTCACCGAACAGCACGAGGCTTCCGGATCGTCGATCGGCTATCGCATCGGCGCAAAGCTCGCCGACGAACAGACGCCGTTCCAGCACATCGAGGTTTACGCCACCACCGACTGGGGCAACCTGATGGTGATCGACGGCTGCACGATGCTGACCAGCCGCGACAATTTCCTGTACCACGAAATGATGACCCACCCGGCGCTGTACACGCACGCGGCGCCGCGCAACGTGGTGATCATCGGCGGCGGCGATTGCGGCACGCTGCGCGAAGTGTTGCGGCACCCGGAAGTCGAATCGGTGGTACAGATCGACATAGACGAGCGCGTCACCCGGCTTGCCGAAAAATATTTCCCGGAACTGTGCGAATCCAACGCCGACCCGCGCGCCAGGCTGTTGTTCGACGACGGCATCAAGTACATGGCGGATGCGGCCGCCGATTCCCTCGACGTGGTGATCGTCGATTCCACCGATCCGGTCGGTCCCGCCGAAGGCCTTTTCAACGCGAAATTTTATGCAAGCTGCTTCCGCGCGCTGCGCGAAGGCGGCATCCTGGTGCAGCAATCGGAATCGCCGCTGGTGCTGCTGGACCTGATCCAGTCCATGCACAAGGCGATGCGCGGGGTCGGCTTCTCCACCACCCGCACCCTGCCGTTCCCGCAACCGTGCTACCCGACTGGCTGGTGGAGCTGCACCCTGGCGCGCAAGGGTGGCTCGCTCACGGCCTTCCGCGAGCGCGATGTGGCCGGCAAGCCATTCGCGACGCGCTACTACAACGCAGACATGCATCGTGCCTCGCTGGCGCAGCCGGAGTTCATGCGGGAGGCGCTTTCCGGATAGATGCCGTTGCAGGGGAATGTAATGAACTGGATCCGTGTCGCCGTAATGAACTGGTTGCTGCTGCCGATGGCTGCGTTGGCCGTCCAGCCGGCACCCGCGACCTCGGTACCATCGCACGCCGCCACGGCCGACAAGGCTGGCGCGAACACGTACCTTGCCTGGCGTGATCACGCGGTGGCCGCTCTCGCCGGGCGGGGTGATGCGGACGGCTACTTCGGCGCAGCAATGCTGGTGCACGGAACGGCTAGCGGAAAGTACGTGCAGGATGCGGCGCGCGTCGCGCCGGACGATCCCGACGTGGCCTGGATGAAATGGTGGAAATGTCCGTTGCTTCCGGGTTGCGATCCTGCCGTCGCGATCTCGCACGTCCGTGAGCTGGAGCCGGACAACGCGGCGGCTTGGATACCGGACGTGAAGTCGGCCATGGCCTCGGGCGACCCCTTCAAGGTCACGGATGCACTGAATGAGGTCGCGAGCCGGGACCGCTTCGACGACCACGCCTGGTCGATCGGACGACGTGCAGGGCTTGCGACGATCGCGTTGCAGCCCCCACCCGAACCGCGTGTGTCAGAGGCCAGCAGGCTCCTGTTCGACATTGCAAACGCGGGCCACCCGATGGGCATGGGCGGCGTCTATCGCCTCACGGTCGCGTGTTCGAACCTGCTGTTCTTCCGGGCGCGCTTCCAGGCCTGCAAGGCCATTGCCGGGCTCCTGCAGCACAGCGGAGACCGGCAGTACGCATCGATCGGGGTGGCCTTGGCCTATCTGCTCTTGCAGCCCGAGGTGTACCTGGAACCCGGACAGTCCTCCAGCACCGGGGTCGCCGCAGAGGCGCCGGTCGCGTCCGTTCCCGACGTGGCATCGGCGTCCGGGAATCCCGAAGTGGCCTCGCTCATATCACGCCATCGAGCGTTCGTGTGGCGCACCCTGAAATGGGTGAAGCTCCAACTCGAGATCGATGAGGATCCCACGCTTGCGAAGACGGTGCAGAATGCCATCCGCTCGCAACCCAACCAAATCGCCATGATCGCGACTGTATTGAAGGAACGCGGCGTTCCGCTTGCGCCGCCGGAAGGCTGGGATCCCGCCAACGCGGCATCTACCGGCAAGTAGGCATTCATCCGTGGATGGGTACCTTCGACTGTTGCCGACACTGGATCGATCCATGCGCCAAGCCACCATCGTTGTCCTTTCGCTCGCCATGACAGCCATCGCGAACATCGCTTTCACGGCATCCCCGCAGGCTGCGGCGCAATCTGCCGCGAGCACGGCCATGCCCGATGCCTCCGCGCCGAACCTATCGCCCGCCGATCGCAAGCGCGCCAACGCGATCGAGCAGTACCAGCACGACTTGGTCAACGTCGTCGCGCTGCGGGCCGATCCGGATTACCTGCTGGGCGCCGCGATCCTCGCCAAGCCGCTCGAAAACCGGACGCCCGGTCTCGATTTCGACGACTTGAGCCAGCGTGCCGCGTCTGCGACCGGCGCCGGCCCCGCGACCCGCTGGGCGCGCCTGGGTGCGTGCAAGACCCAGGACGACTGCCCGAATGCGGAGGCGTTCGACTGGCTGAAGCAGCATGCCGCCGGCAATGCGGCGGTGTGGGTGGTCGCGATGGACGTCGCCGCCCGCGACCAGGACGACAAGGCCGAGCGCGCCGCGTTCAAGCGCGCGGTCGCTGCGCGGACCTACGACGACTATTACGGCATGGCGCTGGCCGGCGTGGCCAGGGCGGTGGCGGTATTGCCGCCGCTGGCGGACACCACCGATGGCGCGCACGGCGGCCAGCCCGACAATCCCGATGGCGTGCGCCTGCTGGTCGCGGTCATGAGTACCCGTGCGCACGCACGTCCCCAGTTCGGGCCGCTGGAGGATTTCTGCAGCAAGCAGGCGACGGACAAGCATGCCGGGATCAAGGCCGATTGCCTGAAACTCGCGCACACCCTGCAATGGGGTTCGAGTCCGATCGCGCGGGCGGTGGGCCTGCGCATCCAGGGCGAACTCGATCCCGGCGCCAGCGCCGGCAGTGACCTGGCCAGCAGGAATCTCGCCTGGCAGGTGCACCAGTATTCGGGGCTGCTGCAGCGCGGGCTCACCGACGGTACGCTCGCCTCGCAATGGCTCACGATGGCGCGCAACGGCGGTACCGAGCTCAGCCTGATCCTGGCCACCTTGCGCGCCAACGGCATCTCGACCGACGCGCCCGCCAGCGGTCCTGCGCCGGCTGCTTCCAACGGCGAGTGAGTGGAACCGGCCATGCGTGAAATCCTGTTGCTGCGGCACGCCGAGGCCATGCATGCAGGCCCCGATGGCCGTGACGTCGAGCGGCCGCTGAGCGTGCACGGCGAGGCCCAGGCGCGGGCGGTCGGCGCCTGGCTGGCCGGACAGGGTGCCGAACCGGGTGTGGTGCTCTGCTCGCCCGCGCGGCGCGCACAGATGACCGCCGATGCGGTCTGCCGCGCCTTGCGTACGCGTCCGCCACGCTTCCTGCCGGCGATCTATGAGGCCACGCCCGGCGAACTGCTGGCGTCGATCGAAACCCACGCGTCGGACGCCCGCCAGGTGTTGCTGGTCGGCCACAACCCGGGCCTCGAACAACTGCTTGCACTGCTGACCGAAGGCCGTTCGGCCGGCGCGCGCGGCATGTCGCCCGCGGCGCTCGCGTGGCTGGAGCTGACCGACGACGTCCTGGAGCCCGGCCACGGCCGGTTGCGCGCGCTGTGGTCGCCGTGAAGTTCGCGTTGGCGTTCGCCTTGCTGCTGCCTGGTTTCGCGCAGGCAGCGCCCGCCGCCGCGTCGGAGGCATGGCCGATCGACGCAAGGCAATCGCGGGCGCAGTTCAGCGTACGCAAGTTCTGGTTCGCGCACGTGCATGGCATGTTCCCGGCGCTGATCGGCACCTTGCGCCGGATCGACACCCCCCTCGGCGTCGACCTCGGCGAGGTCGATGCCACGATCAACGTCGCGGACCTGCGCATGGGCGACGCCGACGCCCTCGCGCATGCGCTCGGTCCCGGTTTCTTCGATGCCGCACGCTACCCTTATATCCGCTTCGAATCCGATCCGTTTCCATTGGACGAACTGGTGGCCGGCGGGACGCTGCGCGGCATGCTGGCGCTGCACGGGCGGCGCCAACCGGTGACGTTGGCGCTGCAATCCTCGGATTGCCCGCGCCAGCCGCTCGCATGCGTGATCCGGGTGCGCGGGACCATCTCGCGTTCCCAATTCGGAATGCGCGACTGGCGGGGCGTGTTGTCGGACAAGGTGACGCTCGACCTCAGGATCCGGCTGCTGCTTGACCGGACGCCGGCCCCGCCGCCCGGTGGCTCGGTGGGTTGACGCCGCACGTATCATGCGTGCGATGTCCAGACGCCTGCGTGTGAAGCTGGGTTGGTGTGCCTGCGCCATGGCATTGGTGCTGGCCGGTTGCGCGCCGCTGTCCACCAAGCGGATCGAACACGCCGACCGGATCGTGGCGATGTCGGCCGACACCATGGTCGTCTGCAACCGCCCCGACCACTGCGCCGAGGCGTCGCCGTTCCTGGCCCAGGCCGACAACGCGATCGCGGCATCCACGCCGGAGCAGCCACACAACACCGTCACCCTGCTCGACATCGGCCAGAACGCGCTGGCCGCACGCATCAACCTGATCCGCGCGGCGCAAAAATCCATCGACATCCAGACCTACATCTGGTCGAAGGACGATGCCGGCATGCTGGTGCTGGACGAACTGGTCAAGGCGGCGCGGCGCGGCGTCAAGGTGCGCATCCTCGCCGACCAGTTGGGTTCGTTGAACGATCCGCAATTGCTGTCACGCCTGGCGCGTGCCAGCGGCAACCTGCACATCAAGCTGTACAACCCGACCTTCGACAGCGCCCGCAGCGGCTACATCGAATACGCGGCGAGCGTGCTGTGCTGTTTCCGCAGGTTCAACCAGCGGATGCACAACAAGCTGCTGCTGGTGGACGGCAAGGTCGGCATCGTCGGTGGCCGCAATTACGCCGACGAGTATTACGACTGGAATTCGCAGATGGATTTCCTGGATCGCGACGTGCTGGTTGCCGGCATTGCCGGCCGCCAGATGGGCCGCAGTTTCGGGATTTTCTGGGACAACGAGCGTTCCATTCCGCTTACCCACCTCAAGGATGTCAACGCCGAGATCCTCAAGCACCCGTTTGATTCCGAACCGTGGGCCGAACCGCGCTACGCCGATCCGCAGCGCGTGGCCCGGACGCTTGCCGAGGCCGAGGATCCCCAGTGGCTTGCGAGCAACCTGCTCGACCACAGCCTGAACGTGGGGCTGGTCGATTACTTCTACGACCTGCCTTCCAAGGGCGAGGCCGTGCACGGCCCGGACTCGCGCGAACTCACGCGCGACCTGATGAGGATGATTTCGGATGCGCACGAGCAGATCGTGCTGCAAACCCCGTACCTGGTGCTGACCCGCCGTGCCGGCAAGATCTTCGAGGCGCTGCAGAAGAAAACGCCGCCGGTGCAGGTGATCGTCTCGACCAACTCGCTGGCGTCGACCGACGCGCTGGCGGTATACGCATTGTCGTACAAGCACCACAAGAAGTTCCTGGTGGACTTCGGCTTCCGGATCCACGAATTGATGCCGCACCCCGCCGACGCCCCCGAAATGCTCGGCGACTACAACCGGTTGTCGGGCATCGGCTCGGAAAAATCTTCGGAACACCATGGCGGACGTGCGCCGATCGAACCCGGCAGCCCCGGCCCGCGCATCAGCCTGCATGCCAAGTCGCTGGTGGTGGACGGCCGGATCGCGATGGTGGGCTCGCACAATTTCGATCCGCGCTCGGCGCACTACAACACCGAGGACGGCGTGATCATCGACGATCCGGCCTTCGCCGGGCAGTTGCGGGCGTCGATCCTGCGCGCCGCGGCGCCGCGCAATGCATGGCTGGTGGCCCCGCGGCACCCGATTCCCGTGATCGGCGATGTCAGCCGGGTGATCGGGGACGTCTCCCGGCACCTGCCGATCTTCGACATCTGGCCGTGGGCGTACGCCACCGACTACGAACTCAAGCCCGGCGGCACGCCGGTCCCGGCCAGCGACCCGGACTTCCTGGAAAACTGGAAACCGGTCGGCGACTTTCCGGAAGTCAACCTGTCGCTGACGGCCATCATCGCGCGTTTCATCGTGGCTTTCGGCGCCGGCATCCAGGGCATCCTGTAGCACGCTGGCCATGGGTGACCGCTCCGTCGGACAGCGGCGCGCACGGACGTTGTCGGTGCCCGCTGCAGGGGCGGCCGGGCGCCGCCACGACTCCCGTGCGTGGTCCGGGATCGTGTCGCCAGGTTTTCAACCCAAGCCTGATTGACGTCGTTGGGGCCGCTCGGTAGGCTGGCGCATTCAGCCGCCCATCGAGGATTCCGCCATGCCCATGGACATCAACATCCAGTTGAGCGACGAGGATCTCCAGTTTTTCGTCCAAGGCATGCACAAGGTCGAGGACAACCTGAAGGGGCGCGACCCCAACCAGGTCATTGCCGCGGCGCAGCAGTTGCTTGCGGGCACCAACGGCGCCCACACGCCGCCGTTCATCGCCGAACGGATGGGCAGCGTGGAATCGCTGATCTCGATGTGCAAGGACGTGGGCTTCAACCTGCCCGCTGGCGACCGCCAGCGGGTGCTGGCCGCGCTGGCTTACCTTGCGGATCCCAGGGATGCGATCCCGGACGCGATGCCGGTGCTCGGCTTCCTCGACGACGCCATCGTGATCGAGCTTTGCCGCCAGGACTTGCGTTTCGAAATCGAGGCCTACGACGACTTCAGCAAGTGGCGCGCGGACGAGGCGCAGGCGCGTGGCATCGATCCGGAAAAACTGATGGTGCAGCGCGCCGACTGGGCGGATGCCCAGGCAGCCGAGGCGATTGCGTTGATGCACCGCCGCCGCCGCGATTCCTATGCCAGCGGGGCGTGGAAACCGACGCTGTTCAAGGTGAGTTGATCAGCGCTCCAAGATAGCGACCACGCCCATCCCGCCCGCGGTGCAGATCGAGACCAGGCCGCGCCCCGAACCTTTCTGCGCCAGCAGCTTCGCCAGCGTCGCCACGATGCGCGCGCCGGTCGCGGCGAACGGGTGTCCGGTCGCGAGGCTCGAACCGTGCACGTTGATCCGTGCGGGATCGATCGCGCCCAGCGGCGCATCCAGGCCAAGCCGGTTCCTGCAGTAGTCGGCCGATTCCCACGCGCGCAACTGGCACAGCACCTGTGCGGCGAAGGCTTCGTGGATTTCATAGAAATCGAAATCCTGCAGGGTCAGTCCCGCGCGTTGCAGCATCCGCGGCACCGCGATGGTCGGCGCCATCAGCAGCCCCTCCCCGTGCACGTAATCGACGCCCGCGACTTCCGCGAACGTGAGGTACGCCAGCACCGGCAGCTTGCGTGCCGCGGCCCAGTCCTCGCTGGCCAGCAGCACCGCCGCCGCGCCATCGGACAAGGCGGATGAGTTGCCGGCCGTGAGCGTCCCCTGCCCCGAGCTGCGATCGAACGCCGGTTTCAACGCGGCCAGTTTTTCCAGCGTGGTGTCGGCGCGCAACAGGTTGTCGCGCGCCACGCCGCGAAACGGAACCACCAGGTCATCGAAGAAGCCGGTGTCGTAGGCGGCCGCGAGCTTGCGATGGCTTTCCAGCGCCCACCGGTCCTGCTCGGCGCGGCCGATCTTCCACTCGCGCGCCATCTTCTCGCAGTGCTGACCCATCGAAAGGCCCGTGCGCGGCTCGACCACGCCGGGCACTTGCGGTTTCAATTCGCGCAGGCGGAAGCCGCGCGTCGCGGCGCGCAGTTTCTGCCCGAAGGTTTTCGCACGATTCAAATCCAGCAGGCGTTGCTGCAGGCGATTCGAATAGGTCAACGGCACCTGGCTGGTGGTGTCCGAGCCGCCGCCGATGCCGGCCTCGATCTGGCCGGTCGCGATCTTCTGCGCGATCAGGATCGCGTTGTCGAGCGAGGTGCCGCAGGCGCGCGCGGTGGTGATCCCGGGCGTGGTCATCGCGAGGCCGGACGATTGCAGCGCTTCGCGCGCGAGGTTCCAGTCGGCCGGATGCTTCATCACCGCGCCGAACGCGACCTCGCCAAGCTCCAGGCCGTGCAGGCCGAACTTCTCGACCAGCGTGCCCAGCACTTCCACGCTCATCCCGAAGTTGCCGAGATCGGCGTACGCGGTGTCGCGCTTGCAGAACGGGATGCGGGTGCCGCCGAGCACGGCGACGCGACGGGTTTGGGGAATCATGGTTTCGTCCTTTCAGTCATGGCCCCATTATCGTCATTCCTGCGCAGGCCGGAAGCCAGTGATTCTGCGCCCGGACGCGGGACTGCCGTTTGCCGGGTGCCGCACGGCAATCCACGGGCACGATCAATCGAAACGGGTGAATCCACGTCGCAGCATCTTGTACGCCTCTTCTTCCATGCCGAGTGAAAAGTAGGTTTGTTGCGCGCGCAGGTTCCCGCTTTCGACGTACAACCGAAGCCCGACCGCATCTGCGGCGCGCGCACGGTGCTCCACTTCAGCGTACAAGGCACGGAATACGCCGTGGCGCCGATGCGCGGAAACCACGTACACGCTCTGGATCCACCACCAGTCGCCGCAGCGCCAGTCACTCCATTCACGGGTGACCAGCAGGCATCCGGCGGGCTCGCCATCGCGTTTGGCGACCAGATAAAAGCCCCGGCGGGTGTCCTCGAACACCGCCTGCGTCCCGCGCGCCAACACGTCGCGGTCGAGCGTCTTGTGCTCGGTTTCCAATGCCATTGCGGCATTGCACTCGACCAGGAAGGGGATATCGGCGGCGGTGGCGGAGCGGATGGTGATGGGCATGTTTGGGGCTCGGGACGCGGGACTCGGGCAAGCGTATCAAGGGCTGTCATTCCGGGGCCATCGTCAGTTTCAGCGACGCTGGAACCCGGAATCCATTTTGCTTTTCGCACCAATGGAAAATGAATTCCGGGGCCGTGTACGGTGGGGCCGCGGACGGCCTCGGAATGACGAAGCTAACCCTCCGAGTCCCGAGTTCCGGGTCCCGGGTCCCGGCTCTTCCGTGAGCTTCCCAGCTTGCGCGTCAAGGTATTGCGGCCCAATCCCAGTGCCTTCGCGGCGTTCTGGCGACGGCCGCCGTATGCGGCCAGGGCCGCGTCCAGCAACACGCGATCGAAGCGCTCACGTGCTTGCGCGTGCAGGTCGGCAGCGCCCCGGGCGAGTTCGGTATCGGCCCAGGCGCGCAGCCCGGCTTCCCACGGTGCCGACGCGCCCGGCGAGGCAGCGCCGTGGCGCGCGGCGGAGTCCTCCAGGTCTTCACCCCGGATCGAATTGCCCGGCGCGATCACCGCGAGCCGGCGGCACAGGTTTTCGAGTTGCCTGACGTTGCCCGGGAACTCCTGCCTTGCCAACGCCCGCAGCGCGGCCTGCGTGAAATGTTTCTCCGGCAGCTTCAGTTCGCGGGTGGCCGTGGCGAGGAATTGCTTCGCCAGCAGGGGAATGTCGGCGCGGCGGTCGCGCAGGGCGGGCAAATGGATGCGCAACACGTCGAGCCGGTGCCTGAGGTCGGCGCGGAATTCACCACGCGCGACCTTCGCATCCAGGTCCTGGTGCGTCGCCGCCAGTACGCGTACGTCGGCGCGGATCAGTTCGCGTCCGCCCACGCGGTAGAACTCGCCGCCCGCCAGCACGCGCAGCAACCGCGTCTGCAAGGCCAGCGGCATGTCGCCGATTTCGTCGAGGAACAGCGTGCCGCCCTCGGCTTGCTCGAAACGTCCGGTTGCCCTGCGCTGGGCGCCCGTGAACGACCCGGCTTCGTGGCCGAACAATTCCGATTCCAGCAATTCGGCCGGGATGGCAGCGGTGTTGAGCGCCACGAATGGCCGCGTGCGGCGCGCGCTCTCGTCGTGCAGGGCGCGCGCCACCAGCTCCTTGCCGGTGCCGGTTTCACCGGTGATCAGGACGTTCAAGTCGCTGGCGGCAACCCGTCCGATCAGGCGGAACACCTCGCGCATCGGCGCGCTTTCGCCAAGCAGTGCGTAGCGCGGCGTTTCCCCGCGCAGCGCGGAATCGGGCGACAGCGTTTCCGATAGCGCGCGGCGTACCGCGGCCAGGGCCTGGTCGAGATCGAACGGCTTGGCCAGGTAATCGGCCGCGCCTTCGCGATAGGCGGCCGCGGTGGTCGCGACATCGGTGTAGGCGCTCATCACGATCACCGGCAGGGCCGGGTGCGCAGCCTTGACCTCGCGCAGCAACGACAAACCATCGGTACCCGGCAGCCGCACGTCGCACAGCAGCAATCCCGGTAGCCCGTCGCGCAACGCGCGTTGCACGTCTTCGGCGCGGGCGAACTCGGAAACGGTTTCACCGGCATCGCGCAGCGCGGTCGCCAGCACGAAGCGGACGGCGCGGTCGTCGTCGACGACCCATACCTGGTTCATGGCGTTTTCTCCAGCGTGCGCGCATGCCGTGGCAGCAGCAGCACGAAGCACGAACCGGTTTCGCACGGCTGGTATTTCAGTTCGCCACCGTGTTCGCGCACGATTTCGCGCGCCAGCGCCAGGCCCAGCCCGGTGCCGTCGGTGCGGCCCGACACCATCGGTTCGAACAGGTCGGCCGCGATGAAGCCGGGCACGCCGTCGCCGTCGTCCTCGACTTCGATCCTGAGTGCGGGCACGCGCCGTCCGCGCGCGTCGAGCCAGCCGGCTTCGGCGCGCGAGCGCAACACGATCCGCCGTGCGTTGGCCTCGACCGCGTTGCGCACCAGGTTCAATACCGCCTGCAGCAGGCGGTCGGGGTCACCCTGCCAGGCCGGCAGGCTGGGGTCGTAGTCGCGCACGATGGCGACCGCGGCGCGTTCGGCCTGCAACAATTCCGCGGCCCGTTCCAGCATCGCGTGCACGTTGACCACGCGCGCGGCCATCGCGTTGCGCGCGCCCAGCAGGCGTTCGGCCAGCGCGGCCAGGCGCGCGGATTCGTCGCGGATCAACCGTGCCAGTTCACGCTGGCGGACATCGCCCGCACGCTGTTCCAGCAATTGTGCAGCCCCGGAAATCGCTGCCAGCGGGTTGCGGACTTCGTGCGCGAAGCCGCGCAGGGATTCGGACACGCGCGGGGCCGCGGTCGCGGGCGATGCCGGATGCACCTCCACCCATACACCGTCTGCATCCGGCGTCAGCGTGAAATCGAGTCGCCCTTCGCGCCCGGGCACGGCGCAAACCGCGACACCAGCGAGGGCGCGAGGGGAACCCTCCGCCTGCGCCCGCCGGGCTATTTCGTGCAGGCGTCCACCCTCGGGCCGCAGGACCTCGAGGGTCCGTGACTTGAGGCGCGACCAGCCGAAACCGGTGTGCTCGGCGAAGGCCGGATTGGCCGAGGCAAAGTGCAGGGCCGCATCCAGTCGCGCAACGCCGGTAGCCAGCGATCCAAACGGGTCGTTGTCCTGGTTGGTGCGAAGCATTGCACCAATTTAGTGCAATCGTTTGCGTGGCGTCAACGCGCGACGCGGAAGGTGAGGTTGTAGCGTCGCGCGCCGGTCAGCGGATGTTCGTCCGCCTTGATCGGCAGCACGCCGTGGTAGCGCATCCGCGACGGGCCGCCCCACGCCACCACGTCGCCGTGCGCCAGCGGCACCCGTCGCTGCGGATCCTTGCGCACCAGGCCGCCGAACAGGAACGTGGCCGGCAGGCCCAGCGACACCGACACGATCGGCGCGCGCCGGTCGCGTTCATCATGGTCGCGATGCAGGGTCAAGCGGGTTCCGGGCTCGTAGCGGTTGATCAGGCACACGTCCGGTGCGTAGTCGTCGAAGCCCGCTGCTCCTGCAGCGCGGCGTGCAAGCGTGGCGAACAAGCGCGGCATCGCCGGCCAGGACTTGCCGGTCACGGGGTCGGTATCGGTGTAGCGGTAACCGCGCCGGTCGCTGAACCAGCCAACCGCGCCGCAGTTGGTCATCGCCACCGACATCGTCTGTCCGCCGGGCGTAACCAGGTGACGGAACGGCGAGCGTGCCGCGATGCCGTCGATTTCCGCCAGCAGGTTTGCAGCGATGCCCGGCGCGAATCCACGCAACACCCACGCGTCGGGCGCGAGTTCCTCGCGTGTGCCAGCCAGTGGCGACGATTCGAACAGGGGCAGCGAAGCAGGCATCCGGAAACCATGTTGCGGAACCCTGATTATGACTCCGACCGCACATTCCATGCGACGGCCGCCCGGCCCGCGTTCAGAGCAGCTTTTGCCAGTACGCCACGTCGATCCAGCGGCCGAACTTGAAGCCGTTCCCGCGGAAGTGCGCGACCTTGGTGAAGCCAAGTTTTTCGTGCAGGGCCACGCTGGCTGCGTTCGGCAGGGCGGCGCCGCCGATCACGCAATGGATGTTCCGCGCGCGCAGGTCGTCGAGCAGGCTTTGGTACAGCGCGCAACCGAGTCCGCGCCCCATCCACGCGGGCGCAAGGTAGATCGAAGCCTCCGCCGCGAACCGGTAGCCGCTGCGGGTCTTCCAGGGTGACGCGTACGCATACCCGGCGACCAAGCCGTCGCATTCCAGCACCAGCCAGGGGAATCCTGCGAGCACTGCGGCCATGCGCACCTGCATGTCGCCCGCTGCGACTGATTGTTCCTCGAAGGTCACGATCGTGCCGGTGACGTAGTGGTTGTAGATCGCGCAGATGGACGGCGCATCCGCGCAGGTGGCCATTCGGATCATCCCGATTCCCGGGTGCACGTCCTCAAAGTTCATAGGCCGATTCGCCGTGGCTGCTGATGTCGAGTCCCTGGCGCTCGGCGTCGTGGTGCACGCGCAGGCCGAACAGGCATCTTGCGACGAAGAAGGCGGCGAGCGCGGCGCCGCCCGACCACAGTACGGTGATCACCACGCCCAGCGCCTGCACCCCGAGCTGGCGGGGCATGGAATAACCTGCCCCGCCCAGTCCGCCCAGGACCGGCGAGGTGAACACGCCGGTCAACAGCGCGCCGATACCTCCGCATACACCGTGGATGCCGAACACGTCCAGCGAGTCGTCCGCGCGCAAGCTGCG
Source organism: Rhodanobacteraceae bacterium (assembly GCA_036279975.1). GTDB lineage: Bacteria > Pseudomonadota > Gammaproteobacteria > Xanthomonadales > Rhodanobacteraceae > 66-474. The sequence continues at coordinate 31,721 of DASURP010000013.1, forward strand.
CTTGAGCACGTTCACGCCCCAGAATCCCGCGACACCGCCCGCGCCACCGATGCACAAGGCACCGCCGACGCCGACCGTGCCGCAGGCCGGCGTGATCGCCACCAACCCTGCGACCAGGCCGGACGCCGCGCCCAGCACCGAGGCGCGTTTGCGGAATACGGCTTCCACCGCGCTCCAGGCCAGCACTGCAACGGCCGCGGCGGCCATGGTGTTGACGAACGCCAGCGCCGCGACGCCATTGGCCTGCAGCGCGGAGCCGGCATTGAACCCGAACCATCCCACCCACAGCAACGCCGCGCCGGTGCAGGTCAGCGGCAGGCTGTGCGGGGACAGGCGCTCGCGCCCGAACCCGATGCGCGGCCCCAGCACGTACGCGCCCACCAACCCCGCGATGCCGGCGTTGATGTGCACGACCGTGCCGCCGGCGAAGTCCAGCGCGCCCATGCCGGACAGCCAGCCGTCCGGGGCCCAGACCATGTGCGCCAGCGGCAGGTAGGCCAGGGTGAACCACAGCGCCGTGAACAGCAGCACCGCGGGGAAACGCGCGCGTTCGGCGATGGCGCCCACCACCAGCGCGCAACTGATCGCCGCGAACGCGCCCTGGAAGGCAATGTAGGCGTATTCGGGAATCGCGGCGCCCGGACTGGCGGTGCTGATCGACGAAGCGATCCCAACCCCGTACAGCATCGCCTTGCCGAAGCCGCCGATCACGGCATTGCCGCCAGCGAACGCCAGGCTGTATCCGTAGGCCACCCACAGCACGATCGCGAGCGAGGCCACCACCAGCACCTGCATCAGCACCGACAGGATGTTCTTGGCGCGCACCAGGCCGCCGTAGAACAGCGCGAGGCCCGGCGCGATCATCAGCACCACCAGCAAGGTCGCGACCAGCATCCAGGCGGTGTCGCCGGTGTCGATGCGGGCGGCGCGCGCCAACGCGCTTGCCGGAACAGCCATCGCGGCAGCGAGCGCGAGACGAGGAATCCATCGCGCGATCGTCGCCCGCATCGTTGCCTCCGGATCCGCTACGGTGGGGAAAGATCCCGATCCACGCACCACCCGCCATGCATGGCCCCGTGCATCAGATGCTGTAGTACATCTGGTACTCGAGGGGATGCGTCGATGCACGATAGGCGGTGACTTCCTTCATCTTCAGCGCGATGTAGGCGTCGATGAAATCGTCGCTCATCACGCCGCCGGCCTCCAGGAATTCGCGATCGCGATCCAGCGCTTCCAGTGCGAGGTCCAGTGACGCGCACACCTGCGGGATGTTGCGCTCCTCTTCCGGCGGCAGGTCGTAGAGATCCTTGTCCATGGGCGCGCCCGGGTCGATCTTGTTGAGGATCCCATCGAGCCCGGCCATCATCAGTGCGGTGAAGGTGAGGTAGCCCGAGTTCATCGGGTCGGGGAAGCGCACCTCGATGCGGCGGCCCTTCGGGTTGGACACGTACGGGATGCGGCACGACGCCGAACGGTTGCGCGCCGAGTAGGCCAGCATCACCGGCGCCTCGAAGCCCGGCACCAGGCGCTTGTACGAATTGGTGGTCGAGTTGGCGAAGGCATTGATGGCGCGGGCGTGCTTGAAGATGCCGCCGATGTACCACAGCGCCGTCTGCGACAGGCCGCCGTACAGCTCGCCCGCGAACAGGTTCTTGCCGTCCTTCGACAACGACTGGTGCACGTGCATGCCGGAACCGTTGTCGCCGACCACGGGCTTGGCCATGAAGGTGACGGTCTTGCCGTTGGCGTGCGCGACGTTGCGGATCACGTACTTCATGGCCTGCAGGTCGTCGGCCTTGTGCAGCAGGGTGTTGAAGCGCACGCCGATCTCGCACTGGCCGGCGTTGGCGACTTCGTGGTGATGCACCTCGACGACCTGCCCCAGCGATTCCAGCACGGTGCACATTTCCGCGCGCAGGTCGGCCAGCGAATCGACCGGCGGCACCGGGAAATAGCCGCCCTTCACGCCGGGACGATGGCCGTGGTTGCCTTCCTCGTACCTGTAGCGTGAGCTCCAGGCCGCCTCTTCCGAGCCGATTTCGTAGAACACCCGGCCCATGTCGTTCTGCCAGCGGACCGAATCGAAGATGAAGAACTCGGGCTCCGGACCGAAGAAGGCGCTGTCGGCCACGCCGGTGGACTTGAGGAACGCCTCGGCACGGCGCGCGATCGAGCGCGGGTCGCGTGCATACGCCTGCATCGTGGACGGCTCCAGCACGTCGCACACGATGTTCATCTGCTTGTGCGCGGCGAACGGATCGACGAACGCGGTCGCGGGATCGGGCATCAGGATCATGTCCGACTCGTTGATCCCCTTCCAGCCGGTGATCGAGGAACCATCGAACATCTTGCCGTCCTCGAAGGTCTCGGCGTCGATCGCGTGCGACGGAAAACTGACGTGGTGTTCGATGCCGCGCATGTCCGCGAAGCGCAGGTCGATGAATTCGATGCCTTCGGTCTTGATGGTTTCGAGGACTTTGTCGGCGATCATGGCGGGCTCGGGCAGTGGAGGATGGCTTGAAAGTGCAAGTCGCGTGCCAGCAATTGTATCGTTTTCATTCAATGACTTGCAGAATGCATTCGAATAGCGTGCACCGGAATGGTGCGGCTGATGCACGAATATGGTGATAGAACGGCAGCGCGGGCGTGGGGGCTGGACGCTGATCGGGTCTGGCGGGACGGGGCCACGAAGGCACGAACGCCGACAGCGCGGGTCCGGCAGGGGGTGGATCGCTTCAAGCCAGTTTCGCGCCCAGCGGTACCGGCTTGTCGGGAACGCACAGGGCGACATCGCCGTGCTCGTTGTGAAAACCGGTGACCAGGCATTCGGACAACAACGGTCCGATCTGCTTCTTCGGGAAGTTCACGACCCCGACCACCAGCTTGCCGACCAGTTCCTCGGGCCGGTACAACCTGGTGATCTGCGCGCTGGATTTCCGGATGCCGATCTGGGCACCGAAATCCACCTGCAGCACGTAAGCGGGCTTGCGTGCTTCGGCGAACACGCGCGCCTCGACGATGCGACCCACGCGCAGTTCGACCCGCGCGAAGTCGTCCCAACCGATCGTTTCCATGCGCAACCTCCGCGGTCATACTACACGCCGACCTGAGGAGCACGCGGATGCAGGCGACAGCGGCGGGCAGGATGGCGGGGTCGGGCGAATGGCCGTTGCCACGGGCGCCCGCGATCCCCGCGGCGCGGGGGCTGGTACGCCTGTTCCCTGACCGGCGCCAGGTACGGAGCCTGCCATGTTGAGCCTGTGGCTGAAGGCCTTCCACGTCATCGGCGTGGTCACCTGGTTTGCCGGCCTGTTCTACCTGCCGCGGCTGTTCGTGTACCACGCGGAGGCGAGCGAGCCGGTGGTTCGCGAGCGCCTGCAAGTCATGCAGCGCCGGCTGCTGATGATGACCCACATCGGCGGCGTGCTGGCAATGGCATTCGGCATCGCGACACTCGTCGTGGAACCATTCTACCTGCGGGCTGGCTGGCTGCACGTCAAGCTCGTACTGGTGTTGTTGCTGGTGATCTACCACGTGCTCCTGGTGAAGCTGGTGCGGGACTTCCGGCACGACCGCTGCGGCTGGTCTGCGCGCAGCCTGCGCTGGTTCAACGAGATCCCCGGCGTGTTGCTGCTGGCGATCGTGATCCTGGCGGTGGTCAAGCCGTTCTGACGCGGGCAACCCCGGTCATCGCGCGATCGGCCGGTGGCCGGGACGCGGCGGTCCTTGCCGCCGCCGGCCGGGCCGCGTTCGACCCCGCATCCCGCCGCCGCCGTTGCGGGCACTGTGATGGCGTTTGCATACCGGGGGTGCGTTTCGGGCACGCCGGCTTGGTATAGTGCAAGCGAGCTGGGGAGTCACCTTGATGGCATCGCAATTGTCCCAGCAGGATCCGGTTCCGGAGCTGCAGACGGCTTTCCGACGGCACCTGCCACAGCGGCTGCGTACACTGCTGCGGCGCGCGCGCGCGCAGTGTCGTACCGGTTGGGATTGCAACGTGTTGCGCGTTTTGCACGACGAGATCGCGATGCTGGCCGGCGCCTGTGGTCGCTACGGCATGCTGGAGACGGGCGAACGCCTGCTGGCGCTGGAATCGGCGTTGGCCGGCCCGGTCGCCGCACACACCATCCCCGACGAAGCCACCACGGCCGAAATCGACGCGTTGCTGGACAGCCTGCGTCCGCACCTGCAGCAGGCCGCGCCGGGCACCACGTCGCCAGCCTTGATGCGCAGCGCCACGCCGATGGCGGCGCGCGACCCGTTCCCGCGTTGTGAGGTTCCGCCCGACAGGTACTGGTTGCAGCTGGGCATCGCGGACGTCCAGGGTTCGGTTGTCCCGGCGCAGGCCAATGACGTCGCAACGGCGCCGCCGGAGCCGGCGGCCCTGCCGGAGCCGCAGGGACCGCGCGTGCGCATCGTCAACGACGATGACCCGATGATGAACGAATTGTTGCTGCGCCTGGAGCAGCAGGGCTGCGACGTCGCGCTGGTCGATCGCGTCGACGACCTCCTCGGGCAGTTGCGCGCCGCGCCGCCCGATCTCGCGATCGTGGTGGCGGATGCGGACACCCCGTTCGACCGGCTGGCCGCGGCCCTGCGCGAGACCCGCCGCGATCCGGCGCATCGCGTGCGGCTGTTGGCGTTGTTGCGCGGACCGGAAGTGGAATTGCAGTTGCGCGCGTTGCGGGCCGGGGCGGATCGATGCGTCGCGCTGCCGATGGCCTCGGAGGATGCGGTGAACGCCGCGCTGGAACTCGCGAGCGTCGACCAGGAAAGCGCCTACCGCATCCTGATCGTGGATGACGACGCACCGCAGGCCTTGTTTGCCCAGGCCATCCTGCGGCGCGCGGGCATGGAGACCAGGATCCTGGAGGAATCGCTGGCCGTCCTCGACGAGTTGGACCGCTTCCGGCCCGACCTGCTGCTGCTCGATCTCAACATGCCCGATTGCGACGGGTTCGAATTGACGGCGCTGATCCGCGAGCGCGATGGCTACGTCAACACGCCGATCGTGTTCCTGTCGGGCGACCAGGACGAGGAGCGCCAGTTCGCGGCCCTCGATGCGGGCGGCGACGACTTCCTGGTCAAGCCGATCCGCCCCGCGCACCTGGTCGCGGCGGTGACCAACCGCGTGCGCCGTTCGCGGATGGCGGCCTCGCGGTTGCGCCGCCGGCGCCGCCGCGACGCGGGTACCGGGTTGCACGAACGCATGCAATTGCTGGATGCAGTGGCCGAGCATCTTTCCGCCGCCGGCGGACGCGCTGCGGGCGGCCTGCTGGCGATCGAGGTGGACGGCGCCGTCGCGTTGCGCCAGCAGATGGGATTGACGCCATTCGACCAGTTGCTTGCGCAGGTTGGCGCGTTCATCGTCAGCCACGCGCGGGTGGGCTGCATGACCGCGCGCCATGGCAACGCCGGCTATCTGGTTTTCGCGCCCGTGCGCAGCGAGTCCGAGTTGCTGTCACTGGCGAATGAGTTGCTGGAATCCGTGCGGGATGCCCGTTTCGGCGCGCAGGCGTCGGCGGTCCGGCTGGCCTGCGCGGTGTGCGCGTTCGACAGCGCCACCCCCGAATCCGTGCAGGCCCTGGCGGCGGTCGAACGCACGCTTGCGGTCGCACGCGCGCACCCCGACCGCCTCGCGAATCATTCCGGGCTCGACCCGGATCCGGATTCGATCACCCAGCGCATCGCCGCGGCGCTGGCCACGGAAGCGTTCGGCCTCGCTTTCCAGCCCATCATTCCGATCCGCGGCGCGGCCGATCCGCAATACCAGGCGCTGCTGCGCCTGCGCACCGATGCGCGCGAATACCTGGCCGCGGAACTGGTGCCCGTCGCGATCCGCATGGGCCTGATTGCCGCGATCGACGCCTGGGTGGTCGAGCGTTGCATCGCGATCCTCGCCGAACGCCGCAGCCAGGGCGATCCGGTGCGCCTGTTCGCAAGCCAGTCGCTGCAGGGCTGGCACGAACCCGAACGGGCGGCGGGGCTTGGCACTGCGCTGACCGCCGCGGACGTACAGCCGGGCTCGCTGGTGCTGGAATTCCGCGCCGAGGAAGTCCGCCACAACATGCGAATCCTGGTCGGCCTCGCGCCGGAGTTGCAGCGGGTCGGGGTGCGGCTGTCGCTGGCCGGGATCGATGCCGACGCGGTGGCCGCGGGCTGGATCGAACACCTGCCGCTGGATTACGTGAAACTGGCGCCTGCCCTCGACGACGCCACGCTGGGCGGCATCGTGCGCGACGCACATGCGGGCGGCCTCAGGGTCGTGGCGCCGTGCGTGGAGACGGTCGCCGACGTCGAACGGTTGCGCAAGGCCCGCGTCGACCTGCTGCAGGGCAATTATTTCCGGCCGCCCTCGGCCGAACTTGGCGAAGTGCTCACGCCACCGGAGACCTGACCTTGTCAAGACCGCACTCCGGTTTCGCGGCCGCATGGCCACGATGGTTGGCCAGCCTCGCATTGGTCGCGGCCGGCGCGCTGGCCGCACTGTGGGTGGCCGTGCCCTACGTCACCGCGCTGTGGCTGCTGCTGTTGGTCGCGCTGGTGCTGCCGTGGCTGTCGCGCGCAAGCCCGGTGCGCGGCAGCTCGCCTTCGGCTTCCACGGCACAGGTCCCCGACCCCGTGGACGTGGCGATGCGAACCCGGCTTGCCTCCGCCCAGTCGGAATTGTCCTCGCTGCGCGGCGTGCAGCGCGAGCTGCTGGCTGCCAAGCAAGCCGCCGAGGCGGCGATGCTGGCCAAGAGCGAATTCCTGGCCAGCATGAGCCACGAAATCCGCACGCCCTTGAACGGCATCCTGCCGTTGCTGGATATCGTGCTGGGCACCGATCTCACGCCCGCGCAGCGCGAATATCTCGTGACCGCCAACGGTTCGGCCAAGGAACTGCTGCGCATCGTCGACGACATCCTCGATTACTCCAAGGCCGAAGCCGGCAAGCTGGACCTGGAGTCGGTCAGCATCAACATCCGCGAGCTGGTGGACAGCGTCAAACGGTTGCTGGAGAAGCCGGCCGAAGGCAAGGGCCTGGCGATGCGCGCGGTGGTCGATCCCGACGTGCGCCCGGTGGTGCGCGGCGACCCGATGCGCGTGCGCCAGATCCTCACCAACCTGATGAGCAACGCGATCAAGTTCACCCAGCGCGGCGGCGTGTCGGTGCGCGTCAGCAAGCGCAGCGACACCGCGACCCAGCATGAGCTGTTGTTTGCGGTGCGCGATACCGGCATCGGTCTCGCCGCCGATGCGGCGGCGCGCCTGTTCCAGCCGTTCACGCAAGCGGATGCGTCGGTGACGCGCCGTTACGGCGGCACTGGTTTGGGGCTGACGATCTGCAAAAAACTCGTGGACCTGATGGGGGGACGGATCGGCGTGCGCTCGGAACCGGGACGCGGCTCGGTGTTCTGGTTCACCGTTCCTTTTGAAAAGGCGCCCGGCGACATCGCCGGAACCCACAAGAGCCTGAGGGGCTCGCGGGTGCTGCTGGCCGCCGGCCTGCAGCGTGCGCAGGCCATCACTCCGGTGTTGACCACGCTCGAACTCGACGTCAACCAGGCCTCGGATACCGGCGCCGCGCTCGCGCGCCTGCGCCAGGCGGCACCGCTGGGCGACAGCTTCAGCCACGACCTGCTGGTGGTGGACGCAACCAGCGTGAGCGGTGACGTCGGCGCGCTGCTGCAGAGCATCCTGCGCGATGGCCAGCTGGGCAAATTGCGCATCCTTGCGCTGGGCCTCAACAACGCACCGGATCCCCGGGTCCATGTCGCCGGCGCGCGCTGTGACGACGCCACCTTGCGGCAGAACGTGCGCCGGGTGTTCGGCCTGGCCCCGCAGGCGCGCGTGCAACCGGTGCTGAGCGTGCCGGCATTGCCGGCCGTGGCGGCCGCAGGTCCGCAGGCACTGGCCGGCAAGGTATTGCTGGTCGAGGACCATCCGGTCAACCAGAAGGTCGCGCAGAAGCTGCTGGAACGCCTCGGCCTGAGCGTGGATGTCGCCGATAACGGCGAGGTCGCGCTCGAGAAGATGAACCGGCAGGACTACGCCATGGTGCTGATGGATTGCCAGATGCCAGTGCTCGATGGCTACAGCACGACCCGGCGCATACGCGAGATCGAAAACGAACAAGGCAAGCCGCGCCTGCCCGTGATCGCGATGACCGCGCACGCGATGTCCGGCGACCGCGAGCGCTGCCTGCAAGCCGGCATGGATGACTACCTCTCCAAGCCGCTCGACCGCCAATTGCTGGAGCAGACCTTGGCACGCTGGATGCAGCAGGCTCCCGTGACCCCGGCCCAAGCGGCGCCTGCCGCAGCCATCGCCGCTCCCCCCCTTGCCACGGAGACCCCCAGGCCCGCCATGAACATTTCGCCGCCGCCCGACACGCTGGATACCGCGACACTGGTCGACCTCGAGGACATCATGGGTGACGAGTTGGTCACGTTGGTCGATGCCTACCTGCGCGATGGTGAAACGCGCATGCAAAACCTGCGCGAGGCCGCCGCACGCGGCGACAGCGCGGAAGTGGGCAAACTCGCGCACTCGCTGAAGTCGTCGAGCGCCAACCTAGGGGCGATGCCGTTGTCCACGCGCGCCCGCCAGGTGGAAGAAGCCGCGCGCAACGGCACGCTGGCCAATCCTGCGGACAGCGTCGCGGCGCTGGAAAGGCTCTATTCCAACGCGGCGGCGGCACTGCGGCAGCGCTATAAACGGCCGTGAGCGTTTCGCTCGCTGCGCGAGCGGGGGCGCGCGCAGGTGCGCTCCTACGAAAGCGGCTTTGTAGGAGTCAGCAGCTTTGCAGGAGCCGACAACTTCGTAGGAGCAGGGGCCGGCAATCTTGTAGGAGCCAGCTTGCTGGCGACCGGCATCTTCGCGACCGGCCATCCTTGGCCTGCTTTCGCAGGGCGGGTGACAACCCGCCGGTTTGAATGCGCAACCTGGCGGGGTACAACGCACTCCCTGTCCTGCGGGCTCTGCGGCCCGCGTGCGCGTCATGCGGTTTGGCGCTGCAAAAAGACAATCACGCCGGTATTCGACCCGCCGAGGGTCATCGGCTGGATGCCCAAAATGCCCCATCCATCCTTGCCAAGGTCGTGCAGCCGGGTTTCGAGATCCCGACACTAGGCTTTTGCACTGACGAATTCCCTGTCGGCAAAGGTGATGATCTTGTACCCGTATCGCATGTTTCCGCCTAACTGCGGATATGCGCCTGCAGGTAGTTCTCCAGCCCCACCTGTTCGATCAGGCCGAGCTGGGTTTCCAGCCAGTCGATGTGTTCTTCTTCGGAGTGCATGATGTCGGCGAAGAGATTGCGGCTGACGTAGTCGCCGGTCTTCTCGCAATGCGCGATCGCGGCCTGGAGGTCGGGCAGCGCCTGGCGTTCCAGCTTGAGGTCACACTCGATGCATTCCCTGGGTGTCTGGCCGACCAGCAGCTTGCCGAGTTTCTGCAGGTTGGGCAGGCCTTCCAGGAACAGGATGCGCTCGATCAGGCGATCGGCGTGCTTCATTTCGTCGAGCGATTCGGCGCGTTCGTGTTCGGCCAGTTCCTGGTAGCCCCAGTTGTCGTACATCCGGTAGTGCACGAAATACTGGTTGATCGCGATCAGTTCGTTGCCCAGCGCCTGGTTGAGGTGCTCGATGGCCTTGGCGTCGCCTTGCATGGTGGACTCCCTTGGACGAGAAGGCGCGCGCGCACGCGCTGCGCACGACTATACGCCCAACCCCGCGTCCGCAGCGGCTGGTGCGGGCAGTCGGGCATGCAAGGCGTCCCGATGTCGTTGGCCGGGATGCCGAAAAGGGCCAAGGAAGTCCGGCGACGCCGTGACCAGGGACGATCGCGGAGGCAATGCTCAGGCCGCGGCGGGCAGCGCGACGGCGCGGCTCCCGGATTCGAGATTGGCCTCGAAGCATTCGCGGGCTTCCTGCTCGCAACAACCGCAACAGGTGGTGCAGCCAGTGCAACCCTGCAAGGCTTCGAACGAATCAGCACCCTGCGTCACCGCACGGCGGATGTCCTGGTCGGAGACAGCTTTGCAGACGCAGACGTACATGGCGGAGTGCTCGGAAGGATCACGCGACGGACGCCATTGAAACGCGAATGCGAATGATTGTCAAGTAGTTCCAGCCGGCCACCTGCGTGGATCGCCTGCCGCGCCAGCCCGGGCGGGCGTGCGGTATATCCGGCTGCGACAGGCGTTCTCGCGGCAGGCCGTCCTGGTGTCCGCGGCCACGTGGCATGGCGTTGACAGACCCTAGGCCGTGGCTGGCCCGTGCTCGTTGGGTCCCGGCGTTGCGCCGATCTCGACCGAACAGGCCGCCTCGACCAGCGGCGCGAAGTAGCGTAGCGCGCGCCGATACACCTCGCGCTTGAAATCGACGACGTGATCGGCCGGGTACCAGAAATCCACCCAGCGCCAGACGTCGAATTCGGGGCTGGCGTGGCCGTCCAGCCGGAACGCCGCGTCGTCGCCCAGCATCCTGAGCAGGAACCAGACCTGTTTCTGGCCGATGCAGGTCGGGCGCTGGCCGCGCCGGACGTAGCGGGGCGGCAGGCGGTAGCGCAGCCAGCCGTGGGTGGAACCGAGCACCTCGACCTGCCTGGCGTGCAGGCCGGTTTCCTCCTCGAGTTCGCGGTACATCGCCTCGTCGGGGGTTTCGTCGGTGTTCATGCCGCCCTGCGGGAATTGCCAGCCGTCGCGTTGCACCCGGCGCGCCCAGAACACCTGGCCGCGCGCGTTCAGCAACACGATGCCCACATTCAGGCGATAGCCGTCGATATCGATCATGGGTCGATTCAAGCACAGCCCGCGAACGCGAGGCAAGCGCGTGTGGTCACAGCTTGCAGTACGCGTGAAAGCATCACACGTCACAAAGTGCCCGCTGCCGGCTTGCGTGTGGCGCGCGTGCTGGTTATAAGCGGCGGGATCACGGCACGAGCGGACATGGCTTCGACGATCTTTCATCATTGGCTGGACCTGTTCAACGCATGGCCCAGGAACCGGCGACGGTGGGCCATGGGCGTCGCGGGGCTGTTGGCCGCGGCCGCGATCTTCGTGCTGGGCGCATTGTTCGGGCGCGGGGTCGGTTTTCCGGACGGACTGCAAGCGCGCGCGAACCGGCTGGCGGCGCGCAACACGGCATTGGAGGGCGAAAACCAGAGCCTGAAGGCACAGCAACAAACCGCCAGCACCACCGTTGCCTCGCTGAAGCAGGCCTTGGCCAGCCGTGATGGGGAAATGCAGGCGCTCAAGCAGGAACAGGCGTTCTACGCCAGGTTGATCGGCATCGATGGCGATCGCTCCGGGCTGGGCGTGCACAGCATCGCGTTGACCCCGGTGCAGAACACCAATGCCTGGAACTTCACCGTCACCCTGGTCAATACGGCCGAGAACGGCGACGCGGCACGCGGCAAGCTGACGGTCGCGGTCGAGGGCGTGCAGGGCGGCAAGCTGACGACCTTGGACTGGGCCGCCCTGTCCGGCCCCAACGGCGGGGACGGCATTCCCTTCGCCTTCAAGTTCTTCCAGCAGTTGCAGGGCTCGCTGGCGCTGCCCAAGGGCTTCGTGGCCAACCGGATCGCGGTCACGCTGCACCCCGACCGTGGCTCCGCGACCACCCGCAAGCTGGATTGGAACGATGCGCTGGCCGGTCACCACGGGATCGCCCTCACCACGCCTTGATAGGGTGCGGCGGTACCGCCATGATGGAGACCGAGGATCGAGCATGAATACCGCCGCCACCACCCCGCCACCCGATCTCAGGATTTCCGAAGCCGCGCTGGAGCGCGTGCGCGAGCTGATCGCCGAGGAAGGCAACCCTGCGCTCAAGCTGCGCGTGTTCATCGAGGGTGGCGGTTGTTCGGGTTTCCAGTACGGTTTCAGTTTCGACGAGACGCCCGCGGCGGACGACTTCGTGCTCGACCGCGGTGGCGTCGAGCTGCTGGTCGATCCCTTGAGCCTGCAGTACCTCGAGGGCGCGGAAGTCGACTACGTCGAGGAACTTTCCGGCGCGCAGTTCGTGATCCACAATCCGAATGCGAAAACCACCTGTGGGTGTGGCAGTTCGTTCACGGCCTGAGGAAACCCTGAATAACCTGCTGCGCTCGACAGCTTGCGTGTCGGCGGTGCTCGCAATGCTCACGTACTGGCGTGTACGCTCCGCTTGCTCCGCTCCGGCGTCCCGCAATCTGTCGTCGCTCGCGACGGTTCTTCAGGGTTTCCAAGATCATGCGCGGGCGGTGCATTTCCCATGCCGCTGTTGCACACTGCGCGTTTTCGTAAAGGGACCGCCCCGGTGAGTTCGGCCGGACGTACGCGCCACAATCTTTTCGCCGACACGCCGCTGGATCGTTGCGGTGAGTATCGCGCCGACCCGGCGTGGCTGGCCGCGCGGCGCGCCGATGCCGCCGCGCGCTGGCTGGTTTTCGATGCCGAAGGCCGCGCGCCCGTGCGGGACGGACGCCTGTGCTGGCTGGACACCGCGCAGTTGGCGGACGATGCGCCCGCGAATTTCCTCGGACAGCTCGCGGGTGCGCCGATCTTCGCGTTGCGCTTACCGGCCACGCAGGATGCCTTCGCCGATGCGTCGTGGCTGGACCTGCGCACCGCCGCCGCGGCAATCGAACGCGCCGAGGCCGGCCTGTTCGCGTATGCCCGCAGTCTCGCGAACTGGCAGGATGCGACCCGCCATTGCGGCTACTGCGGTGCGCCGGTCACGCTGGTGGACGGGGGACACCGGGCGGTGTGCAGCGGCTGCGGGCGGCTGCATTTTCCACGCACCGACGCCGCGATCATCGTGATCGTCGAACACGGCGACGCCTGCCTGCTCGGACACCAGTCCGCGTGGCGTCCACGCCAGTATTCCACCCTCGCGGGGTTCGTCGAGCCCGGCGAGTCGCTGGCGGACGCCGTGCGGCGAGAGGTGCGCGAGGAAACCGGCGTCGAGGTGCTCGACTGCGATTTCCATTCCTCGCAACCGTGGCCGTTCCCGGCTTCGCTGATGCTGGGGTTCACCGCGACCGCGGCGGGCCGTACGATCAGGCTGGCCGACGGTGAATTGCAGGACGCGCGCTGGTTCACTGCGCGCGACATCGCGGACGGCCTGCGCGATGGCTCGTTGTGCGTGTCCACGCCGCTGTCGATTTCGTACCGCCTGATCGAGCACTGGCTGCGCACGCGGGCGGGCATCGAACTCGATGCGTTGCCACGCGCCAGGTGAGCGTCGCCACTACAATCACGCGGAAAGCTCGCTGACTGAAGGCTCGCATGGCCATCGAACTTGTAGCCGCGCTGATCGTGTTGCTGGTGCTGATCGTGTGGCCCGGCAACGTCGCGAACCTGCGCCGCTTCGGCTGGTACCAGCGCTGGCTGGGCGTACTGGATTTCGCCGAAGGCGGCGGGCGGGTGGCGCTCGCGCTCATCGTCCCGGTCGTCGTGTGCGCGCTGGTCGCGCACTTCCTGCAGGGCTGGGTGCTGGCCCTCGCGGCGCTGGCGTTCTCGGTGCTGATCCTGTTCTACAGCTTCGGCCCGCGCGAGCTCGAAAGCGATTTCGATGCGGTGCTGAAGAACGACGATCCGGACGCGCGCGTGGCGGCGGCCACCAACCTGCGCAGCGTGCCGGACGGCGCGCCGCGTGAATTCACCGCGCCGGAACTGGTCGAAGCCGCGGTGATGGCGTCGCTCAGGCGGCGTTTCGGCGTGTTGTTCTGGTTCTTCCTGCTCGGCCCGGCCGGCGCGCTCGGCTATCGGCTGGCGTGGGTCACGACCGGGACCGACGATCCGCGCACCCGCTCCGCGGCACGCCGTTTTGCCTGCGCACTGGACTGGGTTCCCGCGCACCTGATGGTGCTGGCGATGGCCTTGGTCTCCAACTTCGACGCCGTCACCGGGGTGTGGCGGGCATGGCACGCGCAACCGGGCCATTCGATGGGGAACCTGGATCCCGGGTTCCTCGCGGCGGTGGCGCGCTCGAGCGTGGATGCCGACATCCGGGCCGGCGACGGCGCGAACATGAGCACACTCGACCCGATCACCGAACTCGCCGATGCGCGTCGGCTGATGCTGCGGGTGCTGATCGTCTGGCTCGCGGTGGTGGCGTTGATCGTGCTGGCGGGGTGGGTTGCCTGACACCCGGTGCTGCTGGGGCTTGATGCAACGAAACGCGTGGCCTGTCTGCGTGCCGGCTGCGGTCGCTTCAGACCCAGTGACCCAGGTTGCGCCCGAGGAGTGTTGACAACCGCTCGATGTCCGGCCGGCACGCTTCGCGCAGCGCGATTTCGCGGGGATCGTCGGGATCGGGTTGCGCGGGTTTGGCCCGATCGACCTTGCGGATCAACGACACGCCCTTGGCCACGAGCCGGTACGGGATCACGGCCCGTGCGAGCGCATGCACGGCCGGACGCCTGTATACGGATTCGATGGCGGTTTCCAGGCGGCCGTGTCGCCGGGTCTTGTTGTGGACGCGGAAGTCGGGCCGGTAACCACGATCGATTCCGAGGAAATCCACCACCTCCAACCATGTTTCCCCGGGGCTCGTGACGAGGTCTTCCAGCAGCACCACCTTGACCGCATCAGGTCCGAAAACATCCATGTAACGCTCGACCTGGGGAGTGAAACGGCTGGGGCCGGTATAGTCCAGCCACGTCCCTTCCTCGCATCCCGGGGGAATACGCAAACCCCGCCTGCGTGCTTCGCTCGCAGCAACCGCTGCGTAGAAATCGGGGATGTCCTCCAGCCACCCGAGCAACGCGCGGTGCTTGGTGCGCATCATCTCCAGGGGCGGGCGCAGCATGATCAGGATCCTGGCGGTCGGGCAGAATGCCTTGATCAGGCGGGGTGCCGCTTCGGAATACAGATAGCTCGCCGAGGCGTCGCCGCGGTACGCGTACGCTTCCCGCCCCGCGTACATCGACAGGTATTCCTCTTCGGTCCTGACCGAGACCCGGTCCGGGAGATGGCGGTCGGGACAGAAGTGGTGCGGTTCCTTGAGCCGGAAATCGGTGCCGTCGGCATTGCCGTCCGGACCCGGGAAAAACACTTGCGGGTGGAAACGCAGGTACTCGTACATGGACGTGGTACCGCATTTCATGGCGCCGACCAGGAAAAGATTGGGTCCGGTGGACGAAACTGATCCCATGTCGCCGCCAGCCAGTATCCGCGCTTCCGGGCAATTCCCCGCAGTGAAGCCTACCGGATCGGGTCCGGTGGCGCCGTCGTGCCGTGCCTCGGAAGTTCCGGCCGGCCGCAGTACGTGGGCCGCCGCCCCGTTTCCGGGGAGGGTGGCGAGTGCTTCACGCCGCGGGCGGGATCAGGCGTTCCATCTCGGCCTTGAGGATCGCGCCGTGCTCGCGCAGCCAGTCGCGCTGGGGCTGGTAGCCCGGCATCAGTTCGCCTACCCGCATCCAGAAGCGCGGCGAGTGGCTGCGCACCTTCAGGTGGCACATCTCGTGCACCAACACGTAGCGCAGCGCCGCGGGCGGGGCCAGCGCGAGGGCGAGGTCGAGGGTGACGCGGTCGTGCGCGTCGAGGCTGCCCCACAGACTCTTCAGCGATTTGATGCGCAGCCCGGTCGGCGCCACGCCCAGGCGTTCCACCGCGTGCGCCATCCAGCGCGACAGGTCGCGCCGCATGCGGGTTTCCAGGAACGCCGCCAGCAGGTTGCGCGCAGCCGGCATCGCGGTGGTGAACGGGCGCGGCACGTGCAGGCGCAACTCGCCGTCGCGATCCTCGATGCGGGGGTATTCGCTGATCCGCCAGGTGAGTTCGACGCTTTCCCCGCGCAGCGGGACCAGCGTGGGCACGCCCGCGCGCAATGGCGGCGGGCCGCGACGCGGCACGCGCAATTCCGAAAGCTTGCGCTCCAGCCAGTCGCTGTTCTCGCGCAGGAACGCGTACACCTGCGCGGGGTGGGTGCCGCGCGGGTACGAAATGCGCGCACCGTGCGAGGTGACCGACAGGCGCAGCCGGCGCGCGCGCGGGTGCACGGCTTTCAGCACCTTGATGGTGCCGCCCTTGCCGGTTGCCAGTTCCAGGAAATCGCCCGTCGTCGCCATGTCCATTGCGGATGCTTCCGCTAGTCGCCCTTGCCGTCCGGGCGTTCCAGCCCGAACCACTTCTCCATGCCCGCAAACAACCGTTCCAGTTCCAGCGTCATCAGTGCAAAGCGGGCATCCAGCTCCGCTTCGGCCGAGTCACGCCCGTCGGCATCGAGCGAGTCCTGCACGACGTCGAGGAAGCGCAATTTGCGGATCACCAGATCCTCGCCGAGCACGAAGCTCATCCTGTCCTCGAATTGCAAGCCAAGCTGGAACACCTGCTTGCCCTGCTTCAAATGCGCCCTGACCTCGGTGCTTTCAAGCTCCTGCTTGCGGCAGCGAATCACTGCCCCGTCGCCCGGGCCGTGCAGTTCGCACTCGTCGCCCAACGCCAGCCCACCGGGTAGCTTGCCATGCGCGAGCCAGTCCGTCATCAGGGCGCGCGGGGTTTCTGCGGCCGCCAGTGGCTGGGCCGGGAAGCTGCCCAATGCCTCGCGCAGTGCGGTCAGCGCGATCTCGGCGGCTTTGCGCGATGCGGTGTCCAGCACCAGCCAGCCGTTTTTCGTTTCCAGCCAGGCATTTAGCCGCGACGGCCGGACGAAGGCCTGGGGCAGCAGGGTGTCCAGCACCTCGGCCTTGAGGGCCCGCCGCTGGCGGCCGCCCGGGGGCTTGCCGCGGCGCGCGGCTTCCTTGCGCAGGCGCTTGCCAAGCTCGGCGTTCACCACCGCCGCCGGCAGCAGCTTCTCCTCGCTGCCCAGGGTCACCAGGGTCGCCTTGCCGATGCTGTGGCTCAGCACGTCCGAGTCGGGCCCGAATGGGGACACGAAGCCGTGGCTGGCGATTTCCAGCGGCCCGCAGGCGCGCAGGGCGTGCGCGGCGAGCGCGCTGTCGAGGTCCTTCAGCGGTTTGGTGGCCGAAGCTGCAAAGCGGAACAGGGTGAGGTTGCGGAAGAACATGGGAAGAGGAACCAGGGGTGAGGGATGAGTGGGGAGAATGCCGGAAGCGTGGGCGTCGAAGTCGGAATCTGGCCATCGTGGGCCCTCACTGCTTGCACCTCGCCCCTGCTTCTCCGCCCAGCCACGCGTGAGCATCCGGCCGCGGCGTCTCACCGCGCGAGCCAAGCGCTGCGAAATCGAACAATTCGACATCGGCCAGGT
This sequence comes from Rhodanobacteraceae bacterium, assembly GCA_036279975.1. GTDB lineage: Bacteria > Pseudomonadota > Gammaproteobacteria > Xanthomonadales > Rhodanobacteraceae > 66-474. The sequence continues at coordinate 48,901 of DASURP010000013.1, forward strand.
GCGAGGGCGTGACGTGCGCAAGCGCGCGGAACATGCTTTCGCTGCGGCCGGGGTGTTCGTGTTCCCACGCATCCAGCATCCGCCGCACCTGCCGGCGTTGCAGGGTTTCCTGCGAGCCGCACAGGTTGCACGGGATGATCGGAAACGCGCGCGCGGCCGCGTAGTCCGCGATCTCGTCCTCGCGGCAATAGGCGAGCGGGCGGATCAGCACGTGCTTGCCGTCGTCGGACAAGAGCTTGGGCGGCATCGCCTTCAGGCTGCCGCCGTGGAACAGGTTCAGGAAAAACGTCGCGAGGATGTCGTCGCGGTGGTGGCCCAACGCGATCCTGTTGAAGCCCTCGCGTTCCGCGAAGGCGTACAACGCGCCGCGGCGCAACCGCGAGCACAGGCTGCACAGCGTCCTGCCTTCCGGCACCACCCGCGTCACCACGCTGTAGGTGTCCTGCTCGATCACGTGGAACGGCACGCCGCGCTCGCGGCAGTAATCGGGAATCACGTGTGCGGGGAAACCCGGTTGCTTCTGGTCAAGGTTGACTGCGACCAGTTCGAATGCCACCGGCGCCCGGGCCCGCAACGACAACAGCAGGTCCAGCAGCGTCCACGAATCCTTGCCGCCCGACAGGCACACCATCACCCGGTCGCCGTCCCCGATCAGGTTGTAGTCGGCGATCGCGCGCCCGACCGCGTGGCGCAGGCGCTTGGCGAGGCGCTGCGCTTCGTGGTCGCGCTTGCGGTCGGGAGGGTTGGAAGGGCGTGCGACGGGGGGCATGAACGCGCCAGTGTAACGGGCTGGAACCCGGCGTGGCAGGCGGCGTCCGGACCGAGCCGTCGGGCCACCGGTGGGGCGCTACACTGCCGCCATGCCGTCCGACAACGATCCTGCCACGCTGGTCCGGCGCCTTGCGGAGCTGCGCGAGGAGCACCGCGACCTCGACGTCGCGATCGCGAAACTGGCCGGCGATCCCGCCTGCGACCAGTTGCAGTTGAGCCGGTTGAAAAAACGCAAGCTCAGGTTGAAGGACATGATCGCGTATTTCGAGAACAAGCTGATTCCGGATCTGGACGCATGAGGCCCGGGACCGGGGACCGGGGACCAGGGACCGGGGGCGGGCCGGCGTTTGCGCTGGAGCCGGTGGTGCTCGAAAACGACACGGTCAGGCTGGAGCCGCTGGCGCTGGATCACGTCGCAGGCCTGGAGCAGGCCGCGGCCGACGGCGAACTCTGGAACCTGCGCGTCACCTACGTGCCTCCGCCGGGCGCGATGCAGGCCTACGTGGAGCAGGCGCTGGCGATGCAGGCGGATGGCGCAGCGTTGCCGTTCGCGGTGCGCGACAAGCGCGACGATGCGATCGTCGGCAGCACGCGCTATTACGATTTCAATCCCGGGGTGCCCCGGGTGTTGATCGGTTACACGTGGTACGCCGCCAGCCGCCAGCGCACCCGCGTCAACACCGCCTGCAAGCTGCTGCTGGTCGATCACGCGTTCGACCGGCTGGGCTGCGCGGCGGTCGGCTGGGAGACCGACATCCTCAACACCCGTTCGCAACGGGCGATCGAGCGCCTGGGTGCGCATCGCGATGGGGTGTTGCGCCAGCACAAGCGCCGCCACGATGGCACGATCCGCGACAGCGTGGAGTACTCGATCATCGCGGCGGAATGGCCGGCGCTGCGGTCGAAGCTCGCTGCGAAACTGCGTTAAAAAAACAGGCTCGTCCACTTCGCGGACCCAAGACGCCTTTGTCTGGTTTCGCTCGCCCCAGCGGCGAGCGAGCCACTTTCTGTTTCGGCAGAAAGTAGCCAAAGACCATTGCGCCTGTGGCGGCGATCCCGACAACATCCTGTTGTCTCGATTGCCCTTGCCGCGCGCCGGCGCGAACTCGTACATCCCTGTACTCGAACATGCGCGCCTTGCTCGCGCGATCGTCTGCGCAGCTGCGGCACCGCCAACGGCGCCATTGGCGCTCCGGTATCGGCCATCCATGGCCTGCGTTCTGGTGGGCCAGCTATTCAGCCGGTTCCCCGGCCACCACATCGGGCGTGATCTTCATGATCGACTGGCGCACTTCGCGGGCCAGGATCACGCGCGCGTCGCGCGCGACGTCGTTGAGCACCGCGTCGAACTCGAGCTTGCCGTCGGCGTCGAGCCAGACGATGCGGAGCTCGCGCAGCTTCTGGATGAAGCCGCGGAACAGGCTCTTGTCGAAGAACTCCGGCGCGCTCTGCTGGTACAGCAGCGACAACCGCTGCGCCGCGAGTTGGCACAGGTTCTCGAGTTGCCCCGGGGTCAGGCTGCGCGGGCCGTTCTTCACCAGTGCCGCGATCGCGATGTAATAGCGTTCGAACGCCTGCAGCAGGCAGTGCGCCAGCAGACGCAGTTGGTAGGCATCGTCCTCGCGGCCCTCGGCCTGGTACAGCAGGCGGCCGTCGCTGCCGGTCGCCAGCAGGCCGCGTTCGACGAGGAAATCGATCAGGGCGTCGATGCGCACGGCGAAGCCGTCCCCATCCCACGGCAGGAACAATTCCGACTGGATGAACGGATATACCGCGCGGCCGAGGCGTTTCAGGGTTTCGCGCGCGATGCGGCGATTGTTGATGAAGCAGCACGCCACCCAGGCGCCGGCCGCGAACAGGTGCAGCACGTTGTTGCGGAAATACGAAAGCAGCACCGCCTTCTCGCCTTCGACCGCCAGTACGTCGCCCAGCGGGTGCTTGATGCGGTGGATCCAGCCCATCTGTTCGGCGTAAGCTACGATGCCGGCAGGCGCCATCGGGGTGACGGTGGTGCGCTCCGAATAGGGAAGCTCGCTCAGGATGGCCTTCATCAATTCCAGTTGCGCCAGCAGGTCCGCCTCGGCCAGCGCGTGGCGCGGCGAAGCCAGCAAGGCCAGCGCGACCAGGTTGATCGGGTTCACGTCGGCCGCGCGGTTGGTGTTGACCAGGATCTGTTCGCCCAGCCGGTCCAGCGCGTGGTTGAGCCATTCCGGCTTGCTGTCGGGGCCGTCCCCGGCGACGCGCCAGTCCGGGTTGGCCGCATCCAGCAGTGCGGTCAGCTCGATCGGCTCGCCGAAGTTCAGGGTCACGCGCCCGTAGTGCTGGCGCAGCGCCTTGCGTGCGCCGCGCAGCAGGCCCAGCCAGGACTCCTTTTCCTTCTTCTGGCCCGACAGCTCGCCGATGTAGGAGCGCCCTTCCATCAGCTTTTCGTAACCGATGTAGACCGGCTGGAACAACACCGGGCGGCGCGGCGTGCGCAGGAACGCGCGCACCGTCATCGACAGCAGGCCGAAGCGCGGCGCCAGCAGGCGTCCGGTGCGCGAACGGGTACCTTCGATGAAGTACTCGATCGGCACGCCGCGCTCGAGCAATTGCGCCATGTATTCCTTGAAGATCACCGAGTACAGCGCGTTGCCCTTGAAGCTGCGGCGCAGGAAGAACGCACCGCCGCGGCGCAGGAACGAGCCCAGCACCGGCAGGTTGAGGTTGACGCCGGCGGCGACGTGCGGCACCACCACGCCGCTGGTGTAGAGCTGGAAGGAAACCAGCACGTAATCGGCGTGGCTGCGGTGGCTGGGCACGTAGATCACCTCGTAGCCCGGCGCGATCGCGCGCAGGCTGTCGAAATGGTGCATCGCGATGCCGTCGTACAGCTTGTTCCAGAAATTGGAGAGCAGGAACGATACCGAGCGCACGAATGGCTGCGAATAATCCGCGGCAATCTCGTCCATCAGTTTCTGCGCTTGCCGCCACGCCTTGGCGTGGGGAATGTTTTCCCGAGTCGCAGTCGCGGCAATCGCGGCGCGCACGCTTTCCGCGCCCAGCACGGCGTCGGCCATCGTGCGCCGGTGCGACAGGTCGGGGCCGATCACCGCGGTGCGCACGCGCCGGAAGTGTACCCGCAGCACCCGCGCCAGCTTGCGCTGCAGGCGTTCGATGCGTTCGCCGGAGGACTCTTCGCGCAGGTCCTGGAGGGAAATCGGCGGCGAGAAGCGCACGATGGTGTCGCGTCCGTTCAGCAGCATCGCCAGCAGGCGCCTGAAGTGGCCGACCACCGCCCAGTTTTCGGAAAACAGCACGCTGAACCAGCCCGACTGCCGGCTGGGCGCGCGGCCCACGTAGATCGCCACCGGCATCAATTGCACGTTGCGCTCGGGCGCGGCTTCCAGCACGCGCAGCAACTGCCGGATCGTGCCCTGCGCGGCATGGTCGCGGCCGCGTCGCTGGAACCAGCCGCCGGTCCCGCGCATCGCGAACATCGCGCGCCGGCGCCGGCCCAGGCCCGGCACCCATGCGAGCGGGCTGGGCATCCCGGCTTCGCGGCAGGCGCGCTCCAGGATCAGGCTGTCGGAAAAACCGTCGCGTTCGATCACATAGACCACGGCCGTGTCGGGCGCCAGCAGCGTCACCGGCTCGGCCGGGTCGCGCTTGATCTTGATCCATGGCGCCAGCAGCGCGCCCCACAGCGCGCGCCACCAGCTGGCGTGGACCAGGGTGTCGCGGGACAGGGTTTCGGTCATGACGCGTGCCATCGGGTCGCTGTGCCGGGTTCAGGAGGCGGTCGAGGGGGGTGGCTGCGGATTTTCCCACATCCCCGCCCGAACCTCTGTTTGCAAGGGCTTGATCGGAGGCTCCAGGGCCACGATCCGCCGATTGGCCGCGTGTCGCCAGAAAAAAGTCAGGAACCCGAACCGGCCGGGGAGTGCGCTGACGCGGGCGGACTGGCGGGCGGCGGGCTGGAGGCCGGGGAGGCTGTCGCAGCGGGCAACACACTGGCGGCTGTCGCAACGCTGCCGCCGCCCGCCGCAGGTCCCGCAACGGTTGCTGTGGGGGCCGGATGGGCTTGCTGCCACGCAGCCAGCAACGCCGTGTCGTACCAGTGGCCGGCCTGTTTCTGCATCGGCCATTCGCCGGTCAGCGGCTGGCCCGCCAGGTTCATGTCGAGCTTGACCGTGGCGTGGGTGCCATCGTTCGCGACGGTGCTGACTTGCGCCCTGGTCAGGCTGCCGGCGAAGTCGAGGCCGTAAAGGCCCAGCAACTGCTCCAGTCCGTTCCAGATGATGCCGTAGTTGCGCATGGTCAGGGCGTAGTCCAGCGCGCGCCATTGCGGGAGGGTCTGCACGTGCAACTGCCGCGCGGTGGCGCACACCAGCGCGACGGCTTTTTCCGCCTTCTTCGGATCGCTGAAGTCGGTGGTGTCCACCCACGCGATCAGCGCCCCCAGCCCCTGCGTGGCCAGCGCCTTCTGGGTGGGGCCAAGCTGCGGGGAGGCCGCGATCATCTGTTTGCCGGCGGCTTCCAGGATGCCGCTGAAGATCGGCATCGACTCGCCGAGACCGCCGTGCAGTTTCGCGAGCTCGGGTTGCAGGCGCTTGGCCAGTTTGGCCTCGGCACCCGGTTCGGTCAGCATCCGCATGATCTCGGCGAACTGCTTTTGCCGATCCGCCGAGGCGGGTTCCAATTGCCTGTGCGCCTGCTCCCACTCGCTGCGCCATTGTGCGTAGTCGGCGGGCGGCATGCGGTTCTTCACGAGCCCATCGAAATCGCCGGTCGCGGTCAGGTGCAGGTTGGTGGCGACGGCCTGTTCGGGCGTGGCGTTGCTCGGCGGCGGCACCTGGTGGCAGGCGGCCAGGACCAGGGCGAGGGCGGCGGCCAGCGCGGTCGCGGCGATGCAGTGGCGTTGACGGTGATGGCTTGCGGTAGGCATGCGCGCGAGTGTGGCGAGCGCACGTCCGGGGCGCAAGCTCAAGCCAAAGCACGCTCGATTTGCCCGACCAGCGTTTCCGCTGCCGCGCGCGGATCGGCTGCATGGCGGATGGGCCGGCCGACCACGATGTAGTCCGCGCCCTGAGCGAACGCGGTCGGCACGTCCACCGTGCGTTTCTGGTCGTCCCCGGCCGGACCGGCGGGCCGGATGCCGGGGCAGACGGCGAGCAGCTCCCGGCCCAGCGCCGCGCGCAGCGCGGGCAGGTCGGCGCCCGAGCACACCACGCCGTCGATGCCGGCGGCTTGCGCCAGCCGCGCGCGCTGGATCACCACCGCGGCGGGCTCGCCCGCAACCCCCAGCGCGGCGAGATCGGCGGCATCGTTGCTGGTCAACACGGTGACCGCGAGCAGTTGCAACGATCCCTTCGCCGTGGCCGCGGCCTCCAGCATCGCGCGGCTGTCGCAGTGGATGGTTGCGAAGGTGATCGGGTATTGCGCGAGGCTGCGCACCGCGCCGGCCACCGTGGCTGGCACGTCATGGAATTTCAGGTCGGTGAAGATCCGCTTGCCGCGGCGTGAGAGTTCGTCGAGCACCGCGAAATATTCGCCGCCACCCAGCAGCTCCAGGCCGATCTTGTAGAACGTCACGGCATCGCCCAGCCGGTCCATCCAGGCGATGGCGGTGCTGCGGTCGGGTACGTCCAGCGCAAAGATCAGGCGGTCGCGGGCGGGGATGGCAAAGCGTGTCGGCATGCGGATATCCACGTGTGGCGTTGCATGATTTTACCGTCCCTTCGGCACTGGAGCCGGGCACGTCTTCCTGCCAGACTCGGCCGCCGTGAACGACATGTCGCACATTCCCGAACACGTTTCGCGCCATACCGCCATTGCGAGTTACGTGCTGGCGACCGTCGCGTTGCTGCTGCTGATGTTCCTGCACCTGTTGCCCGCGCTGATCGCGGGGCTGCTGGTGTTCGCGGTGGTCGACGCCCTGGCGCCATTGCTGGAACGCCGCTGGCCGGGCGGCTGGGCACGGCAATTGGTGGTGGGGGTGTTGGCGGTCGTGGTTGCCGGCCTGCTGGCATTGCTGATCCTTGGCGCGATTGCTTTCTTCCGCGCCGAACTCGGCGACCCCAACACGCTGTTCGATCGCCTGATGCCGACCGTCGATCGCGCCCGTACGCAGCTTCCGGCCGTGGTCGTGGCGTATCTGCCGGTCAGTGCGGAGGATCTTCGCGCCACCGCCACGCAACTCGCGCGCGCGCATGCCGAGCAGCTGCAGGTTGCCGGCAAGGAAACCGTGCACGTGCTCGGCCGGATCCTGGTGGGGCTGGCGCTGGGTGCGCTGCTGGCGCTGGCCCACACCCGCCCGACGCGCAAGGACGGCCCGCTGCAGCGCGATCTGACCCGGCGCTCCATGCGCCTCACGCGGGCCTTCCACGACATCGTGTTCGCGCAGGCGCGCATCTCGGCGCTGAACACCCTCTTCACCGCGATCTTCCTGTTGGTCGCGTTGCCGCTGGCCGGCGTGCACCTGCCGTTCACCAAGACCCTGATCGCGATCACTTTCGTGGTCGGCCTGCTGCCGGTGATCGGCAACCTGATTTCCAATACCCTGATCACGATCGTTGCGTTGTCCGTGTCGATGTGGGTCGCGCTGGGCGCGCTGGTCTTCCTGATCCTTATCCACAAGCTCGAGTATTTCCTCAACGCCAACATCGTCGGCAACCGCATCCACGCTCGCGCCTGGGAGATCCTGGTGGCGATGCTGGTGATGGAAGCCGCGTTCGGCCTGCCCGGCGTGGTCGCCGCGCCGATCTATTACGCGTATCTCAAGAGCGAGCTGACAGCCGCGAAGCTGATTTGATGGGGTGACGACACCGACATCCCCGTCTTCTTCCTCCCGCCCCCGCCAAAGCGGATTCGCCCGCCACCGAGGCGGGCGGAACCAAACCGAAAGCGCGCCGCTCTCCCAGTGAAAAATGGATCCCGGCCCCGGACCCAGAGCGCTTCCGGGGCAGGCTCTGCGCCGGGATGACGACGAGTTGGCATGCCCGCGCGCACCCGCACGCGGCGGCGGGCGAAACCGCGGCCCTGAAAGTTATACTCGCCCGCTGCCGGCCCGATTGCGCGCCATGCTGAGATTCCTGTACACCCTCGCGATGTATCTCGCCACGCCGGTGATCATCTGGCGGCTGGCGGCGCGCGGGTTCCGCTACCGTGGCTACTTCCGGCGCTGGCGCGAGCGGTTCGGGCGGTTTCCGGATCCGGGCCTGCATGGCTGCGTCTGGGTGCACGCTGTATCGGTGGGCGAAGTCAACGCAGCGCTGCCGTTGATCATGGCGCTGAAGAGGCGCTACGCGCCGCGTGCGATCGTCGTGACCACGGTGACGCCGACCGGTTCCGAACGCGTGCGCAAGCTGTTCGGCGACGAAGTGTTCCACGTCTACTTGCCCTACGACCTGCCGCGCGCGGTGCGGCACTTCCTCGACCGCATCAGCCCGGACCTGGCGGTGGTCATGGAGACCGAGATCTGGCCGAACCTGTTCCACCAGTGCGGGCAGCGTGGGATTCCGTTGGCGGTGGTCAATGCGCGCCTGTCGGAACGCTCGCTGCGCAGTTACCGTCCGATCCGTCCATTGGTGCGCGGTGCGCTTGGCAACGTGGCGCTGATTGCGGCGCAGTCGCATGCCGATGCGCGCCGCTACTGCGTGCTCGGCGCGCCGCCCGACCGCGTGCACGTCTCCGGCAACCTCAAGTACGACATGCCCTTGCCGAAGGGGGCGCGCCAGCGTGGTGCGGAGTTGCGCGAAGGCTGGGGCGCCGGCCGTCCGGTCTGGATCGCGGCCAGCACCCACGAGGGCGAGGAACTGGCGGCGTTCGAAGCACATCTTGCGCTGCTCGCGCGCTTGCCGGACGCGCTGTTGCTGATCGCCGCGCGGCACCCGGAGCGGTTCCGCGCGGTCGAACACGCCGCCCGCAATCTCGGCTTTGCGGTGGCCACGCACAGCGCGGGCGACGCGGGGCCCGGGACCCAGTGCCTGGTGATCGACGGGATGGGCGTGATGATGCGCTACTTCGCGGCGTGCGATCTCGCTTTCGTGGCGGGGACGCTGGTGCCGATCGGCGGCCACAACGTGCTGGAACCCGCGGCGCTGTCGAAGCCCGTGGTGGTCGGCCCGTACACCTTCAACATCGAGGAAATCACCCGCAGCCTGATCGAAGCAGGGGGCGCGCGCCGGGTCGGTTCCGCAACGGAGCTGGGTCCGGCGGTGCTGGACCTGCTGCGCAATCCGGCGGAACTCGCGCGGATGGGCGCTGCAGCGCACGCCGTGTGCGCGCGCGAACGCGGCGCGGCGCGGCGCACGATGGTGTTGTTGCGCAGGGCCTTCGCGCGCGCGCGCTATCGCAGGGAAGGCGCGCCGGTCACTGCAGCAGGGCGTTGACGGTTTCCAGGTCCTTGACCGACAGGGTGCCCGCGGCGAACTTGAGGTTGAGCTGGTTGATCACCAGCGCATGGCGCGCCTGCGAATAGTTGCTTTGCGCGAGGAAGTAATTCTGCTGCGCGATCAGCAGGTCGACGATGGTGCGGGTGCCGATCTGGTAGCCGGCCTGGGTGGCATCCAGCGCGGTCTTGGACGAAATCACCGCCTGTTTCTGCGCCTCCACCGAGCTGATCCCGGCCTTGATGGCGTTGAATGCATTGCGGGTGTTGCTGACCACGCTGCGGCGATCCTGCTCCAGCACGTCCTGGGCCTGGTCGCGCTGCGCGATGTTCTGCTTGATGCGCGCATGGATGCCGCCGCCGGCGAACAGCGGGACGCTCAGCAGCAGTCCCACCGTGGTGTCGTTGCTGCGGCTGTCGGCGCGCAGGACCTGCTGGACGTTGGGCGGCAGCCCCGCCAGGTCACCCGTGGCGCCCGGGCCCCACGACGGGCGGCGCGAATAGCTGACCGAGGCGCCCAGCGTCGGCAGGCGCCCGGCACGGGCGGCGCTGAGGCCGTGTTGCGCGGATTCGACCAGTTCGCGTTGCGCCTCCAGCGACGGGTTGCTGGCCAGCGCCGTCTTGACCCAATCTTCCATGTCGTCGGGTTGCGGCGGCTGCATGGGCAGCTGGTCGGTGAGCGCCTCGAGCGTGCCGGGTTTCTGGCCGGTGATCTGGGCCAGCGCCTGGCGGTCGTTGAACACCGCGTTCTTCGCGGCGATGACCTGCGCCACGGCGGTATCGTGCTGGGCCTTCGCATCGACCACGTCGGTGATCGCGGCGAAGCCGACGTCGTACTTGGCCTGGGCCTGGTCGAGCTGCTTCTTCAACGCCTTCTCGTTGGCCTCGGCGAACTTCAGGTTGTCCTCGTCGGTCAGTACGGTGAAATACGCCTGCGCGACGCGCAGGATCAAGTCCTGCTGGGCCGCGACGTACTGGGATTCGCTGGCGCGGGCGCTGGCCTTGCCGGACCGCCACTGCTCGAACTTGCCGAGATCGAACAGCACCTGGTCGAGACCGACCGCCTCGGTGCGGGTGCGCCCCTGGCTGTGTCCGGTGGTGGAGAAGTATTGTTGGCCGGTCGTCGTTTGCGTCAGCAGGGTTTGGCCCGAGCTGCCGTGGCTGTCCTGGAAATTCACGCTGCCGTTGATCTGCGGCAGCAGCAGCGCGCGCGATTGCGCCGCGCCGGCTTCCCCGATCCGGCTTTGCGCCTCGGCCTGCTGCAGGAGGGGATCGGACGTGAGTGCCTGGCGATAGGCGTCCATCAGGTTTTCGGCGTGCGCACTGGCCGCATGCCCGCAGGCGAGCGCCAGCGCGGCGGCGAGGACGCCGGCGCGGAACTTGATGGAAGGACGGGGGGCGTTGCGTAGGCTCATGCCGGGGAAATCCTTGGTCGGGCGCATGCCCGGTTCACAGGTTGAACGTAGGGGCCGGTTCGGCGCCCGCAAGGTAGGGCACGTCGGTTTCGAACAGGCGGTCCTCGATCCAGCCGCCATCGGAAGCACGCTGCAGCAGGACGGCCTGCATCGCGGGCTCGTTGCCGCGGATCACGAACAGGCGTCCCGCGGGCTTCAACCAGGCGCCGAACACCGCCGGCAGTGACGCCACCGCGCCAGTCACCACGATCGCGTCGAATGCCTGGTCGGGTGCGTAGCCGGACAGCGCGTCGGCGTGCACGCATTCGACGTTGCCGATCGATTGGGCCTGCAGTTTGGCTCGTGCCGAATCGATGAAGCCGGCGCGGCGATCGACGCTGGTGACGTGCGCGCACAGCCTGGCCAGGCACGCCGCGAAGTAACCGGTGCCGGTGCCGACTTCGAGCACGCGTTCGTCGGCGACAGGCAGCACCGCCTGCAGGATCCGGCCTTCGACGACCGGTTTCAGCATCACCTCGTCGTGGCCGATCGGCAAGCTGACGTCGGCGTAGGCGAGCGCGGTGTAGGCCCTGGGCACGAAGGCCTCGCGTGGCAGGGTGGAGATCACCTCGAGCACGCGCGCATCGAGCACCTCCCACGTACGCACCTGGTTTTCGGCCATGTTGCGGCGCGCCAGCGCAAGTTCGGGAATCATGTTCATGCGAATCGGCATTCCATTGGAAACCAAGAAACCGCAAAGCCTGCTTGCGCGCGCCGCCATGGACGGCGCCTACAGCCTGCGGGCGGCGATGGCGCCGACGAAGTGCCGGAAGTCATCGCGCTGGCATGACGGAAATCATCCGCCGCGCGGGACGATTCAGGCAGGATCCGTGCCAACGGAGCCCTTGCAAACTCGCTTGGCGAATCATACACATGCAAGTGCCCCACACCGGGTGGGCCTGTCCGCGGACAGGCCCCGGACAGGCCGGACGGCACGGGTCCGGGCCGGCGTCGGGCAAAATATGTACTGGCGCGTATAATAACGCTGCATTTCGAGCAAACGGAAGATAGCGGAACTGGCATGAACGCTGCACCCGAACGTTCCAGCGGGCCCGGGCGGCCCAAGGACCTGGAAAAGCGCGCCGCGATCCTGGAGGCGGCCAAGCGCCTGTTCCCGCAAAACGGCTTCGAGGGCACCAGCATGGACGCGGTCGCGGCCGAGGCCGGCGTGTCCAAGCTCACCGTGTACAGCCACTTCGGCGGCAAGGAAGCGCTGTTCATCGAAACCATCCGCTGCAAGTGCGATGGCCTGCTGCCGCGCATGCTGTTCAATGTCGATGTCGATGCGCCGGTGCGCGGACAGTTGCTCGCGGTCGCGCGGGCCTTCTTCGGCCTGATGATGAGCGAAGGCGCGCTCGGCATGCACCGCACGCTGGTGGCGAGTTCGCAACAGTCGCCCAAGCTGGCCAGGTTGTTCTGGGATGCCGGTCCCATGCAGGTGCAGGCGGCCCTGGCCGAGATGCTGCAGAAGGAAGTCGCGGCGCAGCACCTCGAAATCACCGACACCCGCCGCGCCGCCAGCCAGTTCTTTTCCCTGCTCAAGGGCGAACACCACGCACGCATGCTGTTCGGTTGCGGGCAGCCGTCGCGCGAGGAAACCGAGGCGCACCTGGAAGCGACCGTGGACATGTTCCTGCGGGCATATGCGTGCCATCATCCCTGATGGCTGCACCGCTGGGTAAGCCCGCGGCATGCACGTGCAAGGGCCGTGAACACCAGAACGGGCATCAAAGCCGCCATCCATGGCCAAGAGCTCCATGGCCCGACTTTTCGCGAAGCCTCGCGATCGTCCCTGGTCGCGGCTTTGCCCAATGGTGCGCGGAAGTCGAGTTCCATGATCACGGCTGCGCCAGAACGGACTTCCTGTCCCGACTTTTCACGAAAGCCGCTTCGATCCTGCACCCACAGTGGCTTCGGCCGGACACCCACGGCCGCCTTGAATCAACATCGCGGGGGCATTCGCCATCGCACCCTGGACGTGCTTCAATGGAGCATTGAAGCGGGGGTGCCGCGGGCGAAGGATCGCATCGGCTGAGAAAGACCCTTGGAACCTGATCCGGTTCGCACCGGTGTAGGGAGCTTCGCCGCACGACCCTGGCGTTGCTGCGGCCGGTGCCACCGCCTTCGTTTGCGAGTCCCTTCGCAACCGCCCGCATGTCCCCGCGCGGGCTTGCCGCGAAGCCGCCTCACCGGAATCTCATGAAAACGGGAAAGCCGCCGATGAATGCCCAACCCTCCGAACTGCTGCGCCAGGCGCAGACCCTTTCCGGAACCGTGACCGCGCCGGTCCGCGGCTCGCGCAAGACCTACGTGCGCGGCAGCCGCGATGACCTGCGCGTGCCCATGCGCGAAATCGTGTTGACCGACACGCCGGCGATGTTCGGCGTGGAAGCCAACGCGCCGTTCACGGTGTATGACACGTCCGGACCGTACACGGATCCTGCCTTCACGGCCGACCTCGTGGCCGGCTTGCCGAAGCTGCGCGCGGCGTGGATTGCCGAACGCGGCGATACCGAACTGCTGCAAAATCGCAGCTCCGATTTCGGCCGCCGCCACGCCGATGCGCCGCAACTGGCGGGCGTGCGCTTTCCCAACTTGCCGAAGCCACGGCGCGCCAAGACGGGCGCCAACGTCACGCAAATGCACTATGCGCGACAAGGCATCATCACCCCGGAGATGGAATTCATCGCGATCCGGGAGAATCAAAAGTTGGATGCGCTGCGCGGCAGCGCCTTGCGCGACCAACATCCCGGGCAATCCTTCGGTGCGTCGATTCCAGGGGAAATCACGCCCGAATTCGTGCGCGACGAGGTCGCGCGCGGGCGCGCGATCATTCCGTGCAACATCAACCATCCCGAAACCGAGCCGATGATCATCGGCCGCAACTTCCTCACCAAGATCAACGCCAACATCGGCACGTCCGCCGTCACCTCGTCCATCGCGGAAGAAGTCGAAAAGATGGTGTGGGCGATCCGCTGGGGCGGCGACACCGTGATGGATCTGTCGACCGGCAAGTACATCCACGAGACGCGCGAATGGATCATGCGCAATTCGCCGGTGCCGATCGGCACGGTGCCGATCTACCAGGCGCTGGAAAAGGTCGGCGGCGCCGCCGAGGAACTCACCTGGGAGCTGTTCCGCGACACCCTGGTCGAGCAGGCCGAGCAGGGCGTCGATTACTTCACGATCCACGCGGGCGTCCTGCTGCGCTTCGTGCCGCTGACCGCCAAGCGCGTCACCGGCATCGTCTCGCGCGGTGGCTCGATCATGGCCAAGTGGTGCCTCGCCCACCACAAGGAATCCTTCCTCTACACGCATTTCGAGGAAATGTGCGAAATCATGAAGGCGTATGACGTCGCCTTCAGTCTCGGCGACGGCCTGCGCCCCGGCTGTATAGCCGACGCCAACGACGAGGCGCAGTTCGCCGAACTCGACACCCTGGGTGAACTGACCGACCTCGCCTGGCAGCACGACGTGCAGGTGATGATCGAAGGCCCCGGCCACGTGCCGATGCACCTCATCAAGGAAAACATGGAGCGGCAGCTCGACAAGTGCCACGAGGCGCCGTTCTACACGCTGGGGCCGCTCACCACCGACATCGCGCCGGGTTACGACCACATTACCTCGGCGATCGGCGCGGCGATGATCGGTTGGTACGGCACCGCGATGCTCTGCTACGTCACGCCCAAGGAACACCTGGGCCTTCCGGACAAGAACGACGTGCGCGAAGGCATCATCGCCTACAAGATCGCCGCGCACGCGGCGGATCTCGGCAAGGGCCATCCGGGCGCGCAGGCGCGCGACAACGCGCTCTCGAAGGCGCGCTTCGAGTTCCGCTGGGAGGACCAGTTCAACCTCGGCCTCGATCCCGAAAAGGCCAAGGAATTCCACGACGAAACCCTGCCCAAGGACGCCGCCAAGACCGCGCACTTCTGTTCCATGTGCGGCCCCAAGTTCTGCTCGATGAAGATCACCCAGGACGTGCGCGACTACGCGCGCGAGCACGGCGTCGATGCGCTGGCCGCGATCGACGAAGGCATGGCCGAAAAGGCGGCC
>DASURP010000014.1:0-60018 GCA_036279975.1 Rhodanobacteraceae bacterium
TGGACAAGACCGTCGCCGACATCAACATGGATGCAATGGACGTGATCGGGCCCACCCGCAATCTCCAGATCATCGGCAGCGGCCGGTCGCAACTGGAAGACATGCTGAAAGCCGCGCTGAAGAAACAGGGCCGCTACGCCAGCCCGGACGCGACTCCGCAGAACGGCTTCTACTTCCGTTCCGATCATTTCAGCTTCGCCAAGGCCGGCGTGCCCGCGTTGATGACCCAGACCGGCGACGACATGGTGCACGGCGGCACTGCCGCGGGCCGCGCGGCGCTCGACGACTACACCGCGCACCGCTACCACACGCCTCATGACAACTTCGATCCGAAGTGGGATTTCAGTGGCGTCGCCGAAGATACGCAGGCGCTGTACGAAGTCGGCCGTGAACTCTCTCTGAGCGGCCAGTGGCCGCAGTGGGACCAGGACAGCGAGTTTCGTGCGAAGCGCGTGAAGATGATGGCCAAGATGTAGCGTTGGATCGCGAGCAGGCCGGCTCCTACGAGAGCTGCTTCGTAGGAGCCGGCCTGCCGGCGAACAATATCACCCACCACTCGTCCTTCCGGATGCCGCCCCGGGTTAAAGCACTCCGGGGCAGGCTGCGCGGCGATCCGGAACCCGGCTCTTCGGCCTTCGGGAAGTCCGGATCCCGGCCTTCGCCAGGATGACGGGCAAAAAGATTGCCGCTGAAGTTGACATGCACCACTCACGCCTGTGTTCATTGCAGATCGACTGCAACGTCGAAGACATCGACACCGCGGCCCGTTTCTGGGCCGCGGCACTCGGCTGCCCCGTCGACATGGGCCACCCGGGCAGCCGCGACAACTATCGCCAGCTTGCGACACCGCCCGACCAGCCGATGGTCCAGTTGCAGCGCGTGGATCACGCAAGCCGCGTGCACCTGGA
This sequence comes from Rhodanobacteraceae bacterium, assembly GCA_036279975.1. Classification (GTDB taxonomy): domain Bacteria; phylum Pseudomonadota; class Gammaproteobacteria; order Xanthomonadales; family Rhodanobacteraceae; genus 66-474. The sequence continues at coordinate 909 of DASURP010000014.1, forward strand.
CATCGAAACCGACGACATCGAGGCGGAAGTCACGCGCCTGCAGAACCTCGGCGCGACGATCTCCAGGCGCCTCGCTCGCTGGGTGGTGATGCAGGCGCCGAGCGGGCAACGCTTCTGCGTGGTGCGCGTGCAGCGGCCGGATTGGCCGACCGGCGCCAATCGCTGGGGATGACCTGAAGCCCGGTCCGGCAAATCCCGGCGTCCGTCCAGGGCGCGATCGAACCGTGCGGCCCGGTCCGCCGTGCTGGATTGCGCAGCTGCATCCCGCTACACTACGCGCAGTTTGACGCGTCGCACCCCGAACTTCCCTGGTGGATCACCGCCGCCGCAGAGCTGAAAAGCTCCGCGCCGCCCGGCCCTCGCCACTCGCACGTCGCGCACACACGGACCCCGCAATCGCGGCGCCCGCACATGGTTTTACCCCCTGCAGCGCGGTTTAGGGAACGCTCCGGGAACAACAGGAGCTTTCTCCATGACGTTCGAATCGCTCGGGCTTGCGCCCGCGCTGCTGCGTGCCCTGTCCGAACAGGGCTACGCCAGCCCCACCCCGATCCAGGCCGCGGCGATCCCGCAGGTGCTGGATGGCCACGACCTGCTCGCCGGGGCGCAAACCGGTACCGGCAAGACCGCCGCGTTCGCGCTGCCGCTGCTGCAAAGGCTGGGCGTGGACCAGGTCATCCAAAACAACAAGCAGCCGCGCAAGCCGCGCGCGCTGATCCTCACCCCCACCCGCGAACTGGCCGCACAGGTGCACGACAATTTGCGCGCCTACGGCAAGCATCTTCGCGTCCACACCGCGGCGGTGTTCGGCGGCGTCGGGATGGGCGGCCAGATCCAGACCCTGCGCCGCAGCCTCGACATCATCGTGGCCACGCCGGGGCGACTGATCGACCACATGGATCGCCGCAACGTCGATCTGTCGTGCATCGACACGCTGGTGCTGGACGAAGCCGACCGCATGCTCGACATGGGCTTTGCCCCGGCGCTGAAGAAAATCCTCGGCGCCCTACCGAAGCAGCAGCGGCAGACGTTGCTGTTCTCCGCGACCTTCGTGCCCGAGGTGAAGGCGCTGGCCGCGCAGTTCATGCATGACCCCCGCGAAGTGCAGATGGCACAGCCGAACGCGGTCGCGGTCGGCGTGCACCATCGCGTGCACCCCGTCGACGCCGACAAGAAGCGCGATCTGTTGCTGCACCTGCTGGCCGCCGACAGTCGTCGGCAGACGCTGGTGTTCGCGCGCACCAAGCACGGCTCGGACAAGCTGTGCCGGTACCTCGACCAGCACGGCTTCCGCGTCGCCGCGATCCACGGCAACAAGAGCCAGGGCCAGCGCACCCGCGCGCTCGCCGATTTCAAGAACGGCAAGACGACGATACTGGTTGCCACCGACATCGCCGCACGCGGCCTGGACATCGCACAATTGCCGGCGGTGGTGAACTACGACCTGCCGATGGTCGCGCAGGACTATGTGCACCGCATCGGCCGCACCGGCCGCGCCGGCGCCGAAGGCCTGGCGCTGTCGCTGGTCAGCCGCGAAGAGGAAGGCCTGCTGCGCGACATCCGCCGCCTGCTGAAGCAGGACATCGCGATCGAACCGATCGAAGGTTTCGAACCGGCGTGGAACCTGCGCCTCGACAACCCGGCACCGGCAATGCGCAAGCACGGTCGCAACAGCGGCAACGCCGGACGCAACACCGCGAATTCCGGCAAGCCCTCGCATGCGCGTCACCCGCACGCCCAGCGCGGCAAGGTCGGCGAACACACCGCCGCCAAGAAGCAACGCCGCTCGTGGCGCGACAAGCTCAATTCGCGCAAGGCGTAGCGCTAAAGCGGCGACACCACCACCATGGCAACACGCAGGCGCGCTCCTACGAAAACCGACGGCAGCACGCTCCTCGCAGGAGCCTGCCTGCAGGCGACCGTCGATACACTGGTATCCTGGCAAAAACGATCGCGCGCAGGCGCGCTCCTACGACACCCAGTCGCGCGGCTTGAGGTAATCCCCGAGCCGCGCCTCGGCGCTGCCGGGCTCTGGTGTGTAGCCGTATTCGTAACGCACCCGCGGCGGCAATGACATCAGGATGGATTCGGTGCGACCACCCGATTGCAGGCCGAACAGCGTGCCGCGATCGTAGACGAGATTGAATTCGACGTAACGGCCGCGCCGGTACAACTGGAATTCCCGTTCGCGTTCGCCCCAGGGCACTCCCTTGCGGCGTTCCACGATCGGCAGGTAGGCGCCGAGGTAGCCGTTCCCGACCGCCTGCATGAAGGCGAAGCAACGCTCGAAGCCGCCTTCGTTCAAGTCATCGAAGAACAACCCGCCGATGCCGCGGGTTTCGTCGCGGTGCTTGAGATAAAAGTATTCGTCGCACCACTTCTTGTACTTCGGATAGACGTCGCCGCCGAACGGCGCACACAGATCACACACGACGCTGTGCCAGTGCACGCAGTCTTCGTCGAACGGATAGAACGGCGTGAGGTCGAAACCGCCGCCGAACCACCAGACGGGTTCTTCACCTTCCCGGTCGGCCTCGAAATAGCGCACGTTGGCGTGCGAGGTCGGCACGTAAGGATTCTTCGGATGGATCACCAGCGATACGCCGGTTGCGGTCCATCGGCGGCCGGCCAGCTGCGGACGATGCGCCGTGGCCGAGGCGGGCAGTGTGCCGCCGGTGACACTCGAGAAGTTCACGCCGCCCTGTTCGAACACCGCGCCATTCTTCAGGACGCGCGTGCAGCCACCGCCGCCCGCTGGGCGCGCCCAGGCATCCGCGACGAAACGTGCGCCGCCATCGGCACGCTCGAGCGTGGTGCAGATGCGATCCTGCAGATCGCGCAGGAAGGCATCGACTCGTTCGAGGTTGGTGGGCATCGGGTATCCCGGAAAAGCGGGCGGCCGTCGCGCCGCCCGCCTCATGTGCTACTTCGCCATCATCAGGCCGTTGTTGATATCGGTGACGAGGTTCTTTATCCAGCTAACGTAGTTCTTGTGGATGTAGCGCACCCCATGCTTGACCTCGTACTTGAGGTCGCTGCTGGTGATGTAGTCGATCTGGATCTTGCCGGCGTCGTAGTGCACGGCAATGGTGACGCTGAAGTTGCGCGGATCGTACACCGCGTCGACTTCACCCGGCACGTGCTTGACGATGCGCCACCCACGCCGGGTCAGCGCGGAACCGATGATCTGTTCCACCCTCGCCGTGTCGACGTTTGCCGGCACCGGGATCGCGGGCGGATCGACCAGCGGCGCCTGGCGAAACCCCATCAGCAATACCAGCGCCGGTGCCAGCAGCAGCGGCCACCATACCTTGGATACTCGCGAACGCAACATGTCCACTCCCTGTCATCGATACGCGGCCAGCCGGCCGCGCTCGCAAGTGTACGGTAGCGGCGGCGTCCCACGACGCCTTTGACCGTTGTCATGCGTGCGTATACTGGGCGACCCGGGCAATGGACCACTGGATGCCGGCACGCATCGAACCGATCGCCATCACGGCGTTCAGCGCGACTTCCGCGCTCGGGCGTGGGCTAGCCGCGCACCTTGACGCGCTGCGCGAAGGCCACAGCGGCCTGCGCACCAACGATTTTTCATCCGCGCCCCTCGACTGTCGGATCGGGCGCGTCGCGGGTATCGAAGACACTGCCTTGCCCGCGCCATTCGGACACCGGGATTGCCGCAACAACCGGCTCGCCTGGCTCGGCCTGCAGCAGGACGATCTGCGTGAGGCGATCACCAGCGCCGTCGCGCGCCACGGCGCCGCGCGCGTCGCGCTGGTGCTGGGCACGTCCACCGCCAGCATCGGCGCGACCGAGGACGCCTACCGCCGGTTGCAGGACGGTCGCTTCCCGCAAGACCTGCGCCGTCCCGAAATCCACACCCCGCACTCGCTCGCCGCGTTCGTTGCGGACGCCGCCGGCATCACCGGCCCGGCCCTGACCATCTCGACCGCGTGCTCCTCGTCGGCGAAGGTCTTCGCCAGCGCGGAACGCCTGCTGCGCCTCGGCCTGGCCGACGCCGCGCTGGTCGGCGGCGTGGACACCCTGTGCGACAGCGTGCTGTTCGGGTTCCATTCGCTCGAACTCGTTTCGCCGGGAGGTTGCCGCCCGTTCGACGTGCACCGTGACGGCATTTCGATCGGCGAGGCCGCGGCCTTCGCGCTGCTGGAGGGGGTCGCCGCCGCGCCGGATGCGCCACGCCTGCTGGGCCACGGCGAGTCCTCCGACGCCTTCCACATGTCCACGCCGCATCCCGAAGGCCGCGGCGCCGCCACCGCACTGGATGACGCGCTGGCGCGTGCCGGCATCCACGCCGACGCCGTCGATTACATCAACCTGCACGGCACCGCGACCGGCAAGAACGACGAGGTCGAAGCGAGGTTGTTGCCGCGCTTCCCGGTGCGCACCCGCGCCAGCTCGACCAAGGGCTTCACCGGCCACACGCTGGGCGCGGCTGGCGCGCTGGAAGCCGTGTTCGCGTTGCTGGCCGTCCAGCACGGCGTCGTACCACCGAATCTCGGATGCAGCGAGGCGATGCCGGAAGTCGTGCCATGGCTGGCCATGCAACCTTCGCAACGACGCATCGACATCGCGCTCAGCAACTCGTTCGGGTTCGGTGGCAACAACGCCTGCCTGGTATTCGCGCGTGCGGGGGCGGTTGCATGAGCGCTGCGCTGCAAGTCAGCTTGACCGGCATCGGCGCATGGTTGCACGGCGCACCCGACTGGCCGAGCCTGCGCGGCATCCTGCGCGGGGAACGCGGTCTTGCCGCCGACGCTCCGGCCAGGCCCGCCGCCGACGTGCTGCCCGCGGCCGAACGACGGCGCGCGCCGGACGGCGTGCGCCTGGCGGCGGAAGTCGCCCGCCAGGCCTGTGCGATGGCCGGCGCCGACCCAGCCTCGCTGGCGTGCGTGTTCGCCTCCACCCACGGCGAGCTGGCGATCACCGACTACGTATGCGAAACCCTGGCGCGCGCCCCGCTGGAATTGTCGCCCACCAAATTCCACAACTCGGTGCTGAACGCCCCCGCCGGCTACTGGACCATCGCGACCGGCTGCACCGCGTCGTCCAGCGCGGTCACCGCGCACCACCGCAGCTTCGCCGCCGGCCTGCTGGAGGCCACGGTGCTCGCCTGCGCGGAAGCGACGCCGGTGCTGTTCGCATCCTGCGACGTCGCATCCATGGGTCCGCTCGCGGAGATGACACGCACCACGCTGGCATTCGGCGCAGCGTTCGTGCTGGTTCCCGATGCGGCCGCCGGCGCGAACTTGCGGTTGATCCCCGCCGCGCGTGATCCGGGCGCAGCGCAACCCCCCGCCTTGGCAGTTCGCGGCGTGGCCGGCGACAATCCCGCCAACGCGCACGCGTTGGCGTTGCTGGCGACACTCGCAAGGGACAAGCCCGCGCGGCTCGTGTTGCCGTTGTCGACGGGACTGTCGCTGGAAATGGAGATCACGCCTTGAACGACGCCATTGCCCACCCCTTCGTGGTCGTGCCCTGCCTCAACGAAGCGCACGCGATCGGCGATCTGCTGCGCGGCGTGCTGGCCCATTGCGCGGACGTGATCGTGGTCGACGACGGCTCCAGCGACGACACCGCCGCGATCGTCGCCGCGCTGCCGGTCACGTTGCTCCGTCACCCGCAGCGGCGCGGCAAGGGCGAAGCGTTGCGCAGCGGCTTCCGTGAAGCACTACGGCGCGGCGCCAGCGGCGTGCTGACCATGGACGGCGACGGCCAGCACGCCCCTGCCGACATCGCGCGCATCCTCGCGGCGGCCCGCCGGTTTCCGGATGCCTTGATCGTCGGCGCGCGCATGCTGGAACGTGGGCGCCAGCCGAATGCACGCCGGCGCGCCAACGCCGTCGCGGACTGGGGCATCAGCTGGGGCTGCGGCCGGCCCGTCGCCGACACCCAGAGCGGCCAGCGCTGGTATCCACGCCACGCCGCGGAACTGGTCGACCTGCCGGCGCAGGATTTCGTGTTCGAAGCCGCGATCCTGATCGCCGCCACGCGCGACCTCGACATGCCCGTTGTATCGATTCCCATCGCCTGTCGCTATGACGGCGGCACGCGCCACAGCCATTTCCGGCCAGTGCGCGACGTCGTGCGGATCACCTGGTACACCTTCCGGAGGGTGCTGCACTACGGGCACGTGGTGAAAAGCTACCGCGCCTCGCACGCCCGACCGCCAAGCGTGTACGACCCCGAAAACCTGCTCGCGGCGGCGCCGCCCACACCACTCGCGCGCGCCGGCAACCCGCCCGCACGGTGACTGCGATGCACCAGCCGACGCCCGTGGATGTCCTGATCGTCGGTGGCGGCCTGGCCGGACTGACCCTGGCGTTGCAACTCCGACAACGCATGCCCGGCCTTTCCATCCGGGTGCTGGAACGGCGTACCGGCCCGGCGCCGGCTGCCGCCTTCAAGGTCGGCGAATCGCTGGTGGAGATCGGCGCGCACTATTTCGCCGACACCCTGGGCCTGCGCGCACACCTCGATGCCGGGCAGGTGCGCAAGTTCGGCTTCAGGTTCTTCTTCAGCGACGGCTGCCCGGAACTCGACCGCAGCAGCGAACTCGGCATCAGCCGCGTGTTCCCGACCCCGACCTGGCAGCTCGAGCGCGGCACCTTCGAGAACTTCCTCGCCGGTGAAGCCGGACGCCAGGGCATCGAACTCATGCAGGGCGCCACGGTGCGCATGATCGAGCCCGGCGCCCCGCACGGCGTGCGCGCCATGCATGGCCGCGCAGCCCGCGACCACCGCGCACGCTGGCTGGTCGACGCCTCCGGTCGCGCCGGCCTGCTGCGCCGGCAATTCCATCTCGACGAAGACAACGGCCACCACATCGGCGCGGCCTGGATGCGCCTCGACACGCGCCTCGATCCCGACCGCTGGTGCGACAACCCGGCCTGGCGCGGGTTGTGCGACCCCCAGGAACGCTGGCGCTCGACCAACCACCTGTGCGGGCCGGGCTACTGGGTGTGGCTGATCCCGCTGGCCTCGGGCGCGCACTCGATCGGGATCGTCGCCGACGCGGCCGCGCACCCGGTGGAGTCCTACAACAGCTTCGATCGCGCGCTGGACTGGCTGGGCGTGCACCAGCCGGCGCTGGCGCGCAAACTCGGCGCGCAGCGCGACGCGCTGCTGGATTTCGGCTTCCTGCGCAAGGTCTCCTACGGCTGCCGCCAGGTCTTCAGCGCCGACCGTTGGGCGCTGACCGGCGAGGCCGGGCTGTTCCTCGACCCGTTCTACTCGCCGGGTTCGGACTTCATCGCGATCGGCAACACCTACATCACCGAACTCATCGCGCGCGACCACGCGGGGCACGACACCGCGCGCGCCGCCCGCCATTTCCAGCAATTGTTCTTTTCCTTCTACCGCAACACGCTCGGCCTGTACCGCGGCCAGTACGCGTTGTTCGGCAACCCGCGCGTGATGAGCTCGAAGGTGTTGTGGGACTATGCGTACTACTGGGGCGTGCTGTGTCCGCTCGCGATCGGCGGCCGGCTCACCGACCTCGGGCTGTTCGCCGACCTGGCCCCGGAAATGCTTGCGGCGGAGGCCCTGAATACGCGCGTGCAGGCCTTGTTCCGCGACTGGCATGCGCAGGGCCGCACGCACAATGCGCCGGGCTGGATGGACCAGCAGGAGCTCGACTGGTTCGCGCGCCTCAACTCACGCCTGCACGACCGGCTCGACGACGCGCAGGTCCGCGCGCGCCTGCGCGAACACATCGGACTGCTGCACGTGCTGGCCGGCACGCTGGCCGCCGCCGCGCGCCGCGACGGCACCCGGATCGTGGCCGGTGAATTGCGCGGCCTCGCCGCCACCCGCGCGCGCGTCGCGCTGTTCCGCGAGGCGGCCTGGGCGCGGCGCAACGCGACACCGCGCTAGGCCATCCCGCCATTGACGCCGATCACCTGTCCGTTGACGTAGGACGCCGCGTCCGAGCACAGGAACGCCACCACGCCCGCGACCTCAGTGGGGGTGCCGGTGCGCGCGGCGGGGATCATCGCCTTGATCTGCCCGGGCGTAAACAGCGCGCCGGTCAGCCGTCCCTCGATGATCCCGGGCGCGACCACGTTGACGGTGATGTTGCGCGACGCCATCTCGCGTGCCAGCGATTTCGCGGCGCCGTGCAGGGCCGACTTGGCCGCGGCGTAATTCACCTGCCCGCGGTTGCCGACCTGGGCGGCCACCGACGACACCGCAACAATCCGTCCGAAACGCGCGCGCGCCATCGGCAGCAGCAGCGGCTGCGTGACGTGGAAGAAGCCGTCGAGCGAGACCCCGATCACGCGCCGCCACTGCCGCTCGTCCATCCCCGCCAGCGGTGCATCGTCGTGGACGCCGGCATTGTGGACCAGTGCCTGGATCGGCCCCGCCTGCAGCAAGGCCTCGAGCGCGGCGCGCGCCGCCTCCGCGTCGGTCACGTCGAAGACCACGACCTCGGCCGCGCCGCCGCCGTCGCGTATCCGCGCCGCCAACGCCTGCGCACGTTCGCGGTGGGCGTTCGCATGCACGATCACGCGCCAGCCGGCGCCTGCCAGCGCGGTGCAGATCGCGCCACCGATGTCGCCGCTGCCGCCGGTCACCAACGCTCTACGTTCGGTTCGATTCATGTTGCGAGCTTCCCTTTCTCGTCATTCCGGCGAAGGCCGGAATCCATTGACATTGGCTCTTGGCATCCATGTCTTGGTTCCGCTCGCCTCCAAGGCGAGCGGGCTACTTTTGTTCCGGCAAAAGTAGCCAAAACCATTGCGCCCAGCACGATGGTCCCGGCAACTTCCTGTTGCCTGAACTCCCCTGCGCTTCTCACGCCCAGCGGGCCGGCGCGAACTCGCGCCGTCCATGGCCTCGAACATGCGCGCCTCGCTCCCGCTGGGCGCTGCGATGCTCGGCATCGTGCAACGGCGCGGGAAGAGCTCGACTCCGTTGTCGGCCATCCATGGCCTGCCTCGTCCCACGTGCTGTCACCGACCTTGCAACATCACCGCCTCCCGCCCGCTCGCCAGCACGCGTCCATGATGCTCCACCCGAAATGCATATTGCAGGCTGTCGGCCAGCGCGAGCAAGCATTCGACGTGCACCTGCAGCTTGCCGTCGAGGTCATCGACGCGTTCGACCGCGAACGCAACCTCGCGCAGGGCCACCAGGTACCCGGGCCGCGCCCTGCCGCCCGCCTCGCGTGCGCGCAATGCGCCGTGTACCGCCATGGCCTGCGCAGCGTATTCGCACAGGTTCACGGCGTGCAGCATGCCGTCGGCGCGCAGTGGATTGTCCGTGCGCCGATGCGACGCACTGCGCGCGTGCAGGCGCGTGGCGTCCCAGTGCACCACCTCGTCCAGCAGGCACATCGCGCCGGCGTGCGGGATCAGCGGCGCCCATTCCGGCCTGGAAAGTCTGCGCGGCAGCATCGCGTCACGCTTCCCCGCGCAGGTGACCGGCCGGCGCCATCAACACCGACAGGCTGAAATGGAATGCCACGCCCAGCGCCACCGTCAGGCCGATCGCGCGCAGTACCGGCACGCTGGACAGCGCCAGCACGCCGAACACCAGCAGCGCGGAGGCGACGCACACCAGCGTCGCGTGCAGGGTCCGCAGGTCTTCGCGTTGGTCGCCGGTGCGGCGCTCGAAAAACAGTGCGTAATGCAGGCCCAGCCCCGCCGCCAGCGTCAACGAAACAAGATGGAACAACGACAGCGGGATCCCCGCTGCACGCAACACCACCAGCACCAACAGGGTCGCCAGCGTCATCGGCCCGAGTACGTGCAGCGCACGGCGCGGGCTGCGCAGGGCCAGTGTCACCGCCGCGCACAACAGCAGCGCCGCGATCCCGAGCGCGACCAGGATGCGCTGCCGGTACGCGACAATCAGCGACTCGGTGGAGGCTTTCAGGTCAAGCAGATGCACCGCACCGCCCGTCGCGTTCGCCAGCGCCGCGAACGACGCGGGATCGTTTACCCCGCTCAGGGTGCCAAGGCCGGCCCAGCCATCACCCTGACGCACCAGCATCGCCTCCAGGCGCGCACCCAGGGGCGTCGCTTCGAACCGCGCGGGGGTCAATGGCGGAAGCCGGCGTGCCGCCTCCACGTCGGCCACGAACGGCGCGAACACGCCGGTGCGGAACGGCAGGCCCTGCATCGCCTCGTGCAACGCGGACTGCAAATCCGATGCATCCGGCAACTTCGCCCGGCGCGCTTCCTGGGTGGCGATGCTGGGCAGGTAACGCGACGGCAACTCGAAACCGTCCAGCGCGTGCTTCGCAACCAGCCGCCGCATCTGCGGGGCGACACGCTCCGACAGCGCCAGCACCCCCTCGGCCGTCGCCGCGCGCATCACCAGCAGGTAGCGAACGTCCGAAGCGCCCAGGGCGGCGCGCAGGCGTGCGTCGCGTTGCAGTTCCGCCTGCGGGACCGGGGTCAGCGCGGACAGGTCGTTCTGCCAGAACCTGCCGGGCGCGAAGGCGACCACGCAGACACCCGCCGCAGCGACCAGCCACGGCAGCCAGCGCGGGCGCGGCAAGCGCGCAAGGAAATGCCACGCGCCCGCAAGCCCGGGGGTTGCAGCCATGTCGCGTGCGGCGGCCGGCACGACCAGCGGCAGCAGCCAGCGGGTGCAGGCGCCGGCCACGACCAGGCCACCGATCGTGAACACGGCCAGTTGTTGCAGGCCCGCGACGCCCGAGGCGAAGAATGCAAGGTAGGCGATGCACACCGACGCGATCGCGGTCGCCAGCAACGGCCATAGTTCGCGCACGCATTGCGCGGTGCTGACCCCGATGCGGCGATGGCTGAACACCCGCAGCGGATATTCCTGGGCGACCCCCAGCAGCGTGAAGCCGAAGGCAACGGTGATGCCGTGCGCGTGGCCGAATACAAGCGCCAACAGCGCGAACCCGGCCACCGCGCCCGACAGCAACGGCAGCGCCGTCACCAGCACCGGCACCGCGCTGCGGTAAGCCAGCAGCAACATCAACACGAAACCGATGCTGGTGATCACGCCGAAGCGGTCGGCCTCGGCGCGGGTGTGGCGGCTGGCCTGGACGCCGAACCAGCCGGGACCGCTGATCACGAGCCTCGCCTGCGCGGCGCCGGGCAGCGCCGCGTAGTGCTTCTGCAACGATCCGACCGCGTGCGCCTGCGCCCCCGGATCGAACCCGGCCGCACGGGTTTCCGCGACCAGCAGGGCCTCGCCCTGCTGCGAAAACCACACGCCATCGACCAGCTTCGGCTGCCGTGGCGGCGCCCAGCGTTGCGCGAGTTTCAGGGTTTCCAGCGTGGGGTCGCGCCGCAGCCATGGCTCGAGCATGGACGCCGCCGGCGAGCCCAGGTCCTCGACGCGCTCCTGCAACTGCGCGTGCAGGTATGCCGCATCGAAACGGTGCGTATCCAGCGTGGGCGAAAGCAGGTAACGGTATGGCAGCAGGCCGGATGCAACCCCCGCGAGATCCTGTGCGCCATTGGCGACGTGCGTGAACGCAGGGTCGTGCGCCAGCGCCGCCTCGAGCCCGCGCGACAGGTCCGCCAGCTTCGCCTCGGGCGCATCCGCAATGGCCAGCAACAACAGGCGCGATCCGGGTCCCCGCCCGATTTCGTCCAACAGCAATTTCTGGTCGGCGCTGCGCGCCGGCGGCACGAAATCGCGCAGGTCGGAACTGATCGCGAGATGCCGCGCGACGCCCCAACCGACCGCGGCGATCAACGCCAGCCATGCGAGATACAGCGCGACCCTCGTGAGCGGCCTCATCATTGATTGCGGCAGCGTGCCGCCAACGCCGACTGCAGCGGCGCCGCGCTGCGCAGTCCCTGCTCCGCCAGCGCGCCCAGCACGGTGATGCTGGTATCGCCGTTGGCGTCGTTCACCGTCAGGCAGCGCGCCTCATGCCCGCGACCGTCGATCACGATCGACGCCAGGTGCTGCCCGATCTGGCTGCCACGCGGGGTGAGCGTGATCACCCAGTGCGCGGCGCTGCCTTGCGCGGACAACGTGAAGTCCTTCGCGAGCGCCGTGGCATCGCCGCCCAGCAGCGCGCGGAACCCGGCCAGCAGCGCGCCCGCCTGCGGTGCGCGCGCCAACGGCATCCGGTGCACTTCGCCATTGCCGCGCTGCACCGACACTTCGCCGTCGCCGATCTTCGCGGTTTGCCTGAAGGGCTTGTCGATGTCGCGCTGCAGGTGGTCGCCGCCCAGCCAGCGCATCGTCCCCGACACCACCAGCGGGTGGGCGAGCACCCCGCGATAACTGACCTGGATGAACGGCGTCGCGACCGGCGGCGTCCTGGCCAGCCCGCCCAGCAGCGATTCCGCCAGCGTTGGCGCCGTCGCCAGCGCCGCCATTGCCGCGAATGCGAGGCAGGCCGCCGCAAGCCTACGCGGCATGCGCGTGCTCCAGTTCCCCGGTGGCCGCGTGCTGCGCCTCGGCCACCGTCTGCGGTTGCCAGAAATCATAGAAGTTGAACCAATTGCAGGGCGCTTCGCGCAGGTAATGCTCCAGCCGCGCGGCATAGCGGCGGACGTACTCGGCGAGCGCGGCGTCGCGTCCGATGCGCGGCAGTTCCACCTGCCCGGCCAGCGTTTCGAACACCAGATCGTAACGATTGCCGCCGCGATACAGGCCCAGGCACAGTACCACCGGCACCTTCAGCAGCGCGGCGATCTGCCAGGGCGCGGCCGGGAACGGCGCCCCGGAACCCAGGAACGGCGCCTCGCGCATCAGCTCGTGCGGCCGGCCGCGATCCCCCAGCAGGGTCACCATCGCGCCTTCGCGCACAGCCTCGGACAGGGCCAGCACGATGTCCATGCCGCCGCGCGCGGTGTCGATCACGCTGTCGGCCAGTTCCGGCGCCAGCGACTCCAGCAAGGTGGTCAGGGCCGGGGTCTTGCCCTTGTCCATCACCAGCTTGAGCTTGCAGTCCGGCCTGCGGGTGGCGAGCACCCGCAACACCTCGAAGCTGCCGACGTGCGCGCCCAGCAGCAACACCCCCTGCCCGCGATCGAGGTGACGGTGCAGTTCCTCCACGCCGCGCATGTCCACGCGGAACCCTTCGATGCCGCGCGCCAGCAGGAACACGCGGTCGAGGATGGTCGAGGCGTAGGCATGGATCAGGTGCATCACCCGCCACGCGTTGCCGGGCTTGCCGTCGATGCGGCGGAAATAATCGCGCGCAGCCAGCCGCTCCGGGCCGCGCCGGAAATAGAAATACAGCGTGATCGGATACAGGAACACGCGCGCGACGCCACGCCCGAAATGCAGGGCGACGAAGCGGATCAACCAGATCGCGAACCAGCCGCCGGCTTCCGGACGATCCAGCCAGTGTCCGCTGGCAGGTTGTAGGTCGGCCTGGCCGGTCAAATACTGTGCGCTCATCGTTTGCACCCGTGGACTTGCATGCTTGCTTCCCCCTGTAGTCGTTTTCCGATCAGGCCCGCTTTGGCGCGGCCGTCAACATTCCGCGCGCGATCGTCTGGCCGTCCGCGCGGCTCACTTCGAAACGCGTGCGGGCGCCTTCATCCTGCAAAGTGATCGCCGCCTCCTCGCCGGGCCGCAACGGTTGCATGAACTTGGCATCGAGCCCGGCCATGCGCACGCCGCGCCAATCCCGCAGGGCCGCCGCCACGCGTTCAAGCAGTACCACGCCCGGCACCAGCGGCTCGCCCGGGAAGTGTCCCGGCAGCGCCGGATGCCCGGGCGCGATGCGCAACGTCACGACATGCACCGCGGTCATGCCTGGCCATCCCCGCCACGCACCAGCAGCGGCCAGCGCCGGACGATCTGGGTCACGAAACGCCGCACGCTGGGGTGCGGAATGTGCCGCAGGTGCCAGCGCCGGAACAGGTACTCGCCCGCGAACGCCGACACCAGCACCGCCCAGCAACCCACCTCCGGATACCAGACCAGCAGTGAGCCCGGCAGGCGCGCGGGAATCACGACACCCAGGCTCGCGAGCCAACCGCCTGGCTGCGCCAGCAACGCGATCACCAGCGACAGGCAGGCCATCGCGGCGAGCAGGCAGGCCCAGAAGATCGTCACGCCGCGCGCATAGGCACGCACCCCCGGCAAGGCCAGGCGTGCATCGCCCTCGACCAGCCGGATGAAGCGCGCAATCAGGGGCTCCGTACCACGCCGCAAGGTGCGCGCGAACAGCCACGCCGCCACGGCCAGGAACACCACCGGCAGCGCCATCAGCGCCAGCTCCGGATGACCCACCACGGCCGGCACCAGCAGCATCGCCGCCAGCACCAGCCACGCGCCGATTGCGCCCGCATCGTGCCGGCGCCACACCTGCGGCAACCACGCAAGCAGCAACAGCAATGCCGCGGCAAGGCTCAGCACGTGCAGGTGCGTGAGGCCGCCGGCGAGGGCCAGCACTGCACACGCCAGCAGCGCCAGGCCGAACCATGGCACGCGTGTCGCATCAGTGTGCGGGGAACCGGCGGGTGTGGCGGGCATCTGGGCAATCGGAATTCGGGTGGCGAGCGGGTGTATATGATAGGTGGTTCGCCCGATGGCGCCTGAACCGGCGCGGGAGCTGCCTGAAAGTGGATGGAAACGCCTCATTGCCCCGTTTCGACTGCGACGTACTGGTGGTGGGCGGCGGACCGGGCGGTTCGACCATCGCAACGTTGCTGGCGCGCCGCGGCTGGCGCGTGATCCTGCTGGAACGGGACTCCCATCCGCGCTTCCACATCGGCGAATCGCTGCTGCCTGCGAACATGCCGATCTTCGAGGAACTCGGCGCGCTGGAGAAACTGCGCGCGCTGGGAAGGGTGAAGCTCGGCGCGGATTTCCCGCGCGACGACGGCAGCTACTACACCTTCAGGTTCGACCGCGCGCTCGGCAGCACGCCGCCCTATGCATTCCAGGTCAAGCGCGCCGAGATGGACCAGATGCTGTTCGGGCACGCCCGCGGGCAAGGCGTGGACGCACGCGAACAGGCCAGGGCCGGGCGCGTCGATTTCGATGCGGAGGGGGTGACCGCGCAGGTCGATGCACGGGGCACGGGATGTCGACTGCGCGCGCGCTATCTGGTGGACGCATCCGGCCGCGACACCCTGCTCGGCAAGCAGCTGAAACTCGTCGAGCGCAGCGACAGGCACCAGAGCGCGGCGATGTTCGCGCACTACCGGGGCGTCGCGTACAACCCCGACGATCCCGGCGGCAACATCATCAGCGTCAACCGTTTCGCGCAGGGCTGGGCGTGGTTCATCCCGCTGCCCGACGGCACCACCAGCGTGGGTTGCGTGTGCAAGCCGGGTTACATCAAGACCCGGCGTGGCGCCAGCAACGAGGATTTCATGGCGCGGACGCTCGCGATCGTGCCCGGCGCGGAGCGCCGCATGGCCGGCGCCGAGCGTCTCTCGCCGGTGCGTTTCACCGGCAACTATTCCTACGCGTGCAGGAAAATGGCAGGCCCGCGCTGGATCCTGGTCGGCGACGCCTGGGCATTCCTCGACCCGGTGTTCTCCTCGGGCGTGTTCCTGTCGATGTACTCGGCGCGGCAGGCCTGCGCGGTGGTGGACGGCGCGCTGCGCGAACCGCGGCGCGAAGCCGCGCTGCAAAAGGCCTACGCAAGCCACATGCAGTGCGGCTACCAGCGCTTCGCCTGGTTCATCTACCGCTTCAACTCACCGGTGATGAAGGCGCTGTTCGCCGACCCGCGCAACGTGCTGCAGGTGGAACAGGGCGTGATTTCGATGCTGGCCGGCGACGTGTTCGACGACAAGCGGGTACTGTTCAGGCTGCGCATCTTCAAGACCATCTACGCGATCGCCTCGCTGCTGAACCTGCGCCGCTGGGCCGCCGATCGCGTCGACCGCCGCCGCCAGAACCGGATGCGGGTGTCGGCCGACGCCGAATGACGAGCCTGGACGAACATGCGGGGGGCGTCGAGCTCCGCATCGACACGCCTGCCGGCGAACTCGCCGCGCTGCAATGGGGCGACGCCGACGCGCCGCCGCTGCTGGCGCTGCACGGTTGGCTCGACAACGCCGCGAGCTTCGCGCAGCTCGCGCCAAGGCTCGCCGGCCACCGGCGCGTGATCGCGCTGGACATGCCCGGCCACGGCCATTCCGCGCACCAGCCCGGGCGTGCGCGCCGCTACCACATCGTCGACCAGGTCGACGTGGTGCTGGACGCGGCCGATGCGCTGGGCCTGCAACGCTTCGACCTGCTGGGCCACTCGCTGGGCGCCGGCATCGCTTCGCTGGTCGCGGTCGCGGCGCCCGCACGCATCGGCAACCTGCTGCTGATCGAGGGCCTGGGTCCCCTCGCCGACGACGGCACACAAACCCTCGCCCGCTGGCGCGACGCCCACGCCCGGCGCGAAACCGCGCGGCGCCCGCCGCGGGTGTTCGCGTCCATCGAGGACGCGGTTGCCGCGCGCGTTGCGGCGGGCGGGCTCGCTGCCGGGGAAGCCCGTCCCATCGTCGTGCGCAATTTGCGCGAGACGGACCGCGGCTACGCGTGGCGCAGCGACCCACGCCTGCGCCTCGCCACCCCGCTGCGGGTCGAGGAAACCCAACTGCGCAGGCTGCTGGCCGGCATCGAAACGCCGACCCTGCTGCTGCTCGCCGAACCCGCCACACCCTACCTCCCGGATGCCTTGATGGGCGCACGCGCCGCCTGCGTCACGAACCTGCGGGTCGAGCACATCGCGGGTCCGCACCACTTGCACATCCGGCGGCCACGGGAAACGGCCATGCATATCCTGGGGTTTCCCGGCTGACGCGCCCGGCAATCGTCAATCGACGGCGCGCGCCGAAGGGGCGCCGGCCAACTGCAGCCCGTGCCGCGCGATGAAATCGGCGGCGGGCTCCGGCTTGCCGAGATGGAAGCCCTGGCCGAAATCGCACTGCATCTCCTGCAACAGGCGTTGCGTCACCGCGTCTTCGATGCCCTCCGCGGTGGCTTCCAAGCCGAGGTTGTGGGCGAAACGGACGATGGACTCGACCAGCCTGGCCATGGACCCATCGGTTGCGACATGCGCGACCAGCGACTTGTCGATCTTCAGTTCCGAGGCGGGGAACTTGCTGAGATAGGTGATCGAGGCGTAACCGATGCCGAAATCGTCGATCGCGACACGCACGCCGTGGTCGCGCAACTTGCGCAGCACGCGCACGACCGCATCCACGTCCCCGGCCAGCGCGGTTTCGGTCACTTCCGCGACGATCGCCGACGGCGGCACGCCCCAGATGCCCAGGGCATCCAGCAGTTGCTCGGCAAGCCCGCCGCGCGAGAGCGTGCGCGGCGAAAGATTGATGGCCACGCGGCAACCCGGCAAGCCGCGCAAGGCGGACACATACCGCAACGTCGCATGGATGTTCCAGCGCGTGAGCGACGCGATCAGGTCGTTCTGCTCGGCGAACGGCACGAAGTCGTCCGGACTGACCGGCCCCAGCGTGCGGCTGGCCCAGCGCGCCAGCGACTCGACACCCACGATCCGCGCCTCGGCGAGGTTCCAGATCGGCTGGAAGAAGACCGCCAGGCGATTGGCTTCGATGCTGTCGCGCAACTCGTTGTAATCGACGTCCGCGTGCACACCCAGCGCGTCGTGGAAGACGTAGCGCTCGCCACGCCGCAACGCCTCGTCGGCCGCCATGTGCGCGTGCCGCCACAACGCGTCCGCATCGGAACCATCCTGCGGAAACAAGGCGATGCCCATCACCGCGCGCGTCTGCCACGGCGGCATGCCGGGCGCAACCACGTGCGGCTGCTCGAATCGGGCCATCAGCCCGGCCACCGCAAGCAGGGCGTTGTTGCGGCCGCTCAGGCCCGGCAGCACGGCCACGAAGGTTTCGTCGCCGGACTGGAACACGATGTCCAGCGGCCGCAGCGACTCGCGGATCAATTTCCCGACGCCGACTTCGGCCTGCTCGCCGCGCTCGCTGCCGAAACGCACGGCGATCTGGCGCAGGCCATGGATGTGCACCGCCACGACCGCGAAACCGCCCGTGCCGGTATCGTTTGCGGCCAACTGGCGCACAATCGCGGTCTGGATCGCATCGCGGTTCAACATGGCCGGTGCACAGTCCTCACAGGTTGGCGAGATAACCCGCGGTGTCGATGGGGTACTGGTTGACCGCCAGGGTATGCCTGATTTCCACCGTACTGCCGCCGACGGTCTGGTCCAGCAGGTTGAACACGCGGAACTCCTGCAGCGGCTGTTTGTCCGGCGTGCTCACCACCAGCACCGTGGGGCGCAGCCGGCGCACCTGGTTCTGTTCCAACACCACCGCGATCTCGCCCGTGCTCAGTTCGACGCGCGACCCGGTGGGGTAGACGCCCAGGCACACCTGGAACTGTTCGACCAGCTCGGCCTGGTACAGCACGCCGCGTGCGCGGTAGATGGCCTGCAAGGCGGCGTGCCGCGATACCGGCGCCTGATACGGACGGGCGCTGCACATCGCGTCGTAGGAATCGATGATCGCGAGCATGCGGCCCGCCATCGGGATCGTGGCGTCGAGCAGGCGATCCGGATAGCCGCTGCCGTCATAACGCTCGTGGTGCGTGCGCAACACATCCAGCACGTCGGGATCGTCCACCCCGCCCGCCTGGGCGATGTCGATGCCAAGCTCGACATGGCTGCGCACCAGCTCGATTTGCGCCGGCGACAGGGGATCGGCGCTGCGCAGGAGCTCGGCGGGCAAGCGGGTCTTGCCAATGTCCATCAGCAACCCCGCGGTTGCCAGGCTCAGGATGTTGCCTTCCAGCAGGCCCAGGTGGCGGCCGAACGCCGCCGCCAGCGCACCGCAGGCAATCGCGTGACCATAGATGTAGTCGTCGTGCCGGCGCAGGCCTTCCAGGAACAGGAAGGCGTCGGCGCTGCGCAGCACGCTGGCCACCAGCGGGCGCACGACTTTCTCGACCTGTTCGACGGAAAGTTCCCGGCCATGGGTCACGTCGGCGTAGATCTGGTCGATGAGCTCGGATGTCGCGCGCAGGGCCTCGCGCGCCCTCGGGATCTCCTCCTCGATGCTCACCGTGTTCGCATAGGTCGTGACCGACATGCGTCGCGCATCGCCGTCGCCGTCGCGCGCGAGGGTCAGCAACGGGTGCCGGCCGAGATCGACTTCACGCCGCCGATCGATGTACACGTATTTGCACAGTTCGCGCAGGGCGCGCAGTTCGTCCTCGCTGCGCAGCACGAATCCCTGCAACGGGAAGGGGGTATCCACCCACGGCCGGTCGAGCCTGCTCACGAACATGCCGAGGGTCAGGCTGGCCACGTCGACGCGAACCTCTTCAAGCTCGGTGACCACGGACTCCTCCGGCCGACCACGGCGAACGCGGCTAGTGTAATCGTCGAACGGCCCGATCCGGCAACCTCCCGCGGCCGCGACCATCCTGGCGGGTGAACGGGGCGTGCGGCCCGCGCGGCTATCCACGCACGCAACGCCCGCGTATGGTGGAAGCCTGCCAACACTCCGAGGATCGACCATGACCACCACCGCCATACCCGGACGCGAGCACGACCTCGGGCACGGCCTGACGGTGCTGCGCAGCCTGCCCGCGCGCACCTGCCGGTCGATCGGGCCTTTCGTGTTCTTCGACCACGCCGGCCCGGTGGTGATGGACGCCGTGGCCGGCCGCGCCGCCGACGTGCGCCCGCACCCGCACATCGGCCTGTCCACCGTCAGTTACCTGATGAGCGGCGCGGTCCGCCACCGCGACAACCTCGGCTACGACCAGGTGATCCACCCGGGCGACATCAACTGGATGACCGCGGGGCGTGGCATCGTCCATTCCGAGCGCTTCGACGTCGCCGGCGCGTTCGCCGGCAACGGGCTGGAGTTGCTGCAGTCGTGGGTGGCGCTGCCGGTGGCAGACGAAGAGCGCGCGCCGTCATTTTCCCACCACGCCAGCAACGACCTGCCGGTCGCCGAAGACGGCGGCGCGTGGCTGCGCGTGCTGGCCGGCGAGGCCTTCGGCCTGCGCAGCCCGGTGGCCGTGCATTCGCCCACGTTCTACGTGCACGCCGAACTGAAGGCCGGTACGCACATCGAGGCGCCCGCCGACTACAGCGAGCGCGCCGCCTACGTGGTGCACGGCCGGGTGCGCGACGAGGCGGACGGCGTGGAATACGGACCAAGGCAGTTGCTGGCGTTGGGTGCCGGCGCGGCGACGCTGCGCGCCAGCGAGGATGCCACCGTGATGCTGCTGGGCGGCGAACCACTGGGCCCACGCTTCATCTGGTGGAACCTGGTGTCCTCGCGCAAGCAACGCATCCGCGAGGCGGCCGAGGACTGGAAGGCCGGCCGCTTCAAGCTGCCCACCAGCGACGACCAGGAATTCATCCCGCTGCCGGACAAGCCGATCTGAGCAAACCGCGACGTGGAGAACCCCGAAGAACCGTTGCGGCCCAATCGGCAGGGACTGCCGGTTTGAGCGCCCCCGGATCCAGTCCGGGACAGGCCGCGGCGGCCCGAAGGGCGGGCCGCATGGATGCGGCGGGTAGCGAAAGCAGGTTGCGCGGCGCCGGGGCGCAGCTGGTTATCCAGAGGTTCTTCAGCGGCCGTAGCGCCGATTGCGGCGTTGATAGGTACGCACCGCGCGCAGGAAATCGATGCGCCGGAACGCCGGCCACAGCACGTCGCAGAAATAGAACTCGCTGTAGGCCGCCTGCCAGATCAGGAATCCCGACAGCCGCTGTTCGCCGCTGGTGCGGATGATGAAGTCGGGATCCGGCACGCCGCCGGTATACAGGTAACGCTCGATCTCGCCGGGCTTCAAGTCGGCGGCGATGGCCTCGAGCGAGCGTCCCTCGGCCGCCGCGTTCGCCAACAGCCCCTTCACCGCATCGGTGATTTCCTCGCGCCCGCTGTAGGCCAGCGCAATGGTCAGCAGCATCCCGTCGTGCCCGGCGGTGGAAAGCTCCAGCGCCTCGCTGGCGGCGACGACCTTCTCGGGCAGCCGCTCGCGCTGGCCGATGATCTTCACGCGCACGCGCCCGGATTTCAGGCGCGGCTCTTCCAGCAGGCGTGCGCTTTCGCGCACGAACAGATCCAGCAGGCCTTCGACCTCGGCGCTCGGGCGGCCGAAATTCTCGGTGCTGAAAACGTACAGGGTGACGTGGCGCACGTCGAGGTCGATGCACCACTCGAGCACCTCGCGCAGCTTGTCCACCCCGAACTGGTGGCCCAGCGTCGCTTCCAGCCCCATGCCGCGGGCGAAGCGCCGGTTGCCGTCGAGGATCAGGCCGATGTGCGCGGGGGTCGGGCCCGCCGCCACCTGGCGGTCGAGGTTGTGTTCGTACCAGCGGTACAGTGGATACAGCAGCGGATTGAGCAAACGCCAGGGACGGCGGCGCAGGTCCGCAAGTGCCATGCGCAGCCAGCCCGGTACGGCCGCCGGGTTGTCGCTGCCGACGAGCGGCCGGGAAAGTTCCGTTTGCATGGACAGGCATTGTATCCCGGTGCGGACGGCGCCATAACATCGCGACGGTACGCCGTTCACGCTTTGCGAGGATTGCATGACTGATTCAGGGATCGCGCGGGACCGCGCACCGGCACGACCCGCGAACCCTGCCGCCGCGCACCCGCCGGACGCAGCGGCAGGCGGTGGGGCTGGGGCATGAACGGCTGGGACTGGCTGCCCTGGCGACGCCCGCCGCCCCCGATCGCCGATGCGTCGTGGCGCGACGCATTGGCCGCAAGTCCGTTGGCACAGCGGCTCTCGGCCGACGACCGCCAGCGACTGCGCCAGCTGGCGGCCCGGTTCCTGCAGCGCAAGCGCTTCCATCCGATCGAAATGGAGCTGGACGCCGCGCAACGCCTGCTGATCGCGATGCAGGCCTGCCTGCCGGTGTTGCGGCTGGGATTCCGTTCGCTGCGTGGTTGGCAGGGGGTGGTCGTGTACCCGGGCGAGTTCAAGGTGCGCCACAGCCACCACGACGCCGGCACCGGCGTGGTCACCGAGGGCGACCAGGTGCTGAGCGGCGAAGCCTGGCAGGTCGGTCCGCTGGTGCTGTCGTGGGCCGCGGTGGAGCAGGACCTGATGCACCCCTGGGACGGCTTCAATGTCGTGGTGCACGAAATCGCGCACAAGCTGGACATGCTGGACGGTCCGCCGGACGGCGTGCCGCCGCTGCCGCGGGGCGTGTCATGGCGGGCCTGGATCGACACCTTCCAGCGCGCCTACGACCGTCTTGCCAATGAAGTCCGGCACGGCTACGACACCGCGATCGACGACTACGCCGCAACCAGTCCCGGCGAATACTTCGCGGTGGTCAGCGAACTGCACTTCTCCGACCCACGGCGGCTGGAGCAGGCCGAGCCGGGGGTCGCGGCATTGCTCAAGGGTTATTACGGGCCGTCGCCGGCGCCGTGACATCACGGTCTCTTGAAAACCTCAAGCCACGTCACCCCGGCGCAGGCCGGGGTCCAGATGTGCTTGCAGGAGACGCCCGGGTCCCGGCGCAGGCCGGGACGACGGGCAAAATCAGCCGGTAGCCCGGATGCAGCCGCGCAGCGGCAAAATCCGGGAGCCCCCTCACCACCCCACCCGGATTGCGCTGCGCTTCATCCGGGCTGCCCGTCTCACTCCGTGCGCAACCAGCGTGCGGCATCCAGCGCGTAATAGGTCAGGATCGCGTCCGCGCCGGCGCGCTTGATCGACAGCAACGCTTCCATGGCGCAAGCCTGCTCGTCGATCCAGCCGTTGGCGCCGGCGGCTTTCAGCATCGCGTATTCGCCGCTGACTTGATAGACGAAGGTCGGCGCGCCGAAGCGTTCCTTCACGCGCCGCACGATGTCGAGA
Source organism: Rhodanobacteraceae bacterium (assembly GCA_036279975.1). Classification (GTDB taxonomy): domain Bacteria; phylum Pseudomonadota; class Gammaproteobacteria; order Xanthomonadales; family Rhodanobacteraceae; genus 66-474. Next base: position 23,664 of record DASURP010000014.1, read on the forward strand.
TACGGCAGGCCCGGTTTCACCATCACCGCGTCGGCGCCCTCTTCGAGGTCGAGTTGCACCTCGCGCAGCGCTTCGTCGGAGTTGCCAACGTCCATCTGGTAGGTGTGCTTGGAGCCGCTGCCGAGCGATGCCGCCGAACCGACAGCGTCGCGGAACGGTCCGTAGAAGCTGGACGCGTATTTCGCCGAATACGCGAGAATGCGGGTGTGGACCAGGCCGGCGTCTTCCAGCGCCTGCCGGATCGCGCCGATGCGGCCGTCCATCATGTCCGAGGGCGCGACGAAATCCGCACCCGCGCGCGCCTGCGACAGCGCCTGTTGCACGAGCACCGCGACGGTCTCGTCGTTCAGGATGTAGCCGGTCCCGTCGATCAGGCCGTCCTGGCCGTGGGTGGTGAACGGATCCAGCGCATCGTCGCAGATCACGCCGAGCTCCGGGAACCGCGATTTCAAGGCACGCACCGCGCGCTGGACCAGGCCGTCGTCGTTCCAGGCCTCGCGGCCGTCGACGGTTTTCTTCGCGTCTTCGATGTGCGGGAACAACGCGAGCGCCGGCACCCCGAGCGCCTGCGCCTGCTCAGCCACCTGCAACAGCGCGTCGATGGAAAGCCGCACCACCCCCGGCATCGAGGGCACCGAAGTGTGAACCTCGCCCCGGCTTTCCTGCACGAACACCGGCAGGATCAGATCCGAGGGGGTAAGCACGGTTTCGCGCATCAACGCACGCGAAAAAGCGTGGCGACGCATGCGGCGCATGCGGGTGGCGGGGTAACCCATGGCATCCGTCTCTTGCAACTCGAACCGCTCATTGTAGCGACTCGTGACGCCGGTCTCGTCTTGCCGGGCTGGCTTGGCGCAAACCCTGCTGTCCTTGGCACGGATTCTGCTGCATCTCTTGCGTGGGCGGCGCATCGAAGGATGCGACCACCCGGCAGGTCCAGTCACGTCCGGCTCAGGCGCTTGCAGTTAAATTACAGTTAATGCACAATCACTGCCGCAGGATGCGTGATGTTCCAAAGGCAAAAACTTTGAACTGATCACAAGATCATGAAATCACAATGATTCCTTCACTTGCCCTGCTTGTACTCCTGATCCTCGTCGCGCTGGTCGTCGGGCTGAGCGTCAAACGCATTCCGGAAGGCCAGGTCTACACCTTGCGTCGCCTGGGCAAGCCCGCCGGCACGCTGGCCGCCGGCACCCACCTGGTGGTGCCCCTGATCGAGCGCATCGCCCACAAGATCAGCATCACCGGCTACACCCTCGCGGTGGACGAGCGCGTGGCCGAGGACGCAGCCGATTCGGGCACCCTGCGTGGCCGGGTCTGGTGGCAAGTGCTGGATCCCGAGCGCGCGGATGCCGTGATCGAACGCGCCGACGACATGATCCGCCGGCAGCTCCGCGATGCGGTGCTGCACGCCAAGGCCGCCATGGAACAGGACCTGCGCGCACGCAACCAGCGCATCAAGCAAACCTTGAACGGCAGCCTGCGCGAGCGCGGAGTGCTGGTGACACGCGTCGAACTCGACATCGCCGCATAACCCGGAGCAGCCAGGGAGAAACGGTGAGCCCGCCTCAGTGCGGGCTCCTGTTTTTTACTCGGGACTCGGGACTCGGGAATGCGTGAACACTGCAGGACCTCCTCCCCCTTCCGCAGGAAGGTGCGCGGGGGGATATCGTCCGGCCCCCCATGGCACATGCCCCCTCACACCCATCAACGCCATGCCCTCTGCTCCTCCACTCGCTTCACGTCTCACTGAAGGCCTGACCGCGATGCGGCTTGTGCTGCCGGATGGCGCGCGACAAAAGCTGCTCGCGTATCTCGACCTGCTGGCCAAATGGAACCGCACCTACAACCTCACCGCGGTGCGCGATCCCGAAGCCATGGTGTCCCGGCACCTGCTGGATTCGCTGGCGGTGTTGCCGTACCTGCACGGCGCCACGCTGGCCGACCTCGGCAGCGGCGCCGGGTTGCCGGGGATCCCATTGGCGATCGCGCGGCCAGGCCTCGCGGTGACGCTGGTCGAGAGCAACGGCAAGAAGGCGCGCTTCCTGCGTGAAGCCGTGCGCGGCCTGCAACTCGCCAACGTGCGCGTCGCCCAGTCCCGCGTGCAGGACACGGCCGGCGCTTTCGACAGCGTGACCGCGCGGGCCTTCGCCAGCCTGGCCGACATGCTGGCCTGGGGCGGACACCTGCTGGCCCCGGACGGGCGCTGGCTGGCCCTCAAGGGCCGGGCCGATCCGGCCGAAATCGCGGCCGTTCCCGCCAGCTTCCGCGTTGCCGCCGTCCATCCGCTCGGCGTGCCCGGCGTCGCAGGCGAGCGCTGCCTGATCGAGCTGGTGCGGACCGTACCCCGCAACGACTAGCCCGGCGATGGTAGGCTAGTCAGCTCTCCGGTTTCGTTCAATCCGTTGCGACCATGACGCGCATCATCGCCATCGCCAACCAGAAAGGCGGCGTCGGCAAGACCACTACCGCCGTGAACCTTGCCGCCGCGCTGGCGGAGACCAAGCGGCGGATCCTGCTGGTGGACCTGGACCCGCAGGGCAACGCCACTTCGTCGGCGGGCGTGGACAAGCGTACCGCCAGGCCGAACGGCTGCGAGGTACTGCTGGAAGAAGCGCCGATCGAGGACGCGATCATCACCACCGAGGCGGGTTTCGACCTGCTGCCCGGCAACCGCGACCTCACTGCGGCGGAGTTGAAGCTGGCCGATGCGATCGCGCGCGAATCGCGGCTCAAGGAGCAACTGGCCAAGCTGGGCGATCGCTACGCGATCATCCTGATCGATTGCCCGCCGTCGCTGCACCTCCTGACCCTGAACGCACTGGCCGCCGCACACAGCGTGCTGATCCCCGTGCAATGCGAATCGATGGCGCTGGAAGGCCTGACCGACCTGCTCGACACCATCAAGGCCGTGCGCATGCGCCTGAACCCCAGGCTCGAAGTCGAGGGCCTGTTGCGCACCATGTTCGACGTGCGTACCGCACTCGGCAACGACGTGTCGAGTGAGCTCACCAGGCATTTCGGCGAGCAGGTGCTGCACTCGGTGGTGCCGCGCAACGTGCGCCTTGCCGAAGCGCCCAGCCACGGCAAGCCGATCAACCTGTACGACCGCGAATCGCGCGGCGCGGTCGCCTACCTCGGCCTCGCCGGCGAGATGATCCGCAGGATCGGGCTTGGCCCGGCCCGCAATCCCGGTTCGGCAACCGCCGACGGCGCGTCGGTCAAATCCACGCCGCCGCCTGCCAGCGAGCCACGCACCCCCATCATGAAGGTTTCCGCATGAGCGCCGCCAAACGCCGCGGCCTCGGTTCCCGCGATCTCGACGTACTGCTCGGCACACCGGATCTCGAAGACACCGTGGAATCCGGTGGCGGCGAAAGCCTGAGCAACCTTCCGGTTGCCGCGATCCGCCCCGGCCCATACCAGCCACGCCGCCATTTCGACGAAGCTTCGCTGGACGAACTGGCGGCATCGATCAAGACGCAGGGCCTGATCCAGCCCATCGTGGTGCGGGCGCTGGGGCGCGGGCAGTACGAACTGGTCGCCGGCGAACGCCGCTGGCGCGCCGCGAAGCGGGCCGGCCTTGCCGAAATCCCGGCGGTGGTCCGCGACATCCCCGCGCAGTCGGCACTGGCGGTCGCGTTGATCGAAAACATCCAGCGCCAGGAATTGACCGCGCTGGAGGAAGCCCACGCGCTGCGCCGCCTGATCGACGAGTTCCGCCTGAGCCAGCAGCAGGCCGCGGACGCGGTGGGGCGCTCGCGCGCGGCGGTCGCCAACCTGTTGCGCCTGCTGGAACTGCCCGAAGCGATCCGCGAGCTGCTGGACGAAGGCCGTATCGAGATGGGCCACGCGCGCGCGCTGCTGACGCTGCCCGCGCCGCGTGCGATCGCGCTGGCCGAAAAAGCCGCGGACCAGGGCTGGTCGGTGCGCGAACTGGAGCAGGCCGTGCGCCTCGCACAGTTGCCGAAGTCCACCGGCAAGGCCAAAGCGCGCAACGTCGATCCCGACATCGCCGCGCTGGAGCGCGAGTTGTCCGGGATCCTCGGTACCCGTGTCGAAATCGCGCACGGGCGCGGCGGACGCGGCAAGCTCGTGATCCGCTACCACAGCGCGGACGAGCTCGAAGGCATCCTCGAAAAGCTGCGTTGAGTTTTCCGGCAACGTAAAAAGCCATCCCCCTCGATCCCCCTTCCTACGGAAGGGGGAAGAAAATCTTGCGAGGCCGCGTTGCTTTCTCCCCTTCCGCAGGAAGGGGTATGAAGAACCTGCGGTATCGCATTACTTTCACCCCCTTCGGTACGAAGGGTCGGCGCGCAGCGCCGGGGGATGCGCGCCACGAACGCGCACTCACCTGCCGCATCGGCGATAATCCCCCTTTCCCACGGCAAGGCCCGACGCATGCCCGATCTGTCCGTGGTCGTGCCCGTCTACAACGAGCGCGACAACATCCCGCCGCTGCTTGCCGAAATCGCCGCCGCCCTGCGCGGAAAGGTCGATTACGAGGCCGTGTACGTCGATGACGCGAGCTCCGACGATTCGCTCGCGGTATTGAAGGCCGAGCGCGCGCGACACCCGGAATTGCGGATCGTGCGGCACCTCGCGCAGGGCGGCCAGAGCACCGCGATCAGGAATGGCGTACGCGCCGCGCGCGGGGCCTGGATCGCGACCCTGGACGGCGACGGCCAGAACGATCCCGCCGATATCCCGAAATTGCTCGAAGCGCGCAAGACCGCCAACCCGGAAGTAAAACTGTTCGCCGGCTGGCGCACCACCCGCCGCGACAGTTTCAACAAGCGCATCTCCTCGAAGATCGCCAACGGCGTGCGCTCGCGGATGCTACGCGATGCGACCCCCGATACCGGCTGTGGCCTGAAACTGTTCGAGCGCGAAACCTTCCTCGCGCTGCCCTACTTCGACCACATGCACCGCTACCTGCCGGCGCTGGTGAAACGCGCCGGCTTCCAGAGCGTCAGCATCCCGGTCGGGCACCGCCCGCGCACCCGCGGCGTGTCCAAGTACGGCATGCTCGATCGGCTGTGGGTGGGCCTCGCCGACCTGCGCGGCGTCGCGTGGCTGATGCGGCGGGCGAAGCTGACGGACGTCGAGGAGGTCTGAATCTTCCGTACCGCTTGCGGCGCACGCCTTTTCCCTCCGGGGGCGCCGTCAGCGCTTGCCCTTCGCCAGCGGCAGGTCGGCCCGCTTCCAGGCGGCGATGCCGCCGGCAAGGGTGGCAACGTTGGTGAAGCCGGCCTTGACCAGGCGCTTCGCCGCCTTGCCCGATTCCACCCCGGTCTTGCACACGGTCACCACCTGCAAGCCCTTGGCCTTGGCGAGGTCCTTGTTCTCGGGATCGAACTGGCTGGGCGCGACATGCTTCGAGCCGGTGATGTGGCCCTTCTCGTAATCCGCAACCGGGGACAGGTCGACCACCAGCGGTTCGCTGCGGTTGATCATCTGCACCAGCGCACCCGGCGTCAGCTCGCGGAAGCCGCGGAACCTGCGCGACACCTCGAGGCCGATCAGGGCGAGGACGATGACGATGAGCGCCGCGACCAACAGGACGTGGTTGGCGGTGAAATGCGGCAGGCGGGTCAGGAATTCGTGCATCGGTAACTCGCGATGGGGTCCAGCCGTACATTATCGAAGAACAATCGACATGGCGCATCCCGGAACTCGACCCTCCCCGGGCGCCATGCCGGATCTTTTGCCATTCGTCATTCCGGGGCGGCCCGCGGTTTCACCGCAGCTCGAACCCGGAATCCGGCTTTGCACCCGTCCAACGAGGCGGGATGGATTCCGGCCCCCGCCCGGAGACAACGCGGTCGGCACCGGAACGACGAGCGCATTCCAGGCCGCCGTCCGGACGCCGGGACAGGCAGGCCTGGGCAGCGGGGCTTCATCGTGAGGAGATGTCCGGCAACCCCGACTCCAGCCACCAATGCCCGGCCTGCGCGTCCCAGCGCCAACGCTGGTGATCGAGCACGTCGAAGACCTGCTGGCTGGATTTCACGATCAGGCTGATCTGGGCGGTTTGCGCAATCGTGTCCTCGCCGGTCGCATGTGGACCCGGGGTGTCGTATTCGGCCACGCGCACCGTGTCGTAGAGCGCCTTCTGCCGGGCGGTAAGCGGATGTGCGGCGCGCACGGCGGGATCGACGTAATTCCAGGCGCTCTCGAAATCACCCCAGCGCAACGCGGCGGCATAGCCGTCGAGGGTCTGGTCGCGCAACTTGTCCCGGTTCCGGAGGGTGGCGCAGCCGGCCAGCAGCAACAGTGCGCAACCTGCAATCACGATCCTGCGCATGCCTGAACCCTCCCCGCCACGGCCCGTGCCTGATTGTGCCCGATCACGCTGATCCGCGCAGCCGGGCGAAAAAGCGCGCGGCCAGGGTGGCGGCCGCGCGTTTTTCACCCGCGATTTCGCAAACGACATCGGCGTGCCCCTTGCCGCGCTCGCGCAACCCGGCGGCCACCGCCGCCAACGCCCCGGCCTGGGCGAAGCGCGCGCTGCCACGCAACTCGCCCCACACGGGTTCGTGGTAGCGCAATTGCGAGTCGCCGACGTAGATGTCGCAATCGAAGCCTTGCGCGTGCAGGCCGAGTTCGAGCAGCCCCCATCCGGCAAGCGTCAGCAGCGACGCCATGCTGCCGCCGAATGCGCAGCCCTTGTCGTTGATATTGGGCGCAAGCGGCGCGGTCATCCCGAGTTCGCCGCCGGTGTAGTGCGACACCGACAGCTGCATGGCGCGCGCCAACGGGATGTGCCCGAGGATGTGGGCTTCGAGTGTCCTGGCGGGGGGATCGTCCAAGTTCATCGCGCCAGTCTGACGCGGCAGCCGCACCGCAGCAAGGGAGACGCGCCGTGGCCTATCATCGGCGCATGCGCCGCACCCACGCACTCGCCGGCACCCGCATCGCGATCACCCGCCCCGCCGGCAACGGCGGCACGCTCGCGCGCGGCGTGCGCGCACTGGGCGGTACACCGTTGTTGTTGCCGGGCGCCAGCCTGCGCCCGCCACCGGACGCGGCCGCGGCACGCCAGGCGCTGCGCACCGCGCTGGCCTGCGACGTGGCGATCTTCACCAGTCCCGCGGCGGTGCGTTTCGCGCGGCGCCTCGCCAGCCTGCGCGGCCACGCCCGCGTGCTGGCGCCCGGCGCCGGCACCCTGCATGCCCTGCTGCGCGCCGGCCGTACCGGGGCGACCGCTCCCGCACGCGAGGACAGCGAAGGGATCCTGGCGCTGCCTGCACTGCGCAGCGTCGCCGGAAAACGCATCGGCATCATCGGCGCCGGCGGCGGGCGCGGCCTGCTGGAACGCGTACTCCTCCAACGCGACGCCGTCGTGGTGCACGCCTATGTATACCGGCGTTCGCCGGCCCGGCTCGACCGCCGCCACGCCGACGCCCTGCGGCGCAACACTCGCCAACCGTTGTACGTGCTGCTGTCCAGCGCCGAAGCGCTGGCCAACATCCTGGCCGGCATGCCCGCGGATGCACATCCTGCCTTGCTGTCCGGCACCGCAGTGGCCAGCAGCGTGCGGCTCGCCGCCATAGCGCGCAAGGCCGGCTTCGCGCGCGTGCTGCGCGCCGAATCGCCCCGCGCGGCAGCGATGCTGGCGGCGGTCGTGGCAGATCGGGACTGACCCGGTCCCCTGCTAGCATTGACGCATGGACGAAGACACCGACAACGGCACCGACCAGCCCAAGCCGCGCAAACCGCGTGCGCGCCTGCCCGGCTTGGCCGCATTGGCCATTCTCGTGGCGATCGTGGCGCTGGCCGTGGCGGCGTGGAGCGCGTGGCATTTGCAGCGCTTCACGCACACCGAACAGGTCGCACGCCAGCAGGACGCCGCGACCATCGCCACCCTGCAGAGCCAGCTCGCGGCGGGCAACCAGCAGGCGCAAGCGGGCAACCAGCGCGTAGGCGCGCTCGAATCGCGGCTGGATGACCTGCGCACGACCACGCAGGGCCTGGACCGGCGCCTGGCCAACCTCGAAACCGCCTACACGACCCTGAGCGGGCAGCAGCAGTCGGGCCGCGACACCCTGCTGCTCAACGACGCCGAGATGCTGTTGCGCACGGCGCAACAACGCTACGAATTGTTCAACGACTCCGCCGGCGCGCTGAAGGCGTACGCGCAGGCCATCGAAGTGCTCGCGCAGGTGCAGAACCCCGCGTACGCGCCGGTGCGCGCCAGCGCCGCGACCGAGCGCGACGCATTGGCCGCGGCCGCGCCGCCGTCGCGGCAGACCGCGCTGGATACGCTGTCGCATTTGCGCAGCGAGGTCGCGACACTGCCGCTGCCTGCGGCGGGCGCCGCGTCCGCGTCTTCGGCGCCACCCCGGAAACCGGGATTCTGGTCGCGCGTGGGCAATGCCTTCACCGGCATCGTCACGGTCAGCCACGACGACGGCAACCATCCCCTGACCGACGCCCGCTACGCGCGCCAGACCCTCGCGCTCGACCTGGCCCAGGCCCAGGAAGCCCTGCTCGCCTTCGACGCCGCCACCTATCGCAGTGCGCTGCAACATGCGGATTCCGTGCTGCAGGGGCAATTCGATCCCAATGACGCCAAGGTGCAGGACGCAAGCGCCCAGCTCGCCAACCTGCTCGCGCAACACAGCACCGGCCCGGCACCGAAGCTCGGCGGGACACTCGCACAATTGCAAAGCCTGCGCGCCAGCCAGCCGGTGGCGCTTCCGGCTCCTGCCACGACCGCGGGGGACGCCAGGCGATGAAAGGCAAGCGCTGGCTCATCCTCGCGCTCATCATCATCCTGTTGCTTGCGGTCGCGTTCCTGTGGCTGTCGTCCGACCCCGGTTTCGTGCTGATCCGTTTCCGCGGCTGGCGCATCGAGGCAACGCTGGTGGGTGCGGTCGCGATCCTGATCGCAGCGTGGATCGCGGTCGGCATCGTGTGGTGGCTGCTGCTGTGGCCGTTCGGCGCGCTCTCGCGGCGCCGGCGCAGGATCAGCCACGAACGCTTGCGCGACGGCCTGGTTGCGTTGCACGAAGGCCGCAACGTGGAGGCCCACCGCACCCTGCAACGCGCCGCGCAGTATGCGACGCTGCGCTCGCCGGCGCTGTTGTCCGCCGCCGAGGCCGCGCAACGCCACGGCGACACGACCCGCGCGCTGGAAACCCTGGACGAGGCCGCCCAGCACGCCCCCGAGGCCGCGCGCATCCTGCGCACCCGCATCCTGCGCGAAACCGGGCGTGGCGAGGAAGCCCTGCAATTGCTGTCGCCGGCTGCGGACGCCGGCAAGCTGCCGCCGGCAGGCTGGCATGAATACGCGCTGGCCGCACTCGCCACGCAACAACCCGAAAAGGCGCGCGCCGCACTGGAGCCGCTGCGCAAGTCGGACATGCTGGGCACGGCGGCGTACGCCGACCTGGCGACCCGGGTGCTCGGCGCGGCCCTGCGCGACGCGCCCGATGCGGCGACCCTGCAGGACCTGTGGAAGCGCGCACACCGCCAGCAACGCCAGATTCCAGCACTGCTGGAAGCCTGGGCCCGCCGCGCCGCCGCGCTTGGCAACGCGCACGTGGCGCTGGACGCCATCGAGGATGCGCTGAAGCGCGAGTGGAACCCGGATCTGGTCGCGACCTACGGCGAGATCACGCCGCCGGACGAGGCCACGCAGCGGCTGCACGCGGCGACGCGCTGGCAGGAAACGCATCCCGGCGACGACACCTTGCTGCGCACCCTCGGCATCCTGTCGATGCGCGCCTCCGACCCGCGCGACGCCCGCGAATACCTGGTGCACGCGCTGGCCCTGAAGCCGAGTGCGGCAGGCTGGGCGGCGCTGGGCGAGGTGCAATCGGCTTCCGGGGAAGCGGACGACGCCAGCCACTGTTACGCCAACGCGTGGAAATGCGCGCAAGGCGAGGAAATCGCACCGGGCGCGCACGAAGCCGGCATCGACACCGCGCACCTCGCGCTGGAAGAGCGCGACGAGCACGGCATGCCGCGCATGCCCGACGCCACGCGCTGACATACGGACGTCAGCGGACGAACTGCACGTCGGTCACCCAGCCGTCCTGCAACTGCGCCCTGAAGGCCGCAACCGAGCCTTCGGCAGGATAAGTCCAGGCCTCGCCCCAGGCCGGGGCCTGCGCGCCCAGTGCCACGGCGGTGGCCAGCGGATTGCGCCCCCGGCTTGCCGGAAAGCCGCAGCGCCCGATCAACCCGGCGACGCTCAGGCCGGTGGTGATGTCGTTGAAATCGCAGGAACCACCCTGCCCCGTGAAGCCATGGCCGAGCATCCGTTCGCGCGCCAGCACGCCGCCGGAAAAATCCAGTCGCACCATCAGGCACTGCGGGCCGAAGTTGTAGTACCAGACTTCGCTCACCACGGCCGCGCCGGGTTCGGCCGGAGAGGTCACGCCCACCCCCGGATGCCCCACGTAGCGGTCCATGAAGAACGGCGCGCCGCAGTCGCCGCGGACCTGCGCCCGGGTTTCGCCCTGCTGCACGATGTAGGTGCCACAGCGCAGCGCCCACGCGCTGCGCGGCAGCAACAACGCCAGCGGTGCCACCAACAGCCACCACCATGTCCTTTGCGTGCGCGCACCCCGCAATGAACTGCATCGGTTGTTCCAGTCTACGCCTCGACCGGCGTACGGGCCGGGCGGGACGGAAACGCCTGCGTTCGCCAGGCCCGCCGCCGCCGGCGACAATGCCGTCCTGGTCCCGCGCGGAACCCGCGCATGCGTATCTGGAAACAACCCGTTGACCTCGACACCATCAACGCGTGGAGCGCGCGCACGCTGATGCACGCGCTCGACATCCACATCACCGAAGTCGGCGACGACTTCCTGCTCGGCACGCTGCCGGGGGACGATCGCACCTGGCAACCGTACGGCATCCTGCACGGCGGCGCCTCGGTGGCGCTGGCCGAAACCCTGGGATCGACCGCCGCGATGCTGTGCTGCGAGGATGGACACGCCACGGTCGGGCTGGAGGTCAACGCCAACCGCCTGCGCGCGGTGCGCGACGGAACCGTCACCGACACCGCGCGACCGATCCACGCTGGCCGCGGCACCCAGGGGTGGAAAATCCGCATCGAGAACGAGGCCGGCGAACCCACCTGCATCGCGCGCCTGACCATGGCGGTGGTGCCGAGTGGCGCGTTCGAGCTGCGGAAGCAACGCCAGCCAGAGCCATCCTCGTCCCCGCGCTGCGCGCGCGTTCGCTGCGCCGCCCTTCCTTTGGAAGGAGGAAGAAATGTCGGGGCGCAGCGCGCTTTTCCACCCCCTTCCGGCGGAAGGGGGGGCGCACGCGGCGGCGGGGGGATGCGGTCTCATCGCATGCGATCGCGTCAGCATAACGTTGGCTCCATTCCCGCGCCTACAATCCCCGCATGGACACGACCCTGCTGTTGGTTCTCGTCGCGCTGGCCGCCATCGCGGCCGTCCTTTTGCTTGTATTGCTGCTGCGGCCGCGTTCCGATCCGGCCTTGCGCGAACGGCTGGACGCGCTGCGCGGCGACAGCGAGCGCGTCGAGCGCGTGTTGCGCGAGGAACAGCGCGCGGCGCGTACCGAGCTGGCGGACACCCTGGACCGGCTCGGCGGCCAGATCCGCGAACGGCTGGGCGGGCTGACCGCCGACAACGAGAAACGCCTGAACGAGGTGCGCGCGACGCTCGACACGCAGTTGAAGGCCTTGCAGTCCGACAACGCGATGCAACTCGACAAGATGCGCACGACGGTCGATGAAAAACTGCAGAGCACGCTCAACGCGCGTCTCGGCGAATCCTTCGGCGTGATCGCCAAGCAACTGGAAGCCGTGCAACGGGGCCTCGGCGAAATGCAGGCGCTCGCGACCGGTGTCGGCGACCTCAAACGCGTGCTCAGCAACGTCAAGACCCGCGGCACCTTCGGCGAGGTGCGCCTGGGCGCCCTGCTCGAACAGGTACTCACCGCCGAGCAATACGCCGCCAACGTCGCCACCATCCCCGGCTCGGACGAACGCGTCGAATACGCGATCCGCCTGCCGGGCGCCGATCGCGATGCCCAGGTCTGGCTGCCGATCGACGCCAAGTTCCCCGTCGAGGACTACCAGCGCCTGCTGGATGCGCAGGAGGCGGCCGACGGCGATGCGGCGAATGCCGCCGCGGTCGCGCTGCAGCGACGCGTCGAGGCCGAGGCCAAGACGATCCACGAAAAGTACGTCGCGCCGCCGCACACCACCGATTTCGCCCTGCTGTTCCTGCCCACCGAAGGCCTGTACGCCGAGGTGATCCGCCGGCCCGGCCTGTTCGAAAAAATCCAGCGCGACCACCACGTCACGCTCGCGGGCCCGACCACGCTGGCGGCGATCCTGAACGCCTTGCAGATGGGCTTCCGCACCCTCGCGATCGAGCAGCGCAGCAGCGAGGTCTGGCAGATCCTGGGCGCGGTCAAGACCGAATTCGGCAAGTTCGGCATGGTGCTGGAAAAAACCCGCAAGCAGCTAGACGCCGCCCGCAACACCATCGACAGCGCCGGCGTGCGCACCCGCGCGATCGAGCGCAAGCTGCGCGGGGTGGAAGAACTGCCCACCTCCGATTCGCAGGCCCTGCTGGGCGATCTTTCCGCGGACACGGACGACGACGATGGCTCCGAATCCACGGACACCGGCGAGGCTTGAGACATGCCCAGCCCCGCCCGGGTGGCGCGCACGCTAAACTGGCCCGTTCAAGATCACGGAGACGTGCAATGAGCGAACCCTGCAAGCCTTCCGATTGCGCCGCCCCCACGCCGACCACCCCAGCGGTCTCACGCGAGCAGGCGTTGGATGCGGTACGCACGCTGCTGCGCTGGGCCGGCGACGAGCCGACCCGCGAGGGCCTGCTGGATACGCCCAAGCGCGTGGTGGACGCCTATTCCGAATGGTTCTCGGGCTACCACGAGGACCCGCAGGAGTATCTGCGCCGCACCTTCGAGGAAGTGGCGGGGTACGACGAGATGATCGTGCTGCGCGACATCCAGTTCGAATCGTTCTGCGAGCACCATCTGGCCCCCATCATCGGCCGCGCCCACGTCGGCTACGTGCCGGACGGGAAGGTGGTCGGCATCTCCAAGCTGGCGCGCGTGGTCGATGCGTTCGCACACCGCATGCAGGTCCAGGAAAAGCTGACCGCGCAAGTTGCCAACTGCATCAATACCGTGCTGGCGCCACGCGGCATCGGTGTCGTGATCGATGCCACCCACCAGTGCATGACCACCCGCGGCGTGCACAAGCGCGGCGTGTCGATGGTGACCAGCCAGATGCTGGGAAGCTTCCGCGAGGACGCGCGCACCCGTGCGGAATTCCTGAAATTCATCGACATCGACAGCGGCGGCCGGTGAGCAGTCATTTGGCCGCCGCCATGTCCACCCATTTTGGCCGGATCAAAAGCACTGTCCGCGAAGCACGCGAAGGACGCAAAAAGTGAAAGCTCACGTTCGCTTGCCCTCCTTCGCGTTCCTGGCGTCCTTTGCGGACAAAAGCTCTCGCTCGTTTGGACAATGAACAATGAGCGAAGCTGAGTCGCTGGACCACCCGCGCCGCCGCGCCGCGGTGGTCTTCATCTTCGTCACCGTGACAATCGACATGCTGGCGTTCGGGATCATCATCCCGGTGCTGCCGCACCTGATCGTCGAGCTGATCGGCGGCAGCATCGCCAAGGCCGCGGTGTGGTCGAGCGGCTTCAGCACCCTGTTCATGCTGATGCAGTTCGTCTTCTCGCCGATCCAGGGCGCCCTGTCCGACCGTTTCGGACGCCGCACCGTGATCCTGATATCGAGCTTCGGCCTCGGCGTCGATTTCATCGTGATGGCATTGGCGCCGGTACTGTGGCTGCTGTTCGTGGGCCGCGCGGTGTCCGGCATGTGCGCGGCGAGCTTCTCGACCGCCAACGCCTACATCGCCGACATCACCCCGCGCGAAAAGCGCGCCGCGGCATTCGGCCTGCTGGGCGGCGCCTTCGCGATCGGTTTCATCATCGGGCCGGCGCTGGGCGGCTTCCTCGGACACCTGTGGATACGCCTGCCGTTCTGGGTGGCCGCGGTGCTGTGCCTCGTCAACTTCTGCTACGGCTTCTTCGTACTGCCGGAATCGCTGCCGGCGGAGCGCCGTGCCGCGAAGTTCGACTGGCGCCACGCCAACCCGCTCGGCTCGGTGCTGCTGCTGAAGCGCTATCCGCAGGTGCTGGCGCTCGCCGTGGTGTTCTTCCTGCTTGCGCTGGCACAGTTCTCGATCAACTCCACCTACGTGCTGTACACCGATTTCCGCTACGGCTGGGGGCCACAAACGGTCGGTTACACACTCGCGCTGGTCGGCGTGCTGACCGGAGTGGTGCAGGCGGTGCTGGTGCGACGTTTCATGCCGAGACTCGGCGAGCGGCGGATGATCCTCACCGGACTTGCGTTCGTCGCCGTCGGCTATTTCGTGTTCGGCTTCGCCCCGGAAGCCTGGATCTTCCTGTCGGGAATTCCGTTCCTGTGCCTCGGCGGCCTCGCCGGGCCGCCCGCGCAATCGCTGATCACGCACCAGGTCGATCCCGCCGAGCAGGGCCGCCTGCAAGGCGCGCTGACCAGCCTGCAAAGCCTCGCCGGCATCTTCGGCCCGGCCCTGTTCGCCAACCTGTTCGCGCTGTTCATCAGCAAGCACGCACCGACCCCGCACCTGCCCGGGGTGGCCTACGTGCTGGCGGCGGCGTTGGTGCTGGTGGCGCTGGCGCTGACGGTGCGCGCGACGCGCGGCATGCCGCGGCACGTTCCGTCGGCGGAGCCGAGAGCGACTTGAGCTCGACCCGCCACGGCCCCATGTGGACGTCTCGTGCACGCACCTGTGAGGATGTCGCAGTGATGACTTTCCTGTTGTGGCTGCTGCTGCTGATTTTCTGCTGGCCGCTGGCACTGCTCGCGCTGGTGCTGTGGCCGCTGGTGTGGCTGATTACATTGCCGTTCCGCCTGCTGGGCATCGCGGTCGACGGCGTCTTCGACCTGCTGCGCGCCTTGTTGACGTTGCCCGCCCGGATCCTGCGTGGTCCTGGCTGATCCGTGCGATCGTCCCTGACCGCCGCGCAACGTAAAGCCGATGCGACTGCAATCCCTTTGCTTCAGCACCACCAGGGCGGCATCCAGCCCTGACTTTTCACAACAGCCACTTCGTACCCAATCCCTCACTTTCAACCCGGAGTTCAACCATGACCATCTCGATGTACCAGGCTTCCGTTCCCGTGTTCGCGCGCGCGCTGACCAATCTTTCCGGCGTGCTGAAGAAAGGCGAGGCGCACGCGAAGGCGAAGGGCGTCGAACCCGACAACCTGCTGCAGCAGCGCCTGATCTTCGACATGCTGCCGCTGGTCAAGCAGATCCAGATCGCCTGCGACACCGCCGCCCGCGGCGCCGCACGACTGGCGGGCGTCGAACCGCAAGCCTTTCCCGACACCGAAACCACGCTGGCCCAGGCGCAGGACCGCATCGCGCGCACCATCGGCTACATCAAGACCTTCAAGCCCGAGCAGATCGACGGCAGCGAAGACCGCAAGGTGGTGATGAAGACGCGTCACGGCGACGTCGAGTTCGTCGGCCTCGCCTACCTCACCGAATACGCCCTGCCCAACTTTCTCTTCCACTGCACCACCGCCTACGACATCCTGCGCGTGGCCGGCACCGAGATCGGCAAAAAGGATTACCTGGGCAGCCAGTGACAACCCTTCCTGCCTGAGAAAAATCCGCCGCCAGATTTTCCCAAGGCGCGGCAAACACCCCGCTTGCGAAAGCGGGGCGTTTATTTCGGTGCGCGGCAGCGATCGGGACACCAGGCGTCGCGGAGCCGGCGCGCGATTCGGCATGGCGCGGCAGGCGCCGACGCGGCTTCACTTGCCGGCGCTCGCCTTGAAGCATTTGAACGCGTTGTTTACGCTGGTCGCGTTGGTTCTGTTTTGCCGCGCACGCGCCGCCCAACCACTTCAAGGCATGGCTGCACCATCCGATGGCGGCGGGCACGGCGGTGTGGGCGGCCGGCCCCCTGATGGCGACGGGTTTTCTGCATGACGTGGTGCTGTTCGGCGCGTTCCTGGTGTGGGCGATCGTCGATTTCCCCGCTGGACGCGGCCGCGATAGGCTTGAAGGCACGGTCTACGCCGCCGGCACCGTGAAAGGCGACATCGGTGCGATCGTGATTGGCGTTATCGTATGGGGCGCTGTTCGCATTCTGGCCGCACGGCTTGCTGATTGGCGTTAAGCCGCTGGTTTGATGGATCGAGATGTAATGGAACCAATCGGCGTCGCGCGTATCCAACCAGATGGTCAAGGGTTTCGGGGGTGACGTGACTCAGCACAATTCGGCAAAAGGCAAGATCATCGGTGCGGTCGTGGTGATCGTGATCGTCGCGATCGCGGCGTGGTGGTATTTCACGCGGATGCCGGGCGTGGATTTCTCGCGCCACGGACCCGAGCCATCCGCCCCGGCCACGGCCAGCACCGCGCCGCCGCCGATCGAACATCCCATCAGCGAAGTGCAAACGGCGCCTGCACCGGCTTTCACGGCCCCGCTGCCGCCGCTGGACTCCAGCGACGCCGCGGTGGCTTCGGCGCTGGCGTCGCTTCCGGGCACCGAGGGACTCGCCAAACTGCTGGTCGCGCGCGGCCTGGTCCCGCACATCGTGGCCACCGTGGACGCGCTACCGCGCCACACGATCGGTTCCAGCATCCTGCCGCTGCAAACCCCCGGGGGCGCATTCATCGCGGACACCTCCGGCGCCCAGCTGGTGCTGGATGCGAAGAACTATGCGCGTTACGACGCGTACATGGAAATCGCCGAGGCGGTGGATGCGCGTACCCTGGTGACTTGGTACGTGCACTGGTACCCGCTGTTCCAGCAGGCCTACCGCCAGCTCGGCTACCCGCGGGGCTATTTCAACGACCGCCTGCTGGTCGCGATCAACGACATGCTGGCTGCGCCGAACGCGCGTCCGCCGGTCGCACTGGTGGCGACCCCGGACGGTCATTACGCGTTTGCCGATCCGACCTGGGAGGCGCTGTCGGTCGGCCAGAAATTGATGATCCGCATCGGTCCCGAGCACGAGCGCGCCCTGAAGGCGAAACTGCGCAGCATCCGCGCGTTGCTGCTGGGCCAGGCGCCGGCATTCCACGTGCCTGCCGCGGGCGCACCAGCGGAGTCAACGTCGAGCCCACATTAACCTTGCCAAAGGCCTGTTGCGTTCCAAAGCTTGATGGCCTGTTTTCCCTCCCCCTCCGGGAGAGGCTGCCCGAAAGGCGGGTGAGGGTACACATTTGCGGTTCGCCGCAGGTACGCAGGCAACGCTACACCACGCGCGAACGAACCCTCATCCGGCGCTGCGCGCCATCTTCTCCCGGGGGGCGAAGGGAAGATCAAAAGTGCAATGCGGTTTGGCCTTCCGCCGCCCCATCCGGCCCGAAGCGGCGCTCCTCGATTACGCCACCGCCGTCGCGCGCCAGCGCGATCAGGGTGGTCGCGCGGGTGCCGTAGTCCTTGCCGCGCACGAACACGGACGACAGGCGCCGTTCCAGCTCCAACCCGACCCCGGTGTCCGGCAATTCCGCGTCGGGGGCGGTGCTGGTGTCGGCAAGGGCCTCGAACATGGAATCGAAAGCCTCGCTGCCGGAGTCGAGCCAGCCACGCAGCGCCGCGGTCGCGCGCCGCACCTTCGGCCACGGCGCGTCGAGATCGCCGTTCGACAAGCCGTGCACGCCCGCGGGAATCTCCCGGCTGCGCAACCCGGGCCGGTTGGACACGAAGCACGCAGCGCCGCGGTCGAACAGCAGCAGGTTGAAGGGATGATAACGCGCGGCGTCCGCCGCCAGCATCGCCGCGTGCTGCACTGCCGTGGCCGCGCCGCGCAAGAAGTCCGTTACCAGCAGGCCGCGTGACGCGCCATCATGCGGCGCGCGCGGATCACGCACGTTGGTCACCACGCAGGCACGCGTGGGAGCGAGCACGCCCATCCAGGTCCCGCCGGCCTCGAGGTCGCGACCGGCGAGCAGCCCGGGCGCGCCGGGCCATTCGTGCAGCGGTTCCGACGGCCGCGCATGCAGCTCGTCGCGATTGCCGATCAGCAACAGCCGCCAGCGGGGATGGGCGTCCCAGGCAAACGCAATCACGCACATCCGTCGAGCCTAGCGGATCGCCCCCGGGCCCGCCGGCCGGCCGCTTTCCCGGGTGCCAGACTCGAACGGGGAGCCGCCGGGCGCTCCGGCGATGCCGCGGCGATCGCGCAGGCAACCGGTGGACTGTCCGGCGCTGTGGACCTGCTGGCCATCTGGGTGGAGCGGTAGCGGCATCCGGCTTGGCCCGTTACCCCGGCGCAAACCGGAACCCAAATGCCCGTCACCCCGGCGCAGAGCGTGCCCCGGAAGTGCTTCTGATCCGGGGCCGGGATCCATGTTCCTTGTTGCCGCGTTGGCGGAAATCCGGACCCCGGCTCGAACAGGTCGTGCTTACTTGTGATAATCGTCGCATATGCTTTTGCCGTTTCCCCGAATGCGTGAATGGCTGCCGACGCTGGCGACGTGCGCGCTGGCCGTTGCAGTGTGCAGCGCCGGCGCCGAGCCGCCCGTGTCGTCTGCGCCGGCCGCACAGGCATCACGCGAAGCAGCCACCCGCTCGCAGCTGGCGGCGGTGCGCGCCGAGATCGCGAAGATCGCCACGGCACAGCATGCAACCGCGGCCCGGCGCGACGCGATCAATGCCAGGCTCGCCGAACAGGCTGCACAATTGAACCAGGCCGCCAGGGCCGTGCAGGAATCCGACGCGGCGATCACTGCCAAATCCGCTGCGCTGGCGGATCTCGAACAGCAGCGCACACAAATCGAGACTGGCCTGGCCGGCCAGCGCGCGGCCCTTGCCGACCTGCTGCGCGCGGCCTACACCCTCGACCGCGGCTCCAGCCTCGCGCTGCTGCTGGGCAACGACGACATCGCGAAGGTCGATCGCGCGCTGGCCTATTCGCGCTACTTCCAGCACGACCGCGTGCAGCGCATCCGCGCGCTGCTCGGTCAGATCGCGCAACTCGACAAGCTCTCGGCATCGATCGACGCGGAAACCGCGGCGCTGCAGCAGCAGCGCGATCAGCGCGCGGCGCAGGCGACCCAGCTCGAGCAGGCGCGCAACGCACAGGCCGGACTGCTCGCGCAGGCCAACCGGCAACTCGACCAGCAGCGGGACAAGCTGGCGGCACTGCAACGCGATGCCGATGCCCTCGACCGGTTGTTGCAGCAACTGCAGGACGTGTTCGCCGACATTCCGCCTCAGCTCGGCAGCAACACCCCGTTCGGACAGATGCGTGGCAAGTTGCCGTGGCCGGTCGCCGGCCGACCCAGGCGCGGCTCGGGGATCCTCAAGCAGGGCGTGGTGATCGCGACCCCGCCGGGGGCACGGGTGCGCGCCGTGGCCTACGGGCGCGTGGCATGGGCCGACTTCATGCGCGGTTACGGGATACTTGTGATCATTGACCAGGGCGACGGCTGGATGAGCCTGTACGGCGGCAACGAGTCGGCTTCCGTCGAAGCCGGCGACTGGGTACAACCCGGCCAGCCGATCGCCACGGTCGGGCGCAGTCCGGAACAGGGTGGTGCCTGGTTCGGCCTGCGCCACGACGGCAAGCCGGTCGATCCGCAGGGCTGGTTCGCCACGCGCCAATGACGCCGCCCGATGCGCCTACAATGAACCGCCGCACCTCCTCCGCCTTGATCCAGACCATCCCGGTATCCCCATGCTCCGACCTTTGCAAGTTGTCCTTGGCTGCCTGCTGTTTTCCTGCTGCAGCATCGTGTTCGCCGCGCCGCCCGCCCGATCCACGGCAACACCCGCCCCGGCCGGCAGCGCGGCGACAGCGCCGGCAAGTGCGCCCGACGGCGCTGATGCCCCGAGCCTCGAGCAGATCCAGGCCTTCACCCGCGCCTTCGAGATGGTCAAGCAGGCCTACGTCGCGCCGGTTGCCAACCGGGAACTGATGCAATCGGCGATACGCGGCATGCTGTCCGGGCTGGACCCGCACAGTGAATTCCTCGACCGCAGCGAACTCAGGAACCTCACCGAGGATACCTCGGGCGCCTACACCGGTCTCGGCATCGAAGTGGCGCAGGCCAACCACCATCTGGTCATCATCGCGCCGCTGGACGGCGGACCGGCCAAGCGCGCGGGCATCCTGGCCGGCGACGTGATCGTGGGCATCGACGGCGTGCCGGTGCAACCGGATGGCATCGATGCATCGATAAAGACTCTGCGTGGACCGATCGGCTCGAAGATCACGCTGACGATCCTGCACGCGGACAGCAGCAAGCCCGTCACCATCCCGCTGGTGCGCGAGCGCATCCGCGTGTCCAGCGTGACCGCCCGGATGCTGGAACCAGGTTACGCCTACCTCCGCGTCAGCGAGTTCCAGGAGGACACCGCGAACGAACTGACCCGCGCGCTCGAGAAACTGCAGAAAGAGCACGGGCCATTGCGCGGCGCCGTGCTGGACCTGCGTTCCAACCCGGGCGGGCTGCTGACCAGCGCGGTCGGCGTCGCCGACGATTTCCTGGACTCGGGGCCCATCGTCAGCACCCGTGGCCGGCTGCCACAATCGAACCTGAAATTCAGCGCCACGCCGGGCGACCTGCTGGACGGCGCGCCGATGGTGGTGCTGGTGGACAACGGCACGGCCTCGGCGGCCGAAATCGTCACCGGCGCGCTGAAAGACGACCGCCGCGCGCTGGTGATGGGCCGGCGCACCTTCGGCAAGGGTTCGGTGCAGACCATCCTGCCACTCGGCAACGGCGATGCGGTGAAACTCACCACCGCGCGCTACTACACGCCCAATGGCACCTCGATCCAGGCCGCCGGCATCACGCCCGACATCACGCTGGGCAACGTCACCGTCGCCGCCGATCGCGATCCGTCGCTGGTCGACGACGAACACGAAAGCGACCTTCCCAACCACCTCGCCGGCACCCATGCCGCCAGCACCGAGGCCGACACGGGCGATCTCGCGATGCAGGATTACGCCTTGTCCGAGGCGCTGCACGTGCTGAAGGGCCTGGCCCTGGCGCGGGGCACAACCCCGGCAGCGGCGACCAGCACGCACTGAACGGGGCCCGTCACGGCGTCCGGCCGGAAACACGCAGGTCACGCTGGATGTCTTCCAGGTCGTGTCCGCTGGTCTCGACGCCGCCGCGCCACAGCATCGCCCCGGCGCAGGCCATCGGCACCGCGATCACCAGTGCAGACACCAGGAAGCTGTCAAACACCCCCGCCACGCCCAGCCCGGCGCCGAGGATGCCGCCGGCCTTGGAACCCGCGGCGACCAAGCCGGAACCGGTGCCACGCAGGTGCACCGGATAGATCTCGGCGGAATACGGGATCATCGTCGCGATCACGCCGCTGATCGCAATCAGCAATAGCACCGTGGCGGTGATGGTCAGCGCCTGCGCGCGCAGGCCGCCGACCTCGATCGCCGCGAACACCAGCAGCGCAATCACGGTCAGGGCCATGAACAGCACCAGCGACTTGAAGCTGCTCCAGTGCTGGTACAGCCACACCACCACCGCGATGCCGGGGATCGCCAGCAGCGCCGATTTCGCCATCAACTCGCTGGCGGCGCGTGAATCCAGCCCGAGCTTGTGCAGGTTGGCGGGCAGCCACAGCACGAATCCGAAATTGACCAGCCCCCACGCCAGTCCGCACACCATCAGCGCGATCGTGATGCGGGCGTGGCGGCCGCGCAGCATGTCGCGCAGGCCGGCGCGCGGCTGGTGGATCTCCATGATCGGGGCGTCCTCGCCGGCGGCGCTCTCGACCAGCGCGCTCGCCGAGCCCGCGAAGCGCGCCAGGACCGACCGTGCCTGGTCGGCCAGCCCGGCGTTGGCGAGGAAGCGTGGCGATTCCGGGATATAGCGGTTGAGCAGCAAGATCACCGCACCGGTCGGCAGGTTCAACAACCACAGCGCGCGCCAACTGAAACTCGGTTCGAGCAAGGTGGCCGCACCCGACGCCGCGAGGTAACCCGCCGAGGTGCCGACACCACCCAGGGTGACCAGCAGCCAGCCGCGGTGGCGCGCGGGCACCGTCTCCGCCATCAGGGTGAACGCGATCGGCAGCATGCCGCCCGCCGCCGCGCCCATCATGAAACACATCACCAGGTTCCAGTGGAACGACGGCATCGTGCCGCATATCGCAGTGCCCATGAACAGCAACGCCGACAACAGGATCGCCGCACGCCGCCCGAACACGTCGGCGAGGCGGCCCCACACCACCGAACCGACCGCGGTGCCGACCAATGCCGACAACGCGAGCCAGCCGGCGCGCGACATGCCGATGCCGTATTCGTGCGCCATCCCCGGCATCACGAACGCGATCGAGGCCGGCTTCATCACGTCGATGGTCAGCGCGACCGCCAGCACTGCCACCAGCTTCCAGTGTTCGCGATTGAGCGGCACGCCATCGGCGACGTGCCAGTGCAGGCGTTCGCCGCCGCGCGTGGTCAGGCGCACCTGGGCAAGCCGCGGTGTCAACCCGTACCCCGCCAGCAACACGCCCGCCGGGATCAGCAGCATGCCGAGTTCCATCGACAGGTCCATCGGCATGCCGGCGAGATGGAAATGCATCGGCGCCGCCATCACGTACATCGGCAGGTGCAGGCACACGCCGGCCGCAACCGCGAGGCAACCGAGCCAGAACGCGGCGGGGCGATGGAATGTCACGCGATCCGTTGGCACGCGCCGCGATTCCCGAAAGAGGCGAGTGTAGCAAGTGCGTTCAGGGTGCCTGATGCGCAAACGCCGGCGCGGAGGATCGCGCCGGCGCCGACACGCCGCGTCGAAGCCGTCCTACAGGCATCCGCGTGCCTGGCCCATTCCGCGGCGTCCGGGCAACAGCGAGCATTCACGCCAGTGCCACCGACGGAGAGAAACCATGCACGCCAGGGCCCCAAATCCGGAAAGGAACACGACATTGCGCAGGTTCATGGCGGCGGCCTGCCTGCTTGCCGTTTGCGCCGTCGCCGGCACCTTGCACGCGGCGCCCATCTTCGAGTGCAGCGACGGTCCGGGGCACATCGCGTTCCAGGATACGCCGTGCGCCGTGCGTGCCAACCAGCGCAAGCTCGACGTGCAACCGCTGCCGACGGTCGGCGACCCTGCGGAAGTCGCCCGCCACGTCCGGGCGCAGACCGCGCGCGACCGGCATGCGCCGCGACCCTCGCGCCACGCACGCCGCCCGCGCGCGACGCGGCGCCATGCGCGCACGCCGGCAAAGATGTCATGGGAATGCCACGCCGCGGATGGCGAAGTTTTCTATCGACACGCGCGCTGCCCATCCTCGGTGCCGGGCGACGGCGTGGTGCGCAGCCGCTACGCGGAAAGGATGCCCAGCGGGCGCGGCCACCACAATGCATGGAGCCGCGTGCGGGTGCACGGCACGAAGATCACGCGCAGCGAGGCCTGCCGTCGCATTCACTCCGCCTCGGCATCGGGTCGGGACGGCCACCTGCGCGATGCGACCGTCTCCACCTACGATCACCTGATGGGGCGCGATCCCTGCGGCTGATGGCTCACGCGTGCGTGCGCGTGCGCGCGGCCGCCGCGCCGCGCTCACGCGCACGCACCCCCGCCAACCCGGCCGGCGGCACCGCGCGGAAACGCGCGGCCTCGTCCAGCAACCACTCGCGGAAAGCCATGAAACCAGCGTGCTTGCGTGAACGCTCGGGATAGACGAGATAATGCCAGCGCCTGGCTTTCATCAACTCCGGGAACAGCGCGACCAGCTGTCCGGTTTCGATCAGCGGCCTGACCATGGTCGTGCGCCCCAGCGCCACGCCGATGCCTTCCACCGCCGCGCGCTGGCGTGATTCCGAATCGTTGAACGAGGCGGCGTAGCGTTGCGGCGGTTTGCCGCCGTACATCGCAAACCAGTCCGGCCAGGGATCCTCCGGACACAGCAGCGGCAGCTCGCCGAGATCCTGCAGGCGCGGCCGCTTGCGCCCCGCCAGCAAGGACGGGCTCGCCACCGGCGTCAACCACTCTTCCAACAGCGACTCGACGACGAGCCCGGGCCAGTCGCCGACGCCATAGCGCAGGGCTGCGTCGAAACGGCCGTCCGCGAAATCCACCAGCTCGATCGACGAATCCAGGTTCAGTTCGACCTCGGGATGGCGCGTGACGAAACGCGGCAGGCGTGGCAGCAGCCAGCTCGAGGCCATCGAAGGCATCGCCGACAACGACAAGGCGTTGTCGCTGCGCTCGCACAGCGGCTTCAGCGCGTCCTCGATGGCCTCCAGGTGCGGCGCCACGTTGTCGAGCAGGCGCTGGCCTTCGGCGGTCAGCTTCAGGCCGCGCGGACCGCGCACGAACAACCGGCAGTCGATGCGTTCCTCCAGCAGCCGGATCTGGTGGCTCAACGCACTCACGGTCAGGTGCAGCCGCTCCGCCGCGCGGGTGAGGTTGCGCGCGCGCGCTGCCGCGACGAAAGCGTGCAGGGAATGGAGTGGGGCACGTGCCATGTTCGATTTTCCTCAATACAAGTTTGAAAAACCATCGCTACCGCGAACCCTCTTCCTGGCCTATTGTTGCGCCTCACAGGGCTTCAACGCAACACGACCAGAGGTGTCCCATGTTGAAGGAATTGGCAAAGCTATCGGGTGGCATGTTGTTCCTGGGCGGACACGTGACCAACTGGCAGACTGCGCGGTTGCTGGCGCACGACGAGTCTCCGCTGATGCGGTTTCCGGGCAACAGGGGGCGCCGGCGCAACGACAACCTGTATGGCCGCGATCGGGTCGAGCCATTGATGCTCGCCGCGGTATCGTTCGGCTCCTTCCTGCTGCTGTGCAGCGCCGCATTCGGCCTGGCCTCGGTTTGATGCCGTCGGCGATCCGGAGGGACTCGTGCCTGCCATGCCGGATCGCCACGCCGGGAATCCACTCGACATGCCCGTGTGCAACATGTCTTCTCTTCCAATGCCGGCAACCGCCACGCCAGGTGCAATGGCGGTCGCCGCAGTGACCTGCGCGGATGGCGGCAGGCCCGCGCCCGCCGCGAAGCTGGCCGGCGGACGCGGCGCCGGCTCCCATATTGGAAATTGTTCAAGCCTCGCTTGAAAAAACGTCGCTTCCGGGGCCGCTTGGCGGAGCCTATCGTCGCACCCTTCAGGGTAGCCGCGCAACACGATTGGAGGTGCTCCATGTTGAGGGAATTGACAGGACTCTCGGGCGGACTGCTGTTCCAGGGCGGACACGTAACCAACTTCGAAACCGCGCGCCTGTTGGCGCGGGGCGAACCTGGTCCGTCCGGGCAACCACGCGGCGTACTGCGGAGGCACGCCGCGCGCGCGGCAGGCCGCGACTGGCGCACGCCGGTCGAACTGTTGTTGCTGGCAGCGATCTGGGGCGGCTCGTTCCTGTTCCTCAGGATCGCCGCGCCCAGGTTCGGCCCGGTATCCCTGGCCGATGCGCGCCTCGCGCTCGGGGCGCTGGTGTTGTCGCCGTTCCTGTGGCGTGCACGGCGGCAACTCGCCGCGACCGGCTGGTTCAAGATCGCCGCCATCGGCCTGGTCAACACCCTGCTGCCGTTCCTGCTGTTCGCGTGGAGCGCGGAGCGCGCGCCCGCGGGCGTCAGCGCCATCGTCAACAGCATGGCGGTACCGTTCGCGGCGCTGGCAGCCTTCGCGATGTTTGGCGAGCAAATCGGCGGGCGCCGCCTGTCGGGACTGGTACTCGGATTGGTGGGCGTCGTGGTGCTGGCCAGTGGCGACATGGCCGGGATCGGCCTGGCCCCCGCGGTCGTGGCCGGCGCGGCGGCGGCCCTGCTGTACGGCGTCTCGGCCAACCTGGTCAAACGGTACTTCTCGGGCCTGCCGGCCGCTGCAGTTGCGGCGGCGACGCTGGCGTGGGGCGCACTGTTGCTGTCGCCATTTGCAGCATGGCAGTGGCCGGCCGCGCGCATCCCCGTGCAGGCGTGGGCCAGCCTGGTCGCGCTCGGCGTGGTCTGCACCGGCTTCGCCTACGCGATCTACTATCGCCTGATCCAGCGCGTCGGTGCGCCGCGCGCGACCACGGTGACCTATCTCGTGCCGATCTTCGGCGTGCTGTGGGCATGGCTGGCCCTGGACGAACCGCTGACGCTCACGATGGCCGCAGGCGGGGTGCTGATCCTGGGCGGCATGCTGCTCGGCCAGGCGCAGGCCCGCGTGCGATTTCGGCAACGGGTGGCCACGCCGAACAAACCCTGCCTGGACTGCGAACATTGAAGGACAGCCGGCGGAGAGGCGGGTACACTCGACGCATGAGCACACCCGCCCCTTCGTTCCGGCTGCTTCCGCTTTTTTCCATCGGCATCGTCGCGGGACTGGCGATCACCGGCTGTTCGCAACAGGGCGCGCCGCCCCCCGCGGCGCCGTCGGCATCCGCGCGGGCGGCCGTGGACGCCACGGCGGCAGCCAGGGAACTGAAGCTCTACCAGGACATGCTGGCCCAACACGCCGAGAACCTGGCCGCACCGGTCGGCGAGGAAATCGTCAAGAAATATCCGGGCACGCCCGCCGCCGCCGAGGTGCAGAAGACGCTGGCGCAGGTCCAGGCCACGGCAAAGGGGAAAGCCGAGCACGAGCGGCTTGCGAACCTGTGGTGGTACCAGACCGCAAACGTACAGGGCCTGCAACACACGGCAAGCATCTACGCAACCGGCAAGCCGCGCGGCGAGAGCACGAGGCTGGTGCTGCGCCGGCACGTGAAATGGGGCCAGAGCGTTTACTTGTTCGCACCGGATGGCAGCCAGGGTTTCGCGTGCAAGGATTTGTGCAACGTCGTGATGCATTTCGACGGGAAGCGCGAAACCTGGAAGGCCTACCTGCCGAAGACCGGCGAACCCGCGATGTTCATCAAGGACGACAAACGCTTCATCGCGGCGATGCAAAAGGCCAAGGTGATCGAGATGGACGTCGCCAGCCGCGAGCACGGCCAGCAGACGCTGAAGTTCGAGGTCGGCGGCTACGATCCGGCGAAGTTCACCCCGCTGCCGAAAAAGTGACGAGGTCGCGGCCACACCACACGGCCCGCCGGCGCGCGCGGCTCATTCGATGGTCACGGGCCCACGGTTGTCGTCGGACACCCGGTCCACCAGCTCGTTGAACGGATCGATCCCGGCCTGATACGGCTTGCCGTCCACCGTCACCGTGATCGTGCTGTCGCCGTCCTTGACCGGGACCTTGGCGAGGTACAGCGGTTTCTCGTCCTCTTCCTCGCCGCTCTGCGCCTTCGCGAACACGCCGATCTCGATCGGGATGTCCACCCTGGCGCGGGTCTGCCTGCCCTTGCCATCGGCGTAGTACTTGGCCGCGTGCACGTGCAGGGTGACTTCGTACTTGCCGTCCGGCAGCTCCTTCGCAGTCGCCTTGAGCATGCGGTCGTCGAACAAGGTGATCTTGTCGAAGAAATCGGTGATGAGGCCCTGGTACTTCGGCCCGGCCACCGCACGCAAGTCGGCCAGCAGGTCGCGCGTATCGGTGTAGGGCGGCTGCTGGAACTTCACTGCATCGAGCCACTTGCGGATTGCGGCGTTGACCTTGTCCTCGCCGATGTAGTCCTGCAGGGCATAGAAAATCACCGAACCCTTGGCGTAGTGGATGTACGGCTGATTCTCGACCAACGCCAACGGCATCTCCTCGACCCGCTCGCCGCCCCGGCCACGCAGGTAACTGTCGAGCTCGTACTTCAGGTACTTGCGCATCTTGTCCGGGCCGTACAGGTGTTTCATCACCATCAGCGCCGAATACTGCGCCAGCGATTCGTCCAGCATCGTCACACCCTGCACGTTGGCGCCGATCGCCTGGTGTGCCCACCACTGGTGCGCCGTCTCGTGCGCGGTCACGTGGGTGACGTAGTTGATGTCGGACGGCTTGCGCAGGTCGGCAATGAACCCGATCGACTCCGAAAACGGAACCGTGTTGGCGAACGACTGCGCAAACGCCTCGTAATCGGGGAACTCCAGGATCCGCAACTGGCGGAACTGGTACGGCCCGAAGTGCTTGGTGTAGTAGTCGAGCGACAGCTTCATCGCCTTGAACATCCGCTCGATGTTGTACGGGTGTTGCGGGTCGTAGTAGATCTCGAGGTTGACGTCGTGCCACTTGCCGCGGGCGACCTTGTAGCGCGCCGACTGGAACGAAAAGAAATCCAGGATCGGGGTGTCCTGCACGTAGTGGAAGTAGCGACGGCCATCCTTCTCCCATTCCTTTTGCAGGTAACCCGGCGCCAGCGCAATCTGGTCGGCGCTGGTGGACAGCGTGGCCTGGAAGTGCACCCAATCGGAATCGCACGAAATCAGGTTGTCCCCGTGCGCCGCGACATTGTCGCGCTTCGGCATCCGCTGTGCGGGGCCCAGCCCGTACTTGCGGCGGTCGTTGTTGTCGGTGAGCTGGCGGCCCTCGTTGTAGCAAAAATGCGGGAACAGCATGCTGTTGAAGAAAGTGCCGTTGTGCACGAGTTGCTCGCCGGTGGGCTCGTTGGCGAACCCCGGATAGGCAACCTGGT
Organism: Rhodanobacteraceae bacterium; assembly: GCA_036279975.1. Classification (GTDB taxonomy): domain Bacteria; phylum Pseudomonadota; class Gammaproteobacteria; order Xanthomonadales; family Rhodanobacteraceae; genus 66-474. Next base: position 52,190 of record DASURP010000014.1, read on the forward strand.
AGCGGAACGTGAAGGGCATCGACACCCCGGGCGCCAACGGCGTATCGAGCTTGTACAGGTAGAAGCCCTGCCTTGCGTCGGCCAGCGTGGTCGTATGCGGCGCAAAATCGAGGTCGACCTTGAATTCGCGGGTGTCCAGCACCGGCAACTGCACCAGCAGGGTGTCGATCGGCGTGTCATGCCTGTTGACCAGCGTGTAGTGGCCCGTGATGTCGGCGGCGCGCCGCCCCGGGTAGATCGCCACGTCCATGTTCACGTCGGTGATGCGTGGCTGGGCGAACCCGAGGTACTTGCGGTAGTCCTTTTCATACTGCGCCGCGAGCCGCTGTCCTTCGTCATGGGTCTGGTAGTGGTACAGGCCGTGGGTGTTGTGGAACAGGAATACCCCGACCGCAACGAACCCGGCCAGCGACAGCACCAGCAGTGCTGCCGCCGGCCAGCGGAAGCGTTGCCGGGCAATGCGTCCCCGCGCGCGCCAGCCCGTCGTCGTACCGCGCACCCAGTACAACGCCGCAATCACCAGCAGGGCGATCGCAAACAGGTACCAGTAGGCCCGGAACCACAGGTTGCCGATCCAGAACGAGCCGAAGCCGTTCATGTCCGAATACGGCGTGCCGGGGGCGGTGCCGTAGCGGTAGAGGTGATCGGAGAGGTGCAGTTGCGCCAGCGCGATCATCGCTACAACGTACGCCACGAACAGCGCGTAGCCCACGAACTTGTTGTTGGCCCACACCTGCAGCACCACCGCCAGGATCCCGACCAGCAGGAACGACAGCAGGCCCAGGCCCAGGTATTGCAGGTACAGCACCGGTTGCAGCTGGTGGTAGCCGCGGAACAGCTGGTAGCCCATGGCCACCACCGATCCGACCGCGAAGAACACCGCGATTACCGCCGCGAGCGCCACGACCTTGGAAACCAGCGGGATCCAGTCCGGGGTCGGAAAGGCGTCGACCACCTCGCTGACCTGCGCGCTGCGGTCACGCCACACCAGCTCCCCCGCATAGAATCCCATCACGATCAGCAGCAGCCACGTGTACGACTCCGTCATCGTCCGCGCCACCGTGTGGGTCACCGGCCACACGCTGGTGCCGAACATCTGGCCGCCGAAAGCCAGGTTCGTGCCCAGCAGCATCAGCCCGACCGCGAGCATGGCGAGGAAGGGCGTTCCGCGCAGCACGAAGCGGGTGTCGAACCAGGCCAGCTTGCGCAGCTGGCGGAACCGGGCGTCGAATCCACCGTGCAGCGACACGCTCGGCAACACGACCGGCGTCGGCGCCGGCGTGGAAACATCCGCGGCGACGCGCGTGCGCGGACGGAACCTGCGCAGCCCCTCGCGGTCGGGTTTGAACAATGTGAATGCCGCCGCCAGCAACCCCACGCCCACGGCAATCCACAGGGCGCGGTTGCCCAGCAACAGCCCGGTCAAACCCGGAATCCGCGTGTTGCGATCATCGGGCGTCCAGTACCGCGTGATGAGATCGAACGCACCCTGGCCGAACGGATCGGCGAGCGCGCCGGCGGTCTGATGCTCGATGTTGCCCCCACCCAGCACGGTGCCTGCAATCGCCCACAACACGAAGAACGCGATCACACCCACGTAGGCGCCCAGCATCGAGCGCGTCGCGGTTGCCAGCAGGAATATCAGGGCGCCCACGAAAAACAGGTTGGGGATCACCAGCACCGCGAGCGACCAGCCGTAGGCGGCCCAGGGCGTCGGCCCCAGCCGCACGGCGTCCACCCACGGCATGAAGGACCCCAGCCAGTAGCCGATCGCGACCACGACCAGGACCAGCACGCTGACCAGCCAGCCGGCCACGAAACGGCCGCCGAGGTAGGCACCCCGCGAAACCGGAGTCGCGAACATCATGTCGGCTGTGTTGGCGCTGAAGTCGCGCAGGGCGGCGCCGGCCACGAAGATCGGGATCAGGAACAGGCCACCGATCAGCGAGAACGCGCCCAGCATGTTGATGACGACGTAGGGCGCGTTTCGGTGGATGTTGCCGATGCCGCCGCCAATCTGGATCGTGTCCGAACTCGCGGCCCCGAACGCCAGCGCTGCAAGGAACACGGCAACCAGCCAGAACAGCGGGCTCCTGAGCTGCTGACGCAGCTCGAATCGAAAGATCTCCCGAAACATGTGGGCCTACTGCCTCCGAGTCAAATGGGCCGCGTTGCTGCCGCAGCGGCTGCCAAACAAGGCCGCACGCTGTAGCGCCATGGCGGGTCTATGGCCCAGGTGTGCGCCACGGGATGGCGGTCGCCGCAGAGCAACCCTTCGGGCCGGGGCCCGTTGCCCGCATGGCTGTGTCATCACTCGTCCACGTATCGACATACATCTCCCTCGCTCTTCCTTGCCCTGCGGGCCATGGGCCGACGGCGCGGCCATGTGGCACGGCGGCAGCAGGCCCTAGGCTGCCTTCGTGGTGGCGGCGTGGTGCAACTGCCCGAAATACACATCTTCCAGATCCGGCGGCACGCTCTCGAAGCCGTCGTCCGGCTTGGCATCGGCCAGCACGTGGATCAGCGTCGCGCCGCCCGCGAGCCGCGTGGACAGCACCGTCATCTTCTCGCGGTATCCGGGCAGCGCCGCCTTGTCGATTGCGCGCCGCCACACCTTGCCCTCGAGCGCACGGATCGTCTCGCGCGGCTCGCCCGTGAGGCGCACCCGGCCTTCGGCAATGATCGCCATGCGCGGGCAGAGTTCGGTGACGTCCTCGACGATGTGGGTGGAAAGGATCACCACCACGCGTTCGCCGATTTCGGCCAGCAGGTTGAGGAAGCGCTGGCGCTCTTCGGGATCGAGGCCGGCGGTCGGCTCGTCCACGATCACGAGTTTGGGATCGCCGATCAACGCCTGGGCAATCCCGAAGCGCTGGCGCATGCCGCCCGAGAACCCGCCCAGCTTGCGCTTGCGCACGTCCCACAGATTCACCTGCTTCAGCAGTGCATCGACGAGATCGCGCCGTTCGCCGCGCCGGGTGACGCCTTTCAGCACCGCGAAATGATCGAGCATCGCCGCGGCGCTGACCTTGGGGTACACCCCGAATTCCTGCGGCAGGTAGCCCAGCACCCTGCGCGTCGCCGGCTTGTCGGCCAGCACGTCGAGGCTGCCCAGCCGGATGCTTCCCGTGTCGGGATCCTGCAGGGTCGCGATCGTCCGCATCAGCGTGGACTTGCCCGCGCCGTTGGGGCCCAGCAGCCCGAACATGCCGTTCGGAACATCCAGCGACACGTCGCGCAGCGCCTGCACGCCGTTCGGGTAGGTCTTGGACAAATTGCGGATCGTCAACATCGCGTCGCTTCCATGGTGTCGAGGCTCGGGATTCTGGCGGAGTCTGCCGGCGGCGGCCATCCGTGTCATCGGCCACTGGTCACTGTGCCTTTCGGGCCAGAACGCCTTGGGGCATGACGCGACCGCGCAAATGCGCGAAACTGGGGTCTTGCAGCTTTCGGAAACATCGAGGAGCCGGACATGGCAGAGGTGCGCGAGGCGAAGGTACCGGACATCGGGGATTTCGATGGGGTGCCCGTGATCGAGGTGATGGTCAAGCCCGGCGATCGCGTCGACAAGGACCAGGGGCTGGTGACGCTGGAATCGGCCAAGGCCACGATGGAGGTGCCGGCGCCGTTCGCGGGCACCGTCAAGGAAATGAAGGTCAAGGTAGGCGACGAGGTTTCCGAAGGCAGCGTGATCGCGACGATCGAGGCGGATGCCGGAGACAATACGTCTGCAAGGCCCGATCTGCCAAAACGGCAGCCGGAACCCGCTTCTCGCCCCTCTCCCGCCGGGAGAGGGGATGGGGGTGAGGGTTCGGCTCCTGCGCCGACGTCCGATCGCGAGACCGGACCCTCACCCGCCGCTGCGCGGCACCCTCTCCCGGAGGGAGAGGGGGAAGGCGCACGCGAAGGCGGCGGCGCTCGCCACGCGCCACCTATCCCCTTCACCGCCGAATCGATCATGCCGGACAAGGTGCCCTACGCCAGCCCGGCAGTGCGCGCGTTTGCACGCGAGCTGGGTGTGGACCTTGCGCTCGTCACCGGCAGTGAGCGCGGCGGGCGCATCACCAGGGAAGACGTGCAGAAGTTCGTGAAGGGGGTGATGGCGGGGGGCGGCCCCGTCGCCGCAGGTGGTTCGACGGGACTCACCCTGCTGCCCTGGCCGCAGATCGACTTCACGAAATTCGGCGCGATCGAAACCCGGCCGCTGTCGCGGATCAAGAAGCTGTCGGGCGCCAACCTCGCGCGCAACTGGGCGATGATCCCGCACGTCACGCAGTTCGAGGACGCCGACATCACCGACCTCGAGGCACTGCGCGTCGCGCTCAACAAGGAAAACGAAAAGACCGGCATCAAGGTCACGCTGTTGGCGTTCCTGATCAAGGCTTCGGTCGCGGCCCTGCAGAAATATCCCGACTTCAACGCGTCGCTGGATGGGTCCGGCGAAAACCTCGTGGTGAAGAAGTATTTCAACATCGGTTTCGCCGCCGATACGCCGAACGGCCTGGTCGTGCCGGTGATCCGCGATTGCGACAGGAAGGGCGTGCTCGACATCGCGCAGGAAATGTCGGCGCTGGCGAAGAAGGCGCGTGACGGCAAGCTGACACCGGGCGAAATGTCGGGCGGCTGCTTCTCGATTTCCTCGCTGGGCGGCATCGGCGGAACCATGTTCACGCCGATCATCAACGCGCCGGAAGTCGCGATCCTCGGCGTTTCGCGTTCTTCGATGAAACCGGTGTGGAACGGCAAGGAGTTCGCACCGCGGCTGATCCTGCCGCTGTCGCTTTCCTACGACCATCGGGTGATCGACGGCGCCGCCGCCGCGCGCTTCGCGGCCTACCTCGCACAGCTCCTCGGCGACATGCGCCGGGCGCTGCTTTGAGCGGGGAAATCGACATGGCGAACACCATCGAGCTCAAGGTGCCGGACATCGGCGATTTCCACGACGTGCCGGTGATCGAGGTGCTGGTCAAGGCGGGTGACCGCGTCGAAAAAGACCAGAGCCTCGTCACATTGGAATCGGCGAAGGCGACGATGGAAGTGCCGGCCAGCGCGGCGGGCGTGATCAAGGAAGTGAAGGTCAAGGTCGGCGACAACGTCGAACAAGGCGCAGTGATCGCGGTCGTCGAGGCGGAAGGTGATGCAAGTGCAAAACCCGCCGATGCTGCTTCGCGCCCCTCTTCCTCCGGGAAAGGGGCCGGGGGTGAGGGTTCGGTTGACACGCGTAACCCCAACCCGCCGTCTCCCTCAAAAACTCGGCGCGAACCCGTACCCTCACCCGGCCCTTCGGGCCACCCTCTCCCGAAGGGAGAGGGAAGAACAAGCGCGGCGTCCGCCGCCGCCGGCGAAACCGGCCGCAGACCCGACATGGAATGCACGATGCTGGTGCTGGGTTCCGGCCCCGGCGGCTACAGCGCAGCGTTTCGCGCGGCCGATCTCGGCCTCGACACCGTGCTGGTCGAACGCTACGGCACGCTGGGCGGCGTCTGCCTCAACGTCGGCTGCATTCCGTCCAAGGCCTTGCTGCACGCGGCCGAAGTGATCGACGCGGCCGAGCTGATGGCCGCGCACGGCATCGCGTTCGGCAAGCCGAACATCGACCTCGACCAGCTGCGCGACTTCAAGGACAAGACCGTCGGCAAGCTCACCGGCGGATTGACCTCGATGGCCAGGCAACGCAAGGTACGCGCGGTGCAAGGCACCGGCACGTTCGTGTCGCCGCACGAACTCGAAGTCGTGAACGGCAACGACAAGAAGCTGATCCGTTTCGAGCAGGCCATCATCGCGGCCGGCTCGCAGGCCGTGCACCTGCCGATGTTCCCGTGGGACGACGATCGCGTGATGGATTCCACTGGCGCACTGCAACTGCGCGACGTGCCGAAATCCCTGCTGGTCGTCGGTGGTGGCATCATCGGGCTGGAAATGGCGACGGTTTATCGCGCGCTCGGCAGCCAGATCACGGTGGTCGAATTCATGGACCAGTTGATGCCGGGCGCGGACGCCGACCTCGTGCGCCCGCTCGCCGCGCGTTTGAAGAAACAGGGCGTCGCGGTGCATCTCAAGACGAAAGTCACCGCGGCCAAAGCGCAGAAGAGCGGCATCACCTGCGAGTTCGAGGGTGACAGTATCCCCGAGAAAAAGACCTTCGATCGCGTACTGGTGTCGGTCGGTCGCAGCGCCAACGGCAACAAGATCGGCGCCGACAAGGCCGGCGTCAGCGTCACCGAACGCGGATTGATCCCGGTGGACACGCAGATGCGCACCAACGTCCCGCACATCTTCGCGGTCGGCGACCTGGTCGGCCAGCCGATGCTGGCGCACAAGGCCGTGCATGAGGCGCACGCGGCCGCGGAGGCCGCGGCCGGCCAGAAACGGCACTTCGACGCGCGCGTGGTGCCGTCGGTCGCGTACACCGATCCGGAAATCGCGTGGGTCGGCGTCACCGAGCGCGAAGCAAAAGAGAAGAACCTCGACATCGGCGTCGGTAAGTTTCCGTGGACGGCGTCTGGCCGCGCGTTGGGCATGGACCGCGCGGAAGGCTTCACCAAGCTGATCTACGACAAGGCCACGCACCGCGTGATCGGCGGCGGCATCGTCGGCGTGCATGCGGGCGACCTGATCTCCGAAATCGCCCTGGCCATCGAGATGGGCGCCGAGATCGGCGACATCGCGCTCACGATCCATCCGCATCCGACGCTGGGCGAATCGGTGGGCATGGCGGCGGAAGTGGCCGAAGGCACCATCACCGATCTGTACATTCCGAAGCGAAAGTAACTGTGCCGTCGCCATCGCAGCATCTGGAAACGCTGGCGCGCTACAAGGCGTGGGCAGACGAGCGGCTGTACACGATGTTGGCCGGGCTTTCGGTTGAGCAGCTCGCGGCGCCCACGCCCATCTTCGCCGGCAGCATCCTGCGCACGCTCAACCACGTCTACCTGATGGACGTGGTGTGGAAATCGCACCTGCTCGGCGTGCCGCACGGTCTCACCACGCGCAACCCCGAAGCCACGCCTCCGCTGTCCGAATTGCGCGACGCACAGCGCGAGATCGACGCGTGGTACATCGATTACGCCGCAGCGATGACCCCCGATGCCCGTGACGATGTCGTGCGTTTCACCTTCATCGGCGGGGGCGACGGAGCACTGCGCCGCGAAGACATCGTGCTGCACGTGATCAACCACACCACCTACCACCGCGGACACATCACGGCGATGCTCAACCAGATTGGCTACCAGCCCCGGGCAACCGACCTGCCGGTTTACTTGCGGGAAGCATCCCCCTCGGCAACGTAAACACCTGACACTGCATCAGGTGTCCGCGAACAACTCGGGTTGCGCCTCGAAACTGTCGCGGTCGACGAAACCGGCCACGCCCACGCCGACCAGCCGATAGCGCGTGCGCGGCGGCAGGTTCACCCGCGCGCGCAACGCGCAGGCGATTTCGGCCAGCGAACGCGCCGACGCGGGGCGTTCGGCGGGCGTGACGGTTCGCGTAAGGATGCGGAAATCCGCGGTCTTCAACTTCAATACCACGCTGCGCGCGATGCGCCCATGCGGACCGTGGGCCTCGCGCTCGCACGCCGCCCACGTCTTGCCGGCAAGCCGCTCGATATGCGGCGCGAGTTCGTCGAGCGTCAGGTCGTGCTCGAAGGTGTCCTCGGATGAAATCTGCAGGGTCGGGCGATCCGGTGCCACGGGCCGCTCGTCGATGCCCAGCGACAACTCGTGCAGGCGCCGCCCGTAACGACCAAAGCGCTGCTCCAGTACGTTCGCGTCGAAGGCGCGCAAGTCGGTGACGATCGCGATGCCGAGTTCCGCGAGCTTGCGCTGCAT